>NZ_NKHG01000005.1 GCF_002744245.1 Bacillus pumilus | reverse complement strand
CTTCGCCGTTCTTAGGGGCTTTAATAATATAACATTACGCTTCATCTTATGTCAACAACTTTTTTCAAGTTTATTTCCCGAAGCGTTTTGTGTTTGTCACTGTGTGTCAGCGACGATTAATAATATATCACGAAAACATTCTATCGGTCAACGGCTTTTTAAAACTTTTTTTGAAATAGTTTTATTGTGCATGACAATCCCTTGTCCTGCATACAATCAAGTAACAATCTTTGGACAAGGTAGGAGTGTTTGAATTGAGTCGATTATATGTGTTGCCTATTAAACGGCTGAAGCAAGTTGTCATTATTCTTGTAGCGGCCCTTGCAGCCGCAACCTTTTTTTATGTACAAAAGGCACCGCCGCTGTCTGTATTTAAAACCGAACATGGACCACGAGCGATTTATAAAGGAGAGACCTCATCAAAACATGCCTCCCTTACTTTTAATATTGGCTGGGGAGATGAGAAAGCCGTCCCTATTTTAAATGTCCTTCGAGAGTACGATATAAAGAACGCTACTTTCTTTCTGTCTGCTTCTTGGGCTGAGCGCCATCCTGATATCGTGAAACGGATTAGAGAGGACGGGCATCAAATCGGCAGCCTTGGCTATGCGTATAAAAATTATAACCAGCTTGAGGAAAGCGAAATAAAGCGAGATCTTGTCAGAGCACAAAATACCTTTCAAAAGCTTGGACTAGATGACATTCAACTATTAAGACCGCCAACTGGACAATTTAACGAAACAGTATTGAAAATTGCAACACAGTACGGCTATACCGTTGTACATTACAGCATCAACTCACAGGATTGGCTGAACCCGGGCGTGGACCAGATTGTTCAAAATGTAAATGATCGAATGAAAAGCGGAGACATTATTCTCCTTCACGCCTCAGATTCAGCGACCCAAACCGCTAAGGCTTTACCAGCGATCTTGAAACACTTAAAAGAAAAGAATTTAAAAAATGTCACGGTAGGCGAGCTTATCTCTAATACAAAAACAAAATCAACTGAGGTTAAGTAGCTTTCGTCTTTGAAAACCACGGCATAGCTAACAGCTGAAAAGCATTACAGCCTAATAGCGGGAAAAGCATTAAATACAGCCAGTCCTCTTCATTGACTCTTAGCGCCGGGAACCATTCTAACGACGTGATGACGACCATGAGAAACATTGCTGAAATAAATGTCTTCTTAGAGGACTGCTGCTGTTTAAAATAAGCCACGATCAATGCAAACAACCCGATTAAAACAGGCAACCATAAGTATGGAAAAAATGATTCATTCTCCCCGAAAAATAAAAATCGCAAATAAGCTAAATCGAACAGCACAAAAATCACAAGAAACAGCTGAATGGTATTCCATAAAGAATGTGACCGGAAAATCTCTAATGCAAATCGGTGCACTGTTAAGAAGACCACGAACCCCATCTGACTAATCACACTAAAGATCATCCCTACACCAATGAACCAAAATAACACTGACCCAATCTCTAGAATTTCAAACGATACAAAAAGCTTCTGATATTTCCCCCACTCCAGCGCAAAGCCTACCACGCTTGTAATCACCGCTCCAACAGCTAGCACAGAGAAGAAAAAACGAACTAGATCCCGACTTTTCATTGAATTGATCCAACCCCTATTTTTGTTATGTATAAATTCACGTGAAACATTCATATTAAAAGTAAGACATGTAACGAAAGGAGCCACAGTATGTCAAAAGGCATCTTGCGTATAATGAGCTGTTTTCTTCTTTTATCACTAACAGCTTGTGCTCCCAAAACCCAATCCTCATCTAATATGGACTATGACGAAACGAAGAAAATGGTCGTCGATATTTTGAAGACAGATGACGGTAAAAAGGCCATTCAACAGTTATTAAATGACGAGGCAATGAATGAAGCTTTGGTAATGGATGAACAAACTGTGAAAAAAACAATAGAGAAAACACTTACTTCTGATAAGGGCAAAGAGTTCTGGAAGAAGGTCTTTGAGGATTCTAAATTTGCCGAGACTTTCGCAAAATCCATGCAGCAACAGCATGAAAAGATGTTAAAACAGTTAATGAAGGACCCTGACTATCAACAGCTAATGATGGATATTCTCAAGGATCCTGAGATGGAAAAGAAATATGGTGAACTGGTCAAAACCAAAGAGTTCAGAAAGCACTTAGAAAAAGTCATTACAGAAACATTAAGCAGCCCTCTTTTTAAGAAGAAATTCGAAGATGAGCTGAAAAAGGCAGCGACTGAAAGCAGCAGTGGTTCCGGTTCACAAGACCAAGGAAGTGAAGGAAGCGGCAGTTAAAAATCACCCGAGTGGCATAAAATCCACTCGGGCTTTCATTATGCTTTTACTGCTAATTCTTCAATCACTTGATTGGCAATGTGTTGATAGACTTCTCCTGTTGGATGACTGGCATCATAGACTGACGGTGCAAAATCAGCTTCATTCCAATCAGGCTGTCTTAAAGGAATTTGGCCAAGGACCGATACACGCAGCTCTTCAGCTAGCTTGTCACCGCCGCCTTTTCCAAAGACATATTCTTTTTCACCTGTTTTTTTACTTTCGTAATAGCTCATATTCTCAACGACCCCAAGCACCTCGTGATCTGTTTGCAGTGCCATTGCCCCTGCTCTGGCAGCAACGAAGGCAGCCGTTGGATGCGGTGTTGTCACAATGATTTCCTTACAGCTAGGAAGCATTGTATGAATATCAAGCGCCACATCTCCCGTTCCAGGCGGAAGGTCTAATAGTAAGTAATCTAATTCTCCCCACTTAACTTCGTGGAAGAAGTTATTTAACATTTTACCAAGCATCGGTCCTCTCCAAATGACCGGTGCATTTTCTTCAACAAAAAAGCCCATTGAAATCACTTTGACGCCAAAGCGTTCCACAGGAATAATTTTTTCCCCTTTTACTGTCGGTCTGACGGTGATTCCCATCATATCCGGTACACTAAAGCCATAAATATCAGCGTCAATCAGCCCGACTTTTTTCCCTAGACGAGCCAGCGCCACAGCAAGGTTAACAGAAACTGTTGATTTTCCAACGCCGCCCTTCCCACTCGCAATCGCTAAGAACTCAGGGGGATTTTTAGAGTTGAGCAGGTTTTCTTCCTCTTCTTGTGATGGCATAAACTTTTCGAGCGTTTCCTGAGGCAGTTCTTCAAAACGAAGTCCGACTGTATTAGCGCCTGCTGCTTTCAAGGCTTGTACAATGTCTTGCTGCAGCTTCATCTGCTCGGCAGTGCCTGTTTTGGCAATCGCCACCTTTAGACTCACATGCTCTTTTTCAGGCTTTAGGCTGATTTGCTTAATGGCATCTAGCTCACCAAGCGGTATATGAAGGAAAGGTTCGTCCATCTTCCCAACTAGTTTTCTCACATCATCTTGTCCGATCATAGCAGAACCTCACCCTTTATTGAATTCGTTTACAATCCAAGTATATCATACATATCCTTACAATGTCTGTCCTGTTTGCCTGCGATCAAAAGGAAAAAGCCCCTTATTCAGGCGGCTCTTTTTGCTCTGTTAAATATCTCAGAATTCCTTTATAAATGGAGGCAGCAATTTGATCCTGATACTTAGGTGTTGCCAGCTGACTAGCCTCCTTCGGATTAGAGAGGAAACCGACTTCTACAAGGGCTCCTGGTTTCGTGACATTTTGCATTAAATAAATGCCATTGATCCGCTTCGCCTTTCGATCTGTGTTTTCGAGATTGTTACGCAATTCATCTTGAATGAACTTCGCTGCCTTTTCATTCTCTTCATACTTTCCGTAAAAAAACGTTTGCGCCCCGCTCCATTTGTTCGATGGAATCGCATTTAAATGAATGCTTAAATAGAGATCCGCTTCAGACTCATTGATTGCTTTCACACGGTTTCTCAAATCCTCCGCTTTCTTACGGGCATATCCTTTTGTATTCTTTGATGATAGATCAGAATCATCCTCTCGGGTCATGAGAACAAGCGCTCCCTGCTCCTGCAAATAGTCACGTATCTTCATTGACACATCCAGAGCAATCTCTTTTTCAAGCAGCTCTCCCCCTACAGCCCCGCCATCTGGACCGCCGTGACCCGGATCTAAATAGATGATCTTCCCGCTTAACGGCAAATTCCATGATTTCCATGAATCATCATTTAGAAATTGAAACCTGAATAAGAATAAGAGGACAATAAACCCAATTAAAAACCCTGTCCATTTCAGCTTTCTTTTCATCCCTGTCCCTCCCATACGCCATTATTTTATAGATATGGGACAAGGGCTCGAAATATGCTTAGTGCAGCCGAAGCTTGTGTCTTTTTTCTGATTCACGAAAGCCTTCCTGCCACCACATGCTTAAAAAGTCTTTCGCAAATGGGTAAAGAGATGACATTGTTTGCTCCATCCGGAACATATTCCCCCACGATTGCAAGCACCCTGCCAGCTCTTCAATCAGATCATTTTCCTCCTGGAATGACCGCTTCTTCATATCATCAAACGATTCGCCGTTCTTCCTCGACTCACCATATCTCCCCCCAGCTAAAAAAGCTTCAATTGCAAAATCAATACAGCCATCACTCATAATACCAGCTGGATCATCCGCAAACGGAAAGAGATTTTTCGTTAATTTCTCCGAAGCGACCGTCACCCTTTGAAGAGACAATGTACGCAAAAGCTTCTTTTCAAGCGTGACGTCTCGTTTTGTTTTCAATTGATAAAATGAAAGCACTTCTGCCATTGACTGAACTCCTTTTTTCTTTGTATTGTTCGTTGCTTTGAACAAAACATGCAGTTCAGTAAATGGAAAATCAGTGATCTGTCGGAATGGAAAATTGTGATAATATGGACACTTGAAGATAGAAAGAAAGGTAAAGGGGCAAAATAAATGAAGAAATGGATGTACATCCTACTACTATTGACAGTCATTCTATCCGCATGCAGCAGTCAATCCACCGAGAAAGAGAACGACATCAAAGGAATAGAAGACATATCCTTAAATCAGCTTTCCAAGCACAAAAACACGTATCTTGGTGACAACTCAGCAATTCACAAAATTTTATCAGAACTTCCTGGAGACGTCATTCGAGAATTTGAAATCGTCGATGGAAAAGCATTAGACGTAACATACGGGGTAAAAGAAAATGCCGGCTACACAGAAGAACAATTTGACGCATTCTGGTTTGATCAAAAGGCCACCATCGAAAAAACGTATGTATACAACGCAATGGCACTTTTTATTCTTGTTGATAACGTAGAGCAGGTGACCCTCAAGATGAACTCAAGCGACGAACCTTCCGTCACTTTCAAAAGAAAGCAGCTGGAAAAGAAGCTGCCTCACACTTTTAAGGCGTACAAAGACAATGCAAAGCTTTGGCAGAAGGAGCTTGTAGAAGGAATAGTGAAATCAAAAGAGCAACGCCAAGCCTTGTACAAAGCGTTTCCGATGGAGAAGTGATTAAAAACAGAGGGGAGACAACCCTCTGTTTTTTGATGATTATGTAGTTAAAGCTTGTTATCTTTTGTTAAAATACCAATCGAATGCGTTCTCATATAAGATTTTATCAGCTGCTTTTTCATCAAAAAGCTGTTGAATCAACTCAACATCACCGTGTTCAAATGGACGCTTTGCCCTTGTGGATGGAAGGTCTGTACCAAACATCAGTGCATCAGGATTCGTTTGATAAATAGACATCAACGCATGTTCGACGTTTAAATCAACACGTCCAAAACCTGTTGCTTTCACTCGAGCCCCTTTTTCAACCAGCTTGAGCAAATGCGGCAATCCTTCTTCCGATAAGCCTAAATGATCAATTGAAATGGCAGGCAGCTTTTCAAGCATAGATGACATGTCAGGCAGGTGCTTAGCATCTATATAGAGCTCACTATGCCAACCAGCCAGCTCATACACCCTTCTCGCAAAGTAATCGAGCTTTGATATATCTTCCGAACCGCCTCGCTTCACGTTAAAACGTAATGCCTTTACCCCGTGTTGATCCAAATGAACAATTTCATCATCGGTTGCCGTAAAAGGTAATTGAGTCACACCACAAAAAGCCGGACCCATTTCATCTAGTGCCTTCAACAAATAGCCTTGGTCAAAGCCCTGAAATGACCCCGACACAATCGCTCCACCTAAAATCCCGAAATCAGCTGTCTCTCTCCTATAATCATTCACCACATAACACGGCGGTGTATACCCTTGGTTTTCGTGAATGGGAAAATCAAAATCAATGATATGAAAATGTGCATCAAAGATTCTCATGCCCGCGCCCCTCTTCCGCTTATTTGATCTGATTATATCAACAACAAAAGCCGGGGGATATTTGAGATGATGAATCACTTCATATCATGAAAACTTATCGATCCTTCTTTACGAGCCATTCCTCTTGTAAGATCGCATAATAAAACTCATCCCACCACTCATTTCCTTGTGGTATACACTTTTTAAAATACCCCTCTCTCCTCATCCCCATTTTCTCCATCACTCTCCACGATGGCATATTTTCAGGCTGGCAAGTGGCAATGATCCTATGTAGATTCAGTGTGTTAAAACCATGATTTAGTACAGCAAAAGCCGCTTCAGATGCATAGCCCTTGTTTTGGTATTTAGGATTGAAGACCCATCCAATTTCATATGTGTGATCACCAAAGTTTGGATGAAACACGATATGCCCAATGCATGTATGATCTTCTTTTAATAGGACAGCAAAATTCTTGGCTGTTTCAAGACTATTATTTTTAACAAATTCCTTCGCATCTTCTTTAGAAAAAACACCTTCCGGAATATACTTCATCACAGCTGCGTCAGACGTATATGCATAGACGTCTTGCCAATCATCATCAGTAAATGTACGAATGAGACACCTTTCTGTCGTTAGATTCATATGACATCCTCCATAAACATCGTTTTTTAAAAAGAAACTTTTCTATGATCATATTTTATATGTTTCCAAGCAGGTGAGACAAATCCAGATCAATCACATAAAGCAGCGCAAATAAAAAAGCACCAGCAAGATGCTGATGCTTTTATTATATGGTTTGTCTGTAACAAACCTTTGTCAAACGTCCATACAATATAAAATTGATTAACGTTTTGAGAACTGAGGTGCGCGACGTGCGCCTTTAAGACCGTATTTCTTACGCTCTTTTATCAAGGAATTATTCAATGTTGTTTATCATTGTTTAAAGCCTAGTATATCAACGTTTTTAAAAAACACATGCCGTAATCTTTTTTTACTTTATTTACTTTTGTGGGTGTTTATGTGGGTCACCCACTTTCAAGAAAATAAGTTATAATTGAATATAAAAGGAAGTGAAATGAATGTATGTATAAACAAAATAAGATCATTCCTTTATAAACTTCAAAATACTTAGCTTCGGGTTTTCGGGTTCCTAGGATTAATGTGTCTTACATCATAATTGATTTTGTCGATGATTGGGGGTATGTCATTTCAAATGACGCCCTATATTCAACATAGCCCGTTCATCAATATCCAGTTTTGAAATGTCTTTGGTTGGGGAAAATAAGTAAACCATATAGAAACTCCGCCTCATTTGTTTTAAAATGTAAATGTTCGTGTTTTGAATATGAGGGGGATCGATATGAAAAAAATATTACTGGTTTTATTTTTGGTGTTAGCAGGATGTAACAGTGCACCACAAAATAAAGCGGACAACCAAACAGCTACAGCTGAAGAAAAGACAGAATCAGTCGAAGCAAAGAGTGAATTCGGATTTACACTAAATGATTTTATTGATGAGTACAATACGAATTTAGATAGTATTGATATGAGCGTTATCGAAGAACCTCTTTCCAGACTTGATAGTAGCCGTGAAATTAATGAGACAGATGATAATTTTGTTCAGGTTTTAGCTAAAGAAGAAGATAACGATAATCCTGATCGGGACTACATAATATCAGGATTGTTCAAACAGGGATCAATTTTGCTTCTCTAAGTGATGACTATTCTACAGCTTCTCAAAAAGGGATGGGAGCTGCTTATATTTTATTTTTAACTTTGGGATTTAGTCAAGATGATTTAAGCAAAGCTTTACAAGAAGCAGATCCAGATTATTCACTTTCAAATGATATATGTGATCTAACACTCAAAATCCGTCCTAAAATGTTTATTATCGAGATTCTTCCACCCAAATAAAAAAAGCCCCTATCCATTAAGGACAGGGGCTAAATTGTTTCGTGTTTTCTGTAGACAAAAGTCTATAGTTTTTTATTTTAATAGCTTTTCGAGGGCTGCTTTAGTCTTTGGACCGTAAATGCCATCAGCAGCAAGACCATGCATCAATTGGAATCGTTTGACCGCATCT
>NZ_NKHG01000091.1 GCF_002744245.1 Bacillus pumilus | reverse complement strand
AATTGTGAACAGATTTCAAAAATGTTGTGATATAGTAGAAAAATGCTCGACATCGTACATGCCATATCATCACTTCAAGCAATTTACCAGATTTGGCGCGTGCGGACAAATGATCTGCTTAAAAGAAGGTGACATCTTTGAAGAAGAAATCCATTTTGCTGCCGCTCACTTTGCTGGCTGTAGCTCTTTATGCCATTCTCTCAGGAGGTCAATTTGACATCTGGAAAGATCTGGAGAAATGGTATACACTTGTACTGCTTTTTGGCCTTGCTTTCTTATATCAAGGAAAGAAGGAGCAAGAAACCTCTCATGTGTTTATCGGTATGCTCATGGCTGGCCTTTCGCTACACTTTATTCTTCAGCCGAAATTGGACCACTGGCCAGACACATTTACGATGATTGTATTCATCGTTGGACTTGCGCTCTTTATGAAATCATCTCAGAAAAAGGAATATCGTATAGAAAGTGTAGTTCTAATTGCACTCGGTCTGTTCCTTTATTTCTTTCAGCAAATTACAAAACAGCTTAGCGCACTCTCTATCCCTACTTCCGGCTTTGAATTGTACTGGCCATATGTACTGATTACATTCAGTCTCCTCTTATTATTTTTAAAAAGGAAATAACTTATACAATAAAAAGGCATCTGCTCATGACAGATGCCTTTTCTTTTAGCTGTTCACCTTCGCAAGGATCGCATTCCAGGCTTCATCTTTTCCCTTTTTTGTTTCAGAAGAGAAAAGAATTAATTCATCTGATGGGTCAATGTCGAGCGTCTGCTTCACGACCTTCGCATGTTTTTCCCATTTGCCTTTTGGAATTTTATCCGCCTTTGTTGCAATGATGATGACGGGAACACCATAATATTTCAGAAATTCATACATGTTCACATCATCAACTGATGGTTTATGACGCAGATCCACAATTTGCACCACTGCTTTTAATTCTTCACGCATCGTAATATACGTTTCGATCATTCTGCCCCAAGCTTCACGCTCTGTTTTTGATACTTTCGCAAAGCCATAGCCCGGAACGTCTACAAAGTGGAGCATATCATTAATAATGTAGAAATTAAGTGTTTGTGTCTTTCCTGGTTTAGAAGACGTGCGCGCTAAATTTTTACGGTTAATTAATGAGTTAATGAACGAGGACTTCCCAACATTTGATCGTCCAGCAAGAGCGATCTCAGGCAGTCCTCCGCTTGGGTACTGCTCTGGCTTCACCGCACTAATGACGATATCTGATTTTGTTACTTTCATCTTCCCTCTCCTACTAACGCTTTCTCAAGCACCTCATCTAAATGTGAGACAGGAATAAAGGTTAGTCCTTCTCTCACACTTTCAGGAATATCATCAATATCCTTCTCGTTGTCCTTTGGAAGAATAATCGTTTTCAGTCCTGCACGATGTGCGCCTAATGCTTTTTCTTTTAATCCGCCAATTGGAAGCACTCTTCCCCTTAACGTAATCTCTCCTGTCATGCCAACCTCTTTTGAAACAGGACGTCCTGTGAGTGCTGATACAAGAGCCGTCGCAATGGTAATACCAGCTGATGGCCCGTCCTTTGGAACCGCCCCCTCTGGAACATGGATATGAATATCGTGCTTTTCATTAAAATTGGGATCAATGTTCAGTTCATCTGCTTTAGAACGAATATAACTGAATGCCGCCTGTGCAGATTCTCTCATCACATCACCAAGCTTACCAGTTAACAAAAGCTTACCTTTCCCCGGCGAGAGTGATACTTCAATGGATAAAGTGTCTCCGCCTACTGTGGTATACGCAAGTCCTGTGACAACACCAACCTGATCTGTCGTTTCAGCCTGTCCATAACGGTAAAGTCTTTTACCGAGATATTCAGATAGGTTCTTTTCCGTCACCGTGATTCGTTTGCGGTCTTCAGCCACAATGGCTCTTGCTGCTTTTCGGCAAATCGCCGCAAGCTGACGCTCTAATCCACGAACCCCTGATTCTCTTGTGTAATAGCGAATCATATCGTAAATCGCTGCTTCACGAAGCTGTAAGTTCCCTTTCTTTAATCCATGCTCCTTCAGCTGCTTAGGCAGAAGATGGTCTTTCACAATTTCCGCTTTTTCAACCTCTGTATACCCTGCAATCGTGATAATCTCCATTCTATCACGAAGTGGACCCGGAATGGTTGCTAAATTGTTAGCAGTAGCGATAAATAACACTTGAGACAAATCAAATGTCTCTTCAATATAGTGATCGCTAAAATGATGATTTTGCTCTGGATCTAACACTTCAAGCATCGCAGATGACGGATCGCCTCTAAAGTCAGATGACATCTTATCAATTTCATCTAAAAGAAACACCGGATTCATGGTGCCCGCCTTACTCATCCCGCGAATGATACGGCCCGGCATCGCACCTACATAGGTTCTTCTATGACCACGGATCTCGGATTCATCACGTACACCACCAAGTGAGATACGGATAAACTTTCGATCAAGTGATTTTGCAATTGATTTCGCAAGTGACGTTTTCCCTACTCCAGGAGGTCCTGCCAAGCAGAGAATCGGTCCCTTTAATGAATTTGTCAGCTTCTGTACAGCAAGATATTCAAGCACACGTTCTTTGACTTTTTCTAGCCCATGATGCTCGTCATCTAAAATTTTGCTTGCAAGCTTTAGGTCTAGTCGATCTTCCGTATAGATGCCCCATGGAAGATTGATCAGCCAATCAATATAATTTCGAATCACAGAGCTCTCGGCAGACTTGCAGGGATTTTTTCATACCGGTTCAGTTCTTTTAATGCCGTTTCACGAACAGAGTCCGGCATGCTGGACGCTTCAATTTTAGACATTAATGAACTGACTTCGCCTGTTTTCCCTTCTTTGTCTCCAAGCTCTTTTTGGATGGCTTTCATTTGTTCACGCAAATAATATTCTTTTTGCGTTCGTTCCATTGAACGTTTCACACGCTGTCCGATTTTCTTTTCAATCTCCAGCACTTCTTTTTCATTGTGGATCAGGCTGATGACCCGATTGAGCCGTTTTTTGACATCTACTGTTTCCAGCACTTCTTGTTTGTCCTTTAATTTGAGCGGCAGGTGAGAAGAGACGATATCTGCCATTCTTCCCGGTTCCTCAATATCCGTCACCGTTGCATATGTTTCAGCTGAGATTTTTTTTGAAATCTTTATGTACTGATCAAAGTGATCTAACAAAGTGCGCATGAGTGCTTCTGCTTCTGCGTCCTTTAATTCTTCTTCTGCCAACTCTTTAATATCGACTGACGTATAGTCCTCTAGCTCCACGTAAGATTCGATCTCTGCTCGATTTAAGCCTTCAACAAGTACCCGAATCGTTCCATTTGGCAACTTCAGCATTTGTTTGATTTTTGTGTAGGTGCCGACTTTGAAAATTTCTTCTTCACCTGGTTCATCTATTGAAATTTCCCGCTGTGTTGCTAGAAAAATCATATGATCGTTCATCATGGCCTGTTCTAATGCTTGAACAGACTTCTCGCGTCCAACGTCCAAATGCAAGACCATTGTTGGATAAACAAGCAAACCTCGCAATGGAAGGAGCGGAACATTCTTTTTGATTTCATCTGCCATGTTGATTGACACCTCCGTCACTAGTATGAATCATTATAATATACCTGTTTCAGTCTTGTACAATGTAAAAGACTTGAGAAATGATGATCTTACCGTAGTATACCCTTTCTTTTTATCTTGAAAAAGAAAAAAAGATCTATTTCACTAAAAAATCCCCATATACGATGGGGATTAAACAGATTTTCTTTTCATTTCGTTTTCAAGTTCATCTTTCTTCTCGTCTGGTGGATTCACCAAACACTGATCCAGCACCTCTTGGAAGTGCTTCACAGGCACAATGGTGACGCCTTCAATCTCTTTTAAAATCGACTGCTGGTTGTCATAAGGAATGATCACTGTTTTGGCACCAGCTTGTTTGGCTGCCTTAATTTTCGGTATCACACCGCCTATCGGTTTCACTTGACCTTGCAATCCAATCTCACCTGTCATGGCTGTCAGATGATCGATCGGGATATGATGAATGGCAGAGAAAATGGCTGTTGCCATCGCTATTCCAGCAGACGGTCCATCAATAGGGGCACCGCCTGGAAAATTAATATGAATATCATATTCATTTGTCCGTATGCCTAAGTTTCTAAGTACTGTTAATACATTTTCAACAGAGCCTTTGGCCATACTTTTACGTCTGATGGATTTAGACTGGTTGCCAATGCTTTCTTCTTCTGCGATGCCAGTAATATTGATACTGCCATTCTCAAGCGCCTTACATATATTCACTTCAATTTCAAGCAGGGCTCCGCTGTTCGGTCCATAAACGGCAAGACCATTCACTACCCCCACTTTTGGCTTTTCCGGTACTTTTTGTTCATATCTTGGTGTCAGCTGGCTTGAATGAATGACCCACTCTACATCAGCTATCGTAATGTCTTTTCGGTTTTCAGTGACAGCCATACCAGCCGCAATCTGCACCATATTGACTGCTTCACGCCCATTTTTCACATAGGAAGTTAACAGGTTTAGCCCCTCATCACTTAATTCCTTTTGAATTTTATGGACAGCCTTAGCAGCAACTATTTTCAGCTCATGCTGATTAAGATCCTTAAAGAAAATTTCCAAACATCTTGATCTAATCGCTGGCGGAATTTCGTCCGGCGTTCTTGTGGTGGCTCCAATCAATCTAAAATCAGCCGGCAGCCCATTTTGGAAAATATCATGAATGTGATTTGGGATTTGGGTATTTTCCTCACTGTAATAGGCACTGTCTAAAAACACTTTCCGATCCTCGAGTACTTTTAGCATTTTGTTCATTTGAATCGGATGCAGTTCTCCAATTTCATCGATAAAGAGAACCCCGCCATGAGCATGTGTGACGGCTCCTTGTTTTGGCTGCGGAATACCTGCCTGTCCCATAGCCCCTGCTCCTTGGTAAATCGGGTCATGCACTGAGCCAATTAAGGGGTCTGCAATTCCTCGTTCATCAAATCTCGCGGTTGTGGCATCAAGCTCTACGAACACTGCATCTTTCTTAAACGGTGAATCAGCGTGACGCTTCGCCTCTTCCATGACAAGACGGGCAGCAGCCGTTTTTCCAATCCCCGGCGGCCCGTAGACGATAACATGCTGTGGGTTCGGTCCGCACAGGGCCGCTTTTAGTGCTCGAATGCCGTCTTCTTGCCCTACAATATCTTGAAACCCCTTTGGCCGGACTCTCTCTGATAAAGGCTCACTCAGCTTGATCGATCGCATCTTTCTGAGTGCTTCCATTTCTTTCTTTGATTCTTTGTCGATCGTCACCTTTTGTGTGCGCTGATTTCGCAGTAAGTTCCAAAAGTATAGCCCGATGACGATACCAAAGAACAGCTGTATGAATAGTACGATTCCTGTCCAGCTCAATCGGTGCTCCCTCCTTCATCTATCGTATGTATTGGTTTCTGTCTGCTAGTATTTCCTAGAGCTGGACGGAATAAACACGTCTTCCACGATAAATAAAAAACTCCTGAATCAAAAAGATTCAGGAGTAGTCACTTCTATTATGCAGATGTTTTTGTATCTTTGTTAACGACTGTGCCGTCCTTCAAAACAAGACGAGGCGGCTCACCATCAGCAACCGTTGCACCAGTGATGACACATTTTTCAATATCATCACGAGATGGAAGGTCAAACATCACATCAAGCATGATGCCTTCAATGATGGAACGAAGACCACGAGCTCCTGTTTTACGCTCAATTGCTTTTTTCGCAATCTCGCTGAGAGCATCTTCTTCAAACTCAAGCTCCACATCGTCAAGCTCAAGCATTTTTGTATACTGCTTGACTAGCGCATTTTTAGGCTTCGTCAAGATTTCAACAAGTGCTTTTTCATCTAAAGGCTCTAAGCTTGCAATAACCGGTAGACGGCCGATGAACTCTGGAATTAAACCGAAGCGCAGCAAGTCTTCTGGCAGTACTTTTGATAGAAGAACTTCTTTTTCAATGTCTTCAATTTTGTTTTCCGCACCGAATCCAATGACTTTTTGTCCTAGGCGGCGTTTGATGATTTGCTCAATGCCATCGAAGGCTCCACCACAAATGAAAAGGATATTTGTTGTATCAATTTGAATGAATTCTTGATGAGGGTGCTTACGTCCACCTTGAGGCGGTACACTAGCGACTGTTCCTTCAAGAATTTTCAAAAGGGCTTGCTGTACACCTTCCCCAGACACATCACGAGTGATAGAAGGGTTTTCTGATTTTCTTGCTACTTTATCGATCTCATCGATGTAGATAATGCCTTTTTCCGCTTTTTCTACATCATAATCCGCTGCTTGGATCAGCTTTAGTAAAATATTCTCTACGTCTTCTCCAACATAACCTGCTTCAGTTAGTGATGTTGCATCTGCAATCGCAAATGGAACATTTAAAATACGAGCAAGCGTTTGAGCAAGTAATGTTTTACCGCTTCCTGTTGGTCCAATCATAGAAATGTTACTTTTTGAAAGCTCAACATCATCAATCTTGCTGTTGGAATTGATCCGTTTGTAGTGATTATATACCGCTACAGCTAAGGATTTCTTCGCATTGTCTTGTCCGATGACATATTCATCAAGAATCTCCCGAATTTCATGAGGCTTCGGAACATCCTTGAATTCAACTTCTTCCTCAGTACCGAGCTCTTCTTCAACGATTTCCGTGCAAAGCTCGATACATTCATCACATATATATACGCCAGGTCCTGCGACCAGTTTACGCACTTGATCTTGCGTTTTTCCGCAAAACGAGCATTTTAATTGACCTTTTTCCTCGTTGAATTTAAACATTCTTTCACCCCTTATTCTTCTTCACTTGCCTGTAGCTAACAGTCAGCTACCTTGCTGGGTCCAGTATGTATGCATTTTACCATACTTTCCTAAAAGACGGTAATGATGTGTTTAGGCACTGCACATTGAGATATGTATGACAGAAAGATGTGACTTACACTATCGTTTCCAAAAGAAGCGATGATAAGTCAAAAATTGTACAAAACAAGGCACGAGTCACTCGCGCCCTGTTTTATTATTATGCACCATATTAACGGTTTTCTACAAGAAAATCAATTGCTTTACGAACTTTTAGATCTTCTTTCATTGCGTCAGTAGATCCAATCGCTTGTTTGATATTTTCAACTGGCATGTTGTACGCTTCAGCCATTTTTGAAAGTTCTTCTTCCACTTCTTCGTCAGACACTTGTAACTCTTCTGCAGCAGCAATTGCTTCAAGAGTTAGGTTAGATTTGACGCGTTTTGAAGCATCTTCTTTCATTTGCTCTTTAAGCGCATCTTCATCTTGTCCAGAGAATTGGAAGTAAAGCTCAAGGTTCATTCCTTGCATTTGAAGACGTTGTTCGAATTCTTTCATCATGCGGTCTAGCTCTGTGTCGACCATCGCTTGCGGGATGTCAGCTTCCGCATTTTCAGAAGCTTTCGCAACTAGCTCTTCACGAAGTTTTCCTTCTGCTTCGTTTTCTTTTGCTTCTTCAAGACGCTTCTTCGTTTTTTCAGTTAATTCAGCAAGAGTTTCTACTTCTTCATCAACATCTTTAGCGAACTCATCGTCAAGTGCTGGAAGTTCTTTTGCTTTGATTTCATGAATTTTCACTTTGAATACTGCTGGTTTACCTGCAAGGTCTTCAGCATGGTATTCTTCTGGGAATGTCACTTCTACGTCTTTTTCAGCGCCAGCTTCAAGACCAACTAATTGCTCTTCGAAACCAGGGATGAATGAACCAGAACCTACTTCAAGAGAGTAGTTCTCAGCTTTTCCGCCTTCGAATGCTTCTCCATCAACGAACCCTTCGAAATCAAGAACAACTGTATCGCCGTTTTCGATTGCGCCTTCTTCTTTGACAACAAGCTCAGCTTGACGGTTTTGCACTGCTTTCAACTCTTCTTGTACATCTTCATCAGTGACAGTTGTGTCGTCTTTTTCTACGTTTAGACCTTTGTAGTCACCAAGTTTCACTTCAGGCTTCACTGTTACTTTTGCAGTGAAGATTAAGCTTTCGCCTTTTTCGATTTTCTCAACATCGATTTCAGGGCGATCAACTGGCTCGATACCAGCCTCGTCGATTGCTTTTGGATATTCAACTGGAAGAAGAATATCTAATGCATCTTGATAAAGAGATTCTACACCAAAGCGCTGCTCGAAAAGACCACGTGGTACTTTCCCTTTACGGAATCCAGGGATCGATACTTGCTTGACAACTTTCTTAAATGCATCATCAAGTGCTTTGTTAAATGTTTCAGCGTCAACTTCTACAGTTAAGACACCTTCGTTACCTTCTTGTTTTTCCCATTTTACTGACATGTGTGTTTCCCTCCAAAAATCTATTCAGATTGTGCGTTGTTACATTCTAAAGCATCTTAAAGACTTCGTCCAATCAAAAACCACGCACTCCGCTAAAGAAGCGGTATTATGTATACAACATTTGACTTGATTATACATATCGTCTTTCAACCGTTGGAATCGTACAACTGCACTATATAAGCACAAATACAACCATTATATTATAACATAACAAGTTCGTCTTTCAACTAAATCGACAAATTACAAATAAGAAATTTCTTCAATATCTTTCAGCATTGTACAAGCTTCTCTCAGCTCTCGTTCGTTAAAATCATACAATAGATGTAATTCTTCGAGGTCAATCTCGATCCCATGCATTTCATAGCCGACTTTATGTAGTGCCGCTGCCCAAAGATTCGGATCTGTGTATTTAGGAAGAAACGGATAAAGCACAAATAAGTGCCGGCGCCATAGCTCTTCCACCCCTTGATAAAGAGTTGGGTTCTCATTGCCGAGCGTGTCATCCAGCATACGCAGTACTTGCTGAAGAAGCGGCATCTGCTCTGGCTTTACAGCCTCCGAAGGAACAAGCGTTAAAGAATCACCGAATTTTGTCACATGAACCGGCTTTGCCACATCATGCTCTGACAGCAGCTGTAAGATCAATGATTTGACCAAAGGGTTTCCATCAGGTTTCTGTAAAATTGTATTTAATAGACCCATGTGTGGTGTAATATTGCGGTCTTTCAATGAATGGATAAACTGCACCTGCTCTTCTGGCCGCTCTAGCATATCATCTATATTGATTTCATCGCTATCACTCTCGTCTTCGTCTAAAATCTCTTCAGGCGATTCAATCATCTTTCTGCTAAATTCGAGCAGCTTATAAAAATGCTCCGCGCTTTCGGCCGGAAGGTGATTCTCCTCGAGTACAGCCTCAATCGTCTGTTTGACTTTCTCGTATTCTTTCAGCTGAATTAAGATGGTCATATATACTTGAAGCACCGTGAAATAGTGACCATATCCTTCATTTAACATCTTTTCACAAACACGCTTTGCATCCTGTAGCTCGCCTAGCTCTAGAAAACAAATTGCCATGCCGAGGTGAATATCGGATTCTTCATCGTCATCATAAGATTTCGCTTCTGAAAATAAGTGAAGCGCCTCTTGATAATGTTTATCTTTTAATGCTGCCATTCCTTTTTCAATCAGTCTTTCTTTCAGACCAGGAAACAAAATGACATTATCTTTCTTCTTGTCATGTTTCATGCTTACGTTCCTTTCGGGCGCATATTTTTTATCAGTTTACCAACGAAGGTTAGTAAACACAAGTAACGAGAGGTTTTCATGCAAAAAAGAAGCCGTCACACCTCTGGTGGACGGCTTCTCGTTTGTTTATGCATGCAGCCAGCTGCTGCGCTTTTTTTCAAATGCTTGAATGCCATCTTCTAGTAATAATGTTAATGAGATCTCATCATAGCCATTCAAGAGCATTTCTCTCCAGTGAGGGTCTACTTCAAAGGGGGTAATATTCCCTTCGTGGTCTTGAATTTGCTGCTTTTCTAGATCAACCGTCATCTCATATCCTTTGTTCTCATATGACGCAACGAACGATTTCCACACATCATAATCAAGGCGAATCGGAAGCATCCCATTTTTAAAGCAGTTTTGATGAAAAATATCTGCAAATGATGGAGCGATGACAATTTTGAAACCATAATCATCAAGCGCCCAAGGCGCATGTTCCCTAGATGATCCGCAGCCAAAATTTTCTCCTGCGATCAAAATGGATGCTCCTTCATATATTGGCTGATTCAGCTCAAAATCAGAATTTGGACTTCCATCCGCTAAATATCGCCAGTCAAAAAAGGCAAATCGGCCATATCCTGTTCGTTCAATTCTTTTCAAAAATTGCTTCGGAATAATTTGATCTGTATCTACATTGATACGGTTAAGCACAGCGGCTTTTCCTTTATGAGTGACTAAAGGCTCCATCTATGACAACTCCTTACACGACTGTTTTCTCTTGATTAAACTTCCTGACATCGACAAATCGGCCATGAATTGCAGCCATTGCAGCCATTGCCGGGCTGACCAGATGCGTTCTTGCACCCTTCCCTTGACGCCCTTCAAAGTTACGGTTCGATGTTGACGCGCAGCGTTCGCCTTCTGGCACCACATCGTTGTTCATGCTCAAACACATACTGCACCCAGATTCTCTCCATTCAAAGCCTGCTTCAAGGAAAATTTCATGAATACCTTCTTCTTCTGCTTGCAGTTTGACACTTTGAGAGCCAGGCACCACAATCGCTCTGACATGATCAGCTACTTTTTGTCCTTCAATCATAGAAGCTGCTTGGCGTAAATCAGTCATTCTTGAGTTCGTACATGAGCCAATAAAGACATGCTCAATCGTAATATCTTCAATACGCTGATGCGGCTGAACACCCATGTATTCGTAAGCACGGAGCGCTTCTTTTTGATCATCTTCCTGTGCAAAATCCTCAGGACCTGGGATTGATGCATCCACAGGCAAGACCATTCCTGGGTTAATCCCCCACGTAACCATTGGTGAAATCTCATTTCCATCTAAAACAATGGTTTTATCATAGGCTGCACCAGGATCTGTTCTAAGTTCTTTCCATTCTTCAATGGCTGCTTCAAAATCTTCGCCTTGAGGTGCATATTTGCGTCCGCGGCAATAGTCAAAGGTCACTTCGTCAGGTGCGATCAATCCTGCTCTTGCGCCTGCTTCAATTGACATATTACAAACCGTCATCCGCTCATCCATTGTCATATTTCTGAATACTTCCCCAGTGTATTCAATCACATAACCTGAACCGAACTTCACGCCGTGTGCGCCAATCACTGCTAAAATAACATCTTTGGCTGTTACCCCTTTTTGAAGCTTTCCGTCTACTCTAATTTCTAGTGTTTTCGGACGCTGCTGCCAAAGTGTTTGTGTGGAAAGCACATGTTCAACCTCACTCGTACCGATCCCGAAAGCAAGTGCGCCAAACGCACCGTGCGTGGATGTATGACTATCTCCACATACGATTGTTTTCCCCGGAAGTGTCAAGCCAAGCTCTGGTCCAACGACATGGACAATCCCTTGATCTACACTGTGAAGGTCAGCTAAACGGACACCAAATTCAGCACAATTGCGCTCTAAAGCACTCACTTGCTTTTTAGCAATCTCATCCTTGATCACAAATCGATTGACAGTCGGGATGTTGTGATCCATCGTCGCAAACGTGTTTTGAGGTCTTCTCACCTTGCGCCCTTTTTGTCTTAATCCTTCAAATGCTTGAGGTGACGTCACCTCATGCACCAAGTGCAGATCAATATATAAAAGGTCTGGTTTTCCCTCGCCGTTTTTGACAACATGCTGATCCCATATTTTTTCGATGATTGTTCGAGGCATAACCCTTTTTCCTCCCTCTACCTAATTCAACAAGATTTCTATTTATACAATTGTTTTCGCACGTTGTTTGAGTGCGTCTACAACTGCTGTGGTGATTTCGTCAGTCGTTTGATACGTTCCCTCTTTTGCTGCTAGGTCCTTTGTTCGTTTGCCAGAGGCAAGAACGGCTTCCACGGCTTCTTCTATTGCAGCCGCTTCTTCTTCTAATGCAAAGGATGCTCTAAGCAAGCTTGCAGCTGACAAAATGGTTGCCAGAGGGTTTGCGACGTTTTGCCCCGCAATATCGGGTGCTGAACCATGAATTGGCTCATATAAATGGAGTCCTGTGCTTGATAGACTAGCAGATGGCAGCATACCGAGTGAACCAGTAATCATAGAAGCTTCGTCACTTAAAATGTCGCCAAACATATTCTCTGTCACAATGACATCAAATTGAGCGGGCTTATAAATAAGCTGCATGGCGGCATTATCGACGAGCATGTGCTCATATGCGACTTCTGGATATTGGGCTGCTACTTCTTCTACCGCATCCCGCCATAGTTTACTAGAAGCAAGGACATTCGCTTTATCCACAGACGTTACTTTTTTCCGTCTTGTTAACGCCATGTCGAACGCTTCTTTTAATACACGGACAATCTCTTCCTTTGTATAAAGGAGCGTATCAACAGCAGCTTCTTTTCCTTCATCATCCGTATAGCGCTCGCTTGGTTCACCAAAATAAAGGCCTCCTGTTAATTCACGAACGATGACGAAATCTACTCCGCTAATATGATCTTGTTTTAACGGTGAAGCCTCGCTCAAGCTATCGAATACTTTGACAGGACGGATGTTTGCAAATAAGTCCAGCTGTTTACGAATAGCGAGTAAGCCTTTTTCCGGGCGAAGTTCTGGCGGGTTTTGATCCCACTTTGGTCCCCCAACTGCTCCCAATAAAATGGCATCTGCGCTTTTGCACACATCTACTGTTTCCTTTGGGAGCGGGTTGTTTTTTTCATCTATCGCTATACCGCCAATGAGCGCTGTTTCGAATTCAAATTCGTGTTGAAATTGAGCCGCTGTCTCTTTTAAAATAGTGACCGCTGATGTCACGACTTCCGGTCCGATTCCATCGCCGGGCAAAAGTGCAATTTTCTTTTTCATGAGGATCTTCCTCCTTTCCTATGAGATCGCGTGATGTTTCTCTATTTCAATGAGATTTGATTTAAAGATTAAATGCCTGTTCACTGCATTGACATAAGCTTTAGCCGATGCTTCTAGCACATCTTGCGCTACACCGCGCCCTGCTGTTTCTTTTCCTTCTATTGAAACAGTGACATATACTTCCGCTAGCGCGTCTCTGCCTTTTCCATTTGATTGAATACGATAGTCTAGCAAATGAATTCTTTCCTCCATACAGCGCTCAAGTGTGTTGTACACAGCTTCTACACTGCCTGCACCTGTAGCTGCTTCTTGTATAACTTCCTGCGTTTCTTGATTTTTAAGAGAAACCGTTGCTGTTGGCATTTGTTCTGTACCATAGTGCACTTGAAGGCTTTCAAATTCATAGCCGATTTTCCGGTCTGCTACTTTTTCTTCTAATATAATAGTGATCAAATCATCATCCGTGATTTCTTTCTTCTTCTCGGTCAAGTTCTTGAATGTTACGAAGAACTTATTGATTTCTTCTTCAGTTAGTTTAAAGCCGAGTGTTTTCAAGCGATCTTTAAATGCATGTCTCCCGGAGTGTTTTCCAAGGACAAGCACATCTGTTGTGACACCTACAAGCTCTGGAGAAATAATTTCATAGGTTGTTTTTTCTTTGAGGAAACCATCTTGGTGAATACCTGATTCATGTGCAAAAGCGTTGTTTCCAACGACTGCTTTATTACGCGGCACAATCATACCTGAGTATTTGCTCACTACATCACTTGTGCGCTTAATTTCATTCAATTGAATCGTTGATTCGACCTGATAAAAATCTTTTCGAATATGGAGAGCCACTGCAATTTCTTCTAAAGCAGCATTTCCTGCGCGTTCTCCAATACCATTGACAGCCGTTTCGATTTGATCCGCTCCATTTTCAATCGCAGCAAGTGAGTTTGCCACAGCCATTCCTAAATCATCGTGGCAGTGAGCTGACAAATTCACTCGGTCAATATTTGGAACGTGTTCCTTCATATATTTATAGATATTTCCGTATTCTTTTGGCGCTAGGTATCCAACTGTATCAGGTAAGTTAATGACACTCGCTCCTGCGTCGATGACCTTCTCTACAATTTCTGCTAGGAAAGCAAGATCTGTACGGCACGCATCTTCTGCTGACCACTGGACAACTGGAAAGCGTTCTTTTGCGTATTTCACCATTGAAACAGCCTGTTCTACAACTTCCTCACGTGTTTTCTTTAGTTTATGCTTAAGATGAATGTCAGAAGTCGCAATAAAGACGTGAATTCTTGGTTGAGCCCCATCTTTTAGCGCGTCCCACGCAGCATCAATGTCACCTTTCACACATCGTGCAAGACCTGCAACTGAACAGTTTTTGATGGTTCTTGCAATTTCTTGCACGCCTAAGAAATCCCCTCGGGATGAAGCGGGAAAACCCGCTTCAATGATATTAACCCCAAGGCGCTCAAGCTGCTTTGCAATGATTAGCTTTTCTTGTGCATTTAAGTTCACTCCTGGTGATTGCTCTCCATCTCGAAGTGTTGTGTCAAAAAAATTAATTTTCCGCACCGACGCTCACCGCTTCCTTTTTCTTTCCTTGTTTGACGAAAGGCATCATTTCACGAAGCTTTCTTCCAACGATTTCAATTTGGTGCTCACTTTCACTTGCATTGATGGCGTTGAAGCGTGGTCGATTCACTTGGTTTTCAACAATCCATTCTTTTGCAAATGTTCCGTTTTGGATGTCAGTCAAGACTGCTTTCATTGATTCTTTTACTTTTGCATCCACAACGCGTGGTCCTGATACGAAGTCACCCCATTGTGCAGTATCAGAGATTGAATATCTCATGCCTTCTAGTCCTTCTTCATACATAAGGTCAACGATCAGCTTTAGCTCATGTAAACACTCGAAGTATGCAAGCTCTGGCTGATAACCAGCTTCTGTTAACGTTTCGAATCCTGCTTTCACTAATGAAGTAAGACCTCCACAAAGAACTGCTTGCTCACCGAATAGATCCGTTTCCGTTTCTTCTTTAAATGTCGTTTCAAGTACGCCAGCTCTTGCTCCGCCGATTGCTTTTGCATAAGCAAGTGCTTTGTCTTTCGCTTGACCAGATACATCTTGGTAGATCGCAAATAGTGCAGGTACACCAGCACCTTGCTCATATGTTCTTCTCACAAGATGTCCTGGACCTTTTGGTGCAACAAGGTACACATCTACGTCACTTGGAGGAACAATTTGATGGAAATGGACGTTAAATCCGTGTGCGAATACAAGTGAGTTGCCAGCTTCTAATTGATCTTTGATTTCTTCGTCATATACTTTCTTTTGCTGTTCGTCTGGAAGTAATACCATGACGATATCTGCTTGAGCTGCTGCTTCTTTTACTGTGAAAACTTGATGGCCGTCCTCTTGTGCTTTTGTATAAGATCCACCTTTTCTCACACCGACAATGACATCTACGCCGCTTTCTTTTAAATTTAGTGCATGTGCATGACCTTGTGATCCGTAACCAATGATGGCAACCTTTTGACCATTTAATACGTTTTCTTGAATATCACCGTTATAATATACTTTTACCATTTGACTCTCTCCTTTTGTTTAGACAATTGAAATTGTTTTATTTGTTTGCGGCTTTTGCTGATTATCTCTCGCAAAGGCCGTTGTGCCAGTTCTGGCGACTTCTTTAATGCCGTATGGCTTAAGTAATTCAATGAGTGCTTCGATTTTTGAAGACTCACCTGTCACCTGAATGACGACACTCTCTCTGCTCACATCTACAATAGAAGCTCTAAACGGTTCAATGACCCCTGTGATTTCCATTCTAGATGCTGGTGCAGAAACGACTTTTATCAAAGCCAGCTCTCGCTGAACGATTGATTGGTTTGTAATGTCTGTTACTTTGAGGACATCAATTTGTTTGTTCAGCTGTTTTGTCAGCTGTTCGATGTCTTTCTCTTGGTCTACATGGACGACGAACGTGATGCGTGATACATCTTGAATCTCAGAATGGCCGACCGTAATGCTTTCAATGTTGTAATGTCTTTTTGTAAAAAGGCCAGTGATTCGGTTCAGTACGCCTGATCGATTTAATACAGTCAACACAATTATTCTTTTCAAGGTTTCACCCCCACCATCTCATGAAGTCCTTTCCCCGGTGCGACCATCGGGAATACTTTTTCATCTCTTGCTACATTGACATCAATGAAAACAGGCTCTCTAGAGGTTAGCGCTTCTTCAAGCTTTTCTTTCGCCTCTTCGTCTGATGAGATTCTGATTCCTTTAATGCCATAAGCTTCAGATAATTTCACGAAGTCTGGCTGCTCTGAAAATTTAGAATGCGAGTAGCGTTCTTCGTAGAAAATTTCTTGCCATTGTCTTACCATTCCAAGACTATGATTATTGAGAACAATCACTTTTACTGGAAGGTTCAGCTCACGGATAACGGCAAGTTCTTGCAAGGTCATTTGGAAACCTCCGTCTCCTAAAATCGCCACAACGGTTGCCTTTTGATCAGCTAGCTGTGCGCCAATGGCTGCCGGTAAACCAAAACCCATTGTGCCAAGCCCACCAGATGTCACCCACTTATCTGCATTTTCAAATGGGTAGAACTGAGCAGCCCACATTTGGTGCTGACCGACATCTGTTGCCACAATGGCTTCACCTTTTGTGAATTGATGAATGTACTCAATCAGCTTTTGAGGCTTAAAGCCTTCTTCTTCGTTTTCGACGTACCAGAGTGGATATTCTTCCTTCCACTGATTTAATTGGCTCTTCCACTCGTCTGACTCCCCTTGCTTCCCGCCCTGCTTGATCAGTTCTTCAAGCACTAGTTTACTGTCTCCAACAACCGGGATATGGGTGTGAATGTTCTTGCCGATTTCCGCTGGGTCGATATCAATATGAGCCACCTTCGCATGCTTCGCAAAATGATTGAGGTTTCCTGTTACCCTGTCATCAAATCTAGCTCCGATTGAAATGAGCAGGTCACATTGATGAAGGGCCATGTTCGCCGCATATGTGCCATGCATGCCAGCCATCCCAAGGAAAAGAGGATGCTTTGCTGGGAATCCGCCAAGTCCAAGCAGCGTATGAGCTACTGGAATTTGCTGCTGCTCAGCATACTTTCTTAATTCTTCCGACGCTTTGCCATGAAGAACGCCAGCTCCTGCTAGAATGACTGGTTTCTTTGCTCTGCTTACAGCTTCTACTAACTTGCGAATTTGCAAATAGTTCGGCTCGATTTTTGGCTGATAACCAGGTAAATCGATTGGCTGATCGTATTCAAATGTTCCTTCAATGCCTGCGACATCTTTTGGAATATCAATTAAGACTGGACCAGGTCTGCCTGTTGTTGCGATATGGAACGCCTCTTTGATGACACCCGGTAAGTCTTCTGGATGTCTGACTTGGTAGCTGTGCTTTGTAATCGGCATTGTGATGCCAAGCACATCTGCTTCTTGGAAAGCATCCGATCCAATAACTGAGGTTGCCACCTGCCCTGTGAATACGACAAGAGGCAGTGAATCAATCATCGCATCTGCAATTCCTGTAACAAGGTTTGTAGCACCAGGTCCTGATGTTGCAATGACAACGCCCGGTTTACCAGATACTCTTGCGTACCCTTCTGCTGCGTGAATGGCTCCTTGCTCATGCCTTGGCAGGACATGAAATAAACCAGAATCGTAAATTTTATCGTAGATCGGTAAAACCGCTCCGCCTGGATATCCGAAAATGACTTCTACTTTTTCTCTTTTGAGTGCTTCAATTAACATGAGTGCACCGTTCATCGTTTGCGGTGCTTTTGATTTTTCCGTCTCCACTTGTACATTTGTCCCCATTTGATTTCCTCCTCTTTGTCTTGCTTCAGTCAAGTCATTTCACCCTTTTCCATTCAAGATAGAGATATGAGACCATATAAAAAAGCCTTCTCACCCCACAATGACACTACTTTTCACTAGGTCAAAGGGGCGAAAAAGCTTTGTTTTTCGCGGTACCACCCTTGTTCACGGCAAATCATACTGCCGTCTCATGGACATCTTTCATCCATTTTGGTAACGAGTGAAGCAATGTCACTCGGCCTGCCCTACTATCATTTCAAGCAGACACTCAGAGGTGAGTTCACTTTAGAAAGTAACACCGGTTTCCAGCTAGCACCGGCTCTCTGTAGATACTGACTCTAAAGCTACTAGTCCTCTTCAACGTTTATCGATATCTATTTAGCTTGCGTGAATGTTTTCATCTGTAAAGACTACTTTTTCTCCTTCTTCAACCACTCGCTTGCGGAATTGTTCAAGAAGTTTGTTTGTGTGGAACCCTGGTCTTCCTTCACCGATTGTACGGCCGTCAACCTTTACGACGGCAATGACTTCGGCAGCGGTTCCTGTCAGGAAGACTTCTTCTGCAGTATACACATCATGTCTCGTGAATGGTTCTTCTTTCACTTCGTAGCCTAAGTCTTCTGCAATCTCCATGATGGCATTTCGTGTAATGCCTTCAAGAGCGCCGATATAACCTGGCGGTGTATAAAGCTTGCCTTTTTTATAAATAAACACGTTGTCCGCAGAACCTTCTGCCACGTACCCTTGATCATTCAGCATCAGCGCTTCACTCACACCGGCCATATGAGCTTCGATTCGGACAAGAATGTTATTCAAATAGTTTAATGATTTCACTTTTGGACTCAGTACATCAGGACGATTTCGTCTCGTCGGTACCGTCACAATATCAATACCTGTTTCATATAGGTGCTTTGGAAAGATGGCCAGCGGTTCTACAATGATCACTGTGTTGGCTCTCCCGCAGTTGTTTGGATCTAAACCAAGATCACCTGCTCCTCTTGAGACGACAAGGCGGATATAGGCATCCTTTAGGCCGTTCCTTTCAACTGTATAAATCATTTTTTCCGTGAGTTCCTCAAATGAATATGGAATGTTCAGCATAATGGATCTGGCGGAATCATACAGGCGATCTAAATGCTCTTTCATTCGAAAGATATTTCCGTTATACACGCGGATTCCTTCGAAAACACCGTCACCATATAAGAAGCCATGATCATAAACTGAAATTTTCGCATCCTCTTTTTTCACGAGTTCATCGTTTAAAAAGATCCACTGTTCCTTTTGGTCTTCCATTTTCAGTGAGCACCCTCTCTTTCAAACAAAAAGTAGTTGAATTTTCAGACACTTTTTTTCGAAGTGTCTCACGCTTGCTCTGCGTGTTTGTTTAGCTTTTGTTGAACCCATCTTACGCCGCTTTCCATACAGTGTCAACAGCATTTTTAAAATTATTAGACAATTTAGACTAATTGAAATAAAATGTATACGCTTACACCTTTGATAGACAAGGAATGAAAAAACTTAAAATTTTTTGTATTTTTTCTTCAATTTATTTACTTTACATGAACGGTTTTCATTTGAACAAACTTTTGTGATATTTTTTCACATTCTTTCTGATGAACGTTGTCAGATTTCAACGCTTCTGTTTTTTCCTTCAGTATGCCTTTCTAAAGCGTTTTCCTATGAATTTATGATAGAATGAGAGCATCTTATAGAAGGAGGGCAATACATGGCTAACATCAAAGGTTATATCGGAACATATACAAAGGGAGACAGTAAAGGAATCTATTCTTTTACATTAAATACGGACAAGCAGCAGATTGAACAGGTAAAATCAGCTGCTGAACTTGAAAATCCTACATATTTAACAGTTTCAGATTCTCAAAAGTTTGTGTATGCTGTTGTGAAAAAAGAATCACAGGGCGGTCTTGCTGCATATCAAATTGATGCTGCAACCAGCGCACTGAGTTTCATCAACCAAGAGCTTGCCGATGGGGCTTCTCCTTGTCACGTCAGCGTGGACAGTCAAACGAAAACGGCTTTCACAGCGAACTATCATAAAGGAACAGCAGAGATGTATGAAATCGATGCTGAAAATGGCTCAGTGATCCGCACGCTGTCACAGGCGCAGCATGAAGGAACTGGACCTAACGAAGACCGTCAGGAAAAACCGCACACCCACTTTATGGGTCTTACACCAGATGAACAATTTGCAGTGGCTGTTGACCTTGGGACGGATGGCATTTATACGTATACGATAGAAGGCGGCAAGCTGGAGCTCGCTCATACATTTGAAACGAAACCAGGCAGCGGTCCTCGTCATATCACATTCCACCCAACGAAACCAGTGGCGTATGTGATGACAGAGCTAAGCTCAGAGGTCATTGTATTACGCTACTTTGAAGACGGTCATTTTGAAGAAGTCCAAACGATTGCGACCATTCCAAGCGACTTTACAGACAACAATCAAGGCAGCGCCATTCATGTCTCTTCAGACGGAAAATTTGTTTATGCAGGAAATCGCGGACATGACAGCATCGCGATTTTTAAAACAGATGCTGATGGCCAATTAAGTCTTGTCGACATTGCATCATCTGAAGGGAATTGGCCTAGAGACTTTGTGCTTGATCCAACAGAAGAATTCCTCGTCGGATCAAACCAAGAATCTAACAACCTTGTATTATACAAACGCGACAAGGAAACAGGACGACTCACTGTCTTACAATCAGACATCGCCGTCCCTCATCCAGTTTGCGTGAAATTTTTAGGGTAATGAAAAAAGCCTCCGGTTTGGAGGCTTCAGATTATTGACAAAGGGCTAAAATGATTTATATTTTAGCCCTTTGTCTTCTTTTCAGCGTGATAGAAAACCTTTGAAGTCTAGGAAGGACGAGTACCGGAACGGAGCGAATGTGACATTCGTGAGTACCGGCACGCAGGACTGACAAAGAATGCGAGGGTTTGTCTACACGCTGAAGCCTCCGGTTTGGAAGCTTTTCTTTATGCAGACGGCATACCGCCATCCTCTAGTTTTTGATCAATCAAAGACGTATCGGTTTTTTCACCGAACCATTTTGACAACCTGTCTTTTGCTTTTCCTTTTACATCATCATCAATGTACATCGCGACTTGAAGCAGAGCAAATGTAATCGCGCCTAAATCATCTGTGTAACCGACACCAATCAATGTATCAGGGATCAGGTCAATCGGAAGGATAAAGTATCCGAGTGCTCCAATGATGAGGGTCTTCGCTTTGACAGGCACTTCGGGTTTTTGCAATGTATAGTAAAGTAATAGCACAGCATAGACAAGAGAGGCACCAGCTTTTTGTGCCGTCTTTTTTAACTTTTCCCAAAAGGCATGATCATTAAAATGCTTCTTCGAACGCTTTAATAGTTCTTTTTTCTCAGAACGATTCATCGTATCGCCTCCATATTCAGCATAGCCTTTCTACCCTAGTTATACAAGAAATCCGTTCATTCGACAAACAAAAAGCAGCAGAAAGCTGCTGCATTCTACTGCTCTTTGTAAAACTTTTTGATTGCCTTATCGATGTACACCCATCCCTTATAAGACACGTGAATCGTATCTTTAAAGAAATATGGATCATACTCATGTGAAGTCAAATCCGCGACTTCATACCCATTATCTCGAATTTGGCGATTGATTTTTTCATAATACCCTGTACGTCCCTCTTTCGGGAAACCAGTGTAATCATACCATTTCCCGTTCACTGGAATCGTCACAAACAAAGGCTTTGCCCCTGCTTGTTTTAAAATATCCAGCATGAGCTGAAAATCTTTGTATTCCGGTGATTCCACATAGGAGTTGTCTTTCCGTGAATCCTTCATCTTTTCCATAATCGGCTTTAGCTTGCGGTCAAACAGTCTCTGATTAATATAAAACGGGTTGTCCCCTGCTTTTTCCGCACCTAATACACTCGCTTCTTTTTCAAGCTTAGTCCAAGACTTCCCTTTAACTGAAGGAGACGGATGAAGCTTTCGCTCATGCCCCGATCCAATGGTATAGTACATGTCTTTCTTTTGAAGCATGCCATAATACATTTTCGCGATAGGAGAAATCGCGCCAAAAGCAAATTTGTTTCCAGAAAGCTCTGCTTTAAAAAGCTCTGTAATCACCATGTCGTTCTTCACTGCTTTAAACTTCATAATTCTTTTCATCAGCTCTTTTTTCACAGCCGGATCAATTTCTTTATTATAGGCTAGATCAAGCGCTTGAAGCGCTGAATAGTTAGGTGCAAAGTGATTCTCATCAGATCCCCATTTCACAAACCACTGGGGAGACACGATAAACACAAGCTTTTTCCCTTTTAATTCATCCATATGCGCTGCGAAGTTCATCGCATGAATTAATGATTGCGATCCACCTTTTCCAACTAGATAAGGTGTAAACCCTTGAGGATTCTCATGAAAGAAATTCGAAGGGTGATATGGATCAAAACGTGATAGCTCAGAAGATCCATAGATCGGCAAATAAGTCGGATCTTTTAGCATTTCATCTTGTAAATAAAGCCCTTGGAACATCCCTGGATCTAATTCTGTCGCTGACTTTTGTAATTTGTCTTTTGGGACCAGATGTGAGAGCCATGCATTTGGTACAAGAAGAACACCAATGAATAGAACAGCCGCTAAAATAAGCGGCCCAAAAAAACGCTTTTTCATTACTTCATCTCTGCCAGCTGCTCAGCAATGTGATTGGGCGTATCCCACACGTCACGATCGAACTCTGTAATCGGAACAGTAATTCCCAGCTGACTTTCAATCGCCATGAGCAATTCTACTGTACCAAATGAATCAAGAAGACCTTCTTCAAAAATCGCAATCTCTGGATTTTCTTTCACAACGTCGTCCTGACAAACCTCTGCAATAATACCGTATACTTGATTTTTAAATTCCATAATTTTCTACTCCCTTAATGATTAATGGTGAAATGGTTTTCCTGAAAAGATATAAAAGCCTAAACAAATCACATGGAATGTAATAATGATCGACACAACGGTTGTGACCTTATTATCCGGCCACCACTTGTGTTTTTTGTTCCATTTCTCAAATAAATTGTAACCGGACATGACAATCGCATGGTATAGTCCGTAAATAATATATTGGAGTGCGAGCCCATGCCAAGCACCCATCAATAGAAAGAGGACAAAGTACCCAATATTCGATACAGCCATCCGGTTCTTGATCCACTTCTTTTTTGTCATAAAGAACACAAATCTCATAAACACGTAGTCTCTGAACCAGAAGGACAAAGACATGTGCCAGCGATTCCAGAAGTCTTTAATGTTCCGGCTGATAAACGGCTTATTAAAGTTTTCTGGCGATTTAATGCCCATAATATAACTCACACCCACAGCAAACGCTGTATATCCAGCAAAGTCAAAGAACAAATACATACTGTAGGCATACATATACGTTAACTGCTGAACAAAGTGGCTACTGCTAATATGATGAATATTCATCAGAATATACGTGTGAATCAGATACCCAATAATGAACTTATATAAGAAGCCGATAAAAATTTTATGAATGCCGGCATATAGAAGATCACTGTACGCTTCCTTTTCAGGCAGTGTATCCATATCCTTTTCAAACCGGCGATAACGATCGATCGGACCTGATGAAATCGTCGGGAAAAAGACAATGAAATAGACCAAACGGTGAATCGGAATTTTCTTTTTAATTAAGCCGTCTCTTGTCTCGATAACTAACTGAACACCTTTAAATGTTAAATACGAGATCCCTAAAAAGCTCAGCCAGTTCATTGGCGGCGGGTGATGCGGCTGATGAGTTAAAAAGAACGGTAAGATTTTTGACAGTACAAGCGGCAAAATCGATGCCACAACCGCCATATAGAAAACAGATGCTTGATTCGCCTTTAGTCGGTACGCAAGGTATAGGCGGATAATCAGCACTTGCCACACTGTGAACAAGAAGAGCAGCAGCGCACCATGTGCATCTTTTGAGAAAATAAGTGCAAGCGCCACAACCGTTGCAAACATGTTGTAGCCCTGCATTCTTTTGCCGCGAAGACCAAAAATCATCGTCGGCAAAAGAAGAATACCAATGAGAATGAAGAAAAAGAATGAACTAAACGGAATCATAGAAGAACCTCTTTCGCGATTCTCTTACGGTCAACCTTCCCATTTGGCGTCATGTACAGCTGCTCAAGATAAACAAACTTTCTTGGAATCATGTAAGCAGGCAGTGAATCCGCCATCTCTTTCTTGACCGCACTTGTCAGCTGATATTCTTTTTCAAATGAATGCTCGGTTGGGACAATCGCTGCAATCAAGTACTCCACATGCCCGTTAGGTTGAAACGGCACAATCACACAAGCATTGACATACGTTGTCTCGCTCACATGGAATTCGATTTCTTCAAGCTCCATCCGGTATCCATGCAGCTTAATTTGATAATCAAGACGGCCGTGACACGTAATCAAACCATCCTGTTTCACACCTGCGTCACCTGTCCGATAAGCAGGGCGGCCTTCGTATTCAAAGAAGACTTTATCCGTTAAGGCTTGTTCACCTAAATAGCCTTTGCTGACGCTTGGCCCGACGATGACAATTTCACCTTTTTCTCCATCATGAAGTGTCTTGCCTTCTTCATTTAAAATGACGATATCTGTATCAGGTTTGGCAAAGCCCACCGGTAAAGAATCGTGCTGATCAAGAATCGCCTTGGTCACTTCAATAGATGTGATAGCAACCGTTGCTTCAGTTGGACCATACGTATTAAAGACCTGCGCCTTTGGAAAACGCTCAATGAGTGCACTTGCTACAGATACAGGAAGCGCCTCACCGCAGAACAAGAAGACTTTCAGTTCCGGTAAAAGCTCACCTGTAAAGGAAGGGTCCATTAAGCACATTTGCACAAAGGAAGGTGTTGATGTCCATACCTCAACGTCAGATTGACCAAGTGCTGCAAACATGTCCTTAGGCTTGTTGACGAGATCCTTCACTAAACAGTAAAGCGTCCCACCTGATTGAAGCGCTGGATAGAGATCCATCACCGATAAGTCAAAAGAGAATGGTGCTTGATTTAAGAAGGTGCGTCCCTCGCCAAGTGGAAAGTCCTTGCATATCCATTGTGTAAAGCTTTCTAAATTGTTGGCTGTTACCTGAACTCCCTTAGGCTTCCCGGTACTGCCTGACGTATAAATGATATAAAAGACGTCATCACCTTGAACCCACTGTGTGGATGGCGGCGCTTCTTTTTCAAGTGCTAAAAGCGATGCTGCACTCTTCACTTGAATGTGTTCTTCTACATCCAGTACGATCTGCTCATTTGCACAAATCAATAGACTTGCTTTTGAGCTTTCAATAATTGAGACAATACGCTCGACAGGTATTGAGATGTCGACCGGAATATAAGGTCTGCCTGATTTGACACTTCCTAAGAAAGAAATCAGCATCTCTGGCTCCATATGACCGTAAACAATAACAGGTGCACTGTCAGTTGCGACTGCGTCAATCGCACCAGCCATTTGGTCTGATAGACGCCAAAGCTCATCATATGTGATCGAAGCATGTTGAGAAACAAATGCTGGCTGTGTCGGTTTTGTTTGCTGGTATTCATGAATCGTGTGTAATAGTTTCATAGTTTAATCTCCAATTAAAAATCGTTGTAAATGAATGATCCCGTATTTGCTGTATGGAATCCGTAAATAAAAAACAATAATAGCAAAATAAGTAAGTAAAAGCTTGTATATCCTATCCATTTTACAGACTTATTTTCTGATAGTTTTTTGAATAGCATATTGATACCTCTTTTCTTTTGACACTTATAAAGACGCATGGATCATCCAAAGGTTTCATATCAAAACATAAAAATTTTAAGAAATGATGAAAAACAGATGTCCAAAGTATGAACGTGTCTTTACGCAAAGCTGTCTTATTGTAACAAAGATTTAATGTATTTGAAATGAAATGGAAGCTTAAATTTGCCTTAAAATTGCTGAAAGATGTCGAGGAGTAGCAAAATTCTACTTTAGTCTTGATGTGAATTAGGATACATTGAGATGTATATAAGATAATTAATATACCTAGGGAGGTTAACCTATGAAAGGACTTGTTCATCATATAGAACTAAATGTTTCAAATTTAAAGAATTCGATTATTTTTTGGGAGTGGTTTTTAGAAGAATTAGGCTACGAGCCTTATCAAACTTGGGAAAGCGGTCGAAGTTGGAAATTGGGGGAAACTTATATCGTTTTCGTACAAACTGAAGAAAGATTTATGGAAATACCATATCATAGACGTAGGGTAGGTCTAAACCACCTAGCTTTTCATGCCAGTTCCCGACAGCAAGTAGATCATATGACTGAAAAGTTAAAAACCAAGGGTGTTAAAATTCTTTATACTGATACACACCCCTTCGCAGGCGGCGATACACATTACGCGGTTTATTTCGAAGATCCTGATAGAATTAAAGTTGAATTGGTATCACCATGATTTGAATTGAGAAAAGCTGTATCGGCATTTAACATTCGCAATCCGATTACAAAAAAAGAAGAGCGATTAACTAAACGTATATAGCCCTCAAGCGTCAAAGAATAGGAAAAAACAAAAAAGCCAGAATCATTGTTTGATCAATGTTTCTGGCTTTTTAACAGTTTTAAATCATACTACGTCCCAGGAGAGATTCGAACTCCCGACCGACGGCTTAGAAGGCCGTTGCTCTATCCTGCTGAGCTACTGGGACATGTTAATATGTAGTGCGCTACTTTTGATTACCTCAGCGACAAGATTTATTATATTACTATTGTTCTTTAAAGTCAACGGTTTTTCGAAAGTTTTTTCATAAGGGCAGATGATGCGCCCTTATGAAATACCTTCCAATGTCACGGTGTTTTCGAGGTCTGGTATGGCGAGACCTTCGTCCGTGTAAAATTGTACGTTTGCTTCGCTTCCATCTAGTGTCAGTATAGCATAGCTGCGCTCTTTTCGCACTCTTGGCAGGTGCACGCTGCCTGGGTTAATGAGCAGCTTTCCCCTTAATAGTTCGCTGCCTGGGAGGTGCGAGTGACCAAAGCAGATGATGTCTGCGCCTAGCTCTTCTGCACGGTAGTAGACTTGAAGCAAGGAATGTTTGATGCCATGCAGATGTCCGTGAGTGAGAAATAGTTTTCCGCCTCCATCAAATGGGAGCAGGAGCTCTTCTTCAAAATCGCCCATAAAGTCACAATTTCCTTTGACGACTTTGTATCCTTCGAGTGCTGGGTGGTTCGTTTCGAGTTCTGAATCTCCGCAGTGAATCATCATGTCTACCTCAGCTGAATGCCGTTTGGCAATGGTTTGAAGTTCGTCTGTGAGTCCATGGCTGTCACTAATGATGAGTATCTTCATGGCTTCATTCCCCCTTATTCATTTGCGTCTAGCAGTGATGAAAGCTTTTGAAGCGCGACCGCTCGATGGCTGATCTTGTTTTTCTCCTTTGGTGATAATTGGGCCATCGTTTGGTCTTTGTCTTTGACGATGAAAATCGGGTCGTATCCGAAGCCGTTTTCACCAATCGGTTCTTCTGCAATGAAGCCTTCTACTGAGCCTTCTACCGTTTCGGTTTCTTTACCCGGTATGCTGACAGCAAGGGCACATCTGAATCTGGCTGTACGGTCTTCTTTTTCAATGCCTGTAAGCTCGCTTAGCACTTTTCTTACATTCTCAGCATCATCTTTATGCTCACCAGCATATCTCGCTGAATAGACGCCGGGTTTCCCGCCAAGATAATCAATTGACAGGCCGGAATCGTCTGCGATCACCATTTCACCTGCTTTAGCCTGAATCGCCTCGGCTTTAATGATCGCATTTTCTTCGAAGGTTTGTCCTGTTTCTTTGATCTCTTCCGCAAATCCAATATCCGCTAGTGTTTTGACCGTGAAACCCTTTGGCTCCAGAATGGCTTTGAATTCTTTCGCTTTACCCGGATTATGCGTTGCGATGATGGCTGTTTTCATCCTGATCAAACCCTTCTCTTTATTCGATGACTTCTCCTGTCACTGCTTTTTGCTTTTCAATTAATTCTTTGATGCCCTTTTCGGCTAGATCAAGCAGTCCGTTTAGCTGCTCTCTTGAAAAAGTGGCTTCTTCGCCTGTGCCTTGAAGTTCAACAAAGCGTCCAGCGCCTGTCATGATGACATTCATATCCACTTCAGCCGAAGAATCTTCCTCATAATTTAAATCTAACAGAAGTCCCTGCTTAGAATCAATTCCGACGGATATCGCCGCTAAATAATCAGTGATTGGGTTTTCTTTCATGACTCCTTCTGCTCGAAGCTTTTGAATTGCAAGTGTCATGGCGACAAAAGCACCTGTGATGGACGCCGTCCGAGTTCCGCCGTCTGCTTGAATGACATCACAATCAATCCAAATCGTGCGTTCACCAAGCTTTTCTAAATCAACGACTGCGCGTAGTGCTCGTCCAATTAAACGCTGAATTTCCATTGTACGTCCTGTGACTTTTCCTTTAGAAGATTCTCTCATTGTTCTTTGCGCTGTTGCTCTTGGAAGCATGCTATATTCTGCTGTGATCCAGCCTTTTCCTTCTCCTCTTAAAAAAGGAGGTACGCGGTCTTCGATTGATGCGTTACAAATCACCTTTGTATTTCCCGCTGAGATTAAGACAGAGCCCTCTGGATGTGTGATGTAGCCTGCCTCTATTTCAATTTTTCTTAATTCATCATATTGTCTTTCATCTAATCTCATCATTTACCTCCGTTACGATATACATTCCGCACGATGTCAGCGGGGTTCTCCTACTAACTTTGACAACCTCAGCCGATTCTAATCGCTTGGAATAAAAAAGAGGCAGCGAATATGCATGCCTCTTTTTCTCCATTATATCAATGTGTGACGTTAAAAACTACCTGTATTCACTTGTTCTGGTCTTGTTACTGGCTTTGTGAGCTCTGCTCCTTTTTCGTTCACAAGCTCTGCCTTTCCGTTTACCTTCACAGATACGCTTTTGACATCCGGCAGCTCTGTTAATGTGAGGACAATGCTATCGAGCACTTTTTGTGAAATGACTTTTTTCTTTTCATCTGCACTGCCAAAAATGGATTCATTGAAATCAAGTGTGACATGACCGTCTTTTACTTTTGGTACATCGTTCAGCTTGACATCTTGGTCAAAGTCAGTGAGCAAATGGCTTGTTTTGCTTGGCCCAGAGACGAGCTCGTCAATGGCTGCTGTAATTGGATCATCCTCGTCTTTTGGTGCTCTTGTTGTGACCGGGACGTAGTAGGTCTGCTCATCAGATTCAGATAAATAGTAGACGGTCACTGGCTTTGTCGCCGTCATATCTGCGGCCGCCTCATGCTGAATATTAATGCCGTCCTCTCTGCTTAAATCATCTGAGATCGGTGTCCCGTTCACAGGCATTTCTTTTAATTCATGTCCATTCATTTTCAATTTGACTTTTGCTACCGAATCAAACTGTGTCAGCGTCCAAGTGACAGATTGCAAGATGCGCTGTTCGTCTTCTTTTTTATAGTTTTTGAATTCATTTGAAAAATCAACCACCGCCGTTCCGTCTTTAATATCAACAGATACGCTCGTATCCGCCGGCAACACGGCTCTGAATCCATTTGGCATCAGGTTGGAAATGGGGCCTCCATCCACGAGATATTCAAGGGTTTGTTTGGCACTTCCTTCGTTTTTCGGAAGCGGAATAGATTGAGATACGACATAGCCTTTTTTATCAATTAAATATAATTCTCTCATGACCGTATCTGCCTGCTTCTCTTCTTTTCCTTCTTTGGCTGTTTGTTTGTCTTCTTTATTTTCTTTCACATATGTGACATTTTGCGGTGGATCAATCTCTGTTTTCGCTTGGTCTGTTTGAAATAATCCGCATCCTGATAAAAGCATGGCTGACGCGATACACGTAACAGCTGCTGTAGTTCCTTTTTTCAGCATACTTCACCCTCCTCTGGTAGTTTGTACTACTATGTATACGAGTTCCCTCAGAGAATTAGACCCTTTTCATAAAAAAATAACCCACTTCAAATAGAAGCGGGTTATTGCTGATAAACCTGTTCAAGTGACACGGTTTCGACCTTCCCTGGCAGGTAACCGAACCAGTCACGAGCGATGTTTTGAAAATTTTGCTGCTGCCCTGTTGTGTAAAATGTATGAACGGGTGCTTCCTTAGAAGCATTTAACAGTCCTTTGTATGAAAGAATCGTACTTGCTTCTCTAGCAGTCTCATCTCCTGATGAAATGATGCTCACATCACTGCCCATAAAGCGCTGAATCGGCTCTTTTAAAATCGGATAGTGGGTGCAGCCAAGAATGAGCGTATCAATTCCTGTTTGTTTCATCGGTTCAAGAGAGGCTTTCACCACTTCATCTGCTGTATGATCTAAAAACGTACCGCTTTCCACAAATGGAACAAGCATTGGACAAGCCAGGCTTTGAACCGTTAGACCTACTTTTAAAGAGAGCAGCGCTTCTTTATAGGCCTCGCTTTTGATCGTATTGGCCGTGCCAATGACGCCAATATGCTGGTTGCTTGTCACCTTGATCGCAGTACGGGCTCCGGGCTGGATCACGCCAATGACCGGAATATCGAGTGTTGCTTTGATTTCATCAAGGGCAATCGCCGTCGCTGTGTTGCACGCAATGACGAGCATTTTAATATGGTGATGTCTCAATAAGTAGTGTGCCATTTCCCACGTATATTGAAGAACCTCTTCTTCTTCCCGCGGGCCATACGGACATCGTTTTGTATCGCCTACGTAAATGATGTTTTCTTTTGGCAGTTGTCTCATGATTTCCTTCGCAACGGTTAAACCGCCAACGCCGGAATCAATGACACCGATTGGTTGATCCAACAAAATCGCCTCATTTTCTTTTCATTTGCTGCTGTAGTTTCGTTAAAGATTGATTGAAAACGATGGCTTCTTCTTCTGAGAAAGCCCCTAGAAGTTCACTGACATATTCTTGGCGTTTGACAATCACTTCTTGAATGATCCGCTCACCTTCAGGCAATAAATGAATGCGAACCACGCGGCGGTCAGAAGGATCTTTCACCCGTTCGACAAGCTCACTTTTTTCCATTCTATCAATTAAATCGGTTGTCGTACTGCAAGCCAAATACATCTTTTGTGATAGCTCACCTATTGTCATATCTCCAAATTCATAAAGCCATTGCAGCCCTACAAATTGAGGAGGTGTGATCGTATATTGATTCAGAATTTCTCTACCTTTTTGCTTAATAATTGCGGCAATATGGCGCAATGATTTTTCAATCTCTGCAACATGGTCGAACTCATTCGTTTCCATTTCATTGATACCTCACTATAGCATCTCACTTTGATTAAAATGTACATTCCTATTTTCCTCGTTTTTCAAAGAAAATGCAAGAAGAGACTCAAGGAAATCAAATAGAAATAACCGGTTCCTCCCCGATATGGAAGGAAAACCGGCTGACTTTAGAGCTCTAGCTCACCCATACGCAGAAGCTCGACTACGGCCTGTGAACGACCTTTGACTCCTAGCTTTTGCATGGCATTCGAAATATGATTTCGAACAGTCTTTTCGCTAATAAAAAGCTCGCTTGCAATTTCTTTTGTTGTTTTATCTTGGACGAGCAATTCAAATACTTCTCTTTCTCTTTTGGTTAATAGCGGCTTGGATTGAAACTCTTTCTCCTTCAAGTATTGTAACCCTCCTTGCTAAGGTGAGAGCTCTAGTCTCTATAGAATGGGATTCTGTATAGTCGAGATATCATATGCCGGGTGACTGAGGTAGGTGACGTTAAAATCGAGAAATCCCGCATATCAGCGTCCAATTTCTTACGCTTAAAGCAGCACAAAAAAGAACGAGTCTCCTATTGAGACATCGTCCTATTCAAACGGGTATTTAAAAAATAGAAATGGCTCCTGTTAACAGAGCGATCAGTGTTGTAAAAAGAGCGGTTAACACAGTCCATAACAGTGCGTATTTTTGCAAATCACCAATATCTTTGTTCAGCATACTGACAAGGAGGAATGTTGAGGCCACAAGAGGACTCAGTAAATGGACGGGCTGCCCTATGATCGAGGCGCACAATTTCCACTGGGTTAAAGCTGCACCGGCGCGCAGGACTGCGGGCGAATGCGAAGGTTTGTCTACACGCTGAGCAGACGAGAATATCGTCTGCTTTTTTATTTTTGCATAGGGGCATCAATATCTCCGGCAGAATGGGCTTTTATATGTCCTTGGTCATCTTTTAGCTGCAGATGACCATAGCGGTTGACCCCGGAGCAAATACCTTCCTGCCATGTTTGTTTTTCACGATCTAATGATATGCGAAGCGGTTGATTAAGGCGAAATAACCGTTTGTTGTAGAGGGAAGTGAGTGCTTCAAACCCTTCATTTTGCCAGCGTGTATGGTATTTTTCAAACGCCATCGCCAGTTCCTTCACAAGCTGATCTGCTTTCACCTCTGTAAGCTCTGATAAGCAAATGGTTTTGTACGGGACATGCTCGGGCTTTGTCTCTACATTGATGCCAACACCGATATAGATGGCGCTGCGGTCTGCTTCAATTAATGTGCCGGATACCTTTGCCTCATTAATGAGAATATCATTTGGCCATTTGATCGCTAGCTGATCCTCAGCTCTCATGAGTGGATTGAGTACATCATAGATCGCTAGTGCCGTCAGCGGGGCAATCGTTGACTGGGTGGACAAATCTTCTGGCGGCTTTACCGCCATGGTCACAGCGACATTCCCTGAAGGCGTTTCCCACGGTCTGCCGAGCCTGCCTCTTCCTGCTGTCTGCTGACGGGAATAGACAGCAAATGAAGGCACTTCCCCTTGTTGAATAAGCCTTTTCGCTTCATTATTCGTACTATCAATGGTGTCATATTGAAAAATCTTCATATGTTCTCCTTTTGTTTCTTGATATGATCCTTTTATTATAACAAAACGGAGCATAAACGTTTGATAGGTCGTGATTCTTTAATTTCGCTGAGCCTGAAATGTCTCTTTTTCTTCTTCTGTAAATGGAACAGGTGCACCTGTGTCTTTACTAATTTGCACCATTGTTACAGAGCCCGTAAAGCATGGTTTCTGCTCTTCATTTTCTCCTAAGTAATGAAGGATGAGTGAGCTTGATCCAACCTTTTCCGGCTTTACGTACACACGCAGTCTCTCACCGATCTCCACCTGCTTGATGTAATCACATTGCAGGTTGGCAACGACCGTGATGGTTTCTTTCACGCGCTTCATTCGTTTATCCACCAGTCCTGTTTTTTGAAAAAAGGCAATCCGCGCCTCTTCAAAATACACAAAAGGGGTGACATTGTTCATATGGCCAAACATATCCGTTTCTGAAAAACGGACGGTTGTTTCCACATAAAATCGAAACGATGCCCTCCATTGCTCAAACGGTTCTTCAATATATGTCGGCAGTCTCATTTGATCCACTCCTTATTTGCAAACAAACGCCTCTCCCGAATGGAAGAGGCGTTTGTTATGTGTTGCATCCAGCCTCTTGTAAACTCATCTTGATTGGCAAGGAGGACTGAATGTGATGTTATTCTGCGTGATCGCTTCCGAAGAAGTTACGGAAAGCTTGTAATGTTGTATCTCGGTTAAGTGCTGCAATTGACGTTGTCAGCGGGATTCCTTTCGGACAAGCCTGCACACAGTTTTGGGAGTTCCCGCAGTTCGCAAGACCGCCATCACCCATAATTTCTTCTAAACGGTCCGACTTATTCATCGCACCTGTCGGATGTGCGTTAAATAGACGAACTTGCGAAAGCGGTGCAGGGCCCATAAAGGAAGACTTATCATTCACGTTTGGACAAGCTTCTAGGCAGACACCACATGTCATACATTTAGAAAGCTCATACGCCCATTGACGTTTTTTCTCAGGCATTCTTGGTCCAGGTCCAAGATCATATGTGCCATCGATCGGCACCCATGCTTTGACTTTTTTCAAGGAATTAAACATACGGCTTCGATCAACCTGCAAGTCTCTGACAACTGGGAAGGTCTTCATTGGCTGAAGACGGATCGGCTGCTCTAATTTGTCAATCAGTGCTGTACATGACTGGCGGGGTGTTCCATTAATGACCATGGAACAAGCACCACATACCTCTTCAAGACAGTTCATATCCCAGTTGATGGCCGTTGTTTTTTCACCTTTTTTATTGACCGGGTTACGTCTGATTTCCATTAGGGCGGAAATGACGTTCATATTCGGACGGTAAGGGATTTCGAATTCCTCATCATAAGACTTTCCATCTGCTGTATCTTGACGTGTGATAATGAAATGAATCGTGTTTTTTTCACTCATCTTATTTCTCCACCTTTTTCTTCGAGTAATCTCGTTTACGAGGTGCAATTAACGATACATCGACGTCCTCATAGTGGAATGCAGGCTTTTGATTCTTCCCTTTGAACGTAGCCATCGTTGTTTTTAGGAATTCATCATCGTGTCTTTCTGGGAATTCCGGTTTATAGTGTGCGCCTCGGCTTTCATTCCGGTTGTATGCCCCGATCGTAATGACTCTTGCCAGCTGAAGCATGTTGTCGAGCTGGCGGGTAAACGCAGCGCCTTGGTTGCTCCATGATGCTGTATCGTTGATGTTGATATGCTTATAGCGCTCCATCAGTTCTTCAATCTTCTGATCTGTTTTTAAGAGTTTGTCATTGTAACGAACCACTGTGACGTTATCCGTCATCCATTCTCCAAGCTCTTTATGAAGCACGTATGCATTTTCTGTTCCATCCATGCTGAGGATGTTGTCCCATTTCTCCTGCTCTTTCTTCACGGCGCTGTCAAATGTTGCAGAAGATAGGTCTTCCGCAGATTTTTCAAGACCGCTGATGTACTTCACCGCATTTGGTCCAGCGACCATTCCGCCGTAAATCGCAGAAAGCAAGGAGTTTGCGCCAAGTCTGTTTCCGCCATGCATAGAGTAATCACATTCTCCGGCAGCGAACAAGCCTTTGATATTGGTCATTTGATCATAGTCGACCCATAATCCGCCCATTGAGTAATGAACAGCAGGGAAAATTTTCATCGGAAGCTTACGCGGGTCATCACCCATGAATTTTTCATAGATTTCAATGATTCCGCCAAGCTTAATATCAAGCTCTTTTGGATCTTTGTGAGAAAGATCAAGGTATACCATGTTTTCTCCGTTGATGCCAAGCTTTTGCTCGACACATACGTCGAAAATTTCACGTGTTGCGATGTCACGTGGTACAAGGTTCCCGTATGCTGGGTATTTTTCCTCAAGGAAGTACCAAGGCTTCCCGTCTTTATATGTCCAAACACGTCCGCCTTCACCACGAGCCGATTCACTCATGAGACGAAGCTTGTCATCTCCTGGGATGGCTGTTGGGTGAATTTGAATGAATTCTCCATTTGCATAATGAGCACCTTGCTGATAAACGATTGATGCCGCTGATCCCGTATTAATCATGGAGTTCGTTGATTTACCGAATACGATACCAGGACCGCCTGTTGCCATGATGACTGCATCTGAACGGAAGGATTCAATTTCCATTGTCGTCAGGTTCTGCGCGACAATGCCTCGGCATACTTCCTCGTCATCTAAAACAGCGCCAAGGAATTCCCAGCCTTCATATTTCGTGACAAGTCCTGCTACTTCATAGCGACGAACCTGCTCATCCAGTGCGTATAATAGCTGCTGACCCGTTGTGGCACCAGCAAATGCTGTACGATGGTGCTGTGTTCCCCCGAAGCGGCGGAAGTCCAGTAATCCTTCTGGTGTTCTGTTAAACATGACACCCATACGATCAAGTAAGTGGATAATGGACGGCGCTGCTTCACACATTGCCTTTACTGGCGGCTGGTTGGCTAAGAAATCTCCGCCATATACCGTGTCATCAAAATGCTCATAAGGTGAATCCCCTTCACCTTTTGTATTCACCGCTCCGTTAATTCCGCCCTGTGCACATACAGAATGCGAACGTTTCACAGGTACGATTGAAAATAGTTTAACAGCTGTTCCCGCTTCTGCTGCTTTTATAGTTGCCATGAGACCAGCTAAGCCGCCTCCGACAACGATAATGCTAGAATTACTCATTGTAGCCCCTCTCCCTCTTCTACTAATCTATTTCCTCTTAAACAAAAGCGAAAATTGCTCTTAGCCCTACATATGAAAGCGCTATAAATATACCTAATGTCACAAATGTGGAGATTCTTTGTGAGCGTGGTGAAACGGTAATTCCCCAGCTGACAGCAAATGACCACAAGCCATTAGCAAAGTGGAAAATAGTAGATAAAACGCCGACAATATAGAAGCCTAGCATAAATGGAGAGCTTAAAATATTCGCCATCATGTCATAGTTTACTTCAGCTCCAAGCTGAGCTTGAATTCTTGTTTCCCATACGTGCCAAGTGACAAAAATCAATGTGATGATACCTGAAATCCTTTGCAGTCTGAACAACCAGTTTCTTAAGTAACTGAAGCGAGACGTGTTGTTTTGTGCCGTAAAGGCTATGTACACCCCATAAACAGCATGATAGATCAGTGGTAAGAAAATCACGAACAGCTCAAGTGCATATCTGAATGGGAGCTGTTCCATAAAGTGTGCAGCTTGGTTAAACGCCTCTGGTCCATTCGTCGCAAAGTGGTTAATCACTAAGTGCTGTACTAAAAATAGACCGACCGGAATGACGCCAAGCAAAGAATGCAATCTCCGATAAAAAAATTCTTTGTTCCCCGACATTACTTTACCCCCTAGTAAAAAAAGTGCAATTGCTTAAAAATTGTCTTACCCCCGCTTCTTTCAAATGTAAGCACTTTATTCAAATTTATTGACAATTTCATTTTACTCCTATGTCAAAAAAGCGTCAAGAAACCGCGTACATAAATTAAAATTTTCCGAAATTTAAAAGTTTTAAATCAAAATTCGTTTTACTACAATAAGAATTCCTTAGACTTCAGGGAAAACTCTGTCATCATATGCCCACATAAGCTATAATAAATTGTTGAAAGAGGGGAGCCATACAATGAATAAATTCGAATCTAACTTAGAACAGCTAAAAGAAATTGATGTCAATGGATTTGCCTACGAGCTGATACGCGAAGTTCTGCTACCTGACATTCTTGGTCAGGATCATTCATCTATGATGTATTTTGCGGGTAAGCTGCTTGCTCGTAAATTTCCTCAAGAGTCATGGGAGAAGATCCCCGAATTTTTCCATGATGCCGGATGGGGGACTCTCACGATGGTCCATTCTAAAAAACAGGAAATTGAGTTTGAGCTCGAAGGTTCGCTAGTATCGAATCGACTCACCTATCAAAAGGAGCCATGCTTTCAAATGGAAGCAGGTTTTATTGCTGAACAAATTCAGCTTCTCAATGAGCACGTTGCTGAATCCTATGAACAAGTGAAAAAGCGTGCTGATAAAGTCATTTTAACCGTTAAATGGGATTTAAGAGACCCTAGCTAACACTGTTTATGAAAGGCGAGGACTTCAAGTCACGCCTTTTTTATATGCTTTCTTCTATCATAGCACACTTGGAGAATGGGTTTACGCACGTTTTGCTTTCTTCATATGCAGCCAATTCAAATATAAAAAAGAGGTGCACTCTTTCATGAGATACACCTCTTTTTATTTTTTTAAGAGTGCGCAGCTGCACTTACTTTCGATAGATCAAACGCATCATGCAGGGCTTCAACCGCTTTGACCATATCATCACGGCCAACCACTGTTGAGACTTTGATTTCAGACGTACTGACCATTTTTACTTGAATGTCTTTTTCAGCTAACACAGCGAACATTTCAGCAGCTACGCCAGGATTTGAGACCATACCCGATCCAACGATGGATACTTTGGCTAATTTGCTTTCTGTCTCAATCTGCTCATAGCCAAGCGCCCCTTTATATTCTTCTAATACTTCAACTGTTTTGGACAAATCATCCGTTTTCACAGAGAAAGAGATGGAAGTCTGATTTGTGCTAGTGACGGACTGAATGATGATATCGACGTTGATATTTTGCTTAGCAAGCGTCGTGAAAATGGTCGACAATGTTGTTAAACCGCTTGAAAGGCCGCACACCGTTACACGAGTGATCTGATCTTCAAATGCAATTCCTCTTACGACTAAATTTTGTTCCATGGATGATTCCTCCTCAATTAACGTGCCCGATTCATTTTCAATACTAGAACGGACTTCTAGTGGGACTTGGTAATTTTTCGCAAACTCGACGGCTCTCGGATGCAAGACGCCAGCCCCTAAATTGGCTAGCTCGAGCATCTCATCGTATGAAATACCTGCAAGTTTTCGCGCGGACGGCACATAACGCGGATCTGTCGTAAACACACCTGGTACATCCGTGTAAATATCACATTTGTTGGCTTTGAGTGCAGCAGCAAGTGCCACAGCCGTCGTATCTGAACCACCGCGGCCAAGTGTTGTAATATGTAGATCATCTGCAATCCCTTGGAAGCCTGCTACTACAACGACTTTTCCCGCACGTAGCTCCTCTTTGATTCTTGATTCATCGATGTCCACAATTCTTGCATTTCCGTGCACCTTCTCTGTTTTCATACCAGCCTGCCAGCCTGTAAAGGAAATGGCATCATAGCCTTTTGCTTGCAGTGCCATTGCCAATAACGAAATGGTCACTTGCTCTCCAGTCGTTAGCAGCATATCCAGTTCTCTTTTGCTTGGATCATCTGTCAGTTCTCTCGCTAGGTCCACGAGAACATCAGTTGATTTGCCCATTGCTGACACAACCACGACCACATCATGTCCTGCCTTGCGTTCAGCGATCACTCTCTCTGCGGCTCTGCGAATTTTTTCTGTCGATCCAACGGATGTTCCGCCAAATTTTTGTACAATTAGTCCCATGTCTACCACCCTTTTTCAAAAGATCACGTGTGAGAGAAGAGGCAAGAAGCGGCTTTGGAGACTGTCCACTCACTGCAAACAAAAAAGCAATGAGAGAACAAGTCTCCCATTGCTTTGAAATCATCATCAAAAGATGCAAACAATGAGATAGCCCTCCAAGAAATAAATTCTTGACAGCCCTACATTTCTTCAATGTACAGCCAGCGAATAAAATGAGTGGATTTTATTCACTTCGGCGACGCTCCCCTTTCAGCCCTCTTCCTAGATCCCATCGATCTCTGAAGGCCTACTCTTGAAGTTCGCACCTCTATCTTCAATAAACAACACGTTCATATATTAAATTAGTCACATCTTAACAGACTTTTGGAAAAAGTACAATCTATTTTTTTAATGCCTCCATTAAAAGTTCGGCCGTTTGTTTCGGAATGCCAGCCTCCTGAAAATCTTGGACAGAGGCTTCTTTCATCTTTTTCACAGAGCCAAAATGTTTGAGCAGCTGCTTTTTACGCTTTTCTCCAATACCTGGTACATTATCTAAAATAGACTGGAATGCATTTTTTCCGCGCAGCTGCCGGTGAAAGCTAATGGCAAACCGGTGCACTTCATCTTGAATACGCTGCAATAAATAAAAGGCCTGACTGTTACGCTCCAGCGCAACAATTTCAAGTGTATCACCCATCATGAGATTCGATGTCCGGTGTTTTTCATCTTTTACAAGACCTGCTACTGGAACAGACAAATTCAATTCATTTTCGAGCACATCTATGGCTGCGTTAATCTGTCCTTTTCCTCCGTCAATGATAATTAAATCTGGCAGCGGCAGCTCATCCTTTAACACGCGAGTATATCGTCTTCTGATGACTTCGCGCATGGATGCATAATCATCTGGACCTGCGACGGTTTTAATTTTGTATTTTCGGTATTCCTTTTTATACGGCTTCCCGTCCTGAAACACAACCATAGCGGAAACGGGGTCTGCTCCTTGAATATTCGAGTTATCAAATGCCTCGATCCGGTAAGGCATATAAATATTCAGTGCATCCCCAAGCTGCTTCACCGCACCAATTGTCCGTTCTTCATCACGCTCTATGAGCGAGAATTTTTCTTTGAGAGCGATTTTGGCGTTTTGGTGTGCAAGTAAAAGCAAATCCTTTTTCTTTCCTTTTTTCGGCTGATGAACATTCGTCTCAAGCAATTGTTCGATCATCTCTTGATCTACGCTGTCTGGCACTAAAATTTCCTTCGGCAGGAAGTGGTTGTTCTTTTCATAAAATTGCCCCATAAACGTCAGGAATTCTTCCTCAGGGTCTTGATACATAGGAAGCAGGCTGACATCGCGCTCAATCAATTTCCCCTGTCTGATGAAGAAGACTTGGACACACATCCAGCCCTTATCATAGGCATAGGCAAAGACATCTCGATCTGATAAATCACTCATCGTCATTTTCTGCTTTTCCATCGTTGAGTCGATGTAAGCAATTTGATCTCTTAGTTCTTTTGCTCGCTCAAACTCTAATTGCTCGGCCGCCTCTTGCATCTTCTCGGTTAATTCTTTCTTGATTTGCTGATGCCCTCCGTTTAGAAACCTTGTGATTTCATCCACGAGCTGCTTATTCGTTTCTTCAGAGATGTCATACACACATGGCGCGAGACATTGTCCAAGGTGGTAATAAAGACAGACGCGATCAGGAAGTGTCGCACATTTTCTTAATGGATATAAGCGGTCGAGCAGCTTTTTGGTTTCCCTTGCTGCTTGTACGTTCGGGTATGGACCAAAGTATCGCCCTTTATCCTTTTTCACATTGCGGGTGACAATAAGCTTAGGATGCCGTTCATTCGTAATCTTAATAAAAGGATACGTCTTATCATCCTTGAGCATGACATTGTATTTTGGGTCATATTTTTTAATTAAATTCAGCTCTAAAATCAGCGCCTCAATATTAGAAGAGGTCACAATGTATTCAAAGTCCTCAATTTCACTGACAAGCCGCTGCGTTTTGGCATCATGAGAGCCAGTGAAATAAGAGCGCACCCTATTTTTTAATACCTTTGCCTTCCCCACATAAATGATCGTATTTTGTCTATCTTTCATTAAGTAACAGCCTGGTTGATCAGGCAGGACTGACAGCTTTTCTTTGATCAGTTTGTTCATATTTTCATCCGTCCTTGTTTTCCTCTTTCACTCCTTCTAGTGTATCACGAACATTTGTTTTATACCATGTTGAAAGAAAAGCGGCTCTCGTCTATACGAGAACCGCTTTCAGTGATCATGCGCATTGGCACAAATGGATTTATAAATGTTTGTTTACAAGCTCAGCTAGTGCTTCTTTTGGTTTGAAGCCAACAGAAGTTTCGACGACTTCACCGTCTTTTAAAACAAGAAGTGTTGGGATACTCATCACGCCGTATTTACCAGCAGTTTCTTGGTTATCGTCTACATCAATTTTTACAATTTTCATTTTATCGCCCATTTCTTGATCAAGTTCTTCAAGAACTGGAGCAATCATTTTACAAGGGCCGCACCATGGTGCCCAAAAGTCAGCAAGAACAACACCTTCTGCCGTTTCTTGTGAAAATGTTGCGTCAGTCGCTTTTACGATTGCCATTATTCATTCCTCCAATGTAAATTATGCTTTTTAGTATAGCATCTACTAATGTGACTTGCGAATGAAATGCTTACGAATCATTTTTTATGAAATGAATTAAAATACAAACCGTATAATCGCACCAATGACAACAATCGCACCGATGATCATCAGAATGGTTTTAAGCATATGACATAACTCCCTTTCCGCTTCATTTACAATGTATGATGCCCCAACATTCTGTTCATCAAACATAGAAATATGTTATCAAGTCAGGTCGACAGTTATCATCACAACCGACATAGGCGGAAGATCTACAGTCAATTCGCCGGGCTTTACAGCAAATGGCTGGAAATCAGCAGGCTGAACTGAATGAGGAGCATCGAATGTATTATGCGCATTCATTCGATCAGCTGTCAGCACGCGGCCAGTGGCGGTCGTTTGTGCATCAATCCCGTCTATTGCAAGGGATACCTCTGCTTTTTCATGGGGGTTCAGGTGACAGAAACTAATATGCATCTTATCAGATGAACGTGAGGCTGACACACTGACCTGAGGAATTTTTTCACCACGACGTTCATACGGCGGTGAATTGAACGCCACTTCAAGGGCTTCTTCCTCTTGATGCACTTGAAACATGTGGAATACATGATAGGTAGGAGTCAGGATCATCTTTTCTTCCTTCGTTAACACCATCGCTTGCAGGACATTGACGGTCTGGGCAATATTCGCCATATGAATTCGCTGGCAATGACGATGGAATATATGAAAATGCAGGGCACATACAAGGGCATCTCTCAGCGTGTTTTGTTGATACAAAAATCCAGGATTTGTCCCTGGCTCTGGGTCATACCATGTCCCCCATTCATCAATGATCATCCCGATTCTTTTTTCTGGGTCATAACGATCCATGATCTGTGCATGATCCATGACAAGCTGTTCCATCTCATAGGCCTTTTTCAACGTCGTAAACCATTCATCCTCATGAAAATCAGTCGCAGACCCTTTCTTTTCCCATGTGCCGGGAACAGTATAATAATGCAAACTGAGTCCGTCCATCCATGAAGCAGCACGCTCCATTAATACTTTTGTCCAATTCACATCATTTGAATTCGCTCCACAAGCGATTTTGTATAGACGGTTTCCAGCAAACTCTCTCACATAAGTTTGATAACGCTTATATAGGTCTGCATAGTATTCAGGTGTCATATTTCCGCCGCAGCCCCAGCTTTCATTACCTACACCAACATAGGTCAGCTTCCAAGGTGCTTGTTTTCCATTTTGAATGCGCCAATCGGACATAGGCGTCCCGTTAGGAAATGTGATATATTCTATCCATTCTGCTAATTCTTGAACAGACCCGCTACCAACGTTGCCGCAAATATAAGGCTCACATTCAAGCAATTCACACAACCTCATAAATTCATGTGTTCCAAATGCATTTGATTCAACGGTACCTCCCCAATGAGTGTTCACCATCGGCTTTCGTTCACTGAGGTCTCCAACACCATCTGCCCAGTGATACTCGTCGGCAAAGCAGCCGCCCGGCCACCTTAGCACCGGGATATGTAATGCTTGAAGCGCTTTTAGCACATCGGTTCGAATCCCCTCTATATTGTCAATTGATGAGTCTTTTCCTACCCAAATCCCGTCATAAATCCCTCTTCCTAAATGCTCTTGAAAATGTCCGTAAATGTGTTTAGAAATGCGTCCGATCACTTCATTTACTTTTACTGTTCCCTTCACTTGTCAACCGCCCCTTTGTTTATGATGACATACAAAAAAACCCAGAATACCTAGGCATTCTGAGTGTATGAGCGTTACGAGTGGATATTCATCTTTTTTAACTCTTCATTCAAAAGCGGAACCACTTCGAACAAGTCACCAACGATTCCGTAATCGGCGATTTTGAATATCTCAGCTTCTGGATCTTTGTTTATCGCAACTATGACTTTACTGTTAGACATTCCGGCTAAATGCTGAATTGCCCCTGATATTCCGCAGGCAATATAAAGATCAGGTGTGACGACCTTACCCGTTTGACCAATTTGCAGGGCGTAATCACAGTAGTCTGCATCACAGGCGCCACGCGAGGCACCGACTGCTGCGCCTAGCGTTTGGGCAAGTTCATTCAACGGTTCAAACCCTTCCTTGCTCTTGACCCCTCGCCCTCCAGCGACAATGACCTTTGCTTCAGATAGGTCTACACCTTCTGACGTTTTTTTGATGACTTCCTTCACAATCGTTCGCAGGTTCTGAATATCAACAGAAACAGGAGTGATTTCTCCACCTCGTGATGCATCCCGTTCCAGCGGTGTCACGTTGTTCGGGCGAATGGTCGCCAAAAGCAGACGATCTGTCGAAATGACTTTTTCGAAAGCTTTTCCTGAATAAATCGGTCTCGTGAAAACGAGATGTTCTCCGGTAACGCTTACATCTATTGCATCTGAAATCAAACCGGTTTGCAGGCGCGCTGCTATTTTTGGTGACAAGTCTTTTCCGATAGACGTATGACCAAAGAGCACTGCATCTGGATTGACCTGATCTAATATCGCTTGAAGCGCCTGCGCAAAACCATCTGACGTATAATATGAAAGGTGTGGATGCTCCACAATCATGACATGATCTGCTCCATAGTAAAGCAGCTCATCGGCTTGTTCTTTGACGTTATCCCCTATTAAAACGCCAATCACCTCACCGCCATCAGCCACTTGATGAGCGGCAGCAATCGCTTCAAATGTCACATTTCTTAATTTACCGTCACGACTTTCTCCAAGTACAACAACTTTTTTACTCATCTTTCAAGCTCCCCCTTGTTCTCGTGATATCATAAAGTGGATGTTTAGATCACTTTCGCTTCATTTCTTAATAGATCTGTCAGTTCCTTGACTTGATCCTGAAGCTCACCGCTCAGCACCTTGCCACCCTCTTTTTTCTCCGGTAAGAAACGTTCAATCGTTTTGATTTTATACGGCACATCGTCCTCATCGAGATCTAAATCGTCTAGTTCCAATTCTTCAAGAGGCTTTTTCTTCGCCTTCATGATACCTGGTAATGATGGATAACGAGGCTCATTGAGACCCTGCTGCGCTGTGACCACAAGCGGGAGCTCGGCAGAAATCACTTCTACGTCTCCCTCTGCATCTCGTTCAATTGAAGCGGAGTCGCCGTCAATTTGAATACTTGTAATCGTTGTGACATATGAAAAGCCAAGTAATTCAGCAAGACGCGGGGCAACCTGTCCAGAGCCGCCGTCAATCGCCACATTCCCTGCTAAAATTAAAGAAGCCTCTTTGTCCTTGAAATAGTGATATAGAATCGTAGAAGCTGAATATTGATCCCACTCCTCCAAGTCGTCTTCAACATTTAATAAAACGGCTTGGTCACAGCCCATAGCAAGTGCTGTTCTTAGCTGCTTTTCCGCATCCTCGCTGCCAACTGTCACGACGGTTACTTCTCCCCCGTGCTCATCACGAAGCTGAATTGCTTCTTCTATTGCATACTCGTCATAAGGATTAATAATGAACTCTGCCCCATCTTCTTGAATGGCACCAGACTGAATGGAAATTTTCTCTTCCGTGTCAAACGTACGCTTCATCAAAACAAATATATTCATTCATTTCTCCCCCTTGTGTCGTACTGATCTCTTATTCCCCTTTAAAATTCGGTTTGCGCTTTTCGATAAAAGCTTGGATGCCTTCTTTGGCATCATTTGATTGGAAGACCTCACCAAACTTTTTGGCTTCCAGCTTCATTCCGCCATCATATGAATACACTTTTACCGCGTTCAATAGCTCAAGCACATACTCGAGTGTCTTTGGGCTTTTCGCTGCAAATTTCGCCGCAAGTGTTTTGGCTGCTTCCAGCGCCTCCTCTTCTGTTTCTGCAAGCTTTGAAACAAGTCCGCAAGCGAATGCTTCTTCTCCTGTAATCGGTTCAGCTGTTCCCATCATTTCAAGTGCTTTAGCAGAACCAACGTAGCGAGGTAGACGCTGCGTTCCGCCAAACCCTGGAATAATGCCAAGGTTTAGTTCCGGAAGCCCAAGCTTCGCATCTTTAGTTGCGATTCGAATATCACAGGACATCGCTAGCTCAAGGCCACCGCCTAATGCTGCCCCATGAATGGAGGCAATGACTGGCTTTGAACATTGCTCAATTCGTTCAAAGACTTGCTGCCCTCGATCTGCAAGGCTCGCATAATCAGCCTCTTCCTGTAAGGTCGTAAATTCTTTAATATCAGCACCCGCTGAGAAGAATCTGCCTTCTCCATGGATGACAATGGCTCTCACTTCTTCGTTTTGTTCGAGCTGGTCAAACATATCATCGAGCTCAGTGAGAAGCTGAGAAGATAAGGCGTTTGCAGGTGGATGTTGAATCGTGATGAGCGCTGTCTGTCCTTCATGATGTAAGCTGAGTATCTTTTCCATATCAATCATCCTTTTTCAAATGTCTTAAGATTGATGTATTCCGTTTAAGAGTAGATCATGAACGCTTTCTGCAAGTGCAGACAAGTCATACTTTTGATCATTCATGACCCATGTTGTAGCGGTTTCATCAATCGTCCCAAATATCATTTGTCTCGCTAAGCGGACATCCAGATCTTGCTTGAATTCTCCTGTTTTCTTTCCCTCTGTTAAAATCGAGTCAAGCATATTTAAATACCCTTTCAGCACCTCATTGATTTTTTGCCGCAGCTCGAGGTTTGACTGCCTAAGTTCAAGCTGTGTCACAAGGGCCAAATGATGATCTTGAGAAAGCAGGCGAAAGTGCTCCTGAATCAGCAGGAGAAGCTTTTCTTTGGCAGACGGTTTCTTTTGAATATCTGTTTCCATCCGTTCGATGAATTGTCCCATTTTTTCTTTGAATAATGAGATCAGAATATCTTCTTTGTTTTTGAAATAGAGATAAATCGTTCCGTCTGCTACCCCCGCTTGTTTGGCAATCTTTGAAACTTGTGATTGATGATAGCCATTCTCTGCAATCACTACAACTGCTGCATCAATAATTTGCATGTACTTCGGTCTTTTCTGCTTCAATGTGCTTCGTCCCTTTCTAAATTGAATGAGCATTCATTCATAACTTTATGTTAAAAAGAAACGAGTGATTTGTCAAGTGATGTTCTTCTTTCTTTTCAACCTTTAGCATACCAGAGCAGACAAGCACAATTCAAATCATCCGGCCGGTAGACCGGATGATGCTGGTTATTTTTTTGATTGATCGGCAGGCACTTCAGATAAAGATGATTGCTTCCTTTTTTCTTCTTCAATTAAGACTCTTCGCAAGATTTTTCCGACGGCCGTTTTAGGCAGTGCCTCCTTAAATTCATAGACACGAGGCACTTTAAATGAGGCAATTCTCGTTCTGACAAAACGATCTAGCTCACCCTCTGTTAAATAGGCATCCTTTTTCGGGACAACAAATGCTTTTACCGTCTCTCCCCGGTACGGGTCTGGAATACCTGCCACGACTACTTCCTGAACAAACTCATGCTCATAAAGGGCTTCTTCGACCTCTCTTGGGTAAATATTATAGCCGCTCGCGATGATCACATCTTTTTTCCGGTCTACGATATAGAAAAAACCGTCCTCATCCATATACCCAATATCTCCGGTGAAAAACCAGCCATCCCTTAACACAGCCGCTGTCTCCTCTGGCTGATTCCAGTACCCCTTCATGATCTGAGGCCCTTTGACAATAATTTCTCCGTGCTCATATGGCTCTTTGAGTCCTCCGGTTTCCTCGCAATATATGCCGGCATCTGTATTGGGCCAAGGACAGCCAATGCTGCCTATTTTGTTCGCTCCCCATAAAAAATTGGCATGAGTCACTGGTGAGGTTTCTGAAAGACCATATCCCTCTACTAACCGTCCTCCCGTCAATTTTTCAAAGCTTTGTTTGACTTCAACAGGAAGAGCCGCCGAGCCACTTAAACAAGCCGTAATGGACGACAGGTCATACTTTTCAATGTTCGGGTGATGGAGCAAGCCAATATACATCGTTGGTGCTCCAGGGAACAACGTCGGTTTTTGTTTTTCAATGGTTTTGAGGGTATCAGCCACATCAAAGCGCGGCAGAAGAATCATTTGATGCCCTTCTTTGACAGCAAGGTTTAGCACGGTGGTCATTCCGTACACATGAAAAAACGGAATGATGCCAAGTATTCGTTCCTGTGCACGGTTTGTTTTATACATCCAGGATGCGCACATTTCTGTATTAGCTAATATATTTTGATGTGTGAGCATGACCCCTTTCGGTAAACCGGTCGTTCCACCTGTATACTGTAAAACAGCGACATCCTCTTTCGGTTGAAAGGATCGTTGCGGAATCCGTTCTCCTGATGATTCTTTCATGACCTGTGAGAAGTGATGAATGGTGTCACTTTTCTCGACTTGGATGACCATTTTGTTTTTTCTTCGTTGAACAATAGGGAACAAAATATTTTTCGGGAATGGCAAATAATCTTGTAGTTTGGTGATGATCAAGTGTTCCATACTTGTCAGCGCTTTCATTTTATAGGCCTTTGGATACAATAGGTCGAGTGTGATCAGCACCTTTGAGCCGCTGTCCTCCATTTGATACTGTAGTTCTTTCTCCGTATAAAGCGGGTTTGTTTGAACCACAATGCCGCCTGCTATTAAAACAGCATAATAAGAAATGACCGATTGCGGGCAGTTTGGCAGCATAATAGCTACTCTGTCACCTTTTTTCACACCGATTTCAATCAAGTGATTGGCTAATTTGAGCGCGTCTTCTTGTAACTGTTCGTAGGTGATGTTTTTTCCTAAAAAATGAATGGCTGTATGCTCAGGTGCTGCCTCTGCGGAGCTGAATAAGTAAGATTGTAATGTTTCATTTGGGATGGTGAGTTCGTGGGGAATTTGATTCGGGTAATGCAGAAGCCATCGTTTATCTGACTGCATAAAAACCCTCCTTCCTGAACTTTCGTACTATTTTATTATAGCAAACTTTTCCTTAGGGCAGTTTGCTTTTTTCAAATAGAGCTTGGTACAATTGTACACTTTCACTTTTTCGTCTGTGTTTCTATAGATGCTCTTTTCCCCGATCACACGGAACGACTCATTGACTCTTTCCACGATTTTTTTGTGGATACTAGGGTCCTTCGGTAAATGTGTATGGATGTTGCCGACTTGATACTGCTTCATCCTATCTAAATCAACAGAGAGAAACATGGTATCTTCTAAAATCCAGTAAATGACTTGATCAGCATCTCTTGTCCTTTTATGAAGCACTTCAATTCCTCGTTCATACTGAATGAGGCTATAGCCATGTTGATCGATCTGAATATAAGGACTCAAATTATCAAAAAATCCAGTCGTCTGAAAAGGTCGAGAAATATGCGGTTCAAATATGTCTTGGGGAAGTGATGTCTTTTGAGACAAGTTCCAATGCGCTTCATTAGTTCATCTTTTTGTAAGATTTGATTCATCTTGATATGCCCGCCTTTGATGAGATAAAAGCTGTCAAGACTTTCCTTGACAGCTTTCTATGATGGTATTTTCATTTCATAGGAACATGTAAACGGCACCAATGACCGCAAAAGTGCAGGCAACTACGATCAATACTTTTGCTAGCTTTTCCATGTCGTCTCCTTATATGCCGGCTGCTACTACGTACGACAGCCCAACAGAAATAATGAGTGAAATAAACCCGACCGCTCTATTATCATTCTCAATCTCTTTGTCTACTTTAAATCTTGGTGTTAAAAATTCAAATATGAAGTAGCTGACAAGCAGCATCATAAAGCCGTAAACGCCCCATCCAACCATTTGAAGAAGGGAGTTATGCTGTGCGATAGAATGCTGAAACACATTCGCAATCCCAAAGATCTTCCCGCCTGTTGCCATCGCAACTGCTAAGTTCCCCCGCTGAATCTCTTCCCAGTTTTTATAGGAGGTCACGAGTTCAAAAATGGTTAGAAATAAGACAAGACATAGGACGGCCACGCTGTAATAGGCAGCGATCTCCACAAGTTCATTTTCCCAAAAGGCTTTCATGCGTTTTCTCCTTTTTACTTTAATTCGACGATGGTGACGCCTGATCCTCCCTCGCCTTGCTCTCCAAAACGAGCATTTTTCACACTTCGGTGCTGTTTCAGTAATTCCTGAACCCCTTTTCTGAGAGCGCCAGTCCCTTTTCCATGAATAATCGACACGCGCGGATAGCCAGCTAATACGGCATCATCTAAATATTTCTCGACCCTGCTTAATGCATTCTCATAACGCTCTCCCCTTAAATCAAGCTCAAGCGATACATGATAGTCTTTCCCTTTGACAGCCGTAATGGCTTTTTCTTGCTTAAATTCCGGTGCTGACTTGATAAATTCCATGTCTTTTTCTTTTACTTTCATTTTCAGAATGCCCATTTGGACACTCCATTCTTTGTCACCCGTTTGTTCGAGCAATGTTCCTTTTTGTCCAAATGTGAGCACTTTGACTTCATCGCCCGGCTTTAGCTGTCTGGCTGCTTTTTTCGCTGGCACTGGTTTTTTCTTCCGGTCAAACTCAGGGACAGCTTCTTCAAGACGCTTTCTCGCATCGATGAGTTCATGCTCTTTGAACGCGCGATGCTCACTTTTAATGGAACGCAGCTCTTGAATGATGTCTTCTGCTTCTTTGGCTGCTTGTTCAATCTTTTCTTTCGCTCTTTGTTCAGCTTCTTCAAACAGCTTATCTTTTCGCTCATGCCATTCAACGATTTGTCTTTGCAGTTCCTTATGAAGCTTCTCTGCTTCTTTTCTATAAGATTCTGTTTCATGCAGTTCTTCTTCTGCTTGTTTCTTGCTGTCTTCTAGTGAAGCAATCATTTGATCTACTTCATTATGCTCTGCATGCATATCCGCTTTTGCTCTATCAATTAGATGATGAGGCAAACCGAGACGTTTGGAGATTTCAAACGCGTTACTCCGTCCAGGTACACCGATGAGCAAGCGGTACGTTGGTGATAAGGTTTCGATGTCAAACTCTACACTCGCATTTGTGACACCTTCTCGGTTATACCCGTATGCCTTCAGCTCAGGATAGTGTGTCGTTGCAATGACGCGCGCCTTTGTTTGATGAACTTCATCTAAGATACTCATCGCAAGTGCTGCACCTTCAGCAGGATCAGTTCCTGCCCCTAATTCATCAAATAACACAAGTGAATTCGAGGTCAAATTCTTTAATATATCCACAATATTGACCATATGAGATGAGAACGTACTCAAGCTTTGTTCAATGGACTGTTCGTCTCCAATGTCGGCAAAGACTTCGTCGAATACAGCGACTTCTGATCCCTCTTCAACTGGAATATGAAGGCCTGCCTGCGTCATAAGCGTAAGGAGCCCTAATGTTTTTAAGGTGACTGTCTTACCACCAGTATTTGGTCCTGTGATCACGATCGTTGAAAAATCCTTACCAAGTTCAATGTCATTTGCCACAACTTGATCCCGAGGCAATAGAGGATGTCTTGCTCGCTTTAAATAAATCTCCCCTTGGTCGTTCACAGAAGGCTTCGTTGCTTTTTCTGCCTTTGCATATTTGGCTTTGGCAAAGATGAAATCTAACGTCTGAAGTTCTTTTACATTATGAAGCAGTTCATTAATATGCTCTGACACGCTTTCTGTCAGCATTTGCAGAATCTTTTCCACCTCTTGCTTTTCTTTTAAACGGGTTTGCTGCAAGGTATTATTCAGATCGACGACCACTTGAGGCTCAATAAAAAGTGTGGCCCCAGAAGACGACTGATCATGAACAATTCCACCGTAATTTGAGCGGTACTCTTGTTTAACCGGGATGACAAAACGATCATTACGAATGGTGACAATGGTGTCTGAGAGCATTTTTGAAGCAGATTGTGAACGAATCATGGATTCTAATTTATCACGTACTTTTGATTCTAATGAGCGTAATTGGATGCGTAATGAACGAAGTGCCGGGGTTGCATGATCAAGCACTTCTCCATTATCACCGATACAGCTCTCGATTTCTTTTCTGATTTCAGGCAGCAAAATGAGCGTTTCTGCATATGTATGAAGACGTGGTATGTTTACACCATCTTCATACATAGACGCGAGAAAGTGCTTCATATTCTTCACAGCATACAATAGTCCTGCGATTTCCATCAGCTCAGAAGGACTTAATGTACTGCCGATTTCTGCCCGTTTGACTCCACGTCTAATATCCGTTAACCCGCCAAACGGTGCAGACCCCTTTAACCGGATCACATCTTGTGCTTCTGCTACCTCTTCCAGCAAGTGCTGAATGGTTTCTATATCCGTGAGCGGAGTTAAATCCTGCGCTCTTTCTTTTCCTAAGGTTGATGCGGTATAGGACATGACTTTTTCTTTTACTTTTTGAAATTCTAATGATGCTAACACTTTTTGTTGCAGCATTGTACAGCCTCCTAACGACTACCTGTCACGCGTTAAAAACTTTTTCAGCTCTTTGAGAGAAAATGTATTCATGACATTTGCTTTTGGTGTCCAGCCCTTTCTTGCAGCTGTTACACCGACTTCCATATGATCTAACATAGCGATGTTGTGCGCATCTGTATTGATCATGATGTTCACACCCACTTCGTTTGCTTTCAGTAAATGATCTGTATTCAAATCAAGTCTTGATGGATTGCTATTTAGCTCTAGTGCCGTGCCTGTTTTCTTCGCAAGCTCTATCAGCTGATCGATATTCAAGGAATAGCCATCCCGTCTACCGATCAAACGCCCTGTTGGATGTGCAATTAAATCCACATGCTGATTTTGCAGGGCATTTTCAAGGCGCTTCATGATGACTTCTTCCGGCTGAGAAAAGCTAGAATGGATAGAGGCAATCACAAAATCCATGTCTTTTAAAAAGTCATCATCATAATCTAACGATCCATCCGGCAGAATATCCATCTCGACCCCTTTGAAAATGTGAAAATGCTCGAATTCCTGATTGAGCTTGTCAATTTCTTTTGCTTGCAGACGCAAACGTTCTTTTGTTAAACCGTTTGCCACTTTTAAGTATTGAGAGTGATCCGTGATGGCCATGTATTCATAGCCTTTCGCCATACATGCTTCAGCCATTTCACGAATAGAGAATGCTCCGTCACTCCATGTCGAGTGCATATGAAGGTCGCCTTTGATATCTTTCAGCTCCACAAATTGCATACTTTCTTTATACGTATCAATCTCTGCTCCGGTTTCACGAATTTCTGGCGGAATGAGTGGAAGTTGAAAATGGGCATAAAAAGCGCTTTCGTCTTTGAATGTTTTCACTTCTCCGGTTTCAATTGTTTCAACGCCATATTCACTAATACGCTCTCCGCGCTCCTTCGCAAGCTGCCGCATTCTAATATTATGATCTTTTGATCCTGTAAAATGATGCAATGTGGTGGCAAATTGCTCGGTTGTCACAAGACGGAAGTCCACACTGATCTCAAAATCAAGCGCAAGAATGACGGATACCTTCGTATCGCCGCTTGCAATGATGTCTTTTACATGATCAAGTGCAACGAGCTGCTCTCTAACCTGTTCAGGGTGATCTGTCGCAATGATATAATCTAAATCTTTGACCGTTTCTCGTGCACGTCTTAAACTGCCAGCTCTTGAAAAGCGAATGATTCCCTCCATATGTTCGAGCGCATGATCAATCCACTCTGCGACATCTAAAGCAAAACCAATCGGCAGTCGTTCAGGCTGCTTCCCCGCTTCCTCAAGGGCTGCGAGAATTTTTTCTTCTGTTTTTTTACCGAAGCCAGCTAACGCTCGAACCTTCTCAGCTTCACACGCTTCTTTTAAAGACTGAGCATCATGTACGCCCAGTTCCTTGTAAAGCTTTGCGATCTTTTTCCCGCCTAGTCCTGGCAATTTTAATAGCGGGACAAGTCCTTCAGGTACTTCCTTTTTCAATTGTTCTAATGTCTCTGATTGCCCTTTTTCGATATACTCTGTGATCACAGCAAAGGTTCCTTTACCAATACCAGGTAATGATAATAGATCATCTATTTGTGAAAGGCTGCGGTCATCTTGTTCAAGTGCCGCTGCTGCTTTACGAAAGGCAGAAATTTTAAAAGGATTATCTCCTTTTAGCTCCATATATACTGCAATTGTTTCAAGAAGTTTGATAATATCTTTTTTATTCATCTCTCATCCTCCAGCCGCTTTGGCATCTTCCTTTATAAATATACAAACTTTTCCTTCATCCGACAACTTTGTGTCATGGAATGAGAAAAAACTTCTCCGAAAAAGGAGAAGTTTTTAAACGCCATACGTCGTCCATAAGTCTTTGACAAGACCGGACAGATAAGGGGTGTTGTTGACGATCACATCTGCTAACATTGATTTGCTCATCATTGTTTGAAGCGCATCGACTGGAAGTAATGCAGCGACAAACAATAGAATAAACACAAATAGATATGTTTCAAGAAATCCTAAAACACCACCAAGCAGTTTGTTAACCTGTTTAATCACAGGTATACTAGCAATGGTTGTAAGCAATCCTCCAATGATGGCGAGCAGGATTTTGGTCAAGATAAACAGAATGATAAACGCAATGGTATTATAATAAGCTGTTTCTAGATTCCCACTAAAGAAAGCGAGCTGCGCTTGACCACCGCTAAAATTAGGTGCTGGAATCCACGTAAGTTGTGGTGCAAGTGACTGATAAAACATCGAAGCCACTAAAATAGAAACAACAAAGCTAATCAATTTAATAAATTGAAGAATAAACCCGCGTTTTAGACCGACAAGCGTTCCCATAAGAAGCAAAAACAAAATGATGATATCGATCACTGTAATTTCATTCCTTTTCTTTAAGCTGAAGCTCTAGTTTTTCGTATTGCTCTTTTAATTTCAAGTAGTCGTGGACGACATTGACTGCTGTCAGTACAGCTAATCTGTTTATATCAAGGTATGGGTTTTTTTCATTTATTTCTCTCATTTTATCATCAACAATTGAAGCAACATGTCGCATATGCATCTTCGTTTCTTGACCGATGATCGTATAGGACTGTCCATAAATTTCAACTGTTGTTTTCGTTTTACCGCCGTCAGACAACGTTTCTCCTCCATTCCACGAGAATCCTAGTCTCTATCATAACATGTTTAGACATTGAATGGAAAGACGAGCCCTTCCCTGTTATGGTACACTTTAGAAATCAATGATATCAAGGTAAAAAGGAGTTATCCACTGTGCCCCAATCCGTCTTAAAAGCAACATCAGAAGACATAAAAAAGATGAAGAGCGTGTATGCTCACCATTTAACTGACACTTTGCCGCCAGGCGCTCTGTTTCAAGCAAAGATTCCTGGCTGTACGATTACAGCATATCAATCTGGAAAAGTGCTGTTCCAAGGACAAAAGGCAGAAGCTGAAGCAAATCAGTTCAGCCACTTAAAAGCAGCTGATTCGAAAAGTAAAAAAACACCTGCTGTCACAAAATACAGCCCACCGTCTGGCATTGCTTCCATGTCGGTCATTGGTTCAGATGAGGTGGGTACTGGTGATTATTTTGGACCCATTACGGTCTGTGCGGCCTACGTTGATTCCAGTCAGCTTGCTCTGATGAAAGAGCTTGGCGTTAAAGACTCTAAAGGACTAAAGGATCCGCAGATTATCAATATTGCCAAAGATCTCATCAAAACCATTCCGTTCAGTCTTCTCGTTCTCCGTAATGAAAAGTACAATACCATGCAGGAAAAGGGCATGAGCCAAGGGAAAATGAAGGCACTGCTTCATAACCAAGTGATTACCTCTACGTTAGAGAAACTAGACGGGAAACAGCCGGAAGCCATTTTAATTGATCAATTTGCAGAACCCGGTATTTATTTCAAGCACCTTGCAGGGAAAAAAATCATCCGAGAGCGTACGTACTTCAGTACAAAAGCGGAAGGCATCCATTTGTCAGTTGCTGCGGCTTCTATTATCGCAAGGTACGCCTTTTTAATTGAAATGGATAAATTATCAAAAGCAGCGGGCTTTGACATTCCAAAAGGAGCCGGCCCTCATGTTGACAAGGCGGCAGCAAGGCTCATCAAGCAGCAAGGCGAAGACGCTTTACGTCAATTTACTAAGCTGCATTTTGCCAACACACAAAAAGCAAAAAAATGGGTACAATAGAAAAAGAGCTGCGGCCTATGAGGCAACAGCTCTTTTTTTATCCGCGCAAGACGGCTTGATACGTATCTTCTAATGCTTTCAATACTTTTGTATGAACAGCCGTGACTTCTTCCTCTGTCAATGTTTGTTCTGGGTTTAAATATTGCAGAGAGAACGCAACAGATTTCTTGCCTTCTTCCATATGTTCGCCCTCATACACGTCAAAGACGGAAAGGTCTGTCAGTAAACGACCGCCTGCTTCATAGATGACCCGCTCCAACTGTCCACTTGAAATATGCTGATCGACGACAAGCGCAATATCTCTTGTCACAGCAGGGAACCTTGGGATCGCCGTATATTTCATATCCTTTGTTTCAGACGTCATCACATCTGTTAAATCAAATTCGAATACATACGTTTCTTTTAGATCTAATTCCTTTTCAACGATCGGGTGAAGCGCGGCAACAAAGCCAATCACCTTTCCATTTAAGTGAACATCTGCTGTACGTCCTGGGTGAAGGCCATCACGCTCTGCTTGAACATATGTGATTTGCTCTGATACACCAAGCTTTTCAAACAGACCTTCCGCAATTCCCTTCGCTACATAAAAATCAACGGCTTTTTTCTCGCCCTGCCAAAGATTTTTATGCCATAAGCCTGTCATCGCACCAGCCACATGCTCTTTCTCCACTGGTTTGGCGCCTTCAGCTTCTGCTAAAAAAACAGAACCCGTTTCATAAAATGCAAGTGAATCAGCTTGTCTCGCCAAGTTATAGGCAACAGAATCAAGTAAGTTTGGCAGAAGACTTTGTCTAAGCACACTGCGTTCCTCACTCATTGGCAATGAAAGTCTCGTTTCATAAGCTGGGTGCAATGCAAAGGCTGTGGACTTATGCTGATTCGTCAATGAATACGTAATCGCTTGTGAAAGCCCTGCCCCTTCTAAGAAACGTCTCACCTTTCTGCGCTTCACTTGGTACGGCGTGAGACCGCCAACTGTGCCAGCTGTCGCAGGTAGTGTAGAAGGAATATTATCGTAGCCGTATAATCGTGCCACTTCTTCAATAAGGTCTTCTTCAATTGTAATATCCATTCTGCGAGAAGGAACTGTCACGACAAGAACGTCATTTGATTCACCCACTGTAAAGCCTAGCTTATTGAAAATATGAATCATATCTTCTTTTGAAATGCTCATTCCTAGCACTTTGTTTACACGATCAGTTGATACATGGATGACATTCATGCTTGCTTCAATGTGATTTTCCTCGACCGTGCCACTTAGCACTTCACCGCCTGCATAGACGCTGATCAATTGGGCTGCTCTTTCTGCTGCTGATTTCACACGCTGCGGATCTAGTCCTTTTTCAAATCGTGTGCTTGATTCACTGCGGAGCCCTAAGTCTCTAGATGCTTGACGGACTGTTTGACCGTTAAAATATGCCGCTTCTAACAGGATCGTCGTTGTCTCATCGCGCACCTCTGATTCAAGACCGCCCATGACACCTGCTACAGCGTGTGCTTTCGTCCCATTTGTAATGACAAGATGCTTTGATGACAATGTACGCTCTTGATCATCTAATGTTTGAATCACTTCGTTCTCAGCCGCTTTACGTACGACCACCTGCTTTGAACCAAAGCGGTCGTAATCAAATGCATGAAGAGGCTGACCGTATTCAAGCAGCACAAAGTTTGTAATATCCACGACGTTGTTAATTGGGCGAATGCCTGCATTCATTAGTCTTGTTTGCATCCAAAGCGGTGCAGGTCCCACTTTTACACCTTTAATGATCTTCGCAGCATAAAGAGGGTTCGCCTCTTGATCTTCAATTTTGATAGAAATATAGTCTGCTGCTTTTTCCGAAGAAGCTTCATGTGCTGTATCAGGTAATTTGATTTCTCTCCCTAAAATAGCTGCCACCTCATAAGCCACACCTAGCATATTCAGGGCATCAGCACGGTTTGGCGTTAATCCAAGCTCCAGTACCGCATCATCTAATTGAAGCGCCTGAAGGGCATCATCTCCTGGCTTCACGTCATTTGGGAAAACAAAAATGCCTTCTGCATATTCCTTTGGTACGAGTTTACTCTCTACTCCTAATTCTTGAAGAGAACAAATCATGCCATGAGATTCTTCGCCGCGCAGCTTTGCTTTTTTAATTTTAAAGTTCCCTGGAAGGACTGCTCCTACAGTTGCGACTGCCACATGTTGTCCTTTATCCACATTCGGAGCCCCGCAAATAATTTGTACAGGTGCGTCTTCTCCGATATCAACAAGACATTTGTTTAATTTATCCGCATTCGGATGCTGTTCACGTTCAATGACGTGTCCAATGACAACACCTTGAATGCCTTCACCTTTATACTCAACAGCTTCCACTTCAATACCGCTTCTTGTGATTTTCTCTGCTAATTCGTCCGGCTGAATGCCTTCTAAATCGACATAGTCTTCTAACCATTTATATGAAACAAACATGTTGATTTCCTCCTCTTAGTCCTGCTTGAATTGCTTCGTGAATCTCATATCATTTGTGTAGAAATGGCGAATATCATCAATGCCGTATTTCAGCATCGCAATACGTTCAACACCCATTCCAAAAGCAAAGCCTTGGTAAGTATCTGGGTCAAATCCGCTCATTTTCAGTACATTCGGGTGAACCATCCCTGCACCTAAAATCTCAATCCAGCCTGTTCCTTTACATACAGAACAGCCTTTCCCGCCGCATTTAAAGCAAGACACATCTACTTCAACAGATGGTTCTGTAAATGGGAAAAAGCTTGGACGCAGTCTAATGTCACGATCTTCACCAAACATTTTTCTTGCGACTGTCTCTAGCGTTCCTTTTAAATCACTCATGCTAATATTGTGATCGACCACAAGTCCTTCAATTTGCATGAATTGATGTGAATGCGTGGCATCATCGCTGTCACGTCTATATACCTTACCAGGACAGATGATCTTCACAGGGCCTTGGCCTTTATATTTTTCAAGTGTGCGGGCTTGAACTGGCGATGTTTGTGTTCTCATCAGTGTATCTTCAGTAATATAGAAGCTGTCCTGCATATCACGTGCCGGATGTTCCTTTGGAAGATTGAGCGCTTCAAAGTTATAGTAATCTGTTTCCACCTCAGGGCCCTCTTCAACGGTATAGCCCATTCCAATAAATAAATCTTCAATATCTTCGACAACAATCGTGAGTGGGTGTCTTGCCCCCATTTTGATTGGACTAGCTGGCAGTGTGACATCAATCGTTTGAGAAGCCAGCTTCTTTTTCACTTCTTCTGCTTCCAGCTGTTCATTTTTTTCAGCAATGGCATTCGCAATCTGCTCTCTTACTTCGTTTGCAAGTGCGCCCATTTTTGGTCTTTCTTCAGCGGAGAGTTTGCCCATTCCGCGAAGCACTTCCGTAATCGGCCCTTTTTTCCCTAAATATTGAACACGAATGTCATTGACCTCTTTGAGCGAGCTAGCTGCTTCTACCTTCGCTATCGCCTCTGTTTCAAGCTGTTTTAACGTTTCTTGCATGAGTGTAATCCTCCTTTTGATATACAAAACCGCCTGGATAAACGGCTGTTTGATCGTTTGAAGACAATAAAAAAACCCGTCCCTCCATAAAGAAGGGACGAGTTGTGGTCGCGGTACCACCCTTGTTAAGCACACATGTGCGAATAGCTTCATTGACATAACGGAATCAAACGAATCCGGTTCACCTTTACGCAAATTTTGCGGTCCCGGTAACAACTCCAGAGGTGAATTCCTGTTTCAGCATTCCTTAAATGCACTTTCAGTCTACGATGCATTCTCCCTATAAGGCCGCTCCTTGAAACAATCTTCCTCTATCATGGTTTTTAAAATATTAGTTTCATTATAGTGAAATTCAGCGGATGATGCAACACTATCTGCGTAAATGATAGACAAGAACCGCTGCTGCGACGGCAACATTTAATGATTCTGCTTGCCCATACATCGGAACATATAAATTCTGATCTGTCATTTGAAGAATCTCTGGATCAATGCCTGCTCCCTCGTTGCCAACAATTAACGCAAACGAACCTTCCCCCACTATGTGTCTATACTCCTTCGCATCCTTTAAGGCACTTCCGTACACTGGTATGCCCTGCTCTTTGAATACTGGAATCGCCTGTTGAAGTGTTTGCTTTATGATAGGCAGGTGGAAATGAGAGCCTTGTGCTGAACGAAGCGTTTTTCCGTTAAAGGCATCGACGGTTCCATCCCCTAAGATCACAGCATCAAGACCAGCGGCATCTGCTGTCCGTATCAGTGTGCCTAAATTACCGGGGTCCTGCACTGCATCTAAAAGAAGAATTCGCTCATACGTCTTGTCTTCAAATACAGGAAGTGTACAAACCGCTGTGATATGCTGAGGCGTTTCAGTTTCTGTCATTGCAGAGAAAGCCTCTTCACTCAGTTCATACAGCTCAATGTCAGGCTTGATGTCAGCTGGGAGCATATCAGGTGCTGTGACCATTAACTCCTTCACAATCCCGCTCTTTAATGCTTCTTCTACTAAATGTTTGCCCTCAACGAGAAAGAGCCCTGTTTTTGTTCGTTCTTTTTTTGTATGCAACTTTTTCCATTGTTTAATGTTTGCATTTTTAGCTGATTCTATATATTTCAAGCGACTTTAACTCCTTTAAATATCATGAATTTATTATATCTCATGCACCCCACATAATAAACCTGTCTTTGAGACAGAATAGGGCTATTACCATCAAAAAAGGAGTGTGGGCAATGGATTTCAATTTAAGAGGCGCAGTCATTCAAAACATCACTGGCCATAATCAAGAGCAGCTTGAACATACAATTTTAGATGCTATTCAAAGTGGCGAGGAAAAAATGCTGCCAGGTCTTGGTGTTTTGTTCGAGGTTCTATGGCAAGAGGCATCAGAAAACGAAAAAAATGAAATCCTTGAAACATTAGAGCAAGGCTTAAAGCCTCAGCAGCAGCAATAAAAGAAGCCGGTTTGCTATGTGATACAGCAAACCGGCTTTTGTTTTCATTTACCCAGAGATAGGTGTCTCCATCCGTAGCGCTGGATCACGCCAGATCTCGGCCCACTTTTTCATCGCAAACACAATAATCACAACCCCTAAGATCAGCATGATAATTGACAGCACCGCATTCAGTACACTATAACCGGACGCATCAGGATTGAGATACACATTCGCCACCATCCAATAGCCCGCATAATTCACCGTGATATATAAGTAAGCGAGCGGAATGAGACAAGTCAGCATATATCGCCTCTTATCAGCAATTTTCAAAACAACCGTCGCACCAATGATTAAGCCTACCGAAGCCATTAATTGGTTTGAAACCCCAAACAGTGCCCAAATGGACCCGATGTCCCCTGAGTAAAGCAAGTAACCCCACATAAAACAAGCAAGCGCGCTTGCAAAGACTGATCCTGGTATCCAGTCATTTCGTTTCAGCGGTTTATAGGCTTCTCCAAAGAAATCTTGAATCAAATATCTCGCCACACGAGTCCCAGCATCGATCGCTGTTAAAATAAAGACAGCTTCAAACATAATGACGAATTGGAAAAAGTAAGAGGCCAAATGGCTAAAGAACGGAATCCCTGTAAAGATATACGCCATCCCTACAGCTAATGTAACGGCTCCACCGGTTCTTCCTTCTAAATCGAGGCCGATTTCCTTACTAAGCTGCGGAAGGTTCTCGACACTCATACCAAGCGTCCGAAACATTTCTGGTGTACTGTTAATCGCAAAATAATCTCCTGGGTGCAGGGCAGTGGCAGCAATTAACGCCATGATCCCAACCAAGCATTCTACCAGCATTGCGCCAAATGCTACAGGCTTCATATCACTCCAGCGGTCCAGCATTTTAGGTGTTGTCCCTGAGCCAACAAATGCGTGAAAACCGGAAATGGCACCACAAGCAATTGTAATTGAAATAAATGGCCAGACAGGACCTGCTAAAACAGGCCCTCCTCCATTCACAAACTCTGTAAACGCAGGAAATTGAATGGCCGGATTGACCACAAAGATCCCGGCAATTAGAGCGATGAAGACACCAATTTTCATAAAACTGCTTAAATAGTCTCTTGGTGCCAAAAGCAGCCAAACCGGGAGGGCCGCAGCAAAAAATGCATAGATCGGCAAGGCAAGAGCAAGTGTTTTTGTATCAAGTGTTAAAAAATCACCAAGTGCTGTTCCTTGAATATTTGGTCCAAGGAATACACCAACCATCAGCAAAATGAATCCCGCAGACGTGGCCAGCTTTAAATTGCCGGTCTTTTTATAATAAAGACCGACCCCCATCGCAATTGGAATGGTAATTCCGACTGCAAATGTTCCCCAAGGGTTTCGTTCTAAAGCATGAAGTACAACCATAGACAGTCCTGCCATCGTAATCGTAATAATAAACAGCATCGCAAGCCCTGTACAAAATCCCGCAACAGGTCCCAGCTCTTCCTTCGCAACCTCTGATAGTGATTTCCCCTTTTTTCGCATCGAAGCAAATAACACGACAAGGTCATGTACAGCTCCTCCAATCACTGCTCCAATTAAAAGCCAAAGGAGACCAGGTAAATACCCAAATTGTGCGGCTAAAATTGGACCAACTAATGGGCCGGCAGCTGCAATCGCAGCAAAATGATGTCCAAATGTGACCCATTTATTTGTTGGCACATAATCTTTTCCGTCCTCTAGTGTATGAGCCGGTGTCGGATGATCGTCTGTGACCTTTAATACCTTGACCATCATAAATGTGCCATAAAGACGATACGCAATCGCTAAAATACACATAGATCCTATGACAATTGTAACCGCATTCATTTAGCCATCCCCTTTACATAAACAATTTGTTACAAATATAACATAAATTGATTGATTTTTCTGCACTTTAAAACCAAGCTAACAAATAAGAATAGTTAATTTAATTTCACGGTAGCTTCACCTACTTTCATAAACTCTTTGCCAGAGCGACCTCTAGGTTCTGTCCTTTTTTGTTGATTTCATCTTACAAAAATAGAAGGCGGATCACATGTGCCTTCTTAACTAGAAAACCTTCTCTTCATTTGTTAAAAACAGTTCTTTTGACTCGTCCAAATGCTGAAGTTCATTTCCTGGGAAATTCATACGTAACAAAAAGGCCTTTCCTCGATGCTGAGGAAAGGCCTTCGTATTAAAAACCGTACGTAATCTGCTCGACAGTTTTTTGATCGAGCCTTTTGATCACTTCTGTTAAAAGCTTCACTGCATTTTCATAATCATCTCGGTGTATCATCGCTGCATGGGTATGGATATACCTGCTTGGAATCCCGATTGATAGTGATGGAACACCATGACCTGTTAAATGGATACCGCCAGCATCTGTACCCCCGCCAGGCATTGAATCATATTGATAAGGGATGTTCAATTCATCCGCTGTCTGAACAACGAAATCACGAAGCCCTTTATGAGATACCATAGACGCATCAAATACTACGATCGTCGGTCCTTTGCCAAGTTTGCTCGTCGCTTCTTTTTCATTGATGCCTGGCGTATCTCCTGCTACACCAACATCAATGGCAAATCCAATATCAGGCTGGATCGCAGCAGCTGCTGTTTTGGCTCCACGCAGGCCTACTTCCTCTTGTACAGTCGCGACACTGTAAGCGATATTTTCATGCTGAGCATCATGTAAATTCTTCATGACATCAATCGCAACTGCACAGCCGATACGGTTGTCCCATGCTTTTGCAAGGAGCATTTTTTCATCATTCATGACTGTAAATTCAAAGTAAGGAACGATTTGATCTCCAGGCAGCACGCCCCACTCCATCGCCTGTTCTTTGCTTGAAGCCCCAATATCAATAAACATATCTGTGATCTCAATTGATTTTTTGCGGGCTTCTGGCGACAAGACATGTGGTGGTTTAGAGCCTATCACACCTGTGATTTCCCCTTTTTTCGTCACAATGGTTACACGCTGTGCCAGCATGACCTGTGACCACCAGCCGCCGACTGTTTGAAAACGAATATAGCCTTTGTCATCGATTTTTGTCACCATGAACCCTACCTCATCTAAGTGACCGGCCAGCATGATTTTAGGCCCATTTGCATTTCCTTCCTTCTTAGCGATCAAGCTGCCAAGACGGTCTGTAGAAACTTCATCTGCATATGATTCTATGTATGCCTGCATGACTTTTTTGACATCACGTTCATTTCCTGGAATCCCTTTTGCATCCGTCAGGTCTTTCAGCATAGTTAATGTTTGATCTAGCTTTGTCATTCCATTTATCCTCCTTTATCTTCATGGTGCATTCTTATTATACAAAACCTCTTTCGTTCAATACGATCTTTTTATGAATATTTTTTCGTTTAACGAAATATTTTTTTATAAATAGTTGAAACCTTTTGGCCTTTTCATTCGTAGTACATCAGATAACGGTATTGGAGGTGCATCCTGTCATGTTTGTCATCCTCATTAGACTCGCTCTTGTTGCACTGCTTGTCTATATTTTCTACATGGCGGTAAAATTTTTCTCAAATCCAAGAAGAAAGCTGAAACAAGCACAATTAAAAGAAGGCTTTTATTTTATGGACGAACAACACAATGCGCGTAAAAATTTTAATTTCGTCTATAAAGGTGTCTTGTTTGAAGGGGAGAAGCATATTCCTTCTAAGGATCATCCTCTGTTTGTCCACTCCATTTACGTATGGACGGAGTCACCTGAGAAGCTAAGTGAATTCACATTAGAAGACTTTGAAAAACTTGAGGAGAACATTATCGAGCGGTATCCTCAAACAAAAATTGATTGGGATCAGCCAATCAAAAAAATCAAACAAAAAAAAGGAGCAGACACGCCGTCCTAATGGCGTCTGCTCCTTTTTCAGAGGAGATACATATATCCTACTATGATCAACTGCACAACAATTAAAGCAGGCATGCCAATTTGAAAGGCAGCATGCTTTGTTTTATGCCGGAAATATTGCATCCCAAGAAACGATCCAGCAGCGCCAAAAAGCACTGCAGCACTCCATAAGTGCGCCTCTGAAATTCTCCATTTATGCGCTTTTGCCCGGCGTTTATCCTCTCCCATGAGGAAAAAACCATAGCCATTCACCAGGATGAGCAGCACGAGCAGACCGATGTTCATTCTTTTCACCTCACATGATGAGAAAAAAGATCACCCCTCGACGGAATGATCTTTTATATGACTTACTTGTCTAGTTGTGCTTTTGCAGCATCAGCAAGCTGATTGAATGCGCTTAGGTCATTCACAGCAAGGTCAGCAAGCATTTTGCGGTTGACTTCGATACCAGAAAGCTTTAGGCCATGCATTAAACGGCTGTAAGAAAGACCGTTCATACGAGCTGCAGCATTGATACGAGTGATCCATAGCTTACGGAAGTCACGTTTTTTCTGACGACGGTCACGGAAAGCGTAGTTTCCAGATTTCATCACCTGTTGGTTTGCTACTTTGTATAATCTATGTTTTGAACCGAAATAACCTTTTGCTAATTTAAGAACCTTTTTACGACGCTGACGCGACACAGTTCCGCCTTTTACTCTTGGCATTGTAATTCCCTCCTATGATTCCTATTCCAAATTACTTGATGTTTGCAAGTTGTTGTTTGATACGTTTGAAATCTCCAGCACTTACGATTGCGCTCTTACGCAATTTACGTTTTTGCTTTGTAGATTTGTTAGCGAACAAGTGACTTGTGTACGCATGAGAACGTTTAAGTTTACCAGAACCTGTTTTTTTGAAACGTTTAGCAGATCCGCGGTGAGTTTTCATTTTTGGCATTGGATATTTCCTCCCTCTGTTACTTTACTTTTCGACTTTTGGTGCAAGCATGAGGAACATGCTGCGTCCGTCCATCTTAGGTTTTGTTTCTACTGTTGCTACTTCAGCGCAAGCTTCAGAGAAACGGTCTAACACGCGCTGTCCGATTTCTTTATGCGTAATCGCACGGCCTTTAAAACGGATAGAAGCTTTCACTTTATCTCCCTTTTCAAGGAATTTGATCGCATTACGGAGCTTCGTATTAAAATCATGTTCATCAATTGTCGGGCTCAACCGAACTTCTTTTAAGCTAATGATTTTTTGATTCTTACGTGCCTCTTTTTCCTTTTTCTGCTGTTCAAATCGGAACTTACCGTAGTCCATGATTCGGCAAACAGGTGGTTTTGCATTTGCAGCAACTAACACAAGGTCAAGATTGGCTTTAGCAGCAATTTCCAGAGCTTCCTGGCGGGATTTAATTCCCAACTGATCGCCATTTTGTCCGATCAAACGAACTTCACGCGCACGAATACCTTCATTAACTAATTGATCTTTGCTAATAGTGAGCCACCTCCATGAGATTTTGAATTGAGTTCACAATTCATTTTGACCATTTCGTTGTATGTTTTACAGGCAAACAAAAAGTGTGGGCATATAAAACACCCACACTGCGAACATTTGCATGAAAAAATAAATGTACGGTCAACCTGTCAACTACAAACATGTGTCAATCAGGTGAGAAGCGGGTGCTTCTGCTTGTGATATCTATTCAATTCGTTAACTATTCTACACAATTTTCATTTGTCCGTCAAGTAACCGAACTCTTGAAACAACTTTTTCATTTTAGCATGCTGGAGCGATTAAGGCAAGACTTTTTCAAGCAATCCCGTCCTTATTGGATCAATTGCAAAAAGATTGGGATGACGATGACGGTCACAACCCCTACGACCACAACAGCGATACTAGCCATTGCCGCTTCCACCTCTCCCATCTCAATCCCAACAGAGACACCAAGCGCATGTCCAGATGTACCAAGTGCAAGGCCTTTCGCAACTGGATTTTTAATCCGAAACAATTTCAGGAAGAAGGCACCTAGCGCATAGACAATGACTGCGTTAAAAATGACAGCAAAGGCTGTAATATCCGCAATTCCGCCAATATCCTTTGCAATTGGAAGAGCAATGGCTGTTGTTGCCGCTTGTGGAAGCATGCTTTTCATGACAGCAGCGTCAAGATGAATCCCTTTTGCTACGGCATACACAATGGTAATGGAACAAAGTGAGCCTACAAAAATGGCGGATAAAATTTGCCACCAATATTTCTTAAGCAATGCTCTTTGCTTATAAAGCGGGATAGCAAAAGCAATGGTCGCAGGCTCTAAAAAAAACTTAATGATCCGGCCGCCTTCATTGTAATCTTCATAGGAAAAACCGCCAATTTTCAAAAACAAAATGCCTAGCACCATGGCAACAAAAAGTGGTGTGAATAAGAAGAAACCTTTTGATTTTTTAAATAAGAATGTGCCTATTCCAAAGGCGACTAATGAGACGACAATTCCAAAATATGGACTCATAGTACTTGTACCCATCTTGCACCTCTCCTTTAATGCGTACTTGAAGCTGGTTTATTTGAATGAGACGGAGGCGATTTGGTCTCCTGTGTTTCCTTACGTTTCTGCGGTCTTTCTGATAATTGCATAAGAAGCTGTGAAAACAGTCCAGTCGCTGCAAGTAACATAATGGTTGCAATGATAATCACACCTACTACTTGCACGCCTACTTCTTGCATGACACCTAGTGATTGAATGACCGAGATACCAGAGGGAACAAATAGAAAGCTAATAAGACCTGTCAATGATGTACCTAATTGCTCCACCTGCTCAAGCTTCACAATCTTTGTTGTTAATAAAACAAATAATAGAACCAACCCAATGACTGATGCAGGCATCGGAATCGGTAAATACATTGAAATGAGATTAGAAACGAACATTACCGTTGCAAAGATAAATGCTTGAGATAGAAATCCATATACTTTTGTGGCACTCATGCCCTTTCACCTCTTTCTTCGACTGCCCTCAGTATATGGCATGAAATAAACGAATGAAGCGTTTACAATGAAACTCGCTAAATTCAATGACTGAAATGCAAAAAACGAGGATTGAAATACAAACTAAAAAAAGCCGCCCTACTCTAGTAGAAGCGACTTCTTTAGTTCTTTCGCATATGTGCGGCTGACAGGAATGATAGACCCATCTGTCATATGAAGATTATACGTTGAATTAAACCACTGCTGTACTTCTTTCATATGAGAGGTGTTGACGATATAACTTCGATGAACCCTCATAAAGTAAGCTTCAGGCAGTTTCTTTTCAATCACCACAAGCGGTTCTGTTACCTGATACATGTGATGCCTTGTTTTCACAACCTTTGCACCCTCACTAAGCCCTACGTATATAATCTCGTCGACTTGCAGAATGACAATAGAGTCTTCGACGGAAATGGCTAATTTTTGCTTGTGAGGAAATTTCTCTTCTGATAGAGGGAACTCTTGCGTCTCAACGGATTTCCATTTTTTAAACTTTTGCATGGTTTGCTGAAGCCGCTCTTCATCAAAAGGCTTTGTTAAGTAATCTAGTGCACTCACCTCAAACGCCTTTAGCGCATATTGATCAAATGCTGTAGCAAATACAATGGCCGGCGGATCAGACATCCGGTTGAGCCTTTTGGCAATATCAAACCCATTCTCACCAGATAAATCAATATCTAAAAAGAGCAAATCAGGCTTATGGTCTACCATCCGGTCAAAAGCGGCTTCAATATTTTCTGCTTCCTCTATTTGAACATCCTCTTTCGTTCTTCGTAATAAGTATTTTAATTCATCTCTTGCTAAAACTTCATCATCTACGATCAATACCTTCATCAACGAGAATCATCCTTTTTTACATAGTCCATTGGAATGTGAAATGAGATGTCAGTGCCTTTGTCACTATGAATAGATAAAGCGGCTTGCCTGCCGAAAATCCCTCTTAACCGCTGATCTAAATTATAAAGGGCCGTACCCGTTCCTTCTAGTGATTCAACAGGCGCTTTTAATAACTGAGCCATCTTGTCATCCTCGATCCCCTGTCCATTATCTGTCACTTTCATATATACATGCCCATCTTTCATCAAAGCGGAGACGATGACTTCACAATTCATTTGATGTTTAGGGAATGCATGTCTCACTGCGTTTTCAACAAGCACCTGAAGCACAAAGGGCGGAAGCATCACCTGTTCCAGCTCTTTTTCAATTTGAAAGGTCACATGGTACTTATTTGGAAATCTTGCTTGTTCAAGTGACAAATAAGCCTCTACATGCTGGATCTCTTTATGCATTGGAATGAGCAACTGACGGGCACCTTGCAAGTTTGAACGAAAATAGATACTTAGCTGCAGTAGCAGCTTTCTTGCCATCTCCACATTGGTTCTGCATAAAACAGAGATGGTATTAATGGCATTAAATAAAAAATGCGGATTCACCTGCGCTTGAAGCGCCTTGATCTCTGCATCTTTTAGCAGACGGCTTTGAGTCTCTGCCTCTCCAAGCTCAAGCTGTGTGGAAAATAGCATCGCTAAACCTTCTGCAAGCTCCTCTTCCACCCTGCTTAATCCAACTGGAGAATTGAAATACATTTTTAACGTTCCGATCGTTTGACCATTTGACGTGAGCGGAAGCACAATTGCCGCTTCAAGAGGGCAATGGGCGACTGAACAATTGATTTCATCTTTCGAATGCGCCTTCATAATCTTTCCACTCATCAATACTTGCTTAGACAGCCCTGTAATCAGGCTTTTAGATGGAATATGATGATCTGTCCCATCTCCGACATGCGCTAAAATCTTTTCTGTATCCGTTAAGGAGACGGCATCTGTTTCTGTTAATCGATGAATGATTTCCGCCACACTTTTACATGACTGTTCATTTAACCCTTGCCGGAAGAAAGGAAGTGTTTGATCTGCGATAGAAAATACACGATGTGTCTGCATCGCCTTGGCCTGTTCTTCTTGCCGAATCACTGACTGTAAAATAGATAAAAAAATAAAACTTCCGATCCCATTCACCAAGATCATCGGTAGCGCAATCATGCTCACAAGTCCCCAAGCATCCGCAAAGGGCTTTGCAAATAGAAGAATAATGATCATCTGTAATGATTCCATCGCAACACCAAACAATGCTGCTTGGCGGGGTGTCACCATTCGGTTCTTCCGTTTAAATCTGCTGCCGACATAGCCTGCAATCACACCGGCTAAAATTGAAGAAATCGCACAGCTGAGCGCCGTGCTCCCTCCTAATGAATAGCGATGGATACCAGCTAAAAGCCCTGCGCCAATTCCAACAAACGGCCCTCCTATCAAACCGCCCATTTCAATTCCCATAATTCTCGTATTGGCGATAGAGCTTGACGAACCAAGATGATAAGAAAACTCATGATTCATGACCATCTGCTGTTGAATTTCAATTCCTGTGTAATTGCTGACAATACTAAAAGAAGCAAAAATAAAGACAAGGATGGCCTTTTTCCGAAATCCTTGGTTGTGAAGCAGGAGATGACGGAAGCCCTTCACATGGGCAAGCACAAATCCTAAAATAACGATGATCCCCACTCGCTCGATCATCATGATAATTAAATGAAGCAAACCAGCCACCTCAATTGATGTAAATGATATCCACTGTCTTTCTATTCTATCATGTGCGGTCAATGATCAAAGATCTCTCAAATCTTTTCTTTATTGCCTTCACCTTCTATTGTAAAATAAACATGAGCCTGTCACATGCAATTGAAGGTAACTACATACATAACAAGGGAGAAGATCATGAAAGCCGTATTTTTCGATTTAGATGACACTTTGCTTTGGGATGAAAAAAGCATTCACACGACTTTTCAGGAAACATGCCTAGAGGCGGAAAAGAAATATGGACTTGATCCAGAAACGTTTGAACAGATTGTACGTGAAGAAGCAAGGAAGCTGTACTCTTCCTATGAAACATATGATTATACTGTCATGATCGGAATTAATCCTTTCGAAGGACTATGGTCCAATTTTAGTGAACCGATTAGCGAAGGCTTTCAAAAGCTGAACGCCCTTGCACCAGAGTATCGTAAAAATGCTTGGACAAATGGCTTAAAAAAAGCGGGAATTGACGATGAGGCATTTGGACAATACTTGGCTGATTTCTTTGCAGCAGAGCGCAGAAAACGCCCATACGTCTATGAAGAAACGTATCCTGTCTTAAATCGCCTAAAAGGCAGCTACGAATTACTTCTTTTAACAAACGGAGACCCTAGTCTTCAAAAGGAAAAGCTTGCCGGTGTACCGGAACTTGCGCCTTATTTTAATGAGATTGTCATTTCAGGAGATTACGGAAAAGGCAAGCCTGATCCTGGCATCTTTGAGCACTGCCTTGAGCTATTAAACTTAACAAAAGACGATGTGATTATGGTTGGAGATAATCCAAAAACGGATATTCTCGGGGCATCTCGTGCAGGCATCCAAACCGTTTGGATCAATCGCCATGGTAAGAAAAACGAAACAGACGTAACCCCAGATTATGAAATCAAAGACTTGCATGAATTGTTTGATATATTAAAGTAAATCCATAGAGAAAACACCCTTCTCCTGAAGAGTAGGGTGTTTTTTGTGTTCTCAAGCTAAACAATTGCCGCTAGACTTTGGCTTGCCGGTCTAGTCCTCGAGCTGCTTCTCCTACATTGATGAATGCTTCGCTTGCTTGCTTTACGAGATCCCGATTCATAAACACAACTATGTAACTTTGTTTTATTGGAGACACAAGCTCCTTTCAGCCATTAAAAAGCTGGATTTTATGGGTCTAAACTAACTACTTCAACTGTTCTTTGTACCGATGCTTGGCGGGCATTTATGACTTACGCAAAGGAAAAAGGATTGGAGCATGATAGATTTAAATCGGATGGTAAGGATCGTGTTCGAGGAGTTTCATATTCAAAATGTGAATAGTTATCATAGTTGATTAAAAGGCTGGTTAAATCGGTTTAATGGTGTAGCTACAAAGTACCTTGACCATTATTTGAGTTGGTTTCAATTTCTAGACCAAATTAGGCATCGTAATGACGACACAACTGTTAATAAGATGATTGTTGAAAGCTGTCTGTTCTCTACATATGAGACCTATGATAAACTTGGTTTATCAAAATTCCCCAAATAAACATTCAAATTAAAAGGTGGGATAAGCAAATGCTGGGATTACCAAGAGGGGAAGTTTTTTTAGTACCTTGGTCTACTGAGTGGACAAAAGAATTTGAAAGAGAAAAGCAACAAATAATAGGTGTTATTGGTCAATACACAGTCACTGTACACCATATTGGAAGTACGGCAGTAAAAGGTTTAAGTGCTAAGCCAATTATTGATATTGCAATTGAAATAGATAATTTTCTTGATGGAGAAAAATGTGTAATAGCGTTGGAAGGACTCGGTTACTCATATAGAGGAACAAATATATTACCTGAAAGACACTACTTTAATAAAGGTGAACCAAGAACACATCAAATCCATATGTACCAAAGAGACAATAAGTATTTACTCGAACAGTTAAATTTCAGAGATTATTTGAGAAATAACGAACAAGCAAGAAGTGAATACCAACAGCTTAAACTTAAATTATCAAGTTTAAATAAAAATGACAAACACAAATACGCAGATGAAAAAACTGATTTTGTTAAGTCAATCCTTGAAAAAATTTAGGTAAGCTTTGTTCTTTAGGTGTTCATAGGAGAGGTGATTCACAGAGGAACTTCCAATTAACGGAGTCCTTTTCTTTGTCATAAAATCAACATTATTCTTTAACTAGCTTTCCAAAAAGAAAAAAAGCCAGCGATCTCTAAGGGAGAGAACACTGGCTACTTTATTGAAAACATTATTTTTTCGCTTCTGCTGCTGCATGTTTCACAAAAGCTTCAAGATCCATTGTTTCTGATTCTTGTTGACCGTATTTTCTTACATTGACTGCGCCATTTTCTGCTTCTTGATCACCGACGACAAGCATGTACGGAATCTTTTGCATTTGCGCTTCTCTAATTTTATACCCAATTTTTTCATCACGGCTATCAAGCTCGACACGTAAGCCCTCAAGCTGCAAGCGTTCTTGGACTTTTTTCGCATAGTCTAGATGGACAGATGGCGAAACTGGGATGACTTGGAATTGTACAGGTGCCAGCCATGTTGGAAGGGCTCCTTTGTATTCTTCAATTAAGAAGGCAACGAAGCGTTCCATTGTGGAGACAACCCCTCTATGAATAACAACTGGACGATGGTGCTTTCCATCTTCTCCGATATATGTGAGATCGAAGCGCTCTGGAAGTAAGAAGTCAAGCTGTACAGTGGACAATGTCTCTTCTTTTCCAAGAGCTGTCTTGACTTGTACATCAAGCTTCGGTCCATAAAATGCCGCTTCGCCTTCTGCTTCATAGTAGTCATGGCCAAGCTCGTCCATTGCATCCTTCAGCATCGACTGTGCTTTATTCCACATCGCATCATCGTCAAAATACTTCTCTGTATCCTCTGGATCACGGTAAGATAAGCGGAATGTGTAATCATTTAAGCCGAAGTCTTGATACACTTCTTCAATTAAGCGAACTGTACGGATGAACTCGTCTTTGATTTGATCTGGACGAACAAAGATATGTGCATCGTTTAGTGTCATGCCGCGAACACGCTGCAGGCCAGATAAGGCGCCTGACATTTCATAGCGGTGCATTGTACCAAGCTCTGCAATCCGAATTGGCAATTCACGATAGCTATGTGGTTCATTTTTGTAAATCATCATATGGTGCGGGCAGTTCATTGGACGAAGGACAAGGTCTTCGTTGTCCATTTCCATGACTGGGAACATATCCTCTTGATAATGCGCCCAGTGGCCTGATGTTTTATACAAGTCTACACTCGCAAGAACTGGTGTATACACATGCTCATAACCAAGACGCACTTCTTTATCGACAATGTAACGCTCAATTACGCGGCGGATGGTTGCCCCTTTTGGCAGCCAGAGCGGAAGACCTTGACCAACCTTTTGAGAGTTCGCAAACAGTTTCAGCTCTTTTCCAAGTTTACGGTGATCACGCTCTTTTGCTTCTTCAAGCAGACGTAAATGTTCGTTTAAGTCTTCTTTGTTGAAGAAAGCTGTCCCGTAAATACGCTGGAGCATTTGATTGTTACTGTCGCCTCTCCAGTATGCACCTGCAAGGCTTAGCAGCTTGAACTCTTTGATTTTCCCTGTAGATGGCAGGTGAATCCCGCGGCATAGATCAAAGAATTCACCCTGCTCATAAATGGTGACAGCTTCGCCTTCTGGAATTGCCTCTAACAGCTCAAGCTTCAATTCATCACCAATCGCTTCGAAGCGTTTTTTCGCTTCTTCTCTTGATACTTCAATGCGCTCAATTGGCAGATTGCTGTTAATGATCTTTTTCATTTCTTTTTCAATTTTTGGTAAGTCTTCTGGTGTGATAGCAACATCGATGTCCACATCGTAGTAGAAGCCATTTTCGATCACAGGACCTACGCCAAACTGGACGTGATGTTCTTTTCCATAGATGCGTTTAATTGCTTGCGCTAGTAAATGCGCTGTGCTGTGGCGCATAATATCAAGAGCTTCTTCACTTTTATCTGTGATGATCTCAATTGTTCCACATTCTAATAGCGGCGTACGCAGATCTATTTCTTTACCATTCAATTTACCGGCAAGCGCTTTTTTCTTTAGGCCTGGGCTAATTGATGCCGCGATGTCTTCTGTTGTTGCTGTTTTATCAAACTCCTTGACTGCTCCATCTGGAAATGTAAGTTGAATTTGTTCTGACATCTCTGGTCACTCCTTTTTTTGGCAATATAAAAACCCCGCCCCCTGGAAAGGGACGAGGTTGAATAAACGGAATCGTGGTTCCACCCTTTTTCCCGTATGTGCAGCTTGCTTTTTGATCAGCAAATACGGCTTGTGGTTCAATAACGGGAATTCCCGTCAGCTATTACTAAACAAGTTCACAGCTGATGTTCAAAGGTGGTAAAGCAAATGGTCCTCTGCTAGGAAGCTTTCAGCCGCGGCTTCCCTCTCTTTAAGCGGGTGTTCATTTGTTCATGTCCTTATCAATACGGTCTCTGTATGAAGTTACACCGTATTATAAAACGTTTTTTCGTGAAAATCAAGAAAGCTTTTCACTTTTTTTTGCCAAATGGTCATGAACAAATTGGACATTCTGCTCCTGAAACGAATGAGGCGGGAACACCTCAACTCTTTCTTGAAAAATATTTTGAATGGTTTGTACCATCGAATGACCTGTATCATTTGTAAATAGGTCAATCTTTTGCGGGGCAATGGATACAAGCGGTGCAATTAGCTGCGAATCAATATACATTGGATGCTCTCTTACAAACTGTCTGTCTATGTATTGTTTTTGATCACGCTCAGAAGCGTAGCGAAATTCCCAAATCACTAAGCGGTCCTGATGCACGACATGTACTTTTTCCAGCTTAGGCTCTCTTCCCATCACATAGTCTCGAAGTGATTGAATAAAATTCTGATATTCTTGTTCCATTTTGTACTCTTCAATGGACACCTCGACATAATTCTTAAGTCTTTGATCATACGCTGACAGCCTAAATGTCATAAATGAACCAATTGAAAAAATACCTTGCTGTAAAGAGATCGTCTCAAGCTCCTTTTTTAAAAGGGCTTCTCTTGATGGGTCTTGATGAATCCCGGGAATATCTTCTATATCCCCTTTCATGATGCTATGGGCGATCGAAAGAATTTGGTGCTGCTCTTCAGGATCTTTAAATAAGTATGTGTTTTCAAGGATGCTGCGCATGCGCTCATTTTCTTTGCATTCCAAAAAAAAGTGAACCAGTAATGGCCGCACGATGTGCTCAAGTGCTTCTTCTGATTCCTTCGCCTCTATGAGAAGCCGGTCTTTCCCTTGTTGAATTGAAATGTGATGCCGACTGTCCAAGTGTTCAGCAAGATGTAAAAAAGCGGCGGTATCATATTCATCTTCAAAGATTATTTCAAGCATGTTTGTCCCCCCTAACGACATCTGTTACATATATATGGGGAGAACATAAAAAATAGACGCCTAAAATAAATCAGGCATCTTTCTTTTTAAAATCAGTGGAACCGAGATAAAGATCAGATAAATCAGGCAGACGATCGCTAAGGCGGCATAATTGCCGCTCACAAAGCTTGACCCGAGGACATTTAACGCAATCGTACCCGGTATTAATCCTAAAAAGGTCGCTCCCGCAAAAGCCCGGTATTTTGCATGTGAGGCTGCTGCCGCATAGCTAACAAAATCAAAATGAATGGGCGCAATGCGCAATAACAAAATATAAAGAAACCCATGCTGCTGAATGCGGGACGTCACCGCTTGCAACTTCCGGCTGCTTGATTCCGTTTCATGCTTGTTTGCACGAAAGGTTGAAGCAAGCATGAAGGATCCTGTTGCGCCCGCTGTCGCACCGACAAGGGCGTAAATTGTCCCAAGTACACTGCCAAAAGCCAATCCTGCTGCTAAGGAGAAGACGGTGACAGGGACAAGAACAAACGGACGAAAAAGAGATAAGAAAAGAAAAACAAAGGGGGCCAGCAGCCCAAATTGAAGCACCCAATTCTTCACATCTTTCGGTGCTAGCTGAAGATGCTGTTTGTTCAGCCATAGTGCAGCAATCAGAACGCCAATCACGAGAATGAACTTCCATTTTCTTTTGCTCATCTGATCCGCTCCTCCTTCAAGTGACATACGTTTTTATAAATGACGACGATTTTCTCCTTCAAGTAAAACTGGCTCTGCTAAATAGAGAATTCGTTCCATTAAACGAGCTGCTTTCACCTCTTCTTTTTCTCCGCGCTGTGAGTACGTAAAATGATGCTTTAGCTCATTCGGCGAGAAATTAGAAGAGAAGAAGGTCGGCAGCTGTTCAGCCATACGATATTGTAAGATCGTTCCTAACAGTTCATCTCGTACCCAGCTTGTCATCGATTCTGCCCCAATATCATCAAGCATTAAAATAGGGGTTGATTTGACCATATTCAGCTTTTCTTCTAATGTATGATCGGCTAACGAATTTTTTAACTCTCTCACAAATTCAGGCACGTATACAAGGAGAGATGGGTATTCTTTCACCGCTAGCTGCTGCGCAATTGCTGCCAGAATAAATGTTTTTCCTACCCCAAACTTTCCGTGTAAATATAAGCCCTTTCCTTTACCAGTCTCATCATAGCTTTGCAGGAATTGTCCTACCTTTTGAATGACATCTTGTCTCCCAACGACATTCAAATCAGCAAACGTCGCTTGAAGAACATTTTGCGGAATGTACATGCTTTTCATGAGCTCTTGCTGTTTTTTCTGTCTATCCAGTCGCAGCTTCACAGGACACGGGGAATATTCAATATCAATACTCTGACCTTTGATCACAAGCTTCGGATGATACCCGTCTAAAAGGACATTTACGTTCTCTTCATCTAAGCAGTAGGAACAGCCCTTCGATTGCTGAACATATTCAAAGAGTCGATTCATGCTGCGGTTGATCATGTCTTCTTGTATCTCTTCTTGATGCTCCTTTAAAAAGGCCTTTACATCTTCATCAGATAACACACTTTCTTTAATTTGATTGTATCTCACACGAAAATCTACTCGTCCTTTTAGCTGTTCAAATGAACGACCGATCGGTTTCATCTCCATCTCACCTCACATTAGTGTGCATTGTACTTTTTCATATTTTTAAACTGATCTAACAGTTTTTCTTTTTCTCGTTCAAGATCTTCTGTAGACAGACTGTCCACTTGTTCTTTTGCCGGCTGCTCTTTCGTTTCAGTTTCCTTCATCCAATCAGGCAATTTTTCCTCACGGATGACTTTTCCTGATCCATATGAGCCCCGCTGCTTTTTCTGCTGCGCCCACTCTGTCATTTGCCGGTTCTCTTCTTTGGCAATTTTCATGGCAGCTGCAACGGTTTTGATTTTCTTTCTCACCCAGTGTGCGGCGATTTTTTGCATATATGTTTTGGACAGCTTCATATCTGTTTTCAGCAGTGTATAGTAGATCAGGACATTCATGACACCTGGCTCAAGCTGCTGCTCGAGCATGATATCTTCGATAATTCTTAAGTCGGCATATGTTGGCTCAATGCCATCTGCCATATCTTTTAGAAGCTCTCTAGGCGAAATATGATCAAGCTTTTCAATGAGTTTAGCAGCCGGTGTTTCTTCCACCGGCTGCTGTGAAGCATCGTGACGTAAATGTCTTGGCTGTTTTTGATCAATCAGCTTCGGCTGTTTCCCTCTGTATTCAATTTGATACCAGTCTCTCGCTGCTTTTCTTAATTCTTCTGTTGAGATCATTTGATCCGGTCCACAGGCGCTTGCTACAATATTTTGCATTTGCAGCGGGGTCATGCCATATACAACAGCTAACTTCTTAATCGTCTCTTTCACCTGCTTTGTCAAAGCCTTTCTTGGAATCATCATGTTAGACATGCCCGCTAACAATAGATCAAAGTCAAAGGTTTCGTCTGAGAGCGGTGCCGACTGAGCAGATCCAACGGTCACATATTCATAGCCCTGTTCAAGCGATGACACTTGATTGATTTCTTCTGTCATCTTGCGTTCGCCTGGCTGCAATACGTGAAAGACTTCTTCAAAGGACCGCGAAATGTTTTGAGCTTCTGCAGGAACCTCTGGATAAGAAAAATAATCACGAAGCTGCGTATATTTTGCTTTCTCTACACGATGATACAAAAGGACATTCAGCATACCATCTTGGAAAAACTCGTCTGGTCTTAGCGGCGGCACGAGCTCATATGTAAACAGTCTGCCCTCTTCCGTTTCCTGTTCATATGTGCGGAGTAAGCCGATCGCTTCAAGCTTTAAACGTTCCTCAAAAATATCATTTAGATTCGTTTGCAGCATCACCATAAGCTGCCGATGAGGTGCGGGCTTTCCCCACATACGATTTTGTTCTAGCTCTCCCCACAGCGTCATGTATAAGCTGAAAGCGGACATGCCAATAAGCGGCTGATATAAAAGAGTGATGAGCTGTCGATCGATGTCACCGAGCAATGAAGCGCTTTTGACGACATACGGATCGACGGCTAGCACTTCCTTCCAATGCTCTGTCATATGCTGATCCTCCCTTAATACGGTTGTTTCCATTGTACACTCTTTTTGCGTTTTGCGCTTTACGCAGGAAAAAGAGCATGAAGAATCTTCAGCTCTTTTTTAGCGTTCTTTCTTTAATAAATCTTTTAGCTCATCAATAAATACATTGATATCTTTAAACTGCCGGTATACTGAGGCAAATCGAACGTAAGACACTTCATCAATTTTCGCCAGCTCGTCCATCACCATTTCACCAACAAGCTCGCTTTTTACTTCTGACATCCCTTGATTACGCAATTCTTTTTCGATGTTAAAGCAGACATCTTCCAGCTGTTTTAAGGCGACAGGACGCTTTTCACACGCTTTGATGAGTCCTCTTAGCATCTTTTCTCGGCTGAATTCTTCTCGTATACCTTCTTTTTTCACCACAATAAGCGGCAATTCTTCTAATTTTTCAAACGTCGTAAAGCGATATTGACAGCTTTCGCACTCTCTTCTACGACGGATGGATTTCCCTTCATCTACTGGTCTTGAATCAAGCACCCTTGTGCCAAGGTGCTGACATGTGGGACATTTCATTTCATCAGCTCCGATCTATTCTTGGAAGTTGTTCGTCTAGTTCTTCATAAAGAGACAAAACGGCTTTTTGACTATAGCCAAAGTCTGTTGGCAGGACCGTTTTTGTTGTCACATTAAAATCGACAGCTGTTTCAAAAGGACGAATTGAAATGACAGTTGCCACGAGAAAGGCTTTTTTCGGCATTTGTATGTTTGCACTGATTTCACCTCGTTCTGCTGAAACAGATGTCACTTGATAGGAATTGTTTCGGGAAAGAATGGCTTTCACCGCTTGAAAAACTTGTGCATTTGTCGATTTGTAGTAACGGCTTTTCAGCTCTGACACTGGATGATGGTCAGACGTTTCCGTATGATTTGAAATGAATCGTTTTAACTTTTGTCCTAAAGTCATACATGTATCCCCTTTGTCTTACGCCTCTTCTTTATTTTATAAAAAAAACCTTTGTTTTCCTAGAACAAAAGTATAGACAAGTTAGGGAATATTGGATGTAGTGGATGAAACAAATATAAAAAGGAGCATAACACAAAGGCATTCAATGCTTTTGGCCAGCTCCCATTGCAATCTTTTTTATGTTTACAGTGCTTTGGCTTGCGCCTGTTTCACTTGTACAGGTCCCATGCCTCGAGGAATTTCGATGTTTTCTCTTGTTTCAGCACCTAGTTCATCTCCGATATGATCTGCTGCAATATTCGGATCTAGGTCGCCGCAAGTATAGACATCTATGCTCGCATAACCATGTTCAGGAAAGCTGTGAATTGTCAGATGAGATTCAGAAATAATGACAACTCCACTTACTCCTTGAGGTGCAAATTTGTGAAAAGCAACCTCTCTTACCTCAGCTCCTGATTTCAAAGCTGCATTTACAAACGTTTTTTCAATAAAATCCATGTCGTTCAGTTTATCACAGTCGCATCCCCATAGCTCGGAGATAACGTGACGTCCGATTGTTTCCATCATGGACCCCCCTTAAACAAGAATGAAAGAGTGAAGTTCTAAGCAGCCGGACCGGACATATACCACGGGGGAAAGTTAGTCCTAAGAGGTCCTAACCCTTTAAGTATACCCGAATGAGTCTGCGAACAAGAAGTTCACGAAAAATAGTATACTTTGTTTAGACCCATTTTGCAAGCTGTGTTTTTAGTGGGATTTTCTCTCATTTCTTGAAAAAGGACGTTCATCTTCTTCATTTCAAACAGCAGATAGCTCTTTCATCTGCGAGCCAACAAACTTCACAAGATCGACCACTCGGCATGAATAACCCCATTCATTGTCATACCATGCAAGGACTTTCACTTTTCTATCTTCCATCACCATCGTTGTGAGTCCATCAACGACAGCTGAATAAGGGTTTGTGTTAAAGTCTGTTGAGACAAGCGGTTCCTCTGTGTAATCCAATATGCCTCTAAGAGATGTTTTAGATGCAGTTGAGAAGGCAGCATTTACCTCTTCTGCTGTGACATCTTTTTTCAAATCGACCACAAGATCAACCATCGACACATTTGAGACAGGCACGCGTAGTGCAAGCCCATGCAGTTTTCCTTTCATATGAGGAAGCACTAAAGAAAGCGCTTTAGCAGCACCCGTCGTTGTTGGAATGATGGACTGAGCACACGCTCTTGCCCGGCGCAGATCCTTGTGCGGGTTGTCGATATTTTTCTGATCATTTGTATAAGCATGAACTGTTGTCATTAAGCCGTTGTCGATACCAAATTCATCATCTAACAGCTTGACAACTGGAGCTAAACAGTTTGTTGTACAAGATGCGTTTGAAATAATGACGTGCTTTTCAGGATCAAGATCATCCTCATTTACACCCATCACAATCGTGATGTCTTCATTTTTACCAGGAGCTGTTAAAACGACTTTTTTCGCTCCGGCATCTATATGGCCCATCGCTTGATCTTTTGAATTAAATTTACCAGTTGCTTCTATGACGATATCAATCCCAAGCTCTCCCCAGGGCAGCTGCTTTGGATCTCTGTTATTTAGCAAAAGCACTCTTTTTCCATTCACAATCAAAGCGTCATCTTCTGCTGTTACATCGCCTTCGTAACGTCCATGATTTGTATCATATTTAATTAAATGTGCTAGCGTTTCGGCAGGATAGCTTGCGTTAATCGCTACAATTTGAATTTGATCATCAAGCATTGCTTTTCTGAAGACCATGCGTCCAATTCTGCCAAACCCATTGATCGCTGCTTTTACCTTCATGAACAGGTCACTCCTCTATTATGTGTTATACTCAATAAATTCATTTATGAAATTAGTATATCACATTAGATTGTAATTGCCAGTATATAAACGTATATTTTCTAAAAAGGGCTGATCTTTATAAAGGAAATAAGAAAAAAGCATAAAAAAAGAAGAGTACGTGTATGTACTCTTACTTATCTGTATGTTCCCATTCGTTTAATATGTTCTGCAATTGTTTTCTGATAAAAGCTAAATCTTTTGTGTTTTCTATGACGTGGTCTGCTTTTTTACATTTCTCCTCAAGCGGCTGCTGGGCACGAATACGATTCAGCGCTTCTTCCTCGCTGAGGTCGTTTCGATGCATGAGTCGCGATAGCTGCAATTCAGGCGTTGTGTACACGACGATGATGCGGTCGACGAGACTCTCCAGCTGACTCTCGAATAAAAGCGGGATATCAAGCACAACGAATGTTTCTTGCTGATTGACCCCTTCGTCTCGCCGCTTGAGCATTTCCTTTCTCACCTCAGGATGAACAATGGCATTCAGCTGTTTTCTTTTCTCTTCGTCAGAAAAAATAATCGCTCCAAGCTGCTGCCGGTTCAATTCACCATTTGGCAGGAGGACATCCTCACCGAAGGTTTGAACGATTTGTTGAAGAGCTGGCGTTCCTTTAGAAACGGCTTCTTTTGCAATGACATCTGCATCCACAACACGGATGCCATGCTCTTTTATCATCTGCGAGACTGTGCTTTTTCCACTAGCAATCCCGCCTGTTAATCCAATGACGAGCGTCAATCTATTTCCTCCTTTACAGCTTCCATACACCAATTAAAATGAGCAATAGCCCTGGTAAGCATGCGAGTTTATCGATCCAGCGCCAGTTTGACAAATAATGGCCAGCACGCAGTCCAATACACACAAAAAGTGAGCTCATCACTGCCACCGTGATACTCATCACAATTGGAGAAAAGCCTAGAATCGCTGCGCCAATTCCTGCGCCAAATGCATCAATAGATAAAGCAATCCCAAGGAGCACCGCTTCTATTCCATTAATTGTACCAGAGCGATCAATATCTGCACTTGTAGGCTTTCGCAAAATTTGGATGACAAGCCCGAGAGACTGCACTTCTACATTAAGCAGTGTTTTTTCATGAAGGAGCATGTCACGCTCTTTCGCTGGCTTGTAAAATTGATACAAGACCCAAAGACCAATGGCGATCAAAATACCTCCACCAAGTTTATCTGTCACTGAGACAGGGAGGAAAGTTGTAAGCAGGCTGCCAATCAGCATGGAAATGAGCAGCACAATCCCTGAACAGCAAGCAATAATGACAATGGCTTTAAATGGAATTCTCATTTTCCGAAGACCATACGTAAAGCCCACAGAAAAGCTGTCAATGCTGACTGCAATAGCTAAAAACAGAAGCGAAAACGAAATCATACCTGAACTCTTCCTTTCTGTTCATGCAACGATGATCAAGAGTCTCTAGGCGTTCTCAGACTCTTCTTCACTATATGAAGAGCAGGTGGGCTGTGTGTCAGTCTACACCTTGCTGAAAAAAGAATGTTTTTTATCGTATGCATGACAAAAAGGAAGCATGCTGATGGTTTTTCCTTTATAGAGGCGGTTTTTGGCAGGTCACACAAAAATGAGTGCCGCGCCCTCCAACCACCGTTTTCTCAATGATACTTCCGCATGTCTGGCAAGGCTCTCCCCGCCGGTCATAGACAAGAAGCTGCAATTGAAATGTTCCAATATCGCCTTGTGAATTGAAATAGGAGCGAATCGTGCTTCCTCCCGCATCAACTGCCACTTGAAGCGTGTCAATAATATGGTTATGGAGCATCTGGCAAGATTCAAGGCTTAGCTGATTCGCTTTTGTTTCTGGGTGAATTCCTGACTTAAAAAGGACTTCATCTACATAAATATTACCAAGTCCCACGACAATCTTTTGATCAAGTAAAGCCGTTTTGACAGCGCGGGAGGTCTTCTTCAATTGCTCCCATAAATACTCTGGTGTAAATGATTCTGAAAAGGGCTCATATCCCAGCTGTGATAGCGGGAGTTCTTTTTCTTCTTCACCTGGCTGAAATAGATGCATCGTGCCAAATTTACGGACATCATGGTACCGAAGCTCGGTACCATCTGTAAACGTAAAGACAACGTGTACGTGTTTATCATAAGGCTCATTTGCTTCATGTACACGGTATTTCCCTTCCATCCTTAAATGAGAGACCATCACGTAGTGGTCTAAATGAAAGAGTAAAAACTTCCCTCTTCTTTCAATGATTTTTATGGTTTCTCCTACCATCCTTCTTGCGAACTCCTCCGGTTCCCTAGGACGTTTGATGATATTTGGCCATTTGATATCGACCGTTTCAATCGTTTTTCCTTTGACTAACCCGTTGAGAGTGCGCCGGACGGTTTCAACTTCTGGTAATTCCGGCATGCTCCTCGCTCCTTTTGCTCTCTCTATTTATTTTGCGTCGTACCAAGATGGCCCTGAGGCAAAATCGACTTTTAGCGGTACATCAAGCTGAAGTGCGTTTTCCATCACTTCTGGGACAATTTTTTCTAGTATGGCGATTTCTTCTTTCGGTGCTTCGAAGATCAGTTCATCGTGCACCTGCAATAAAAGATTGGCCTGCAGATTCTCTTCTTTTAGCTTTTGCGCCATATCAATCATAGCTTTTTTAATGATATCTGCGGCACTGCCTTGAATCGGTGTATTCATTGCCGTTCTTTCTGCAAAGCTTTTGATATTAAAATTACGGCTTGTGATATCTGGAATATATCGTCTACGCTTTAGGAGCGTCGTGACGTATCCTTTTTGTTTTGCTTCCTGCACGATGTCTTCCATATATGTTTTCACACCTTTAAAGCTTGTTAAATAGCGTTCAATAAATGCCGCCGCTTCTTTTCTTGTAATCCCAAGATTTTGAGAAAGTCCATAATCACTAATCCCATAAACAATTCCGAAGTTCACAGCCTTGGCCTGTCTTCTCATAGAGGAAGTCACTTCTTCTTCTGAGACATGGAACACATCCATCGCTGTTTTTGTGTGAATATCCATATCTTGGGTGAAGGCTTCAATCAAGTTCTCATCTTGAGAAATGTGAGCAAGTACACGCAGCTCGATTTGAGAATAGTCAGCTGCAAACATGAGCCAGCCTTCTTTTGATGGAACAAACGCTTGACGAATCTTCCGACCTTCTTCTAAACGAATCGGGATATTTTGTAGGTTTGGATCGGTTGAGCTTAGCCTTCCCGTTTGCGTGAGTGCCTGATTAAATCTTGTATGAACTTTATGAGTATCCTTGCGCGTCACTTTCATTAAGCCTTCCACATAGGTAGATTGCAGCTTTCCAATTTGTCGGTAATGCAGAATCGAGCGAATAATTTCGTGCTTGTCTTCAAGCTTTTCAAGCACATCAGCTGACGTAGAGTAGCCTGTTTTTGTCTTCTTGATCATCGGCAGACCTAATTTTTCAAACAGAATCACACCAAGCTGTTTAGGGGAATTGATGTTAAACGCTTCTCCCGCTAAACGGTGAATGGTTTCTTCATATTCCTTCAGCTTCTTCGTCAGTTCTTCTCCCATCATTTCTAGGCGTTCAATATCCACCTTTACGCCAAGAGATTCCATTTCACCTAAGATGAGCGCAAGCGGCAGCTCTAAATCTTCATACAGTTCATGCTGATCATTTTTTTCTAATGCTTCAAGTGTCAGATCATGCAGGGCAGAGATCGCCGCTGCTTTCCGTCCAAGGTGATCTTTTAGCTCATCTTCGCTTGGAATCGCCTGCTTTGCTCCTTTTCCGTACACTTTTTCATCGGAAAGAGCAATATTCAGACCATATTCCTTTGCCACACTTGCAACGTCCTCGTAGGATTTCTGCGGATTGACGACATATGAAGCAAGCAGGACATCGTAATCGACACCTTTTAAATCGACATCATGCCATCTGAGGGCAACAACGGCTCTTTTTGAATCAAAAACCCATTTTTTCTTCGTTTCATCCTGCGCCCATAGTTTAAACGCTTCTGATTGAAGAGCATCTTCCTTTGTGATAAAAAACGCACCATTTTCATTATGGATCGCAAAACCGATCAAATCCGCTTCGTGATAATTATCTCCCAGCTGTTCTACCACAAGCGCAGCATGATCTGCCAGCACGTCATCCGTTACATCGGTGATTTTTGTGACTTCTAGCTCTTCTACTTCGACCTGTTCACCTGCTTCTGGTGCTTCACCTAGACGCTCTAGTAACGTTTGAAAGCCTAGTTCTTTATAAAGAGAGATCACCTGATCCATGTGAGGGCCTTCATAAGCGAGATCTTTGCTCGACACATCAAGTGGAGCCTCTACGACAATTGTCGCCAGCTTTTTACTCATCACCGCTTGTTCTTTATGTTCTTCAAGCTTTTCTTTTAGCTTTTTCCCGCTGACCTCGTCAATATGTTCAAGCAGGTTTTCAACCGTTTCAAACTGCTTTAACAATTTAATCGCAGTTTTTTCGCCCACGCCAGGCACGCCTGGGATATTATCTGAGGAATCTCCCATTAGCCCTTTCATATCGATGATTTGATCTGGGCGCAGGCCATATTTTTCTTCAATATGGGCCGGTGTGTAGTATTCTACTTCTGTGATTCCTTTTTTCGTAATCGCCACTGTCGTATGATCTGTTGAAAGCTGCGTTAAATCTTTATCTCCAGAGAAGATTTTGACCTCAAAGCCGTCTTTTTCTGCCTCCACGGCTAATGTTCCGATAATATCATCTGCTTCGTATTGAGGAAGCTCGTACCTCTTCACGTGATAAGCATCTAATAGTTCCCGAATGAACGGCATTTGTTCTGATAGCTCTGGCGGCGTTTTTTGTCTCCCGCCTTTATATTCTTGAAAAGTCTCATGACGGAAGGTTGTTTTTCCCGCATCAAAGGCGACGAGCATATGGGTTGGCTTCTCGTCCTCAAGCATCTTCATTAAGATCATCGCAAAGCCATAAATGGCATTGGTATGTACGCCTTTATCATTGGATAATAACGGCAAAGCAAAAAAGGCTCGATAGGCGAGACTGTTTCCATCCACAAGTACTAATTTCTTTTTGTCTGTCATGTTTTTAATCCTCCATCGACTGAGCCACCTCAGCCGTCTCTTTCACACTTTGTATCTTCATTTTATCAAAGTTTATTTTGAAAAGAAAATAGACAAGCCTGCATAAAAAAGGGACGAAAACAACAAGTGTTTTCGTCCTTCCAAAATTGGCTCCTTGGATGAAGGGGTTCCTATTCATCCTACCAATGATTGTTTAACAAAACATGAATTCATTGTAAAGATCATGTAAATTTTAACGGCTCTTTCCTATTTCTCTATTTTGATTTCAGACTCACTGTAAAAGTCGTCCCTTTGCCTTGTTTACTTCGCACAGAAATCGTTCCTTCATGCGCCTCGACAAGGTGTTTAACAATGGCAAGACCAAGCCCTGTACCGCCTGAATTTCTGCTTCTATCCTTATCAATTCGATAGAATCTCTCAAATATTCTTGGAATCTCCCTTTTTTTCATTCCGATTCCTGTATCTGCCACATCAAATTCATAACTGCCCTTTCGTGGCCTTGCCGAGATCGTGACACTTCCCCCCTCTGGAGTATAGGTGAGAGCATTGTTCACGAGATTAAGGAAAATTTGCTTTAATCTCAGCGGGTCTGCCGTGACATAAACCGGTTCTTTCGGAACACGCACGTGTAGTTGAATGCCTTTTTCTGCGGCCTTTTGTTTAAGTAACACGTCAATCTCCTGAATGATTTCTGTCGCATTGGCTTCTTGAATATTCAGTTTAAAATGCTGCTGTTCAATTTTAGAAAGATCGAGCAAGTCTTGAATGAGTGTTTCTAAACGGACACTCTCTTTTAGAATGATTGAAAGGAATTCTGTCAGCGCGTCTTTGTCATCAATCGCTCCATCAAGAAGGGTTTCAGAAAAGCCTTTAATTGACGTAATCGGTGTCTTTAATTCATGGGACACGTTGGCGACAAAGTCTTTTCGCATCTGCTCTAATTGCTTTGTTTCTGTTACATCATGAAACACAAGGACAATTCCTTTCCATTCATCATCCGTACTTAAAATCGGGACGCCATCGACTTGGAAGTAGCGGCGTTCGATCTCGACTGCTAGACGTAAAAACTTCCGAACCTTGGTTTCTGTCATGAAAATTTCGTCAATAAGCTCAATAATCTCTTCATGTGTAAAGGCTTCATGATACAGCTTGTGCATGTAAATATGTTTTTGCACCTTAAATTGCTTGCGGAATGTTCGATTGACTAAGTTAATATAGCCCATTTTATCAATCAAAATGATTCCCGCTCCAATGTTTTCTATGACCGTTTGCAGGCGGTCTCGTTGCATTTCACCAGCACTTGTCATTTCTTGAAGGCTTTCTGCCAGGCGCTTCATCGACGTATTGAGCTCACTTGTTTCAATGATCAGCTCTTCATAATTGTTGGTATCATAGTTACCACGTTCAAGCTGTTTGGCCACCTTTGTGGCATAATCAATCGGTTTCACATACTTCATCGACATGCGGTAGCCAAAAAAGACGATAATAATGATGGCCGAGCCAAGGCAAAAGGCTAATGCGAGCCAGAGCTGGCCGTCAATTTCATTTAAAGGCTGGAATGAAGCATGGAGAAATAGATATCCCGCCGGTTCGTTTTGCTTCATGATAGGGACTGCATAATGAAATAATCCATCCTTCTCATCATCAATGACCGCTCCTTTTGTTTGGAGACGCTCATTTTTCAGCATGTTTTGAATGATGGACTTTTGTTCTGCTGGACCCGTTATATGTATAATATTCCCTTTCATGTCCACAATCGACGCATTCATATCGAGATGCTGCTTTGCCTGACTGAGAATCTCTTTATTTTGCTTCGCCTTCAAATCGTCACCATTCACTGAAGAAAGGAGAAAGCTCGATTCCTTTTCCATTCGATCCGTTAATTTTGTTTCATAGAAAACATGAAACATATGATCTAAGAAAAGACCAAGCCCGACAAACACAATAAAAAGGAGAAAGATGAGCCCAGAAAACAGGCGGGTTCTAATTTTACTCATTTGACTTTGGCTCCTCCAATTTATAACCTAAGCCGCGAATCGTTTTAATGTATGTTGGTTTTTTTGTGTTCTTTTCAATTTTGTCTCGCAAGTGGCTAATATGTACATCCACAATACGTGTGTCACCTGCAAAGTCATAATTCCAAACGGCACTTAACAATAGATCACGTGTGAGGACACGGCCTTTATGCTTAGCCAAATAAAGCAGCAGCTCAAATTCCTTTGGCGTGAGCTCTAGACGTTCTTCTTGGAAGTAGACTTCGTAGTGTTCAGGTAAAATGCGCAGGTCACCAATTTTGATTTGGTCTGCTATGATCTCTTCCTTCTCCTCTTGCGAAGGGGCAGGCTGAGATTGCTGTGCTCTTCTCAAAATGGCTTTTACCCGAGCACCCACTTCTCTAGGACTGAAAGGTTTTGTCATGTAATCATCGGCTCCAAGTTCAAGGCCGAGCACCTTATCAAATTCATCGTCCTTTGCTGTCAGCATTAAAATAGGGAACATCATTTTTTGAATTCTCAGTTGTTTACACACTTCAATGCCGTCCATCTTCGGAAGCATTAGATCTAATACAATGAGATCAGGCTGTTCACTTGCTGCTTTTTCAAGCGCTTCTTCCCCGTCTCTTGCTGTGACGACATCATAGCCCGCCCTTTCAAGGTTATAGCTTAGAAGTGTTACAATCGATTCTTCATCATCCACAACTAATATTTTTTTATTCATGTTGTGCCTCCAATTAGTGATTTCCCCTGCATCCGTTTTTTTGTATCTTATGTGAAAAGCGAGAAGTCATGCCTTCTCTTTCATTTTAACGAAAGCTTAACAAGAGAACAATTTAAAATTTCGACAAGGTTTGTTTTATAAATAAAAAGAAGACCCCTCTTTAGAGAAGCCTTCTTTTTTATTCATATTAAGACAATACTTTCATCACGTTTTTAACAGATTCAACAGAGCGGTCAAGCTGACTTCTTTCTTCTTCTGTCAACTCAAGCTCAATGATCTGCTCAAGGCCGTTTCCACCTACGATTGTTGGAACACCAAGATAAATGCCTTCGTAGCCATATTCACCTTCAAGGTATGCAATTGTTGGGATAACGCGGCGCTGATCTTTTAAGATCGCTTCAACCATTTCAACTAGTGAAGCAGCAGGTGCGTAATATGCACTACCGTTACCTAATAGGTTGACAATCTCGCCTCCGCCTTTTCTTGTTCTTTCGACAATCGCATCGATTCGATCTTTTGGAATCAATGTTTCAAGCGGGATACCGCCTGCATAAGAGTAACGAACGAGCGGAACCATGTCGTCGCCATGTCCACCAAGCACAAAGCCCGTCACATCTTTGACAGATAGATTTAATTCTTGCGCAACGAACGTACGGAAACGTGCTGTATCAAGAATGCCAGATTGTCCAATGACTTTTTCTTTTGGTAATCCTGATTCTTTATACACTGCATATGTCATTGCATCAACAGGGTTTGTTAACACAACAATGATCGTTTCTGGAGAATATTTGACGATTTCGCGCGTCACACTGCGCATGATTTTTTCATTTGTTGACACGAGGTCGTCACGGCTCATTCCCGGCTTTCTTGCAATTCCTGCCGTAATGACCACTACATCAGAACCGGCTGTATCTTCGTAGTTAGAAGTTCCTGTAATGTTCGCATCGAAGCCTTGAACAGGGCTTGCTTCCAGCATATCAAGTGCTTTCCCTTTTGTTGGGTTCTCAAGCTGCGGGATATCGACTAATACAACATCCGCTAATTCTTTTTGAGCCGTTAGAAATGCTGTAGTTGCTCCAGTAAAGCCTGCACCGATGACAGATACTTTTTTACGCTTGTTTGCCATTTCTTTTTTCCCCTTTAACTTTAAAGTTTAAGAATCAAGACAAGTTTTTGATGAGC
>NZ_NKHG01000065.1 GCF_002744245.1 Bacillus pumilus | reverse complement strand
GAACTGCACAGAGCAGTTCTTTTTTTATTTATGCTTTTGTAAAAACGCGAAATGGTTGTCCAACCGGAAGCACAGTACGGCCAAAATGCGTATTGAGTACAACAGCTGCAGAACCATAAAACGAAAGCAGGGAAATGATGAGTTCTGAAATGCCTGCAATGGTATGGGTAACATCATACATCACACCAAACGAGCTAAGAGAAAGACCAATGAATAAGAAATCAATAAAGACGAAAATCATAAATAACACTTTATGTGTTTCCATTGCACCGATCGTCATAAATAAGCTAAAAATTAAATAACCAATAAAAGCAAAACCTAGTTGTTTTGGATCCGCTGCTTCCGCAAGCGTTTTCCCAAAAACGCCAGCTTGAATGAGCCAAGTGGTTCCAACGCCCATCCAAAAAAGACCGAATGCACCAAAAGCAGTGGCGCCAAAAGTATTATGATGCTTTGAATCTTGTATGGACGCGATAAGCTGCGCGATTCCTCCAAGGAAGATAGCCCAAGGTAAGATAAGGGAAGTGCCATCTGTTATTCCTAGTTTTTGTGAGGACGCAACGAGCGTCACCATTGCTAAACCAAACAAACCAAGTGGTGTTGGGTCTGCAATTGATAATCGAATTGCTTGAACATTCTGTTTTTCCATAATGACCTCCTACAATTTGCACTTACAAAAGATACTCGAATTCGATAGAAACGTCAAGCTCTTTTTAGTAGACACTTGCAACGTCTTTCAAATAAATCTATATTTAATACATATAACTTGTGATAGAAAAAGAGGGATAGAATGAGTAAAGGCTTAGCTGGTAAAACAATTGCCATTTGTGGAACGAGAAAAACAGAGGAAATGCGTACACTTGTTGAAAAGCAAGGAGGACAAGCCGTTATTCGTTCTCTTCAAGGAACAGTGTTTTTAGCGAAAGAGGAGTTAAAGCCAGGCATCGAAACCTTTGTGAAACAAGGAGCCGACTGGGTGATTTTAACAACAGGCATCGGCACAGATACATTAATTGAGAGTGCCGAAGAGCTAAATCTTGGAGAGGCATTTATGAACATTTTATCAAATGCCCACATCGCTTCAAGAGGGTACAAAACCTTTGCTGCTTTGAAAAAACGCGGAATTCAGCCAGACGTCTCTGATGAAGATGGAACCGTTCGTGACCTCATCTCAAAGCTTGAAGACAAGGCGTTTCAAGGTAAACGAGTCATGGTGCAGCTTCACGGCGAAAATGCGCCGGCTCTCATCCAGTTTTTACATGATAAGGGGGCTGACGTTTTGCCACTGTTACCATATCAGCACACGCCTCCTGAACCAGAGGCTGCTGAAACTTTGCTTCAGGAAATGAAAAAAGGAAAGGTTCAGGCCGTCTGTTTTACGACCGCTGTACAGGTTCATGCCTTTTTCAAACTAGCAGCAAAATGGGACAGAAAAGAAGAACTGCAAGATCTGTTTGAGCGGCATGTGCTGGCTGTGGCTGTCGGGAAAGTCACAGCTGAAGCTTTAAAAGAAGAGGGAGTAGACCGCATTCTTGCCCCGTCACTTGAGAGAATGGGTGCAATGATTATGGAATTATCCCAATATATGAAAAAACAATCAACACACTTATAGAAAAAACGCCTTTCACAATATCAGTGGAAGGCGTTTTCGTTAGATTGTCCGTTTTCGATTCGTGCGAATTTTTTTCAGTACGAAATACAGAACGATAAGGACGATGGCAATAGCCATAATAGGTGTTGTATAAGCGTGGGCAACACTTTGAATGTGATCCCACTTTGTCCCAAGCTGCATACCGAGATAAATAAATAAGATGGACCAAGGGATCGCGGCTAATCCCGTCAAGAGAACAAATTTGAAAAATGGCATTTTGGCAATGCCCGCTGGAATCGAGATCGCATGGCGTACAACAGGGATAAAGCGTGCTGTAAACACCACACCGGTTCCATACCGGTCAAACCAGCGCTCTGCAGTGGCAATATGATGCTCGTGGATGAATAAATATTTCCCGTACTTTGTTAAAAAAGGTCTTCCGCCGTATAGACCGATCCAGTAAATAAAGCACTGGGCGAGTGTTCCTCCAATGACCCCAGCAATGACAGCCCCAACAAAACCAATGGTTCCTGTTGATACCATATATCCGCCATAGGCAAGAACAATTTCACTCGGAATGATTTCAATCATCAGTCCAAGTGCAACACCTACGTAACCAAGGCTTGTCAGCCAGGTTAAAATTTCATAAAAAAAGGTTCCCATTCATTTCACTCTGCCTTTAAATACGAATTTTCTTAAAGCATCCTTATGAGAGCCTATGCTTGTTTTGCTTCTCTCATGAGTATGCTTTGCATATATGCTAGCATGGCTGGCCGCATATCATGGCGCATTAATCCAATTTCAGTCGCTGCTTTAAAACAACCAAGTTTATCGCCAACATCGAATCTCATACCATCTAATTGTCTTGCATAAATGGGAGATTGATGCGCAATGTCTTTAAGAGCGTCTGTCAGCTGTATTTCGTTGCCTGCACCTCTGCCGATTCTTTCTAAAACAGAAAAAATCGATGGGGTTAAAAGATACCTGCCCATCACGGCTAAATCGGAAGGCGCCTCATGAATGGCTGGCTTTTCCACCAAGTCTGTGACTTCTAACACACGACCTTCTAATCTAGCTGGTCTTATCATACCATACTTGCTGACATCTAGACGATCCACTTTCTGAACACCGATCACCTCTGTTTGTTTGTCTTCATAGACTTCCATGAGCTGAGCGAGGGCGGGCTTGTCTGATACCATCACATCATCACCTAAAAGAACAGCAAAAGGATCATTCCCTGTAAAATGGCGCGCGCACAGCACCGCATGTCCAAGACCTAGAGGTTCCTTTTGACGAATATAATGAATATTGGCCATATCCGCAATATGCTTGATTTCAGCAAGCTGTTTCTTTTTTCCTTTTTCGAGCAAATTTTGTTCTAGCTCAATCGATCGGTCAAAATGATCTTCTATTGATTTTTTATTCCTTCCTGTAATAATGAGAATATCTTCAATTCCTGATTGTACCGCCTCTTCGACAATATATTGAATGGCGGGTTTGTCGACGATAGGCAGCATTTCCTTTGGCTGTGCTTTAGTAGCTGGTAAAAAACGTGTACCTAATCCGGCTGCGGGAATCACGGCTTTTTTGATGTTCATTGAATCATCGCTCCATTTCTGATGGTTTATTTCCTGTTTGAAACACCCAAACGCGGCTTCCAGTAAAAGTGACGATTATGCCAATAAGCGTGGCCACCACTTTACTAATGAATAATGAAAAATCTGCTAGCTGCATGACATATAGGACAAGAAAGGTCAGAAGACATGCTGTCCCATTGACAGTGATCCACTTGATCCATTCCCACTTGTCAGCTTTCTTTTTCACTTGAAACGTCCATTTTCGATTCCAGATGTAGCTGTTCAGCATCCCTGCACTATAGGAAAGACATTGTGCAAGGAAATGGGGGACAAAGCAGGCAGTCAGAAAAAAGAAGAAGAGAAAGTCAATCAGCGTATTACTTGCGCCTACAATTGAAAAGGCCACATAGGTTCGAATGTTTCTCCCTGTCATGTGGAGAAGGGTCACCTCCTAGTGATTGAGTGGGTGTATGAATACTGTACAAAAGGGAGTTGACGAATCAGTGAAGAAAAGATGAAAAAAACATGAACAGACCGCATCCGTTTTTTCAGCAGCTCGTGATATAATTTGTAAGATGAAACGAACAGGTGGTGTACATTCATGTATTTAACAATCGCAGAAACAGCTGAATACCTAGAAGTATCAGAAGCGTATATTGAAAAACTAATCCAGCAAAAAAAGATCCGTTCCGTATTTGACGGGGAATCGCATCTTATTTATCAAGGGCAATTTCAAACACATATGAAGCAGCTTGAACAATATAAAGAGCTCGTCCAAGAGATCTTCAATGAACCGATTCCTGATGACCCGGATGTAAAAGATGAAGATTAAAAAAGACTGTATGAGAAGAATCTTTTTCATACAGTCTTTTTTATTGGCTAACACCTGTTTGGACAATCTTCATCTGGCATTTGACTTGAACATTCGCATCAGGATAGATTTCCTGCCATTTCTCTGGTGTCATTGCTTTGTCTTTAGAGCGATATTTTAGACCAAGTCCAAGCGGGTCGATTTTTTGTCTCTTAAATGACTGAACAAGGTCATTCCCTTGCAGAGCGACGCGTTTTTCTACTTCTTTTTCGACATGCTGTAAAATAGAGGGGTTATCGATTTTTCTTGATTTCATGAACTCTTTTAATTCACCTTTAAGCTTGATTTCAATGGTGATATGAGGCTTTTTTGTGAGGTTCTCAGTTGGTTTGATATGATAGGACACATGTGATTTGATATTTTCAATAACGACATGGGTCTTCCCCCTGTCATTAAATCGAAACTCATAAATGCCGTTTTTATGATTTTCAATCATGGCTTTAAACGTAAACGTGTCTTCTCCAGGAATATGACCAACCATTTTTTCTTGATCAAAAAGAGCGATACCTGACACTTTGATGGCATTGCTTGTTTTTTTGATGTAAGGGAGGTAAGCATCAACGCCTTTTGCAAGCATCTGATTCATAAAAATATGCTGATTGGTCACTGGTTCATTGCCGTTTCGCATGTTTTGAGCTAACAGATCTGAAAGGTACACCCCTATATTTAAGTTGGTTTGATTCATTTTTGTGTACAATAAATCTTCAACTTTTCCGTCAACAATGGCAAAAACTTGTCTTGACCCAATAATAGGGTCGCGGTAGATGTAATTCATCAAATCAATCATACCCACTTCTTTCGCTAGCTTTTCACTGATTAAGATAACGAGTAATTGTCCCATGACAACTGGGAAGGGGGATTTTTCTGAAACGAGGAACTGAATATTACTAATGGTATTTGACCTTGCGCTTAATATTTGATAACTGCCTTGCTGTTCACTTTTAAAGATTGGAAAGACAAAGAAACCTTTCATTTCGCCGTCTTCCATTAAATCAAATCCTGCTGCCTGAGAAATATTTAATTCATCTAAAAGGCGCGGCTGCGCGCAGCTCGTTAAGAAAAGACTGAATAACATGAGACCAATGAAAAGGGAATGTTTCATACTCGTTTTTTCACCCACCTTTTTTTCAGCATCAACCCAATGATCATACATACAATCAATCCATATACTAGAATGTATCCGCTATATTCCACCCATTTGTTAAAGGCCTCAAAGGAAGTTGCCCCAATGAAAAATGAAAACATCACCAGAATAAGGATGCTAAGAACAATTAAAGTCATACGCTGGCTTGTTTGAAACACTTGCTTTGCCATTCTGCTGGCTGCCCATAATGGAATGGCGATATTTGGAACAATTAGAAGAAGCCATAGAGACACTTCAATAAATTCGAAGCGCTGAATAAAAGGGAGCTTCACAATGCTTGTTAACGTCAATGTCGGCCATTTCGTTAGTTTGAGCTGAGCACTTGAGTAGTACGCAATAGATACGAGAAATACGAGCAAATTGAGGCATGTAGTGAATAATGCCCCCATATGGGCAAATGTTTGGGACGTTTTCGCGTGTTTAATAAAGGGATAATAGACAAGCAGTGTTTCAAAACCAAACATTGTTAAAGAAGCATCTTTCACTCCTGCCATCACTTCAAAAAAGGAATGATCAAACATCGGAAGCATATAACGAATGTGGCTATATTGCATGACATAAAAACAGATAAAGGTCATCCAGTATGTCAATATAATGCCAAAGAAAGCCCAGCCAGCTATTGTCCTGAATCCACCAGTGTGAATATAATAAACAAGTAGCAGTAACACAGCTGCAAATAAAAGACCCGGCATTTCTTTAAACAACCAAACATGGATTACATCCATATAATGAATAAGTACTGTTAAAGACAAAGAAGAGAAATACAGAATGTAGAGAATATTGATGAATTGTCCAATCCATTTACCAAACACAGATTGCGTAATATCGCTAAATTCATCAGTAGGGGCATTCTTAAACATAAAGTAAATAAGAAATATCATTAAATTA
>NZ_NKHG01000135.1 GCF_002744245.1 Bacillus pumilus | reverse complement strand
TTTTTTAAACGTACTTTCCAGTTGATTTTCATTACATCAAGCTCCTTATTTATTAATTCCGAAATGGTATAGCAAATATGCTCCGATTATCGTTGTAGCTACTGAGGGAAGAATCTTATAAAAAATATCTTTGGTAAACTGCGAAGGATCTATCTTTCTTGTTGAATCACTTCGTTCAAGAGTTTCAACCCGTGTATCTAATTTTTCATAAGATTTATTGAGGTTTTTTAAATTATTACTCATTTCAATGAGTGTTGAAGTTAACTCTTTCGATTGCTTTTGAGATTCTTTATTAAATTCAAGTTGTTGTTCGCATATCATTTCAATTCTGTTGAGTGTATTTGTTTTATCTTCTAGCTTAACAATTTGAATTGCTTGCCGATTTGATTTTTCTTCAAGCAAGCTTATACGAACATGAACGTCATTACTTTCCATTTGACACCAGCCTTAGAGAAGGAGGTGACTTTAGTTCACCTCCTTGAAGTTGATTTTCATAAATTCTCATGGATATTTGTAAATCCACAAAAATCTATATTAATTTAGTTATACTTTGCTTCCATACTGACCTGAAATATAAGCTCGTTTACCTTTGTAGATTACTTCCCAGTATCCTTTAGGATTGTTGCTACCCTTAACAGATCCAGAGATTTCAATTGTTTTGCCCAATGCGATGGTGTCTAAATTCTTGGCTGAATTGCGGTCAGGCTTATCCATAATAATAGCTGCATTTGACACGCCGATAATTTTGATCTTTCCAACAGATTTAATTGCTGAACTCTTAGAGGCCTGTTTTGGCTTTGAAGTTGTCTTAGTAGGAGAAGGGGATTTAATCGCACCTGTTATCTCAACAAATTTATCTGAAGCAGTGATATAAAACGCTGCTCCTTTTGAGTTTTTCACTTTATATTGATATGCTGTGCCAACTTTTACTTTTTCGACAACGGTAGGGAAGCCAATACCTTTATTCACAGTACCTACAACATCTTTATCATCCCATGAAGCTTTAGCATAAAATCGAAGACCGTCTACTTTAGATTTTAGAGAGCCACTTGCTTTAGAAGAGTTAGACTTAGAGGGAGTAGAGGAAGAAGGGGCTTTAGATTTAGTTAGCAATTCTTTAATTTTTGCAAGAGTTGCTTTACCAGCGATTCCGTCAACAGCAAGCTTGTTTGCTTTTTGGAATGCCTTCACCGCAATGGCAGTTTCATCACCGAAGTGAGAATCAGCGCCATATTTCGGTAGCTTATAACCGAGTTTAATAAGGTTAGATTGAATTTCTTTAACTTTTGCACCTTTATCACCAAGACCATAAGCTTCGACTAACTCAAGGTCATTTTTGTTTGATGGTTTAGGTGTTGGAATAGTTACAGTTTTACCTGTTAAAGCTTTATTAACATCGCTGACAAATTGAACCCATGCACTAGGGTTGTTAGTGTAATAACGATGGCAGTCTTTCCAGCCTACCACTTGGTGGTGAGTCCAGAGATTGTCAGATTTGAGTCCATAAGTTTTGAGAAGGGAAGCTGCCAATTCTACAGTTGTTTTGTAAGTTGTAGCATCAGGCTTACCTGTCCAATCAGGGTGTGTCATTTCAATACCAATGGTGCAGTTGTTAGGATAAGAACTTAAATTTCTAAGTGCGCTTGCTGTATAAACATTCGAGCCAACGTGATAAGCTAATTCGCTATTAGGCAAGCATTGAATTACTTTGTTACCTTCAACAATGTAATGAGCAGAGCCGAATCCAGAGGTTCCACTTTTACGATTGTTGAAGAAATTACGGTTTCCTTCTGCCGATGAGCCTGGATTAGCAACCCAGTGAATTACAACAGCTTTGACACCTTTTAAAGCTGTTTGAGGTCTGGAGTATTTGTTGGGAGTCAACAAATTTTGAGTAATGTTCATTAAATAAATTCCTCCAATTAATTTTTTGAGCACAAAAAGAGAGCGGGGGATAACCCAGGCTCTCTCGTTCTCACACATGCTCTTGATTTCTCTGTTGTGTATAAGGAATATTCCTATAAAATCATAGTTTTATTTAATATTGTGGTGTAATTAAACACACGGCTACACCAAAGCCACGTTCTTTACTAAACGGCGTTGTAACCTTCATCACATGGAATCCTTGATTAGAAGTAGATTTAGTACCTTTACCTGCTTTCGGTACAATTTTGTCTCCCGTCTGTACAGTTTCATCAATTCTTACATGAACCTGTCCGAACATGCCTACAACATTCCATTCAGGGCGTTCAGATCTAGCGACATATTCTTCTTCAGGATTAAAATAAGGATTCTCTTTAGGAACTCTTCGTGTTTCAGTTACTTCAATACCTTCTTGATTAATAAATGTGACATCTACATCTTCATAAATCAATCCACCAAATTCATTTTTAACGTATCGACCTTGCCAGTTAAACGTTGATTCTCCTAAAACAATTCCTGCTGTTTCAGAGATAACACCTAATACTTGGTCTCCAAGATTTGCTTTTTTGATTTTTTCATTCTCTAGAGTTACAAAGTAACCAGAAGGGATTGATTTTCCATCAGCAGACTCAAAATACTCTGCATAGTCACTAAAAGTAGAACCGCCTTTTACTTGGCCAGCACTGGTAACATTGCCTGATTTAGAGTGAATTTCTAGTTTAATATTGGATGAAAGAGGAGTTGTGCTTGTACCGTATCCCCAGGTAGTTGTATAGTCTTTTTTATTTGCAACTCCATTAGAACCGATTACAACTCTGGAAGAGCCTGCGCCTACAATTGAAGAATTGTTAGATGCTACAACTAAAGAGCGGCTTCCTTCAGCTGAAGTGTTGGAACCGCCTGACGAAGCGATAACTGCATTACGCACGCCTCTAGCTTTTGCTCCACCTGTTGTAGCTATTACAGCAGCGGCTTCGGCGGTTACTTGCGCCCCGCCAGTTGATGCAGCAATGAAAGAAGTTTTTGTTTTAGCGTATCCAGAAGTTGTAGCAATCCGTGTTCCATTTTTAAAGTTGTTAGGTATGAACGTGTACTTGTTTCCGGCCATTTCACTGGGAGTTGAATATTTCTCAACATTTACGGAGTTAATGTTAGCTTGGTTATTGTAACAATAGATTCCAATTGAACCAGCAGCATTCCTGCCGATCAAACTTCCATTACTAATATTAACGTTAGTCACGCCACTGCCCACTTTAATTCCAATAGGTGCAGATTCAAAAATACTCACATTAGAAATATTAACGTAATCGGTTTTTTGAGCTCCACCATAAATGTAAATATCGGCATCTGATGTTCTAAAATCTTTTACAGTTATATTCGAAACGTTAATATTACGACTTTTGTATTGAAAAGCAATTGCAGGGGTTTTTTTATAGTCATAAGAAGGATCGCCAATTGCGTGGAAATTAGATATATTTACGTTTACAAATGCAGAAACAACTAACGCTTTTGGGGAAAGCCCTTCATACATAGTGCTGTATATAGGTTTAATTGCAAAGCAGTTTACCACATTTATGTTTCTTGCTGTTGTGGAAAGAGGGTCTGTTGATAGATGATGTCCAATATGTCGAAAATCAAAACTTCTAATATCATTCAAAGACGTACAGTCAGACAAGTTAACATTTTGAGCTGCAGGAGCAGAAGCATGGGCTTTCACTTCGAATCCTCTTGCATTCTTTCGACTATGACAGTTACCAATCCAAACGTTCTTAGACCCATCATCAACTTCGAATCCATTAGTATTTGAAGCTTTGGAAGGGTGTGCTGAGCCATTTCCATCAAAAGAATAACAGTTGGTGATAAAGATATACTCTGAGAAGTGTGTAGTGAAGCCATCATCGCCGAAATTTGACGCTACACAATTATCAATCCAAACGTAACTCGATCCACCAGTTTGATAAACTGTCTGATTATCAGTGGATTTGTTATATGAAGGAGAGGTTACATCGAAACCATGAAGACCAGCATTCTCAGCATATACATTGCGAATCCATACAAATTTAGCTTTTTTAATGCTAACACAAGTTGCGTTTGCGCCTGAACCAATTGTATTGTTAGTCTTTGATCTATTCCAGTCTGCGGTTAAGTTTTCAATTTGAACGTATTCAGCTCCAGGCTTAGTTACTATAACGTCCTTTTTAGGGTCAGCACTTCTATGAAGTTTGATGATTGAAGATTTTCCTGTTCCGATCAATCTTGTATAAGAAGGGATGGACAATCCCATTACTAAATAAGTGCCTTCGGGAACGAAAATTTCAGAATAGCTTGAGGAAAGGGCTAATTCAAATGCTGCTTGATCATTTGTAACTCCATCACCTTTTGCGCCAAAGTCCTTAACGTTAACTCTTCTTTCAATTAAAGAATTGATTACTTTTTCTACTAGGTTTGTACCAGTAGCGTGAAAGTCGTCTATATTACCGATAGTATTCTTCATACCATTAATTTCATCTTTAGTCGATTTGTCAACAAGCAATATCTTTTCAGCTAAACTTTTATCAACTTTAAGTATTTCGTTGTATGTTTCAATAAACTTATCTTTGATCTCATCAATCGTCAGTCTATCTGTGTGCGATCTTAGTGCCACGGCATCTACTGGTATCCATTTACCAGTTTCCTCATCTTGAACACCTAATGTATTAACTGGAATTAATTCATTTTCAAATGCCATATTTTCCTCCTTCTATTCTTTTCTAAACCAAATAAGCCCACCTATAGGAGCATCGACAGAAGGCTTAATTCTTCTTTTTTTAGGTGGTGCATTTAAACGCAGCCATACTCTTTTGATGTTATGAGGTTCGTTATAACTTGTAATAACATCGTAACCATCGAACTCTTCCGAGATGCTGATATTTATCCAATCAAAACCATCCCATCTGTATACTATTCCTGAATCTCTGACTGTTACTGTCCATCCAACAAGAGGGTTAGGGTAAGTATCTAGCAATTCTGTGTATGTATTAACAAGTGGTTTGTACTCTTTTTTTGTATTCTCAACAACATATTCATAGTTTGATGTGATGGCTCTGCACCATTCAGTTATTTCTATACAACGTTTGATGACACGTTCACATTCTAAAATTCTCTCGTTCATTCGAATGATACAATCTTCTGCTTCATCAATTAGACCTTGAAGTGTCTCAACTACTGTATTACCTGATCGTTTAATCCAAATACGTGCTGCAGGGAAGAAATGTGCACCTTCACCAACGTATTTAACTTGCAATTCTTTTCCTTCGTTAGAGGAATTAAAAAAGACAACTCCCATCATGTAATCAACACGATAACAGTCATCTTCTAATTCGCCATCTTCAATTTCTTTCCACTCTTTGTTGCCACCACTTACAACAACTCTATTTTCACGGTTGGGGTTTTCTGTTAAAAATATCCGTCCGTTTAGAATTGAGTGCGTTTCATTATAGCTCATATAAGGATCATCATAAGTGTCTTTTCGTTTGTGGTATAAGATTGGATCATTATAAAGTTTTAAGAAATCCATTTAGAATCACTCCTTTCTTATAGATTTCTATAAGCTTCAAAATAGTACGTAACTCCTTGTTTATTACCTTTAAACGTTGTATCAGAACCAGTCACAAACCCCATATTCACAAGTCGTCCGTTTGTGCCATCTGGAAGGTTGTTTATTCCTTTAAAATAGATACTTGATCCAGAGATTTCCTCCGCATAACCGCCACTTGCGCTAACAATAGCTAACGCAGGGTCGCTTTGAACTGTGGATTTAATCTTAACAATGGAAGGGGTGAAGGGGAGAGGGATTGTTCTGTTTTGAGTCCCGTTGCCGATATATGTACCAACATAATTAATTTGCTGAAGATTGGTCGACTTAATTTTTCCGTTAGCATCTAATGTTGCAACTCCATTTGGTGCATCTTTATCTGTCTTTAAAATAAAGTCTTGGTCTGTATACTCACCTAACTTAGATGCGCTACCCGAAATAGATGCTGAAATCACACCGTTATCATCTCTAACTGGTATAGTATTAGGCTCTTCATGTAAAGCAGGGGTGATCCCGTTTAACGAGTCTGCGCTACCAGCAGATTGAACAATCCATTGTTCTCCATCGTATAGTTCAGACTTATTGTTCGCTGGATCAATCCAAATGGTACCAACGTCAGGGTTGGCAGGTTTTTCATTCGTAGAAATCTGATACAATCCATTTACTTTTCCTTTAACCTCAACGGTATTAGATGGCCTGTAAGGATTTTCACTTGGAACTTGTGGTTGAACTATATCAGATAACAAAACACCATTTGAACTAATCGAAGTTTCAACGTTTCTGTATGACTGTACTCCAAAGGTGAAATATTTTGTTGGAACTTGTGAAGTAAAGGTAGCTATTCGCTTATCATATCTAACAGAAATTCTTTGTTCTTTAGCTAGTGAGGCACCGAATAAATAGGTGTCTGAAGATGTGTCAGGATAACAATGTACGATAAAGCCGTCAATGTTGTATTTATCTTCATCAGAGGTTGGATAATTCCACGACACCGAAATATCAACAGAACCATTTTCGTTCACTTTGTGAGTGACAGAGTTCATTCCAATAGTAGGAGGAGAGGGAGGGGTGGAAATACGATCATTGCGTGCGTTGTAGTTAGTAGCAAGCCGATTGTAGTCAATTTTACGAGTGTTGAATTCAGTCGAAGCCTTTTTATTTCTATAGAGCATATCTGACCATTCCTGCTCAATGCTTTTTGGTTTTTTGCCATTTGTAAGTGTTACAGAAATAGTGGAATCATCAAAATTCAAACTCATCCCAGCTAAAGTAGCTCTATACTCAGTGCCAAATTCTTTGTTTTGAATTCTAAGTATGTCACCTAAAGAAATTCTATCCCAATAATCTTTTTCACTCACTGCATTATACAGGTTGACTATGTTTGTCTTAATGTCGATAGGAGGTGATCTTCGTTTCTCTAACTCTTCGTAACTTTTTTCATATAGTTCCGTTTCATCAAAAATGTTGTCGTTAGACCATTCTCCTTTGTGAATAAACGGAATCAACTCGTTGAACAGCGTTTCACCCAAAAATGCGGACATATCTAATCGATTCTTCAAAGCTGTAAGGTCGCTGTTTAATAAATTGATTTTTGTTTCAATTTGGGCAATTTCACTTTTTTTAGAATCAACCTGACTTAATTTTAAATCTCTTTGTTTGATTAAATCCTTAGTATCACCATTGGTTTCTTTAACCACTTCGATTCGATCTAGGATTTGTTGCAATTCTAAACTTTTCAGCACGAACAGTTCATTTTCCTGAGTTGTCTTATTGGCTTCTATCTGTTTTTTTTCATCCAGCAGACGTTTAAATGCTTCAGACTCTTTATCCACCATCTCATTGTAGTCTAACAAAGCATGACACAGCTCATTACTCATGTAATCACTTTTTTTAATTACAATCCTATTTTCATCACGCTGAAAGGGAGTTAAAAAGAAGCTGAAGTCATCCAAGTAGCCTTGACCTGTTGGATTAACTGAATTGATCACAATGCCATCTTTTCCAGTTACATGAAGTCTGGTCACGACATCTTCCATACTACGTGTGTCTGTCATATCGATCATAAAGTTATGAGAAGAAATTTTAACGCCTTTAAACTTTGAAATTTCATCACTTTTGTAAAATGAGACTGTGTTTTTGATGGTATCGAAAACTGGGATTGCATCAAACGTTTCGCAGATATTCCTTAAAAAATCATATCTTGATGTCATTGAGCTGATTGAAAACGAACGCCTTTTTTCATTGAAAGTATCATCGATTTCACCAACAGTCCAACCTGTTTCACTTAAACAAACTTCGCCAATCTCTTTTAAATTCTTAGAAATGCCTTCGTACTGCATGATCTTAGATTTGTGAAGCATGTAAGGAGTTAGTTGGCAATTAATCTGAATATCATCTTTCTCTTGGCTGCTGGAATCTGTAATACTGTCAATTACATAGTATTCTGTACGGTTCAAGAAAGTTGCTTTGACAAGGTACCATTCCTTGATTAGCTTAGTAACGTGATTTGTTTTAATTTCATCACCATATCTTGCTTTAAGAGGTATGCTAAAAGTTAAGTCGTTAATGGCAGCATGATTTAAGTTTACCGAAGCATTCGAGAAATCCACTATATTAGCTATTTTCTTTTTATTCGTTTTACACAATTCCAGCTTAAGCTTACCTGGTTTAAAAGTAAATTCTCCTAAATTCAACTGAAGCCTCACCTCCTAGAAGTATTTAAAGCGGTAGTTGAATCTAATCAAACAAGCCCCTTCGACTTTAATTCGATTCTGCCCCTTGCCAAGCACAATAAAATTTTCATTGGACTGTTCATAGCATTCATAGCCAGAAACACTCGATTCCAAGATTTCCTTAACTGAATCAATTTTTACAATTTCATTATCCATTAACCCATCAAAGGAAAACGGACTTCTATACGAACTGAGATTAGTGATTTTAATATTTCCATTACCTATTTTTTTAATTTCCATTGAAAGGGGTATATCAAGATCACCTTTATTGTCTAGTTTTATAATATTATCTTGATGTTTCGAGGGGTCTATCCAGGGGGAAGCTACTTTAACTCCAAATTTAAAAGGGAGTACCTTCATAGTTAACCGAACGTACCCATCTTCAGAACAATTATGAACCAGATCGATAGGATTTACAGGCATTGCATAATAAATAATATCTAAATTTGAGCTGAAAGCGAGAGGAGAGTAATCTGTAACACTTAACCAACTTGCAATTTCTCTGAGTTTCTTTTGAGTCAAATTCCTATTTTTATAGAAACCCTCTTTGATATTCTGATCTACATAGAAATTCAATGAAACTTCGTATGGTTCATAGGTAATACTGTCAACAATGGGCACGGTTCGACCTTTAATAAAAGTCTCGTTAACTGTCTTTCCTGCTAAAAAGTTTTCTTCTTGTAAACCACCATCAGTATTCACATTGGCTACACCCATGTCCGTTGATCTTATGTGGTTAAAAATAAAATATTGGCTTTCTCTAATCATTCAATCACCTTTTAAAACAAAGTAAGAGCCTAAAAACTAGGCTCTTTATAAACTTCCATAATTCTGTTTGGTATAGTTAGTGATTTTCTTTATAACAGTATCAGAAAACTTATCTACTGTATTCTGGTCACCATACATGTTTTCAATATGGAAATGCAATTCACCAATATTGCCTACGTTGTTATCTGTACTGTTTACAGAAGGCTGTGGAGCTTTGGTAAGTTTGGTGATAGCACTAGGAATAATGCTAATAGCTGACGCAGCACTTTTAACAATATTCGCACCAGCCATCTTAACTTCGGTCGGAACTGCAGATATCACTGAACTCAGTTTTTGTCCAGAACCCCATTTTGGAGTAAATGGCACATCATTTTGACTGATGTCTCTAACTGTTTCGACAGCTTTAAGCATATTTTCAGTATCAGTTTTGTTAAGAACTAGTTCTTTATCATGGAGTACGGCTAACTTGCCACTGCCTAAACCAGTGCCTGTGTAACCACCAGTGTCAAAAGCGGCTACCTTTTTACCTGTTGTATTTCCCTTAACGACAACACCAAGAGCATTTGAAGCCTCTTTAAGCTTATCAATCAAATTGTTAGAGATAGACTTACCGATTGACTCCATATTTGAATTGATGAATTTAGTGAACTCAGAAAGCTGTTTATTGATATCACTAATCTTACCGTTCATCAATTTTCTTTCTAGATCCTTAAATCCACGCTCATCAGCAACAAGATCATCATATTTTGTGTTGATTGATTTTTCGTCTTTTTCAAGTTGATCTTGTAGCGCTTCTTTACGCTTGGAGTTTTCACGATCTTTTAGGAATTGATCTAAATCAAGCTGTTCTTTTTGCATCTGTTCAGTAAGTTCTTTTACCTTCGACTTACCAAACTCAGAGTCATCGAGTGCATATTGATTTATCTGATCTAAAAGCTTTTGAATACTTTCTTGACGGTCTTTTAAATCCTTCTGAAACTTAGCTTCATCATCTTCCTTATCGATGCCATCAATGATGTCTTGAGTAGCTTTACGATGAGCTTCAAGCTCAATATCACGCATCTTTTCATACATCTCTTTATAGATAGAGACAACTTCATCAGCAAGCGACTTATAAATATCTTTAATGCTTTTCTTAGTTTGATAAAGCTCTAGGTTGAAATCCTTTTGTTTGTCTTTCCAAGAAGAAATTTCTTCTGATATTTGCTTTTGGATTTCAGGGAAACCTTTAGCTACTTTCTTTTGCTTTTCAAGCTCTTTGATGTACTTAGTAGCTTCTTTTTGTTGCTGCTGAATCAGCTTGATTTGTTGACTGTAGTATTTAACTTTATCCTTGTCTTCTTCAGTTGTTTGAATCTTAATATCAACATTCTTAAGTTTTGATTCAGTCTTTTTGACTGATTTATCAATATTGTTAAGAATTTGATCAGTTTTAGATTGAACAATGGTAGCTTGTAGCTCATAAACTTGATCTTTAATGCTGATGAGGTCAAGCTTAGCTTGTTTTAATTCTTCACGCAATTGATCACGTTGAGCAGCGTTCAATTGCTTGTTCTGTTTTAGTTCTTTATTGATCCAACTAACCTTTTGAGTTTGAATCTTCTGTTGCGCTTCAACGGCTTTACGTTGCTCATTTGTATATTTTCTAAACTGTGCACTGTCATTTAGGTAACGACTAGCTTTAGATTGGTTTTGAGCAACTTTCAATTCTAAGTCAGATTTTCGTTTTTCAAACTCATCAAGCTTCGATTGTACAAGTTCATATTGTAAATCTTGAATTTGATCTTTAACAGAAGATAGATCTCCTTCAAGTCCAAGTAAGTCAGATTTAGCTTGTGAAATAGCTTGTTGTCGTTCAGCATCAGAACTAGACAGGTCAGAGCCAATTTGTTGCATGTAGGCTTCGGGGTCAATCGGTTTACCGTTTTTCTCGATCTGCATATGAAGGTGAGTGCCTGTAGAGTGACCAGTGCTTCCCATTTTACCGAGAGTTTGGCCAGCCTGAACCTTTTGTCCAGCTTTAACATTGAGTCCTTTTTGCATATGCATATACTTAGCAACTGTGCCGTCATCTTGTTGAACAACGACCCAATAACCAGCCGATTTAGAGTATGCAGCAGTGAGGACTTTACCTGATTTAAGCGACTTGATTGGAGTACCAGATTTAGCAGCTAAGTCTAAACCTTTATGTGGAGCAGAACGTAATCCTTTTTCTTGCTGACCAAAATGAGATGTTCTTCTCATCGAGTCATAGTAGCTTGCGGCTGATCCACCACTCGAGGATAGCGATCCACCCATTTGTTTAAAGTAACTATTTACTTTTTTAACGTAATTTTTAGTTTCACTAAAAGGAGGGATACCGCCATACTTGGATACATTACCAGGCCCCGCATTGTATGCAGCTAACGCCTTTTCAATAGAACCAAATTTATCAAGCATTTGCTTAAGATACTTGGTACCGCCCATTACGTTTTGGTAAGGATCTCTAGAATTCTTAACTCCTAGACCTCTTGCTGTAGCTGGCATAAGTTGCATTAAACCAGTTGCTCCTGCATGTGAACGAGCATTAGGGTTAAAGTTAGATTCTTGCTTAATTACTGCAGCAATAAGAGCAGCTGGAACATTGTATTTAGAAGCAGCTTGATTGATAACATTTGAGTATTTACCTGAGTAGGAACCACCAGAAGCTGAATACGAAGAGCTAGAAGGGGAGTAGGATGAAGAAGAATCAACAATACCCGTTTGAGCAATGTAGCCAGATTTAATTTGCTCTTTAAGTAACTTAATTTGACTCTTAAGAAGCTTTTCTTTTCTTTCTAACGCCTTGATTTCCTTCTTAATTGAATCTCGATACTTCTGCGACCACTTAGGATAGTCGTTTGTTTTTCTGTTTTGTTCTTCAATTTGCTTATTGACTCGCTCTAATGCTTCTTTATATTTATCTGCAACGTAAATCGAATTTTTGGTAGACTCTGAGGCTTTATCAGCAGAGTCGGACATTGTTTCATAAGATGTGCCAACTTCGGTTAATGAGGAGTTTACCAACTCAGACATCTTATCCAAGTCTTCGAGCTGACTTGTGATATCTGACATTTCACCATATTCCTTATCCATCTCTAACAGTTCTGTAGGGTTTCTAGCTCCACCGTCATCAATCTTCTTCTTCAATGAAGCTAAGTTAGATTGAGCATCCGCAACGGTTTGAATTGTTTTTACTTCTAAACCATAGTTTTTAATCTTTTTAGCAGTTGCATTAGCTTGATTAAGCAGGTCTTGTTTAACCGATTGTTGCATGTCATTGTATGCTTTAAGCTTAACATTCCTTAACTTTACGACTGCATCACGATTAATTTTCACAATGCCACTTTCAACGGAGATAGCTTCTGATAAACCTTTTTCTTTCTGTATAAGCTTCATTGCTTCAGATGCTGAAATAGATTTTCCTTCAGCCATTTTCTCTAACAGATCGTTGAGAGGGGACATTTGATCTGCTAAATCATCATATACTTCACCTTGCAATGCTTCCATTGCTGCTGTTGTTTGGCCAGATTTAACTAATTGGTTTAACACATCAATCGTAGCTTCAATATCACCTTTAACTTCTTTTAACTTATCAGATAGATTGCCAACAGATTCACCAAGTTCATCTACACCTTCACCATTTTCATTCCAGGTGACTTTTGCTGAATCACCAGCATTTTTCGCCTGGTCTAATGAATCTTTAAGAGTAGAGTAGGAGAGGTTCAAGTTATCAACTTTTACTTTTCCATCTGAAAACTCAGTGATAAGAGATTTTAGTGAGTCTGTTTGCTTATCAAATTCCGAGCCGTTGCCATTGTTTAGTGATTTTTGGAGCGAGTCCATTATGACAGCTACTTGCTGTGAAAAGCTTTTAAGTTGTTCAGGACTCAACTTGCTGAAGTCCATTGTATTCAGGATGTCAGTTATGGACTTTTTTAATATTAGGGTTAATATCAATGGAGTTAAACGCACTGATTACATCTAATACTGAAGCTTGAATCTCTGCATTTGCACTAACAATGGATTGTTTCGCACGTAAAGCTTCTTGCTCGTATTTGTATCCTTCTTTAACATAGTCGCCATCGTCAGCAAAAGGGTTTTCAAAGAGTCTTGTAATCCAACTTGAACCCTCTTTATAGTTATCAGCTAACGCTTTATTAGCTTCCATTTCCTTATTCAGTTCTTTTAACTTCTTAATCTGATCTTCAAAGTTGGAAGTTGCATTATCCTTTAAATCTCGCTTGTTAAAGGCTGCCATCTCTTCTGTATATTTAATAGCTTCTTTTAGAGCTTCATTATTCTTGATGATAGCATTGCCTTGAGCATCATAGCCTTCAACTAGATTCGGGAACGTATCTGCCAATTGTTGCGATACAGATAAGTATTCTTGTTCTTTTTCAGGCGTTAATTGGTTGTCATCTTTAGCTTTACGAAGTTCTTTATACTTGCCAATTAACCCTTGAGTAGCTTCTTTATTTGTAGTCCAAGCTTCGATGGAAGTTTTTTGTGCTGTTTCAAATTCCTCTTGAGCTTTTTTAGCATCAGCATAAGTACTTACAAGCTTTTCGATTACAAATCCAAGTGCGGCAAAAGCGGCAATAGGAAGGGCAGTACCAGCTAAGAATATACCTGCGGATCTTGCTGCCTTACCTAATGCTGCAAACGAATGCGATAAGATATTAGTAGTAGCTGTTGTAGTTGCTGCCTTTAGAGAATATGTTTGCAGATTCGCAGGTATTTCTCTTAAGGTGTTTATAATCTTAACACCACTTTGCATTGACGTGCTTCTTAGTGCAGATGAGAAAAATAATGTGGCAACGGTAGCTGTTCCGAAAGCAGGGGCAAGGAAGCCGATATTTTTAACTAAGCCAGTGGTCAATCCCATGAAATTTCCAAGAGCTTCTGTAGAAGCGATCAGACCATCTGAAATGAAGGCATCACTGGCGGCAACAGCAAATTCAGTAACCGTATTTTGAAGGCGGTTTATCCGCGCCTGTAAACTATCAGCATACTTTTCTTGTTCTTTCCATGCCGAACCCATTGAGTTTGCAGATGTGTTTGCTGCATCTTGATAGATTGAGTAGTTATTCAATAGGGCGTTAAATCTAGATAGTTGATAAATACCCGCAACACCAATCGATGTGTTTTGCTTTTGGGCATCAGATAAGCTATCCCATTTTTCTGCTACTTCGCCAATTAACTGACTTGATGTTTTCGCTTCACCAGCTGCTGTTTGCACAGAGATACCAATTTGGTCTAAGGCTTTAATAGAGCTTCTATTATTACCAATTCTTGCGAAAATAGTTTTTAACGAGTTCGATTCTGTTACTTCACCTTAAAGGTTACTGACCATTAAAAAATGGCGGTGTGGCGCTTCAACCACACTCTCTATGTTTCCATAGAAGTTCAGACTGTCGCTTCACAAAAAGTGTCTCTTCGCTCAGTCGTTCAGGCTGCAATTACGCTTGCCCCTTGTTGTCCTCGTCTATACGTTAGGAGTTCCAAGTCAATCAGAAGAGATTTAAAGTCAGCAATTCGTTTACCGACTATATTTCCGCTTTCCCGTGTGGTACTTCCAATGGCCGCTGTATAGCCGATTAAGTCATTCAACTCAACGCCGAATGTGGCAGCGGTACTTCCAGCTTTTCTTATGGAATTAGCCATGTCGAGCGTGGAAATCGCAAAATTGTTGTCAACTTCATTAAGTTTATCAGCGATAGAAATTGAATCTTTTGCCGATACATTGAAATTGAGCATGGCTGCAGTAAGAGTGTTTACAGTATCTGATGCAGTTAGATCTGAAATATTCTGCAAAACTTGTGCTGTTTTGGTTAAATCGGAAAGCTCATCTGCCTGAAAACCCATTCGACCAAAACTTCCCGTAATTTCTAAAACATCTGATACTTTGTTCGATAATTCATTACTTAAATCTAATGAAGTTTGAAGGAGCTCATTGAATTTGTAATCTGGCAAATCCATGACTCTTCGGATATTTGTCATTAGAGTGTCGATTTCAACAGCTTGCTGAGTTATATTTTTTAAAGCTGTAATAGTTCCATAAAATATAGAACCCGAAAGTAAATAAGCGGGTATACGACTAAAAGCATCACCCAATTGTTGACCAAATGACGTAGCTCTTTGAGTTGAATTTTGAATAGAGGATGAAAGCTCTCTAAATTGCATATTGAGGTCTTTAATCTTTGAAGATAATGCAGGGGTTTTAGAGGTAAGCTGAGTAACAGCAAGAAGGTATTCTTGAATCTGCGCCTTACTTTGATTGCTTAGGTTATTGCCGTACTTACTTGTTAAATTGTTTGCATTAAGCTGAGCCTGTCTTTGGTACAGCGCAATTGTCTGTTTCAACTCATTATTCTTCGCTACTGCAGACGACTTATCATCCAATGTACGGATTTTTTGTTTAAGGGAATCAATTTGAGCTGCTGATTGAGCAAGGTTGATTTTACGACCTAGGGAGGAGAGGGTAGCGTCTGATAAAACACCTTGTTCACGAAGTCTCTGCAGGGAGACATTCAACGCTTCAATATCTTTTCTTTTTTTCTCGAAATTTGTGGAAACAGTTGAGTTTTTTACATTTCCTTTTTCATCGAGATTGTATGTATAATCCTTGTAACCATCTCGATTTTTCTGAGTAGAACCAGTAACTTTACCTTGAGCATTCAGTCTGTCAGTATTCTTTACAACCTGACCTAGCTTTTGTTGTGCGGAGGCTAAATTATTTGTTTCTTTGGTTTGCTCTTTAATTTTCTCAGTTGTTCTCTGAATAATTTCACCACTGCGCTTATGCTCCTGAGTGACCTTTGTGACATTACCGTTAAGGTGTTGTGTTATCTTAGTTGTTTCTTTTACAGTGTCGTTGTAATTTTTTAAATTGGACTGATATTTGTCAAATGCAGAAGTGAACTCTTTTAGAGTCTTTAAGGTGTTGTTGTCAATGTTTGTTCTTAATTCGAGGGCATTTAGCTTAGATTGAATTTGTTTTATTTGTTTATTAAGATTTTCAGTTGTCTGTGAAGAGGTATCTGCTACTGGAGTAACAAATATTTTCAGTTGTTCGCTCAATTACTCACATCCTTTCTAACCTATCAATTATAGAAGAGGGGAAGAGGAATCAAAAAAGACTCCATCGATTGAGGAGTCCTTTCTAAGATTTACACTTCTTCGGATTCGTTCACTTCATAGTTAAACTCATATGCTTCGAGTTTTAGAGTTTCACCATGTCTGTTTATCAAAACAATCTCAAGTATATCGTTGAATTTTGCTAAGAGATGATCAGTAGATAAATCAGCTGTCTGATGTGATGAAGAAGTTTGATCAACCATTGCAACTACATCTAATATGACTGAATTAACATATTTGCTCATCTCGCTTGAGCCAGCTTTCCTCTAGTTTTGTTATGTTTTATTGACTTAATGTCAAGAGCAATTATCTTTAATAATTCAGATACAACTGATACAAAGGCAAAATTAAGAGATTGCTTATATTTTAATTCTCGCTCTTGGAGCACATTTTCAATCTTCTTCATCATTTCAATTCGAGAATCTGACAATGATTTCTTCTTATCATTTCGTCTATGCTTGGAGCTTCTTTTGTAATCTAACCGAATTCTATTTTCTTTGTAATAATCCACGCATTCCTTATAAAGATCATGCAGATTTTCAATCCCGCAGTTACGGAAAGTCTCTTCTAACAAATCATAGTTAAATAGTTTTTGTTCTCTTGTTGCATCTTCTGAGATATACATTCCGCTTTGGCGAATTGCAGGTAGTACGTCATGAGTTACCCAACGTTTGAATTGTTTCGCTTCAGGTTTGCGACTTTTTAAAATCAATGTATATAAACCTGGCTCATTGATGATTAATGTTTTTTGACTTCTACCTAACACATCGGTGACCGGAACAGTATTCCGCTCATCATTGTCCAATAGATTAACTGACTTTCTTCCATCAGTCATACCTAATACATCACATACATCCTTTGCAACAAACCAAATTTCCTCATCTCTCATAAACGTTCTTACATTATTCCCTTTATAATCAAAAACTTTTTCAAAATGATTCATTTTTTAATCCCCCATTAAAATTATTCCAAGAAATACTGATGTTATGTACCTTTACAGTTCCTAATTTTTTACCATTCTTGTGAACAAGCATTAATTCGTCTAATTGAACTCTTTCTTCTGAAATAGAGTAATAAGACTCCAATATAGCCAATTCCTCTTTATTAGAATCAACACTTTTTGAAACGTCTAACAATATAGTCCCAGTAACATTGTTAACTGACATTTCTGTTCCTCCTAACAGCGATTCTTTTTGTTAAGTTGGATATTAAATTTCCCGTGAACATCAAAACCGTAAATACTTCATATAATCCCCCCTCGTTTGAACTTTTGTGAATTATATTTCGCTTTCGTGAATTAATGATAAGCTATTGTGAATAAGTAGTCAATACGCATTTTTGAATTTATTTATAAGTTTGTTTATATTCAAACTGACATATGTTATAATTAATTCAAGAAAGCGAAATAGAGAGGTATGCGAATGAAATCAAAATTAAGTTACAAACCCTTAAAAATCACACTCGTACTAAAAGATAAAACCACTGCTGATTTGAAAACTGATTTAGGGATTGCTCCAGCAACAGTTGCAAAATTAAATAAGAACGAGTATGTTGCATTAACAGTAATTCATAAAATTTGCGATTACCTAGATTGCACTATTCAAGAGGTTGTTGAGTTTGTAAGGGAAGAGTCTTAAACAAAAGTATTACAATGATGTTATAATTAGCGGAGAGGTGAAACATATGGACAATCAAATTTTAAAAGCAATTCAAGAGATGCGTAAAGAAGTAAGTGATGGTTTTGAAGCTATTAACAGGAGAATGGATGGAATTGAAGAGTCCTTAAGACGCATTGAGGAAAATGAACCTAGAGACATAGAAGCCCATTTAAAACAGCTTCAGAACGTTGAGAATAAAACAGAACTGTTAAATAAAAGAATGTTCGAAGTAGAAAGCCGCCTAAAAAATTAAGTCGCCCAAATTAATGAGCGACTTTTTCAGCGTTTCGTATAGCTAATTTGAAATATCTAAACCAAGTTTCTACTTCCTTTAAAGCTTTCTGAGCTTCAGGTGATGATTTTTTAATCGATGTTGGTAATTCAGGATCATAAACAACTCCACTGTAAAAAGCAACATCATAAAAGGGTGTTTCGTAGTCTTCAAAACAAATTCTTAAATGAATATAATTGATGTAATCGCTTGTTTTACTAGAAGCACTATTACTTCCGATTATGGCGCCGATTCCGCCTCCGATTGCTCCACCTACAGTTGCCCCTAAAATTGAATCTCCTTTAGACACTTTTGAAACAGTACTACCATCTATATTTACTTCCACATCAACTATATCTTTGAAGTCATACGTCTTTATGATGGGAGAAACATTACTGTCTTTAAAATTGTCAATTGAAATATAGCCAATCTTCACTTTTTCACTCGTTTCATCAAAGAATACTTTGGTTGATCCGTCAGTTGAAGTATAAGTACGGGAATAATTTTCGTCATCAATGCTATCGAGTGCTTTTTTTCTGTTATTTTGATGATCTATTGATTTCATGACTAGAAAAATGCCTATTCCGCAAAACGCCAAAAATCCAAAAATAAGCCAACCCACTCATTCCCACCACCAGTATATTTTTCCTATAGTATACCATGATACCCAACCTAGAGGAACAGTGCAGGGGAGAGGATTAACCATCCACAGCATCGTTCTTTTTAGCAAGTGCTTGCATCAGCAATTTTCTAAACGATACAAGGACAGCTAGTATATTTTTATCATTATTTAAATATTTCTTGAAAAACATTAATGAACATAGTGTAAATAAGGATGCAGCTATCCTCGGATACACTTCTCCTGAAGTAAAAGGCAAGAATGCAACAGTTACTGCAGGTGTAGCAGCTGCGATCAAAGCTCCAATAAAGAATATAGTATGTTTATCATCATAGATTTTTTCAAGACCATCAATTCTTGCTGAAGCTATTTCTAAGACTACTTCATCAAGCGATCTTAGAACATTCACTTTTTCCCTTAAACTATCTGATTGACCTTCAATTGAAAAATGTTTATTCAAATATTTTATAAAATCCTTCTCGTACCAATTCAACAAAGCATCTTCCAATGTTTCCTTATCGAATTTCCCCATGCAATTTTCACAATTCATTCCTTTACCACCTCAACAGAATTATCGGCAGAAGGGGAGAGTTGTTAAATGACGGTATAGGAAAACCCCACGTTAAGTGAGGGCGAAGTAAAGATATTTTAAAGCCTAACTCCGTTTGAAGAATTAAGAATATCAATCATTAATTTTGCTCTTTCTTGTATTTCTTCATCTTCCTTATAAGACTCCAACCACGTATTGACTCCATCAATAATTTCAAAACAGAATGCATCAATTTGTAATTGAAGGGTATCGTCTATCTGATTCATATGAATAAAGTTTCCATTCACTTTATCTGGTTCAATAAATATGTATCCATCTAAAACATCTCTTATGCTTTGTTTTGTAATATCAACAGTACCAGAGTGCAAGAAAGAACATCTCAGGGCATACATATCCCTTCCATTTAAAAACTCATGTTCTTCTTTTAATGCACCAATTCTGAGAACGTATTTAGGCTTAAGAAAATCATTGAAAAAGGTAACGTACTTTTTTCTTGTGCTAGATTTAGGGTCAGGATCTTGCAAGTTTCCGCATATGTCTGGCAATGTTAAAGCTATTGAAAGAGCAGCATGCCAATTTTCATTATGGATAGCTTTTTTAACAGCATCTGTGAAACTAGCTATTTTCTGTTCTAATACTGTAGTCATTTGAACCACTCCTATTATGAATATAATTCCATAATAGCATATTATTACAGTTTATTTTCAAACAGTTCAAATTTTTGTTACATTGCCGTTTTCGAATTCGTAAAGAGACTTATCAATTTCATCTTGATAAAGCAACCCGACATAATCATCATCAGCAATAATTTTAACCTTATATTGTTTTTCCAATTCTTTTAATTTCAATATGAAATCTTTTACTTCTTCACATCTATCCAAGTGGCATACCTCCGAATTTCAGTGTATATAGCTTCCATTATCAACAAATTATACTCTGATTATCCCAATAGGGTGACTCAACTGTCTTTAATCTTAATGAATTCCCAAAAATGAATTAGATGATCTAGCTTATCATCAGGCGCATCCAAAAGTTCGTTGCAAAGTATTGCTAGCTTAGGATTAACCTTATGAGAGAATAAGTTGATACACTTTCCGTTTCTTTTTCCTGTTATCAAATACTCAATGCTTACGTTGTAAAATTTAGCTAAACTTATCAGAGTTTCAATGTCGGGCTCGTTATCGCCAGTTTCGTATCTAGCGTATGCTGCTCTAGTTATATTCAATTCCTCTGAAAGAGCTTGCTGAGTCAATTTAGGTCGGTAAACATTTCGCAGTTGTTTCAGTCGTTCACACAGACTAGGCATATGCACTACTCCTAACACTTTCAGATATGCACAATTGCTATTCTGATCTTATCACCAAGAACCAAATGATTAAAGGTGTTTGTTTTTAACCATAAGCAAAATCCCTCAAAAGAAGGATCTTGATTCTGAATAAAAGAGGGATTTCAAACGAAGATTTGATTCTTTTCTTCCTCGAAGTTCCGCAAATCATAATGTTTGATTGTAGTTGACACATCCTCATGATGAGCTATGTATTTACTGACCAATTCCAGCTTGATTTTTTTAACTTCTAGAAGATAAGTAATACAAGAGGCTTTAAATAGGTGAGGGTTTATACGTCTTCCGAGAATATCCGAGAGAACATCTGAACAAAAATAATCCGCCCAGGACTCTGAAATCTGCTTAGGTTCACCGCCATATTGCGTAGTAAAGATATATTCATGGTCATATCCACGTTTGTCATGCCACATCTTCATGTATTTGAGAGCCTCTAAATTCACCATGTATTCCAGTACCTTTCCTTCGCCTTTGCCTTTACCGAAAACTTTATGACTCATAACGTACGACTGATCTTCATTAATTGGATAATCCAATAGTTCTGTTTTAAATTGAATCAACTCAGCTCTACGACCGCCTACATTGAAGGCTGTAGCCAACCAAGCCATCCCAAGATAGTTTTCGTCTTCTTCTAGTGTGTCCATCATTAATTTGTAATCATCATATGTCACTTTAACTTTTTCATAAGTCACCGTTTTAGGTATAGCAGGGAGACCACGAGTGAAGTTTCGAAACGTTTTGTAGTTTGGATCATCTTCTGCAACTACATTTTCAAGATAATTGTTGAGGGAAGATACTGAAGCTTTTTTTAGAGCAATGCCACTTGAAGACATTCCACGATTTTTCAAGAAGCTCTGATATCGTATAAAATCTCTTTTAGTGATCTTATATAGTTTCTTTCCGTTTAATGATGTGTGCACCCACCAGAAAAATTGACGAAGTGTAGAATAGTACTGTTTTTTAGTTTTGTCTCTGAACGAGTTGGCATCCAGAAATTCTGAAACTAGGTCTTGATGTTCCTGATCAACCTGTGACCACATATCGTCAGTGACTTCAGGTAGCTTTTGCGCTCTTTTACGCAGCATGTTTTGTTCGATTTCTTTGCTCATTTTTAAATTCACCGCCAGGCTATTTGATTGTCTTATAACCAGCCTTGCGAACATCTTTCATAACAGCATCCAATAGTTCACCACTATTTCTTAGTTTTTCAGCAGTGTTGCCCATAAAAGGACGAGGATTACCATATCCATAACCATATTCGTCAGGAAATTGGTACCCTTCGCCAGTCTCGACAATCGCAGCCACATCTCGACCATCATCTGTTCTAACGTTATCTAATGAGATTCCATTTGATTCATTCGCTACAACAAATGAAGCCTTTAATTCACCAGTTCGATTATATTCCACTGGATTGTACGAGTCATACACAACAGACTGGACTTGCTCTTGACCTGTTTTGACTAAGAGTTCTTTTGTATGACTGCCAGTCTGCAAGGCTTTTAAAGCTGCTTTTTCAAGCATAACGGCTAATTCTTTATGATTTTTAGCCATTAAGATACTTCAGTTAATTTTTGAACTTTTTGTAGGATTTCTTGGTTAGCTTTGTCAGTAAGAGCCTCTTGAGTTCTGATTGCACCTTCTGTCATAGAAAGGAGTTTTTCATTAATACTTTCGAAGCTTTCTTCAGGAAATGAACCACTGATTAGTTTAAAGTATGGAGACTTTACCAATTCAGTTATTAAGTTAACTTTAGAAACGATACCTTGCGGAATATCAGCGATATCACTGAATGTGAGGATTGCATAAATGCTTAAAAGATCAACAATATTGAGCTTGTGTTTAATCTTTTTGTTGGATTCGATTTCAACTACATCTTTTAGAGCCATGTTGATTATTTGAGTAATCTTAACTGGATCAAAGTTAGGGTAGATATGAACATGGAAATTATCATCTAACTGGACTTTGACATTCTCATCGTACTTTTTATTCCCATCCTTAATATGATCTAGCGTTAATTTTTGCGTTGTCATCATATCTCTCCTTATGATTAAAATAAAAACACCTCAAATAGGGGAGAGGTGTTAGCGTTTTTTGAAAAACATAAAATGTTTTATTGAATATAAAGTTATAGCGAGTTTTAAAATTATTGCTGTATATAGACACATGGGATACAAAAAGAAAAGCCATTTCAGCTTTCCATAAAAAGTCTCTTTCCAGAAGCCTTTTAAAAGTAAAATATCTTCAGATACATCCGAAAGTCTCAATGGCAATCCTCCTGTATTCAAATAAAATTCTTATTTCATTTATATTCTAATCCTGTGATTTCCTCGTATTGTTCTGGCGTAATTTTATCAAAACGAACAAATTTTGCAACGTCCTCATTCAAATAACATTTCCATTGATAGAACAGTGAAATACTACGGAACCAATCCAATTAAATTACCCCCTTTTCCGTCAGTAGCATGACAAGTTCTGCTATCGTTTTTGACTGTTCTTCCGCTCTCTTTTCTGACTCCGCAAGTTGCTGAAGTAGAGCGGCATTTTGTTGTTTTAATAGATCAATATCTGATGGTGGTAGCGGGTCAGGTTGCATGCCGTCTATATAATCCTGCGTAGCCGCCTCGTACCACTCTTCTTTTTCCGCATCGAACTTAGCGATATAAAGTCCATCCTGCGGCTGAACTGACGTATAACCTTCCGGAATTTCTTCGCCGTTCTCTAAATCTACGAGAATTTCCTCTCCCGGCTGCCATACGAAATCTTCGTCATATTTATAAACCCATATCATTTAAAAGCACCTCCTATGCTGATTTGAATCGGAATCCAAACGTAATAAACTCTGCCGGATTTGACGTATTAGAGCAAGATTGAATACAAACACGACCGTCAGTGCCTATATAGGTTCGGTGATACTGCGGAACCCCCGATGTACCTAGACTCGATGCAACACCGATTAAATGAGTAGATTGGAGGGGACGGTAACCAGCCGGTAAAGTGAACGCTGTGACATCATTTCCAAGCGTACCTCCGTATATTGATCCGATAATCTCAACGACACCCAATGCGTCTTTACTGTATCGCAATGTGTGCGGATATCCGTCAGGTGACACATACTGCTTCCACCCATTTGATAAAGACGGAGTTGACCATGCGACATTTGCGTTGGTGTCGGTTAACATTCGTTCCCAGCCTCTAAATGACCCATCTGTATGAACGGTTCCCCACCAATGCTTATTATCTGCGCTCCTTATCACATGGAATGTTTTACGATTGTTGCTATTGTCCATAACGTAAATATTGAACCAAGATGAATCGGTTTTACTCGGCATATTGACTACGTTTGTGCCTACAGCATAGTAATAGCCAGACGGTAACGTAAGAATGTCCGTACCATTCGGAAGCAACTGACTTGTACCGGAATCTGTCGTCAACTTATATAGCTGACCGTTATTCCATTTGTCTTTTTCAGCCTCGGTTACCTTATCTTCCTCAGTAAGGACACGTGTCCATTCAGTCCATGTAGAATCGGTTTTTTTAATTCTATAGTATGATTTACGTCCTGCTTTCTCATATACAGTTTGTAGTAGGGTACTCGTATAGCTGATCACAATCATAAAGGATGCATTTGTTGATGGAGGCCCGTTTACTCCCTTGTTAAAGATAAGATAAAAACCGGTATCAGTTATCTCGTTGTAATCTGTTGTCTCGCTTGTCCCTTTATAAATGGGCTTACCATTGTTTTGAGTAAGCCTATAAAGTTGCCCGTTATTCCACTTATCTTTATCGGACTGTATAACATGTATTTCTTTATTGTTAGCATGTTCATCCGTATATTTCTTAGCAGCTGAAAGTGCTACATCTGCTTTAGACTGTGATCCAGTTGTTGTTTCTTTTGCATCCCAGGATTTTTGTTTTACTTCTGTGACATGTAGATTGGTGTCATTCTTGTGCGCTAGAAACTCAACTTCAGAAGCTTGCTTCAAATTATCTACTTTATCTAAACCAATTTGATTTTTGGTTACTTTATGAGGGTTATTTTGATCATTCATATGTACTGATAGAACATATTTTTGGGTATCTTTGAACTCCTCATTATCTTTTTTAAAATCATTGATATTATCGAGCATTTGCTTTTCGTTTTTAGAAAACAAGCCTTTTAAATTTGCGATTTGGTATTCGATTTTTTTGAAGAGGCCTCTAATATTTGAGTCAAGCATTAAGTTGAAACCTCCCCATAAACGGAAACATCTCCATCAGTCACTTCGTCCAATCTCAAAACAATCTTTTTGAAAGGGAAAATCGAGAATTCCCAAGCCTCATTAATTCCTTCTGTTCCTACGGCAATTCGGTAATCACTTAACTGAGTACCTCCTAATTCAATTTCCTGATCATCATTCGTTACTCCTACAAACGAAATTCGTCTTGAGGTAGATGTCCCAGTTATGGTGATACCTAATTTTTGATAATGTTTAACTTCAAAAGGCTCACCATCTGAAGGGGAGACTGACTTCTCATGAAAGACAAATGATGTACGATCAGGAATAACTACAATAGGAGCTGTATTTTCTGTAGCTATAATAATCACACTCCTTAATAAAAAAGAGGAGGGGAGACCTCCTCATAAATAAATTAATCCATACCCCAGACAACTAAAGTCAAGTCTGTTAAATCAACCGTCCCACTTGCCTTGACAACAATTGAAATCTTAGGTGATTTAAAAGAGATTGATTTTGAGAGAGGGGAGTCCTTTGTTAGTGTAGATTCTTTAAATAGCACATCTTTATCACTTTGATCGGAGAGAATACAGAGGAGGTTTTAGGAATGGAGAAAACTTCAACATCCACTTTACCTGCTTCATCTTCTTGCGCTGTTATCAGTGAAACACCATATGTATTGAAAAATCCAAAATCATCTACAATATCAAGCGTGTACAAAGAGGTATCGCCAGTTGCGATATCTACATTTTCGGCAAGCAGCGCTTCCTTATAACCTTTTTGAACAGTTGTTTTAATTGGAATTGTATTTCTAATAACAACTGGAACAGAAGATGTGTTAGAAACTTCTACGTAAATTTTGTCATTTGATAGAGTTACATCAATTGGCTCCTTGTTGTTCACTTCAACAGAGGTGATAGGGTTGCCATTCCCGTCATCTTTAGATGATGTATAACGACCATTAGACTGGTTTAAAAAGTCACCCAATAATATATACCTCCTTTAACTATTCTCCTAGATCGCCACTGCCAGTGCCGTCATCAGGCTGTGTTGGGGGAGTAACAACTTCTTCTTTTTCACGTTTGACTCTTGCGAATTGACCAATATCCCCATCTTCGCTTAAGGCTTTGTAACCGAACTCAGGTGTGTACACCTGTCCAGCTTCTAACGACATATCGAATTCTCCGCTGAATGTAACCTTTGGCAGCTGAATATATAGGTCGCTGAAAACCTTAGCTGTCTTTGGATCGTATTCAATAGTGTGGATTTCTAGATAATAATTCTCAGAAAAGTTCTCTGCGCTAATTTTAACAGTTTCGGCATCGGCTTCAATTGGATAGTGAATAGTGACTTTCTCACCATCAGAAGCGAAGCTGGATGGAATATCGACAACTTTAGTGATGACATCCATTTCACTATATTCGCCATCTTCATTTCTCAACGCTATAGTATCAATTGGCAGGGTTTTTAAAGTTATTTTACTGTCTTTCACAGTCAGCTTTTCTTCTTCCCAAATTGTAATTTTATTGTTTTCGATACTAACGCCTTGAATCATAGCCATGAATTCTAAGTTGAAAAATGCATTTCTAATATTACCTGACAAAGATTTATCAGAGCGAATGGTATAAACATCCGCATTACCCCAACCAGCTTTTAGAAAATCTTCTTGGATTTGTTGAGCGAGGGATGTTAGCTGAGTAACGGCTGATCCAAACACTCGTCCGTCACTTTTTTTTCTTAATCAAGACTTTACCAACGTCATGAATTACAGTGTCTTTAGACAAATATATTCCTCCTTATAATAAAAAAAGAAGCCCTTATTGGCTTCCAAACATTTTTTGCAAACTATTGGATTCTTCATTAGATAAATGATGATCCTCAGTTTTATAAATATCTACATATTTACTCCAATCTCCCATTTTTGTTGTTGGGGATACAGTAGCGAATAATATAGAGGTATTATAGTTCATTATTTCTGCCATCCTATAATAGGATAAATAGAGCTGATAGATAGTCATGTTACCAATGTATTCGTAATCATAACCATTAAAAGCAGCTACGCAACTTACGATATCCTTTAACTCCGACTGGGAGTCAGACTTTAGCATTTTACTGATATCATTAAACTCTTGAATTTCTTCATTCTCACTTATTGTTTCTTCTGATAGACAGTGCATATCCATAATAATCAATCTAATCTTATTGAAATTTTCTGCATTTATTTTTGTGAGAGATTCTTGATTTTCAACAATTTTTGTCAAAATCGCATGATAACTATTGCTGAAGTCAGGTAAGATATTATTGACGATGTTGAAAAGAGAGCTCCTATTCAAATCAAATATCAATTGATCTAATTCACCATTGATATTATGCTTTTTATAATGCCTTAAAATTTCTTTTTTTGACATTTTAATAGCATTCAAATGAATGGCATATTCAGGGTAGTCTTTTAAGCGTATAAAATTTAATTTCCCAATTTCAGTATCAACTGCACGACCAAGAAAATAAAATTGTTTTAAACCCTCTTTGTCAATCATTTAGAAGCTCCAAACGTGAAAATTAGCTTGTATCCAAGATGACCATCAGGGGGATTAGGAATAAGCAATCTCTTGTATGTAATCATTGAACCGAAACCAGTGATGTTCTTATCGAATAAAAGATTGCATAACCTATCAGATATCTTTGTGTTCCTGAATTCATTTTCCTCAAAAGTGTCTATGTGTGTGTAAACATCGATCATAATATCTTGGCTTAGGAGTTTGTAGCTTTCATTTGGGCTTTTGGGAATACCAGAGCCTAAATATATACACACTCTGCAAATTGGCTTAGAGTCAAGATCATCAGTTTTAGGCGCACGTTTAAATAAATTAGAATAGATAGGTGGGAGAGTAATACCACTTTCCTCATCGACAGAAGGTTCATAATAGTTATCCAAACTTTGGACATCAGGAAGATCAGGTGAAAGGGGATCATCTTTATAATAGAGGAGGCGATTAACATCTCTGTCGTTCAGTATCTCTCTAAAAATATCCGTTATATGTTGTACCATCATGCTCATTTGTTATCACTGACTTTCTTTTTTGCGATGAGTTTAATGGTACCCACGCCATCAATTACTTTTGAATAATCAATATCGTGGACAATGTACTCTTCTGAATAAAATTGCGTTTTTAACCCAATTTTTAATTGAGGATTAGTAGAGTAGGGAAGAGTGATGTGGGCTTGGCCATCAGGAAGATTGATCGGCTGATCAGAGCCGTTAACTGAAACAGTTCTCTCAAACACACAAGGGATTTCAATGCTTTCACCAGGAACAAGTTTTTTAATTGGTTTTCCAGTGACTTCATTGATTTTATCTGTGTCTACATATATGTCACCTGAAGATAATTTGATTGAACTGTTGCACAGTCGCATTTCTGCTTTTTTGTAAATTTTATTGTCATAAGGCTGTGTTACAATCAACCATTTTCTGGCATCCCAATCAATAACACTACCCAATTTAATCTCATCAGGTTTAGCTAATATGTATCTAAATAATCCGTCATTTGATTTAGATTGAATCAGACATTTAGCAGAATTACCGTCAACAAAAACCTCTTCACCTTGAAATCCTTCTAATCCACGTTCAAAAATACTCCTACCATCAAAAGAAATCTTCTGATTAGGATTAAACTTATGGTAATTTTTATAGTCCCTCATTATGATCACCACAAACAATTGAATTTTCCAAACGCACGATATCGCCACTTACTGACAAAATAATGTCTCTAATTTCAGACAAAGAGGGGTCAGCAATCAGTTTTTTATCTAGGAATTCTTCCAATTTGAATAGCACTGAATTATTTTTCCTACTTAGTCTAATAAGGTGTTCATTAATTGGAACGCAACTAGAATACAATTGATCGTTTACGTATAATTTCATACGAAATCTACCTCCGTATTAAAAATTATTTTGTCAATTGTTCTTTGCTGCTCATTCACTTGGGATTCTAGTGCTTTAATCTGCGCTGAAAAATGAGTTGTCCCAATGTCTTTGGAGAAGGGTTGCCATGTACTCGAATAAGCGGTTAATTCATTTTTCAAAAACACTAAACGGATGTAGTTTCCCAAGATAAGCAGATCATCTTCATTTAGAAGACGATCTACAGTCTCTGTATCATTGTCACACTTTATTCGATTATCTCTAAACCGATTGTTGAAAAGAAAGGAGGCATTCTTGATTTGAGAGTAAATACCTTCGTCATCCGAAGGGAGGTTTATGTCAGAGGTTTTGCAGTTGTCCAAGAAACATTGCCAAATTTGATCATATGTAGTATTCATAAATTACCACCTAATCAAAAAGGATAGAACTATCTTCTACACCCATCCAGTCAGCTAAAACTGTTAGCTTACCTTTAGCGATATCGTCACTGAATTCTGATGCAACATCAATCACAAATTGCTTTTCTGCTTCCACAGTGATCTCAGCTAGTTTCTTCTTAAGTTGAGGAACGGTGCTAGATTTAATCATAGCTTCAATTTCTTCTTTGGTATGAGTGTTGTTAACATAGGTCTCAACATCATTAATAGAGTCTTGGATTTCTTTTGATTCCTCATTCTCCTCAATCAAAACCAATTCACCTTTATCAAAACAAACGGTACTCATAGTTAACCAATCAACTAGTTCTCTTGGAACTTCTTTGACATCAACTTTTCCACTTTTACTCCCTGCCCAATTGTACTGTTTGAGAGCTCCATCACCTGTGTAACCAACAAAATACGATGTGTTTCTATACCGTGCTAATTTAACTTTTTCCACTAATTAATATTCCTCCTAAAAAAAATCCTTATTAATTAAATTAAATAGATACTGCTGCTTGCTCTTCGATGATACCGATAGCCTCTCCAAATAAAAGCATGATGGAAGCAGACTGAGTGATTTTCATTTTAATTCGCTCATCTTCAATATCTTGCTCTGTCTGTTGCTTTAAACCACCGTATTCAGTTACTGAAAATGGTTTTTGAGAAACTCCACCAGCAAACATATAGCCTTTATTTACAGGTAGCTCAACTTTTGAATTAGTTTCGTCAGTGAAAGGATTAATTAAATTCACTGCAGTAGAACGACCAATCGTTGATGGATTTAACGCTGTAAGCAATTCGTCTTTAATTTTGTCTGACAATAGATTCTTGTAAGTTGTATCTGTAGCTTGTTGGAAAGCAAAATAATCAATTAGCAGAGTATCTGCAACAAAAACAGGACGACCCCCATATCGTTGTAGGACAGATGCGACTTCATTGTACTTTTGTAGAGTTAAGTTTGCGCCTGTTTGAACATTATTTGCAGGAATTTTCCCAGATGTAACTGCTGCGGCAGTCAATTCATGAATTGCGTCCAAGTAAAGTCTAACTTTAGCATTTGCAATGTCATCTACAAGAGTGTTAAAAGCGATGACTGTATCAGTTACAAGGTCAAGTGGCTCGTAATAAAATCCAGTAGACATAATTTGAGGAACAGCAGTAATTGATTCACGTCCTTCAACACGCACTAAATCTACGCCTGAGCCAGAAGCAGACCATACTACTTTAGCCTTGTTTTTCTTAGGAATTTTAATTTGTTTTAAGTTGCCTGGTTTTTCTTGAGATGTATTAGCAAATAGTTTTAACAACTCAGTAACTTTAGGTTTCGCAATTGCGTCAGCCTGTTCTACAACCAAGTTGTTAAACTGATGCAACAAAGAAGGGTCAGGAGTGACAGTGCCATCGCCAAATACTTTTTTAATACATTCTTTGATATCCGATTCATCCTTTTGCTCCATTTGGTTGTTTAGAACACGGCTGAATAGGCCTTTAATTTTTACGTTATCAAACATTAAAATGCTCCTTTTATTGAGAAATTTTTGTGTGTAATTACTTAAGCTTCAATTACTTCAAGTCGAACAAGTTTTTGACCCATCGTATAACTAAGGTCATCTTCACCATTAACTACTAGGAATTTAGCTGAAGAGTCTTCATAGTCTTCATGCGGCGCTGCAGCATCACTCAGAATATATTTATCCGAAGCAATGTCGAAATGAGCCACTTGTCCACGTTTAACTTCAGTTTGACCAGTGTTAAGTGTGAATGCCGAAACATCAAAGCGAGTATAAGCGGGCTCAAGAATAACAATTCTTGCACGTTCACCTTCACCATTGTAAAAGTCTCTTAATGACTCACCCATGTAACGAGTTTCTGGAGTCGCAATCAGATATGCCTTTTTTGTCTTATCAGACAATTTTTTCGCAATACGATCTCCGTTTGAATTGAATCCTAGTTCCACTAATGTGAAATTATCAATATCAGACCCAGATACTTTAGCGCCATGCGCCACTGTTTTAATTTTTAATGAATTTAAATTGCCTGTAGTATGTTTACCTACTTCAGTAATAGCTTTTTGTAATTTAGTAGCCATTTAATTTTTGCCTCCAATTATTTAATATAATATCTTGCTTCGAATGAATCATCTTCTGGAATTAACTCTTTACGAATACTGGATTGTTCTCTGAGAGGGGGGATCTCGGTAGGGGAGATATTAGTAGAAACCAAATCAACCAGGATAGAATTCAATTGCAATAAAGCATTATCTGAATCATCATCCTGTTTCGCAATTTCTGATAGAAGTTTTTGAACTTCGTCAGTTTCAAATTTTTCCGAAGCATTCAACGCATTAAATTTAGCTTTAAAATGTTCACCTTTTTCTTTTAAGCGAGCTTCGAATTGAACTTTTTCGTATTGCTCTTTAAAAGGGGCTAACACTTCAATCGTTTGGTTGAGCTGCACTAGTTTTTCGCTTGCGCTATTGAATTTAGATTCTATATCTTCCTTAGCAGACAATTTAGTTGTTAAATCACTAATTTCCTGATCTTTTGCATTAAGCTGTTTCGTGACTTCTTCTGGAGTAACCTCTTCCCAATTTCTATTAAGGAACACTTCTTGTTTAGAGTCGAATTGAATTTCGATAACGTCATCATTTTTTGTGTAATTGTACTTATAATATAAGTCTGTCTCTGCGTTGTGATCTTCAATGTTGACGACAAAGTAATCTTCATAAACATCACAAATATATGAGTAAACATTGACTCCTAATTGTGGATCTAGCTTAGAGTACAATAGTGATCTAATATCACTGTGAGACAATTCAAAAACTTTTTTGAATTTCACATTTTCACCTTCTTTTTCATTGATAATCGCTTGAGCAACAAGCTTTTCGAATTTATTTTTTTCATTGAAACTTAATAGTTTGCTTGAATCATATGCAGGTAGTACAACATCTTGATCTCCACGCTTTTCAGAGTTCAAAATAGCATGACCCTCCAAGTAAACAGGTGACTCAAGGTATTCAATACCATCTTTAAATGTGTAATTTGAATACAATAATTCGCAACTCGTGTTGATATTTATTCCTCTAGAGTTCCACTCTAAAAGCAGATCGCAAGCATCTTTAAAACGTGATCTCCATAGAATGGCATCAGCAGCAAGAACTTCGGTCTTTTCTCCATTAGAGCCCAACATTTCCATGATATAGCCTTCACTTGTGAAAACACCGATTGCTGCGGTATCCATCTTCACCTCTAAATCACCGTGTTTATCAGTGCTTAAGTGTAACTCATGAGACCCGAATGAATCAGTTGCAGTTCCAATGGAATCAACCTCATTGTATTTTGCTACAATTGGTTTATTGATAATGGTAGTAGCTGTTTCAAGAGCTACTTCTTTTGAAATTACAGTGTTATTATGAGACTTTTCGAAGTCAAAAATGACAAATGTGCAAGATAACTTTGATGGATCATCGTTTACTTTAATTTCATTCAATTGAAGTTTATAATCAATTTTCTTTTGTTTGTCTTTCAAGTATTTTCACCTCCTTCCAAAGACAAAAAGGGGAGAGCTATGGAGTGTTATTCCCGTCTGATGATTTTGTTTTTAAAGTGTTTTCATTAGTCGAACTGTCATCAGAAATATTTCCTGAATCGTTACCTGAGAATGTATATGATGTTTGGTATGGCTTAATTTTATCTTGTAGTTGTAATGTTTCGGTTTCGTGAAGTGTTTGATCTAAATATGATTCCCACGATACCCCAGGAATATTGTCAACTACATGTTTAATCGACCATCCTTTATCGTTTAATTTCAACAATAAGTCAACCTTTTCTTTGAGAGTTAACGGTTTCTCTTTGTCATATACAATATAGTAATTATCATTTTGGTTCTTCGGCAGAATTAGATTAAACAATTTCTGATACACTTCTTGTTCAATATCTTCTAAAAGAACACCAATACGCTTATAGAAGGTGTCTAAATTCAATGAAGAAGTTGCGTAGTTACCACCTTCACCATTTAACATTGAACCAGAAAGACCATATGCAGATTGAATGTCGTTGTTTATATGGTCGAATTTCTTGCCATCCAACCCGTCAGTTTTAACATCAGGAAAGTCTAAGCTTGCATAATCTGGGATGGAAACGACAGTTACACCGTCAGTTTGGTTTTTCTCTAGCGCTTGCTTTACTCCAGAGTGAATCTTTTGTTTGATTGGCTTAGGAAGTTTTTGGTTACTGTAATCTCCATTATTTTTATCAGTACCAATTGTCAATACCGCAACCGCATTAATTATTTTATTCGCAATGGATTGCTCAACATCTTTAAGCTTTTTCTTATGAAGAACGTCATATAGACCAGGGGCAACCCAAGATGTACCTAGGCCCTGATTTCTTTTTAGAGTTCCAGTTCTAAGACAGAATGTTCTATTTTGGGGAAGCTCTATATATTTATTTTGAACGGTATCTTTTTTGAAGTTTTGATAATCTTGATATGTAATGTAGGGGTGAAAATTCGAAATGAGGTCTTTGCGGTGGGCATCATTATCAGAGACATTGTCAAAAAAGCTCATATCCAAGGTACATACCCATTCACCATTTCTACGGTAAGACGGCTGCACATATTTCAATCCATCGAAGATAAAGGGGTAGGGGGATTTTTTATCACCTAACCAAATTCCAATTAATGTACCCGCAGCTGCTGTTTGTTTCATCAAATCTCTAGTTAATCGCTTGTGCTTATTCTTATGCAAAACTTTTTTTATTGTTTTGATATGGCTTTCTGAAGCATCGGGATTTTCGAAGGAATCTATTTTAAAATTTAATGTAGGTAGAGCTTCAATAAGTTCGAAAAGCTGATGAATTTCAGCAGTGGAAACATAAAAATAGTTGGCTAAATCTTCGATTTCTTCTTGGTGCTCATCAGGTGAAGAGAAATAGTTTTTTAACTGTTCTGCTGTTACGTCATTTATAATTCCTTTGGAGAACAAATTTGAAACAAAACCAGTGGCATAAGTGGATGTGTACGTTTCAAAGTCGTTCAACATTTGCTTATATTCCTCAGATTCAATATCAACTTGTTTGATTTTTTTTGTCACTTTTTCACCTCTAATCTATTAGAAATACACTAAATCATCATCATCGTCAAAATCATGTTTCTTATTCATATTTCGTTCAAGCAAAGAAGCGATATAATTTCCGTAGGCAACAGAACTATACCTGTCTTTCCTTTTACTCTTAGGCTCTTTTAACCTAACTTGTCCGTTGTCTGCATATTCAGCTTCAAGATTAATCATTTCGTTAATCAGTAATGTTATCTGAGCGTAACTAGATATAAACTTAGCTTTAGTTTCTTCAGGTAATGATTCATATCCTTTGAATTTTTTCATATATTCTTTGCCTTCATTTTCACTTACAGGCATTTTGATTTTTCCTCTTTTAAATCCATCCTTTAATAAGACCGCTATTTCACTGTTCAATTGACCATAAGCTTTAATGCTATATATGATTTTACTGGCGTGTTGATATGTACACCGATCTGCTAGTTTATCGTCATTTATACAAGAAATAGGCTCGTATTCTTTTGCTCTTTCTTTATCATAAAGAGGTTGACAAAGCGCATCATAGACACCAATTCCAGCATTTTGAGTATCTAAAACAATATAGTCGCATTCAAAGTCTTCTTGCAATTGGCGTATTCTAGTTGCCTGCGTGCCAGTATGACCACCAACCAAACTTTCCATATATACAATATGTCTTTCAAATCCAGTGGCATTAGGCAATAATCTAAAAACAGTATAAACACTTGCATCATTTTCTTTGCCAGCGATTGTAGCAATATCATTTGAAACCAGTCTTATTTCACCAGGTTTTTTCGGCTCATATTTAAAATTCGAATCTTTAATTAACGAATAATAATCTTGAGGAAAAAGGGGAGAGGCCAGTTTTCTATTTTTCTCTAAATCTTCGTACTTGAAATATGCTTTTTCTGATTCGCCAAACCATAGTGCTTCCATTTCCATTGACCAACCAACTGAATCAAAGTCTTCTTCGGACATTTCATCCTTAACTTGATCTTTATCTAAAAGACCTTCTCTAATAGCGATTTGGTATGGTAGCCCGCACACGAAATACTTTGAACCCTTCATCATTGCATTAAAATAAGTTAAAAACCTGTTGTATGACCAATGAACTTTATACCAGCATGAGGAGAGATAAATTTCTTTGTTTCGTTCTTTTAGATGTTGATATTCTTCTTTTTCAAGATATCGAGGGGAGCGGGGAGCAGTTAAAAATTTCCTCAAAACTTTACTAATGATTTCAAAATCAACCATTCGGAATTCATCAACAATGAGCAGGTTAGCCCTTTTTGATCGTGCTCCATCATTTGAAGCGACAACTTTTATCCAACTGCCATTATGGAACTCTACTCTAGCATCATTTGAAGAAGTTCTAAGGTCAGAAATTTCTCGTTTTAGATTTATCGATTCTTTCCTAAGGTCGTCTATTTTTTCAATAACTTCTCTTGCTTGACCTTTAGTTCCAGAGGCAATAACAATTTTTGTCCCAGGGAACAGGATGGCCTGTACACAACAGTAAACCGAGGTTAACCATGTTTTTCCCTGACCCCGACTCGCAAGATACATAAGGTAATGGTTATGAACCATCATATAGATCAAGATACACTGAAATAATTTTAAAGTGATGCCTAGGTACTCTCTAACAAACCGATGAGGGTTTGCTCTATAAAATGATGCCCAAACTCCAATACCTTCCATCAATCTCTCGGACTTTGTTTTCTTTTCAAAATGTCTTTTTTTTTGAAAATGTTTATACCTTTGGTTCTTTTGTGGCTATCTGGTTTGAAGTTGTTAATTGAGGCCATCAGAGTTTTCCTCATCTTCTTCAGTTGGTTCATTTACTGTAAGTTGATCAATTTCTTCCCAATATTCATCAGAATATTTATTATTAACGCCTAACATACGAGATAGGTGACCTAAAAAGAAAACCTTAATGTACTTTGAAATCTTATCAGGATCTCTCCATCTTTCTTCTGGCTCTGGAACAGGTCTTTCATTCTCATATTTTTTCAGCAGTGTTCCGAACGTTTCTTGTTCAGCCCCGTTTGCTCCAGTTTCTTGAACAGGCTTTAAATTACTTGAACCAAGTAGATCTTGTAAAGTTTTTTGCTGCTGATCAACTTTTTCTCCATTTTCTCTTCGTTTTCTAATATCAAGCATTGTCATACATATCTGACTTATTAAAAGCTCCATGCCTTTAGAGTCGCATTCATAGCGATTAGTAAAGTCAACGTATTCATTTTGAAGCCAAACGTAATCTTCATAATCTAAACCACGTCCCCAAAAGTGAATCAATTCTTGAATATCTTGTTCGGATATACCACTATCACTTTTTGATAATAAGAGCTGTTTAGTGTATTCATCTTGTTCTTCCACGTCGTATTCACTGTCTGACCAATTCTTGAAAATGAAATCCTTCATACCGATGTTCTTCATATAGGTACCAAAGACATTCAATTGATTACCCTTACTCTTTAATTTAGCTTCTTCCTGAGAAGACATCCAAATGTCATAGATGAATGGCCTGTCAATCATTCGGAAGATACTCTGTATGTGTTTAATGTCTTCAGGTGCCTTTTTGAATTCTTCCTGTAAACATGATTTGCAAACACTTATTTTCCCTGAGTTTTTGTTAAAGGGTGACTCAGATTTATAGAATTGTATTGCACTTTGTTCTTTTCCACAGCATGTGCATGTCAATCTACTAACTGCCAATTTGTTCACCTCCTATAAAAAATAAAAACACATTTTACGAAACGCCCAGATTAACTAGACGTTTTAAATGTGTTTAAGTAGTTTTGAAATAAAATTAAAGTTTTAAACTAAATTGACCGTACCACGGCCACCTAAGCGCTTAATGTTTTCACCTAGGCATTTTAAATCAACAGGCACATATAATTGGTTCTTGAGACCAACAATGTCTTTATAAGTATTAGAAAGTGCGAAGTGAGCTTTGTAGTCTTTCTTCTCCAATGAATTCGTTAAAGCGATTTGTAGATCATTTTCGATTTTTTTCAGCTTTTCTGTGGACTCCTTAAAAAAATCTGAATGATCCTTTCTCTGATCGACAGTCAGTGAAGAACTCAATACAGAAACTAGCTCTCTGGCTGTTTTAACCAAGGTTTTAATTTCTGTGTATGACAGTCGCTTTTCATTAGATTTTCTCTCAATTTCAATAAATGTATCTATGGTGCTTTTCTTAACGAAATCAATAGTTTTCATATTTTTCTCCTTTGTAGCGATTGGACGCAACCCTATAAGTAATGATTAATTAAGTATGTAATCGTACTGAATTGTTCTTCCTTTGCCAGATTCGAAGATCGAAAGATTAGCACCAGCTTTTGCACCAGTCATCAAACTGTCACTATACTCATCTGATCCCATCACAGAAGGGAGTTGGATCACTTGTACGTTATGACCAGCTGCTTCACCAACAGTCAGCATATTCCCATGATGGAAATGCGAAATATACATATAGTCATAGAATTTTCTTTTCAGCTGTGAAAGATCACGTATAGCATTCTTCTTATTCTTAATCTGATGACCATGACAAGCAACAAACTCAAACTCTAGTAAACTGAAATCAACAATGCCATCATCATAAAGCGGTACTTCAATTCGATCGTTTTCTTGTAGCATGTCATGAATGTATGTTGCGATAATGCGCTCAACATCTTCTTTAGGCATTTCACCACGACTCGTTCCATGTAGTCTCAGTTCGGTATGGTTGGCAGAGGGAATATGTATGTATTTAATCTTCACATATTTAGATAACTCTTTGAGCCATTCAACTTTGTAACGTGAATATTTAATTACTTGATCCATGAAACCGTATTGTAAAGGAGTTAACTGTGAAACACGCAATGCCATTCCTTCAACACTATCAGCACCATTTAATACTACGAGTTCATTCAAGGATTCTTTTTGAATACATTCAACCGTGTCACTTAATAGTTGAGCCATTCTTTCAAGGTAGATTTTTTCGTTATATTCATTATTCATACTCTTTAATTCTTTGCCAAAGTGCTCGTCTCCAAATCCTAAGATTGCAGCTCTTTGTTTATGGTTGGGTTGTAGTACTTTGAAAGAGGGGAGAGGGAGTGAAGGTTGATTCTCAATTGCAGCAGTAACATGTTCGTACATTAATTCATTTCTGCCTTTGATTCTCGTTTTTTTGTGAATTTCATTCTTTATAGCTTGCAGCTTTTTACGTTCTTCCATCACTTCGATTTTCTTCAGTTCAAGTTCAACAATTGCTCCGTTTCCTTCAGCGACAACTTCTTTTTGATAGTCACGACCTTCATTGAAATTAGTAAACCATTTTCGATAAGCTGATTCACCTTTTTTGTCTCCAGTTTCCTTGTTAATCACTTCAGCGACTTCATTCCAGTTATTAAGACCATATTCCTTATAGTTTTCACAAATCCGCAGTTTCCACTGCTTCAGATTTTCATCAGAATGACGTTTCAATTTAATTGGATCAACCATTAATTCACCAACCTTTACTCTTTGTCTTTAACAGGCAAATCATTTTCTTCCTTAATTGTAATGCTGACCTGTTTTCCATTAAATTCAGATAAAATTTCTTTAAAGTCGTATGGAAGTTCCTCGTTACTTTTAACTTCGATGACTTCCATAACGTCCATATCGAAGAATCCTTTTAAATTAACTTGATTAGTTTTTTTACTTGCCATTGTAAAACCTCCAAATAGTATGTAATTTTTATTTAAACCGAATAAATTCCTTCGGATGTCCAATGCCGACACATTGGCACACCCGAAAAAGGAGAGATTGAGAAGAAGTATAAAAGAAGAAATGTCGGAAGGGTGCTGGGGAAACACCCGAAGGAATTTACTAATTAAAATAACCTCTCTACATATGAAAGAGGTGGGTAAAAACTGATTCAATTAACAAAATGGGGATGTGGACGAGGATTTGCACCTCGTATAACCGTATAGACTAGGAACGTCTGCTCTATTTAGCGGCTCAGTATTGACTTGGAACCTTTTAATATTCCACCTAGATTGTGCGTTTACCTATTCCGCCACCACATCGCCAATTCGAAAAACCTCATGGACAGGAGCACACACAGTACTCTTACTAAATTTTAGCTAACCCACAAGTCAGACAGTCGCAATTTCTTGCACTGTAGAATTACCAAGTGTAATTGTTATTCAAGTGAAAACCTTGCTAGTGTACAATTGAATAGAAAGGTAAGACCCTCGATAAACCTTTCCTGAGACAAATTCTGTCTTACTTGTCAGGTCACACACCTTATCTACATACATTGCGTGTAGATCGCCAGTCTCTTATTCTGCATGCTTTTTTCTATACCTCGTGTGAGAAGGTACATGCTTAGGAAAAATATAGTTTAAAAGAAGATCGGACGCATCCAATCACCTTAAGTGAAGGCCGAAGCTCAACACCGCAATTAGTTTTTATAATCGAGCAAATACCTCCTAAAATAAGTCCCTGCTAGGATACAGTCGCATTTGAGCGTAAAGACTTATCGGCATTTGTAGCCCGATAATATTCATTTGGTATAAGTTGAAGAGGTGGAGTCCAAACCTATATAAATGAATATTATCCGACTCAGGAGTAGCCATCTCCTAAAATCTGAGCCAGGTCTATCTTATGAAAGGGAGTGAGTCAGTTTGGAGAACAAAATTGTACAGGGCAGTCAACCCACTAATGACTATTATTCTATTAATAATCATTAGTCAGCCACGAATACATTCATATTCGTGATAGACTTCTAATATTGAAGAAGTGTGTAATTTATTTAAATAAAATTAACCTTTTACAGCATCTTTAAGGGCTTTAGCAGCTTTAAACTTCGGTGCTTTAGTTTCAGGAATTTCAATTTCTTCACCTGTTTGAGGGTTGCGACCCTTGCGTGCAGCACGAGTAGCTACTTCAAATGTGCCAAACCCAGCGATCTTAACTTGGCCTTCTTCTTTAAGAGTAGATTCAATTGCATCCAATGTTGCTTCAACAACTGTTGCAACTTCCTTCTTTGCTAATCCTGTTGCTTCAACCACTGCTGAGACTAATTCTATTTTATTCATTCTTATTCCTCCTGATTATATTTGTAATTTGTATTTTAAAAAATTGGGGAGGGGAGATATACTAACCTTTTTAATTTGGATATTTGCTTTTTACCTCCCTTATGACGATTATCTCCAAAAGCGGCCTAAACCCTTGCGGCTGTAAGGCTGAAGCCGCTTTTTATCAACTTTATTTTTGCACAAAAACGCTGTATCCCTTGTGGCTCTAAGGCTCAAGGCGCTTTCTATTTTCCTAAATGATAATATTTTTTATTCAAAGTGTTTTTTTCTATCTTGGCACATTTCACACAGTACTTGGTTTTTCTTGAAGATGTTTTAATCATAACGCCGCATTTCTGGCATGGTATGTGTGATTTTAAATTATTTTGGAGATTGTATAGAATGACTTCTCCAAAACATTCCCATAAGGTGGCCTTGTACCTGCTTTTCTTTTTGTATAGATGTTTCACAAGAACATCCACAACATATTGTTCATCACTATTTATTTCAAGTAGCTTTTCTCTAATGAGCTTATACACGTATAACTTCTGATTTGGCTTGGTTTCTTCATTATTAGTAAGCCATTTTTTATTGCGATCAAGCTTTATGTATTCATTAACCAATTCTTCATCTTCTTTAATGCGTTTGTTTTTCAACAGAAAATTGTAGTCGAAATGTCCAGCAACAGCCTTGAAATTAATCCTATCAGTTGGAATGATTTCTTCTAGTTTATTTACTGTACTCTCATTAATAGGCTGCACAGAAGAGATATCCTTATCTTTAGCATGAACAAAAAAGAAAGGTACTTTGTCTTTTATGTAATTTTTAATTTGTTTGTCAACATTGTCTGGTCTTGTAGGCATAAACAACGTCTTTGCATAGTCAATAGCGAAGTTATTTTCAGCGCATAGCCATTTGATAACATTAATATTCACTGAAGAACTGTTCCAAATCTTCGTTATATTGTTACTATACTCACCAATATTAACTGCATAGGCATTTGTCAGAGATTCATAGAGATTTTCACTGTTAATCATCTGTTTGTTTGCAACACCCATTTCATAATAAAGGGGAACGATGTCGGTTACATGTCTCTTTGCAATTTCAACAAAGTGGGGATCTGATATGATAAGTGCTTTATCTCCATCATTGTCAAACTGCAACAACTTTGAGATTGAATCATGCACGCTTGTATAAACTCCTTTAGTAATAAACCATTCTTCTAACAACTTACTTCTCACATTATTTCTTATCCCATGTTCTCTATAAAGGTGAGGGGAGCGAAGAACGTCAATTTCTCCTTCGTCATATAACGAACAATAGACATTGCTGCCATTCAATAATCCACTTGGCTTATCGATACCGAGAAACAGTTTTTCGCAAAATGCGTATAAATCAGGGCATAGATATGTGTACTTGGAGTTTTCAACCTGCAGCTTGCCTGATTTTGCGTCTTTAACAAGACTCTTTTTCTTATTCTTAATAGTTTCTTTGACATGATCATCATTCAATAGCTGAGGATAGAGGAGTAATGCATTTTGTAATGGTGATCTGAATTTTCGATTCTCAGTAGCCCCCATAATTTTCAACATTACATCTTTATCATTCCCAATAGCTTTTATTTCCTCAACAGTTTTGTTACTAATAAACTTGAGCTCTTCATGTGTAATATCAGTAAGAGTTTGAAGCATTTGATATGTAAGCTTGCCTTCAACAGAAGGGTCTTCTTCGTTTAATTTTGCACCTAGGCAACCGTGCAAAACAAACTTTTCTTGATAATCGCTCCAGGACTTATAATATTTCCACATCTTGAATTGTGATTTAGTGAAAATTATCTGAATATCATCTTTCTTTATATCCCACGTCTTACCGTATATATCTGTAATTTGTTTTTTATTATGTAGTTCAGCAAACCGTTGAAAGTCGAAAGGTACTAACAAACCCTTAACCCAGGGAAGTCTGACCATAAAACTTTTCTTACTTAGCTTTGGTGAAATAATCCCACAACCATCAGTGTGCTCAATAGGGATGTTCATTTTCTTTCTAGTAATCTCGTATGTATCACGGTTTATGTAATCCACTTCACTCATTACTTCAGTCTCTAAGTCATCAACAACAACAGTTTTACTTATATCAATATCCCAATGGCTGCTGGCACTATTCGATAAAGCTAGATAGGCATTCCACTTATTGATATTCATGCCGCCTTTAGAATTAATTTCTTGAAGACTTAGGCCACAAGTCAAAGCATTTTGGTATTTATCATATGTAGATTTCTTAATAAAACAAGCTTTTTTAGTTCTGATTTGTCCTGCTGAACTTGTAAAATAAACATAAAGTTCATTGTTATGAACAAAACCTTTATCAAGAATACTCTTGAACACCTGAAAGTGGTAAACCTGAACCACAATTACATCATCAGAAAAATTATTTTCTTTTATACCCAGGGTTCGAGTCATAACTGAATCAAACATAGCGATCTTTTTATTGTCAGTTAACGTGTCAGCTCTAAGCATTCGCACACTTTCATGTTCACTGAAGGCTTGATTTAACTCCTGTTTTAATTTAGCGATTCTGTTTTTTATGTATTTCTTATTTTTTTTGGTATCCCCATTATGTGTTTTAAGCAAATCTCTATATCTATAAGACTTTAAAATCTTTCTATGTAATAAATTCTCCCGATCATTATAAAAACTAGAAGTATCGAGACTATAAATAAACACTTGTTTGCTTAAATCATTTGTTTTTCTCCCCAAAAGCGCTCTCCTCTATTTGTTATTTTGTCTTTCAATATGTAATGCCAATCTTTTAAATAGGGTAGAAGACTCGTCCATTTTGCCAAACCATTTGAAGTCTTCATAAAATGTGTTCTCTTCTTGAGAAGCAATACCATTAACAATCCGATACTCAAGAAGTTCAATAATGTCCTGCGTGTTACATGATCCCAATAAATCACCTCATTTCAATTTGATATAAGGTGATTTTATATGTAATTTGTATTTTAGTCAATATAAAATATATGTAATTTATTATTTTGTGAGTGAGACTGATTACTCAGTCTTCAATAATAGAGAAGAGATCATGTATTTCGCATTCCAACGTTTTGCATAATGCTATAGCGTAAGGAAGTGATGGGGGATTGGAACAGAAACCTTCATCATTATTAGCACACCAAATAGAAATTCTACTGGAGTTAGTGCCTATTTGGTCAGCAAGCCACTTCTGTTTAATACCTTTAGAGTTTAGGTAGTCCTTTAAATTGCTTCTAACCTTATATTTCATAATATCACCCAATGAGAATTTTATATTATGTGTTGTCTTTATTCAAATGTTCAATTAAATTCACTTAAATAGATAAAAAAAGTTGTCTATATGGATAACTTTTGTTACTCTATCAGTGGAGGTGCAGTATGACATATTTTGATGAAGTCGTTGCCAGATTAAATATTGATGATGTATCACTGTTAACATTGCTGCAAGAATGCGGAGCGAACAGGCTAATAAAAGGAATGACAAAAGAAGACTTCAAGATCGAATCAGTTAAGTTAGACACTCAATTTTCAGAAGCGACTATAAGATCAGCTTTAAGTAAATTAGAGGCACTGCTGCTTATTGAAAGAGACTCAACAAGTAAGCACCATAAATTCATTATTACTTCATATGGAATTATGGCCTTAGAATATCATTTGGAAGGGGAAATGATTTAATGTACGGATTTGTTGGAATTGGTCAATGTGGTGGGAGCATTGCAGACGAAGCAATGAAAAGAGGATATTTCAGTATTGCTGTCAATTACTCTAGCTCAGATTTAAATAGTTTAGAAGTTGTTGAAGATAAACTAAAGTTAGTAGGATCCGAGGGAGTAGGCAAGGATAGGGAAGCAGCTATTGACTATTTTAAAAATAACTGGGAATCATCTGTTGAATTTATTAAAGAAGCAATGGAGAAACCATCTATTCAAATTGTGTTTGTTGTCTTTTCAACTGCAGGAGGTACAGGATCAGGAATTGCACCGACATTAATTGAATTATTAGATGAGTATTTGGATAACAAAACAGTTGTTGCTGTCCCTGTATTACCTGATCAAAGTGAAGTGATATTAAATCAATTAAACACTGTTGAGTGCCTGTCAGAGCTGTCAGAAAAACAATTGAATATAATTCCACTAGACAATCTTAAAGTGTCTCAAAAGGGCATTAAATCATTCTCAGAGCCAATCCTATATCAAAAGGTAAACAAGCAATTTATTGATATGCTTGAAGAGATTGAAGAGTATACAAACCTTCCATCTAGCTACAGTACATTAGACAAAAAGGACTTGAATCAAATCCTTAGCACTCCAGGTGTGACAGTGGTATCAAAAATGGATTTATCTGAATATAAGAAAGGGAAATTCGCAAACAGTCTTCATGATGATATTAAACAGTCATGGCAGCAATCGATATATAGTGCAGACACTTTTGATTCATTAGTTAAAGCTGGTGTTATTATAGACGGCAATGCAGATTTAACTGATCAGATTAGCTTTAAGAGGCTTTTCAGTAAGGGTGAACCATTAGATTTATTTAAAGGGTATTATGATACTGGTAAGAATCAAGTGATTTGTATTTTAAGTGGTCTAGGATGGATTAACGACAGAATGAAGCACTTAGATGAACTGATTGACTCTAGAAAGGTTGAACCAATTAAAGAAGAGGTATACGTTCCGAAATTTAGTTCAAAGTCAGCATTTTTAAGGCAGCAGACTAATACTAACAAAGGTGAGAAACAAGTAAGCAAGGGGAGTTATTTAGATAAACTTAAATCATTAAAGGGATAAAACCAGGTGAGATGGTCAATTGACTGTCTCATTTTTTTGTTATCGTAAATTTTTGAGGACGATATCGTAAAATTGATCAAAATTAGAAAAAACACAGTAATAGCAATAAGTTTGTCGATAATTTGATGATTATGAATGGTGAATGATCGTAAAGTCGTTGTGGGAGTAGGGGAAAGAGGTCAAATTTAGAGGAAATCGTGAAAAATGGGTGAGTAGAGGAAGGGAGAAACGTTGATATATAAGGCGTTTACGATAGCAAGTACGATAGAAAATAGGCTAAAATCGATAAAATTTAAAGGGTGTGGAAATGGAAGTGCTATGGGCACGTTTGTTCTTTATTTATGCGGTTTGGATGTTAATATACCCCCCTCTACTGGTGTTTTATGGTTGTGAATACGTCTTATAATTATAGTTATAATGCAGATTCCTTTGTGAGTCTGCTTTTTTATTTGCGGCTAATTGAATGCATAATTAAATAGAAAAATCAATGCTTTATTGGATTAAATTTTAAAATTTTTAAAAAAATGAAGTAATTTTGAAAGTTTGTTCCATTATGCGGAACTCTTCGTATGAATAACAGGGGGCAGGAAATCGAAGTGTTATTTTTATTTAATATTATATAGTCTAATACTATAACTTTAATATTCTCACATTGTCTAACCTAACTAACCTATATCAATTAATTAAGATAACACACGCATCCATCTATATTCTATTCCTCACAACACACATCACCACATCAATTATAAGCACACTCACATCCTCATACAAAGGTTTAAATTAATCACACAACCAATCTATCTAATCATATACAACACACCGCACAAACGAATATAAGCACAAAAATAAATATGAATAAATTCAATTATTAAACAACAAATTACATACATTATCATGATTATATGTTATAATATAAGTATGGAAAGGAGGTGCAAAAGTGCTTGAAAAGGTGACTATAATTATGGCTTTACTAATCAGTCTTACTACAGTCTTAATCAATACGCTTGTGATTATTGAAAAGGTTGTAAGTATCACTAAAAGTATAAGCCAAAAGAAAAAGCGTACACGTAAGCGACCTAGGTCAAGGACACGCAAACGGATACGCCATTAAACATCATTAGACATTGGGAGTTGCTTCTCCCTTTGTCATCTATATTATAGCACCTTGCAGCACTTTGTAAACATATATGCAGCATAAACAATTACGGTACTCACTTATAACATTTGGTACCACATTCATTGTATTCTGGCTTATTAAAGACTTATTCAACAGCAGCACACAATCATTTATTATCTGGACATATGTTATAGCTACATTGACACTTGTTGTTTCATGGTTGTCTTACTTTGTATTAAAAGCTTTAAACGGTGAGCGTTAGCTCAGCTCGCCATACATAAAATTTTAATAGGAGAGAATGAATGTCAAAAGTAAAAATTATAGATTCAATCATGGGGAGCGGTAAAACTTCAGCAGCAATTAACAAAATTAATGATTCAAACAAAGATGAGAACTTTATTTTCTTAACACCTTATCTAAATGAAGTGGAACGGATAAAGAAGAAAGTTACATCAAGGCAAATGTATGAACCTAAAATAAGAAGCAAAGGTGAGAATGTACAGTATAAGTTTGATTCTTTTCATGAATTACTTTCACAAAATAAGGACATAGTTGCCACTCATAACTTATTTAAAAATGCCAATGAAGATACTAAAGAATTAATTTTATCGGGCAATTATATTCTTATACTTGATGAGGTCATGGGTGTCGTAGAACAATTACAGGTTAAAAAGCACGATCTCAAAACGTTGTTTGACTCTGAACTAATTTATGTGCAAGACGGTTACGTAAAGTGGAATGAGGAGAAGAGAGACTACGAAACCAGATACAATGACATAAGAGACATGGCATTAAACAACAATTTAATTTACTTTAGAGACAATATTTTGATTTGGAATTTTCCGGCCGATATATTCAAATTATTTAAAGAGGTATATATCTTGACTTACATGTTTGAAGCTCAAATCCAGAAGTATTACTATGACATTAACGACATACCATATCAAAAAATGTCATCGGGAAAAGTTGAAGGAAAATATGTTTTCATTGAAGAAGATTCGACTTTTGAATCAATAATGAAGGAAAAGTTTAAAGAACTAATAACGATATATGAAGGAAATTTAAATGCTGTTGGTCAATTAGATTTTTCATTATCGTTTAGTTGGTACAGAAATAAATCACCTTATACCTTAAAAAAAGTAAAAAATAATGTGTTTAATTACTTTAACAACATTGTTAAATCTTCAAGTGATGAAGCTATGTGGACAACTTACAGTGAACATAAAAACAAAATAAAAGGCAATGGTTACACAAAAGGATTTGTATCGTGTAATGCTAGGGCTACTAATGAATACAAGCATAAAAAACACTTAGCTTATACAATTAACAGATATGCGAATAGAATGATCTGTAACTATTTCAAAGAGAGATATGATATTAGTATTGATCAAGATGCTTATGCACTTTCAGAATTGTTACAATGGATATGGCGTTCTGCAATTAGAGATGGAGAAAAAATATCATTGTTTATCCCTTCTTTGAGAATGAGAAGTCTATTACAAAATTGGTTAGAAAATAATCCTTAATAGAATAAACCTCTTAAATCGAATTGAAAACCGTTGGTATTACTGGCTTAAATGGGTG
>NZ_NKHG01000134.1 GCF_002744245.1 Bacillus pumilus | reverse complement strand
AGTTTATCAAGACGCTTTGACAGCAGGCTTTAAATTGAAAACGGAGGGTGAATGAAGATGAAATTAAAATCAGTTTTTACTTTAGAAGTTTTAGAAACGATAGATTGTGGCGAATGGGACCACTATCCAACAGAAAGCGAGATGGAAGAAGCATTGATTGCTCAATTTGGGAGCTGCACACATTTTGATGATGGTTTTGGTGACGGTTTACCTATTATTTTTGAAGTCAAAAAGCGAAATACATTTCATGGGGAGGTTTTCAAATGAAAAAACTACTAATCACACTAACTATTATTTTTGCGACGGTGCTTTATGCGCCGTCTGCTCAAGCGGTATGGTCAAACTGGCAAACCGAGGGATATGGTCATCAAGCACGAGTCTTTACGGATGATACGAATTATTATGCAGGAGCAAACACGGTCGATTGGCGAGCTGAAAAGAAAGGATCGAGCACACTATATTACACCGCTGGAGTTTACAAAAAGCGATCCAATGGCGGTTTAACAGATACGAACCTTGTACAAAGAGGCAGTTTCAAAACGTCCACGCCTCTAAAGTCGTTTAGTGTTAAAGAAATTCGCAAACGCACCGGCAAAGGAACATACGTTATCCAGTTGGACTGCTACACCGATTCAGCAAAGAAAAACTATATCGGCACCTTTGAGTCCGTTAAATTTAATATCAGATAAGGGGTAGCGAAAATGATAATCAAATTTGATAGATCAGAACTAGCGGCCATAAAGGACAACATTCTTTTCACAGAAATGAACGGGCATGATTTAAATGAAATCGAAAAAAGGGTCTTAGCAAAGGTTGAAGCTGCTATGTATCCGCAAACGGAGGTAGCGGAATGAAATATAGAAAGAAGCCAGTAGTCATTGAGGTTGAAGCAATTCAATGGACCGGGAAAAACCGTGAAGACATCATAGAATTTTTAGACCTTCGTCCCGATGTATTGGAAGTAAGATTTAGAGGCGGTATATTGCACATCGTAAAAGAGAAAGAATTGTTAGTTACTCAACCAGGATTATTTATTGTTTGGGAAAACGGAAACACGGATACCTGCTTTGCTGATAATTTTGAACGGAATTTTGAAAAAGTAATTTAATAAGTCCAAGACGGAGAGCCTGCGGACACTGATCAACACCTTTTACGGGTGCTGGTTGGTGTCCGTTTTCTTTTTGTCAGAAAGGAGCGGCCATGAAGAAGGAAAAGCCGAAAAAACGACCGCAGGAGCTTACAGAAAGAGAGATACGTGAACTCATGGGGCAAAACATGCAAAGACTGAGAAGAGCCAAAGGCGGGGCGTACAAGCGTAAATAATGGGAGGGAATATAGATGACAGATCAAATGATTGCTTGGAAGGTAGAAGAATGGATTAGAGACTATGAATTTATGCTTCGAGAGATCGACAGGCTCACAAGGCTCCTGAATCGTGTTGAATTTGCAGGAGGTCAAAAGCTCACGGCAACATACGGTGATGAAGCTGTAATGCCTAAAGGATCAGCAGGAATAAGCCAAGCTGAACTAAGGCATCTTGACCGCAGAGAAAAGCGACTGCTCAAATACGAAGCTATTGCTAATTTTCTTAATAAAGCTGTGGACCAAATGCAAGAGGAAAGACATTTAATCGTGTATGACTGCATGATGACTGGAATGAGTTACACCGCTATATCGGATCATCTTGAATGCTCAAGAGACACCATTAGAAAAATCAAAACTGAAATAATCGGCAACATCGTCAAAGAAGTCAAGAAAGTCAATTTTCTTCAACATTTGAAATCACTTAAAACCGCAGTGTAAACTTGAAGGCAGGACGGGGAGGCATAATTTCCCGCGTCACCACAAATTAATATATTTTCACTTGCTCTTGCGAGCTGAAATAAAAAACCTCTCTCCTATCGGAGAAAGGCGTGAGCGATAGCGATGATAATAGACACCGCAAACTCTCTGGAAATTTTGACGTGGATTTCCATATCCACACCCCCATCTAGGCGAGTTGGACCAGCATTTAGCTAGTCTGTGATTGACGCGTTCGGACCAATCCGTGAGGCGACTCTCACCCAGTTTAGGAATGAATTTATTTTAATATAAAATTAAAAACATAACATAGTTAAATCGTTCGACAAATTTCGCGAATAGTTTCATGTGTTCACTTTCTGCCGATAAAAAGGTGGGAGGTGAAAACATGAGTAAATATCCATACAAACATCAAACAGGTAGTGTGGTTTATAAAGTGGAGAACTATAGATTTCAATTCCGTTCACACTATGCTGCTGATATTGAAATTTTAGATGTTCCGAATGAGAATACATCATTTCAATTTAAAATTGTAGAAAATAAGAAACTTTGGGGTGATTTACCTTCGGAGTTATTAGAAAGACAGCATGCAGGAAATCAAGAATTGAAGCCTTTTGGTTGTGAATTGATCTTTTATCCTAATAAACATGAAGCGATCCAAGCGGCCACTGATACAATTGAAAAAATTCTTGATAAGTATAAAACGTCTTCTAAATTTGATTAAAAGAGAGCATCCTGCGGGGTGCTTTTTTTGTTCCCTGTAAACTGCTTCCGGTGAAGAATCTCTATAAAAAGTATCGGCTTAAAGGTAGAGTGCGGCGGCAGTTTAGAGGAAATGAAAATCCCAAAATAAACACGAATCAGAAGGGGGCGGTGAGGATGTAGTGAATAAATTGACGCCGAAACAAAAAAGGTTTGTAGATGAATATTTAATCGATTTGAACGCAACGCAGGCTTATATCAGAGCAGGCTACAAAGCAAACAGCGAAGCCGTTGCAGGAGTGGAAGGGCACAAACTACTAAAAAACCCTAAGATTGAAAAGGCGATTTCTGAGGCAATGGAAAAACGTTCAAAACGAACAAATATTACTGCTGACAGGGTACTTTATCAGCTTGCGAAATTTGCTTTTGCTGATATTCGAGACTTGATGACATGGGACGAAGAAACCGGACGAATTACCCTGCTGCCTCCTGATCAGATCGATGGGTCAATTATTACGGAGTTGACGCAAACAGTAACAGAAGTGCCATACGGAGAAGAATTAATGGCTGATAAAATCACCACGAAGGTAAAGCGTGGTGACCCATTAAAGGCGCTTGAACTGATTGGTAAGCATTTAGGTATGTTCGACCCTAAAAACGCTCATATCGATGAATTATCGAAAGCTCAGGTCGAGAAAATGAAGGCTGAAACTGAACTGACGAAAGAACGCATTAAGCTACTGAAAGGCGATAAAGGAGATACTGCGCTTATTGCAAATGTCGCTGAACTGTTCAAAGCCGTGAACAAAGGTGAAGACGATGAAAATTAAGTTTTCGTCCAAACAACAAATGATCATAACAAGGCCATTCGATCACACATTGGAGGCTAACGAAGGCACACCCAGGTCTGGAAAAACGACAGCGGGGCATTTTCGTTATGCTCTTTATTTGAGCCTGACGCCGGACCAGAACCATTTAATTGTGGCCTATAACCAAGAACAAGCCTACCGGCTTTTCGTTGACGGAGACGGCACTGGCTTAAAACATCAATTCGGGAATCTGGCGAAGGTCAAGCATGACGAATTGGGAGACCATTTAGAAGTCCAGACGCCCACGGGGATAAAGAAAGTTTACTACAAGGGCGGCGGTAAGGTAGATAGTGTAAAGGCCATCACGGGTATGTCTCTTGGTTCTGTCGTCTTCTGTGAGATCAACCTACTGCACATGGACATGATTCAGGAGTGTTTCCGGCGGACGTTTGCGGCAAAGATGCGTTACCATCTGGCCGATCTTAACCCTCCGGCTCCGAATCACCCGGTCATAAAAGATGTTTTCGAGGTTCAAAACACACGTTGGCAGCATTGGACAATCCACGACAACCCAATTTTGACCGACGAGCGGAAACAGGAGATTTACAACACACTTGTCAAAAACCCTTATCTCCTTAAAAGGGACTGGGAAGGAAAAAGGGTAAACCCTCAAGGTGTTATCTATGGAATGCTTGATCTGGAGAAACACACAACGAAGACACTGCTTGGAAAGCCACTTGAGATGTTCTTTGCGGCTGACGGTGGTCAATCTGATGCAACAAGCGTCTCATGCAACATCATCACTAAATATCAAGGGAAATGGCGGTTGAATCGTGTCGCTCACTACTATCATTCCGGGGCTGAGACGGGTCAAGTTAAGGCCATGAGTGAGTACGCAAAGGAAATAAAGGCGTTTGTCCGTTATTGCGTGGATAAATACGAAATGCGGTACCGTGATTTCTTTGTTGACCCTGCTTGTAAATCCTTGCGTGAGGAATTGCGGCTTGTCCGTATTGCGACGATGACAGCAGACAACAACGCCAGAGACATCAAAGGAAGTTCTAAGGGGATTGAGGTCGGCATAGAGCGTGCTCAAAATGCTATATCTAATGAACAAGTGATTCTTGTCGATGATGATAGATATGATCACTATCACTTTATCAAGGAGAGCGGCTTATATTGTCGTGATGACAATGGCAAGCCGATTGATAAGGATAACCACAGTATGGATGAATTTAGATACGCAATAAACTACTTTTATAAAAACTATGTGATATAGGTGGTGACACCATGTTCAAAAGCCTGATCGCAAAAGTAAAGGCGGTGATGCAGAAAATGGGACTGATCAAGAATATAAAATCCGTCTCGGAAATAAAGGACTTGCCCGTGACAGATGACTTTTATCAGTATATCGAAAATGTATGGCTGCCGTTATATCAAGGGTATCTTCCGACATATAACAAAGAGCCGTTTCATGAGGTTGAATATACAACCATTTCCGGCGGCCGAAGAAAACGACGCATGGTAACACTGAACATGGTCAAAGTGGCAAGCGAGGAAATGGCGCGCCTGATCTTCAATGAAAGGTGCAAAATCAATATTTCTGATGATGTGACGGCCGAAAATATCACAAACGTCCTGAATCACAACAATTTCTATAAAATGTTTCAAGATCATCTTGAATATATGTTCGCGCTCGGCGGCATGGTCATGAAAGTGTACCCGGAAAAGGACAGGCTCGGTAAATGGCAGGTCAAGATTGGGTTTGTAACGGCAGATTGTTTTATCCCGTTAACCTATTCAAACGGCCGCATTGATGAGGGCATCTTCTTGAGTCGATTCAAAAAGGGGAACAAGTGGTATACGTTGCTTGAATGGCATCAATGGGAGAGTGCGAAGTACGTTGTAAGAAATCAGCTTTTTCAATCTGATCAGGATAACGACATAGGCAAAGAAATCCCGTTAGAGACCCTATACGATGGTTTAGAGCCTATAACATACTTCGAGAAGCTGACACGCCCGTTATTCGTTTATACAAAGCCGAATATTGCAAATAACATCGATCTCCAATCACCGTTGGGGGTTTCTTTATTTTCAAATGCTATTAATAACATTAAGTCGATTGATACGATTTACGACAGTTTTTTGCGTGAATACAGGCTCGGTAAAAAGCGGATTATGGTTCCGGCAACAGCCGTTAGAACTGTGGTTGACAATGAAACTCAAGAAATCACACGTATGTTTGATGAAAATGACGAAGTGTACGAGGCATTCGAATTTGATTCAATGGACAAACAACAGATCGTTGAGAATGATATCTCGTTGCGTATAAATGAGCATATCTCAGGATTGCAGACGCAATTAGATGTATTCGCCCAAAAGATCGGGTTTAGCCCTGGAACCTTCACATTCGACGGGAAAGGGCTAAAAACAGCGACTGAGGTCGTGAGCGAGAACAGCAAAACCTATAAATCGAAAAACAGTCATGAAATTATTATCGAGGAAAGCTTAAAAGAACTGGTTAAAACCATTTGCGAAGTCGCGTCTACTTATGACATCTTCCACAGCCCTGAAAATATCACGGCAACTGTTGACTTCGATGATTCAATAGTCGAGGATCGGGATTCTGACGCGAATTTTTGGCTCAAGTTGCAAAATAGCGGTGACATCCCGAAATGGATGGCGATACAAAACATTCTCAAGATACCGGAAGAGCAAGCCAAGAGCCTCATCGCAGAAGTTAAAGCAGAGCAGGCGAATGATTTGCCTGACATTGATCAAATGTTTGGCGGCGGTGCTTAATGGCCCGATTGAGCCGGAATAAATTAGAACAAATGACGTGGCCGATTGCCAAGATTTATACAGAGATTCAAACCGAAATCCTTGAAAGTATCGCAGAAGCATTAGCCAATGACCAGAATGCACTAGAAGATGACGTGAATGCATGGTATACGATGAAACTTGAACAGATCGGTCCTATCAGACAGCAGGGCATTAAGATCATCGCAAAAAAAAGCGGTCTGAAAACATCTAAGGTGTCTGAAATCCTGTTGAATGTGGGATTAGCGGCTATTGATTCAAACGAATCTTTGTTAAAAAGAGCCATGAAAGCGGGCGCGCCCCTTACGGAAGCCCCTCAGCCAAGAGATGACCCAGCAATTTGGCGAGTTTTAGAAGCGTTTGAGCGGCAATCGTCGAGCATTTTCAACATGATCAATACGAGTATGTTAAACAATTGTGAGCAAGTATATCGAGACATTCTGACAAAGGCGACGGCTGATGTTATCACAGGGATGAAAACGCCGCAGCAGGCTTTACGCAGTACACTGGGTGGATGGGCTGAGAGAGGTATCCCTACGCTGACCAAAAGCAACGGCGCTCGGATGTACGCCGAAGAATACGCCACGCAGGTAATACGAACAATGGGGAACCGGGTTGCAAACGACATGCAGGATGCACGCTTTGATAGTTGGGGTGTTGATCTGGTTGAAATCAGTTCACATGAAGGCGCCCGTCCAAACTGTGCGCCATACCAAGGGCAGATATATAGCAGGAGCGGCAATGATCCGAAATATCCGGCCTTGTCTGATACAAGCATGGGGGAGCCTGACGGCCTTTTTGGTATTAACTGCGGACATTTTCAATACCCGTACATTCCCGGCGTCTCAACGCAACGCTATCGCCCTGTAGACGAAGAAAAGAACGAAGATGCATACGAAAACAGCCAGAAACAGCGAAATCTTGAGCGATTCATACGAAAAGGCAAGCGAGAACTGGCCGTTTTTGAAAAGCTTGGTGATGAAGTGGGAATGAAACGCGCTCAAGCCAAGATATCACGGCGACAGGCACAACTAAGGGAATTTATCGACGAGACAGGCCGTACAAGGCGCAGGGATCGAGAACAAGTTTACGCATAGGAGGAGCTACGATGTTCGTTTCAAAGAAAGAATATCAAAGATTAAAAGATGATCATGAGATTTTAAAAAAGCATTTCGGGCAAATGACGGAGGAAGTGCTTTTCCTCAGAAAAACAGTCGATTCCTTGGTTGATGAGCACAACAAAAAATTAGAGAAGGATAAGGAGCCTACATATTTGGTGTAAGGCTTTTTTCTTGCCCGTTTATCTGTAGTGGGCGGTAAATAAAACAGAAGTTTTTACCCATTCGGGAGGTTTTAGCATGGAAAAACTTTTAAGACTGGACTTGCAGCATTTCGCAGAAGAAGGCGAAGGCGGCGCAGGTAATCAAAAAACCGATCCGGCGGATAATCTGGAAGGACAACAACAAGAACCACAACAACAAGATTCGCAACAACAAGAAGAAAAACTTTTGCCGCAGAGTGATGTAAACAACCTGATTGCTAAGGAAACGAAGAAGACGCAAGAAAAGCTTTTGAAACAGCTTGGCATAGAAGACTTCAAATCGGCAAAAGAAGGGCTTGAGAAGTTCAGGGAATGGCAGGAGTCTCAAAAAACAGAGGCGCAGAAACAGTCCGAACGCTTGCAAGAGTATGAAACCCAATCTCAAAAGCTCGCAAACGAAAACGAAAGTCTGAAGGCGCAAAACGCGGCTATTCTGGCTGGTGTACAAAAGGATGCGATTGAGGATGTCGTGACGCTTGCTAAGCCCCTTGTTTCTGATGAGGTGGATATGAATGCAGCCATTGAAAAGGTACTCGAAAAGTACCCGCATTTCAAAGGTGAAGCAGAAGAGACATCTAAGCCAGTTTACACAACCGGACCGAATCAAAAGCAAAGACCTACGGAAATGGATCAGTGGATTCAGGCATTTAAACAACAATAAAGGAGTGTTTTTTATATGGCAAATTTAAACTATGCAGAAGTATATCAGCAGGCTCTTGAAGAGCCGTACCGAGTAGGGAGACGATTTAACGAACTCTTCAACACTGGAAGCCGTAACATTAAATGGGCGGGCGGAAAAACGGTTAAAATCCCTAAAATCACAGTTGGCGGAATGGTTGACGTTGATCGTGATTCTATCGGTAGTTACAAGCGTAATGTTGATAACGATTATGAATTGAAGACTCTTACGAATGATCGTGAATTCCGTACTTTGGTTGACCCTGTTGACATCGATGAAACAAACATGGCAATTACCATTGCAAACATCACGAACACATTCAACAGAGAGCAGAAAATCCCTGAAATGGACAAATATATGGCTTCGAAGCTGTATGCAGAGTTTACGGGATTCGGTGGAACTGCTGATACAACAGCCATCGATTCAACGAACGTTCTTAAAATATTTGACGGCTATATGGAGCAAATGGACGAAGCGGAGGTACCGGGAGAAGGTAGAATCCTTTATCTCACATCCCCGATGAATACGATCTTAAAAAATGCAGCCGGTATTTCTCGAGAAATTAACCTTAATTCCAATAATGGTGACGTTCAACGGGCTGTGAGACGTCTCGATGAGGTCCAAATTATCATTGTGCCGTCCATCCGCATGAAAACCGTATACGACTTCACAGAAGGAGCGCAGTCGGACGAATCAGCGCAGCAGATCAATATGATTCTTGTTCATCCTTCTGCGGTGATCGCACCGGAAAAATACGCATTTGTTTCCCTTGATTCCCCAACAGCTGCAACAGGCGGCAAATGGTTGTACTATGAGCGTCAATATTATGATGTATTCCTTTACGAAGAGAAAGTGCCAGGAATCATCTTCAACGTTGACCCTGCTACTCCCTAATGCGCCCCAGAATCTACGGTATGAGAGTACAACTGATTCTATAACAGCGGAATGGGATGCTGTAGATGGGGCCGATTCATATAACGTTTACAGAGGAGCACAAAAGAATTTCGCGGAGAACGTAACCGAGCCGAAGTATATTACTGACGGTTTGAGTCCTGATACACAATTAACTATCAATGTAACAGCTGTAAACAGATCGGGCGAGTCTCCAATGTCGGAGATCGTTACCAAAACAGCAGCGGAATAATTTTGAGGAGGTTAAAAACATGGCAAAGGTTAAGAAGCATAACCGGGTGTTAAAGGTCGCTGATGCGGCTGTGTCTGGTTATTTGAAACGCGGGTATGATCAGGTAGATGAGAACGGAAAAGTCGTTCGGAGAGCCACAGGAGGTCGCACGGTAGCGCTCTTGGAGCACAACAAGGCTCTTGATGAGATCGAAAGCTTGAAAGCGCAGCTTGCAGAAGCAAAGCAGGCGGCAGAAAAGCCAGCGGCTAAGAAATCCACTAAAAAAGAATAGAAAAGAGGGGTGACAATGGCATATATCACTCCTGACTATTATAAAAACGACTACATGGGGGCTCCTGCCCCTTCCGATGAAGATTTAAACCGGTATATCAAACGAGCAAGCGACATCATCGATGAGGTGACAAGTTACAGACTATACGGCAACAAATTCGACAAAATGCCCGACATAATCAAAGACATTGTAAGTAAAGCAACAGCGGCACAAGTTGAGTTTTACGTCGTGAAAGCCGGCACTGCTGAGGTGAATGCCGGAGAAGCCAGCAGCATGGATAGTGTAAGTGTTGGCTCTTTCAGCTATTCGGGCGGCTCCGGTGGGTCTGACAGAAATTCAGTGCGCGATGCTGGGCGTATAAGTCCGGCCGCGCTTTCTCTTTTGTCTAAAACTGGCCTGCTGTATCGAGGGGTGTTCGTCCGTGGCTAAGCCAATCCCTTTAAAGCTGCTGTTTCACTCGGTCGATTATCACGAATACAAGGGCAGTGATGACGGATGGGACGGCGACCCTGATTCATACGCCGAAGCGATCACAATCGAAAATGTCCGAGTTGAACCAATCACCTTAATTGCTCGAAATAACGTCCGTGACGACACGGAAGGGCAGTCGGTAGTGTTTATAGACAGGACAAACTCAAAACCGTTCAGAAAGCCTGTAGAACGCTCAAAGATGTCGTTTAATGGTATCGATTACGAAGTGAACAACGTCAAGGCGTATTATGACGAGAATCCCGACCAGCCTCATCACTATGAGGTGATCTTGAAATGATCAAATTTAAAGTCAAGGCAGAAATGAAGGGCGCAGACAAAAAACTATCAAAATATCATCAAGCAGCGCAGCCTATATTTTCGTCCGAAGTCCTCAAAGACTCAAACTATTATGCACCGCAGCACACCGGAAACCTTATCGCAAGTTCTCAACGAAGTTCCGATTTTGAGAGAGGGAAGCTTGTTTGGGATACCGAATACGCCCAGAGACTTTACTATAATCCGCAATATAATTTTTCGAAAGATAAGAACCCGAACGCACGGGGCCTGTGGTTTGAGGCGGCAAAATCAAGCTTTTCTGGCAGATGGAAAAAGACGCTTGAAGCACTTAAAAAACGGTATATCTAGGGGGTGGGCGATTGGATTTTTTAGAACGAATGAAAATATATATCGAAACGAATGTTTTACCAGGTCAAAAAATCGAAGTTGGTGCAGTTAAAGACGGAAACAGCATCGCTATTTCGCCCACACCTGGTATCCAGCCTAACAAAGACCTGAATTTAGGGCGGCATTACACTTTCCCTTTTCAAATTCTGGTACGTCACTCTTATTCGTTAACCGGGTATACCACATGTCAGAGAATCGCAGATCATTTAGACACCTTAACAAACGGAGCGGTCACAAGTAGTGATGGCTCTTTTATTTTTGTCAATTGCGGGGTGTACGTTACCCCAAACTTTGTCGAAAGAACAGCGCAAGGCGATTTATACACCGCATTGTTTCAAGCGGAACTATATATAACAAGGAGTGAATAGAATGGCGCAAGAAATCGGGTTTTTAATTCAATCGCAACATAAATTTCATATCAACACTACGCCGGAAGCCGGAGAAGGCGAGGAAACTTGGAGCCGATTAGCTGCGGGTTTTAGTTCTTTTGATCCTCAAATGAACGAAGAGAATGACCAAACAGGCTATCTTAACGGTGGCGGCCTTAAAACAACCACGGTTATGGGCGGTCAATTGACCATCTCTTTTGAAGGTCATCGCTATTTCGGTGATGTAGCGCAAGACTTCATTTTCGGTAAATTTATCAAAGTTGGGACGCAGCGGGAAACGAAAATGAAATGGGAGCAACCAGACGGAACGATTTTGTCAGGTCCTTGTACGATTGCAGTAATCGGCGGCCCAAGTGGGGACGCTGGCGGAAAAGGTGAAGTCAGTGTAGAAATTCACTTCAATGGAACGCCAGAAGAAACGACAACACCCTGAAGCGCCCCAAAATCTACAGTACGAAGCGACTTCTAGTAGCGTCACCGTTACTTGGAGTCCTGTAGATGGGGCTGATTCATATAACGTCTACAGAGGCGAAAATAAAGTTTTCGCAGAGAACGTGACAGATACATCGTTTACGGCAGACGGCTTGAGTGCAGATACTCAACTTACAATTAACGTTACCGCGGTCAATGAGGCAGGAGAGTCATCAATGAGTGAAATTATAACACGAACATTACAAGAGGCAGGATAAGGACAAATTTTCGTCCATTTTCTTTTTATATAAAAATAAAAGGGGGCTTTTACAATGTCAGTAATCAAAATTAATTTAGATAAACCGACACAAGAATTTGAAATCGGAGGCAAAACATATACGCTCTTTTACGATGACGAAAGCATGCAAATTCAATTAACTCAGATGAAAAAATTCTATGAATATGCAAAAAAACTGATGATATCAACTTTGAAAATGTGACAGACGAAGAGCGGAAGGCACTTCAAGAGGAATCATTCCAAATCGTGAAGGAAACTATCGATGCATTTTTTAACGAAGGCGCTTTTGAAGAGATTTATGAAGATGCTGGGAAATCTATGCTTATTCTCTTCACGGTAATTGAAAAAATCGGAGAGTTCATTTATAGCAAAACGGCAGGGGAGCGTAACGAAAAGCGCGCATCTTACACGAAGAAAAAGAAGTGATAAACCATGAAATTGACGGACTCTTTTGATGATGTGGTCGTTTTAAACGGCAAAGAAATTCCCGTTGATGTGTCCTTTGATGTTGTTTTGCGGGCTTTTGAATTAGGGGAAGATGAAACGTATCACAATGCAGAAAAATGGGACATCATGGCCGAAATGTTTGCAGCAAACCATGAAGACTACGAGCAAATGTCTCTTCATGAAAAGGTCATTTTCGCACAAGCTGTCATACAAAATTTCATTGGAGAAGAGAAGGAAGAGCAGACGGAAGACGAGGAGCAAGAAACGGCGTTCCAAGAAAAATATTATGACTTCAATCAGGACGCAAATTTCATATATGCGTCTTTTTTATTTGACTACAACATCGATCTAATCGACCAACAAGGACGGCTACACTGGCGGAAATTTAAAGCCCTTTTAAACGGCTTGAGCGAGAAAACGAAATTCCGTGAAGTGGTCGGCATCCGAACGCAAAAAATCACCCGTGATATGTCCCGTGATCAAGTCGAAAACTTGAGAAGGCTCAAACGGGTTTATGCACTTAAAGCGAAATCAGCGGAAGAAGTCGCCGCACAGATCAAAGCCATGGACAGTAAGGCCGACGCTGTGGCAAGTAGGTTGAGGCGGAAAGGGGGCACTTAATGGCAGACGGGAAAGTTGTTGTTGAATCCATATTTGATGGAAAGCCCGCAGAAAAAGGCTTGTCAGGCTTCCAAAAGAAATTACAAAGCGCCGGTCAAAGTATGCAGAATGCCGGAAAAACCATGTCGAAGTATGTCACTGCCCCTCTAGTGGCATTCGGCGGGGCTGCCATAGCGTCAGCGAATAAACTTGATCAGGCAACAAAAAACATCCGGGCCGGCACAGGAGCAACAGGTAAGGCGCTGGATGGCCTGCGAAAAAGCTTTGATAATGTATTCGCTCAAGTTCCTGAAGATGCCGACACTGTTTCAAATGCACTTGCTGATCTGAATACGCGTACTGGTTTGACTGGTAAGCCCCTTGAAAATCTGACAAAGCAGTTCCTTGATTTAAGTCGTATCACAGGGCAGGATGTTTCGACCTCAATCGCACAAATAACGCGTTTATTCGGCGATTGGGGCATCAAATCGAAGGACACAGGTAAAACAATGGATTACCTATGGAAAGTCAGTCAAACGACGGGTATCGGCGTTGATCAATTGAGTACAAAACTTACACAATTCGGTGCGCCATTACGTCAGGTCGGATTCAGCTTTGAAGAAAGTGCGGCACTCATGGGTAAATGGGAAAAAGAAGGGGTCAATATGGAATTGGTCATGGGCGGCCTGCGGGTAGCTCTCGGAAAAATGGCCAAGGCAGGGAAAGACCCACAAAAAGAGTTCCCTAAAATCATTAAACAGATCAAGGAAGCCGGTTCAGCAGGAGAAGCGAACGCCATCGCTCTTGAACATTTTGGAGCCAGAGCGGGCGCAGATATGGCGGCGGCCATACGTGAAGGACGTTTTGAGATTGATGACTTAATGAAAACCCTCGGCTCTTCTGATGAGACTATTGGAAAGGCAGCCAAAGACACCGAAACCTTGGGTGACAAATTCAACAAGTTGAAAAATAACACAATGCTTGCCCTTGAGCCTATCGGAAAAATTCTTTTAGACGTCGCAAACGATATGATTCCGCCGTTATTAAAGGCATTACAAAAAGCGACAGAATGGTTTAAGAACCTGAGCAAGCCTGTTCAAACGGCTATTGTAGCAGCTGGAGGATTCGCGGCGGCACTCGGCCCTATGCTTATTGTAGTGGGCAAGATCGTAACAGGGATAGGTCCGGCAATAACTGCAATAAAGACAATGGGAACGGCTTTTAAAGCTGTCAGTGCTCTTTTTATGACAAATCCTATATTGATCGCAGTCGCAGCCATCGCAGCAGCGGCTTTTTTAATTATCCAAAATTGGGAGCCTATCAAAGAATTTTTCTCTAATCTTTGGGAAGGTATTAAAACTGTTGCTGTAGATACATGGAATAGTATTTCATCTTTTTTCTCAGAAGTATGGAATGAGATTGTTGCGGTTGCAAAAGTGATTTGGGACGGACTAAAGGCTTATTTTACGTTCGTTTTTAACCTTTACAAGACCGTTTTTGAAACGACTTGGAATGCCATAAAGACATTTGCTACAGCCGTATGGAACGGTATTGTTTCTATTGCTAAAACGGTATGGGATGGCCTAAAAAGCTTTTTCACGACTCTATTTAATGGACTCAAAAGCTTTTTCTCTACGATTTGGAATGGCATAAAGGCGTCTGTCATCTCCATATGGAATGGGATAGCTTCAAGCGGAAAAGCCGTCTGGAATGGCTTGAAATCTTTCTTTATAACTATCCTTAACGCTTTGAAAACTGTTTTCTCGACTGTTTGGAGTGCAATAAAAACGTCAGTGACAGCCACTTGGAACGGAATTGTTTCAGTCGGAAAGAATGTCTGGAATGGTCTGAAAAGCTTTTTGACTACTCTTATAAACACCTTGAAACAAACGTTTGCCACAGTGTGGAACTGAATAAAAAGCACTATCTCGACCGTCTGGAACACTATTTCATCTACCACAAAAAGCATTTGGAACGGAATAAAAGGTTTTTTCACAAACACACTCGGCGGGATGTGGAACACCGTAAGAGAAAAATTTCAAAACATGGTTAGTTCCGTTGGCGAGAAAATGAACGCTGTCCGAAACAAGATCAAGAGCATTTGGGATAAGGTCATGTCCTTTTTTAAAGGGATTGATTTATTCAAGATCGGAAAAGACATTATAAATGGTCTGATCAAGGGGATTGGATCAATGGCTAACGCTGTATGGAAAAAGGCGAAAAGCATCGCTGACGGCGTTACGAAAAATATCAAAAAAGCATTGCGTATCGCCTCCCCTTCAAAGGTCATGAAACGACTTGGTAAATGGACGGGAGAAGGCTTGGAAATTGGTATGGATGACAGTATAAAAGGCATTGATAAAGCAGCGGATCACCTAGCGGCCGCAGCCGTCCCAGATTTACCGGATTTAAGAGGTGTCGCTTCAAGCGCATTGGATGTTTCGGCCATATCATCAACTCCAGTCAACACGTCCGGTGTAATGTCTGCAATTCAGAACCTTGCGGATGCCGTCTTAAATCAGCCTGTAGAGGTTGAGGTGTCCGGTATTCAAACAAACTTTAATATCGATAGTAGACAATTCGCAACAGCAACAAACAAACCCATGACGCAAGCGCAACGCCGCCAAGATTTCAGGGATAGACGGAGGTACAAATAATGTCTTTCACCTTTAATGGAATTAGCAAACCATATGTACACGTGACACTTGATACGAACAGGCCAATGTGGGCGCCGGTAGAAAGGGAAATTATCGAAGTCCCAGGGCGACCTGGGGGTATTTTGAGAAATACCAAGGTGAAGCCCCGGTCCCTTGTTATCAATATGACTATCAAAGATGTCGATGATTTGCAGAAAGCAAAGGAAGAGATTGCAGAATGGTTGATAACAGATAAGCCGGCCCCGTTAGTCATGCCGGATGAGCCAGACCGCACCTATTATGCTGTTTTGGACGGAACGGGGCAGCTTGACGAGTTTTACAAATTTGGAAAAGGGACAATTACCTTTACATGCCCTGACCCATACAAACACGGTGCAGAACAGTCGTTTATAATTGACGGTTCGGACGATCCAAATAACAACCAGATCAAAAACGGCGATTTCAGAGAGGGGAAAGGTGATTGGTATTCTACGAGTAATATCGGTGAGGTTGTTCCGATTTCATCCGATCAAGTCAAATTTAAACAAGCGTTTGAGATTCTACAACCTGGCATTTATTTAAATTGCCCTTTTGATGGTCCTAACTGGTGGAGAGGGAAAAAAGGATATGCCTCTTGTTGGGTTAATATTCAAAATTCGGCGTTTGATTCGAGTAAGGGAAACGGTGCCATGTTGTATTTCAGAGCCACGAAAGCAAGTGATGGCTCTTATGTATATTTCCGAGACAACGTGCGACTAACAGGAGATACAAACGGATGGATTCAGCTCTCTTTCCCTTTTGATTTCTCAAGCCTGACGGAAGAGTTAAGTCAATTGTATCTTGCAATAAGTACGGCAGGTGGCTTCACGGTCGTTGAAGCGCAATTCACCGGGTTTATGGTTACTCTCACTGATGAATTAACAACATGGCTACCGGATGGAACAGGACATGTCCAGAGTGCCGGAACGGTGCCGACTTACCCAATAGTTGAATGTACATTCCCGGAAGCTGCGTCCAGTTATGAGGTGCAGCTTTTGAACGATGATACAAGCTTGAAAGCGGGCATTTCTCTTAATTTCGATTTTATCGCTGGTGACAAACTGGTGCTCGACATTGCAAATCGCGCGGCAACACTGAACGGCGAAGACAAAAGGGCAATCTATCATTATACTTCTGATTTCTTTCAGATACCGCCGAAAAAGGACACATTAATAAGAGCCACACAACCAAGCGAAATACGATTTACAGACCAATACAAGTAGAAAGCAGGTGATTTTACATGGCAGACTTATGGATTTTAGACAAAGAAGACAATTTACTTGCGATCTTGTCCAGTGATGCCGAGAATGCCTGCGCTTTTTGGGATGATGTTTTCAGAGAAGAATTGAATCAGGGGTCAACGTTCAAATTCACTTGTGATGCAACCCATCCAGACAGTAAATATGTAGCGAAGTTAAATCAAGTCGTCTTTAAAGATAAGGATGGATTTTTCCGCCTTTTCAAGATTCGGGAAATTGATCGCGGTAATGGGGATGATGGTCCAAACAAAACAACCCATTGCGAGCCGGCAGAAATGGAACTTCTCGAATGGATCATAGATGATGTTCGACCGCAGAACACAACCCAACAGGATGCCCTTAATCGTGCGTTAGCAGGGACCAGATGGACAGGGAATGTCTTGGCAAGCAATGGGATTAACTCAACTAATTTCTATCATATCAGCGCATATGAAGCGATTACAGACATCATTAATATATGGGGCGGCGAACTAAAGTTTACTGTTACATTTGATACGAAAAGCAATAGGGTGATTGAACGAGTCGTCAATATCATGCAGCGGCGCGGTGTGGATACGGGCGCCCGGTTTGAGGTCGGCTATAATATTCAAGATATTCATGTCACCGAAATGGCCTATCCTGTGTCAGCGCTCTGGGGATGGGGGGCAGCATCGAGGATGAAGACGGCAACAACTCACGTTTCATTGATTTTTCAGAAGTAGAATGGAAAAAATCACATGGTGATCCAGTAGACAAACCAAAAGGTCAAAAATGGGTAGAGTATCCGCCAGCTAAAGAGAAATACGGTTATAAGAAAACTGATGGCACTGTTATAAACGCATTCGGCAAATGGCAGAATGAAAATATAAAAGACTCGAAAGAACTGCTTGAAAAAACGTATGATCAGCTTGTAAATGTAGCATCCCAAATACAGACCAATTATGCTCTGGATGTCGAACTATCAAGCGATCCGGCAGAACTCGGAGACACCGGTCTCGCTCTTGATCGAACAGTTGCGGAGCCAATCGAGTTTTCCGGCCGTATTATCGCTTTAGAATATTCCATATCAGACCCGGAAGGAACAGCAAAAGTCGAAATGGGGCAATTTTTGTCCGTTTACGAGCCTGACACGCGTATTGATGAGATCGAGGACAGAATAAGGGATATTGAACGCGACCGAGATATTGTTGTGGATGATAACAGTTTTCCAGACATCAAGCCGCCAACGCCTCAAAAAGTAGAAGTGAAAGGCCTTTTTGCAAGTGTCGCACTTCTTTGGGAATTTGATTCAAGTTCTTATATCGCGGCCTATGAAGTTTATGGATCACAGGTTAAAGATTTTGCGCCTGACACCACAAACTTTTCTAACCGTCTTTGGAGAGGAAAGGAAGGCGGCTGGGTTCATGATTCTGATGTCAATCAAGTATGGTATTACCGTATTCGAGCGGTTAACACACGAGGAACAGCAAGTGATTTTACGGCACAATTTTCAGCAACAACCGTAAGAATTGGCACAAATCACATTGAAAATCAATCAATCACAAACGCCTTAATCAAAGACTTGTCGGCCGACAAAATCTCAGTCGGTACACTTGTAGGTATTAATATTAAAGGCTCGATATTAACCGGTAGTCGATTAGAATTCACAGACCCCGATCCTTACAATGTCAGTTATGTGACAGGATCAGAGATTTTTATGAGAAGGCGTGATCCATCAGATGATACCCTTTTCAGCTTTTTTAATGTCAAAGAAGGTAAGATCACTACAAAAGGTGGAAAAATCAGCGGTTCCTCATCGACCATATCCATTCAAAGAGGGGAATTAATTGCGACATCTACTTATAATGACTATGGGATAAAATTATCAGCTCCCGAAGGAGAATACGGAGGTACAAAACTAGAATTTTTTTCTGGCGATCCATCCAATTCAAATGATTCTATCGGGTGGATGGGCGTTCAAGGCTCTCACCTATCTATAAGCACCTTAAATAATAGGTCACTTTTTGTTTCTATGCAGAATATTAGGATTAGCACTGGATATTTAAGGCTTGACGGGCCAACAGGGGACGGTACAAATGCAAGTGCGGTATTTAATGTTAACGATCAACAGAATTATGTTGATTTATCATCAATAGGAAATGTAGGGGTAAGGATTTTCGGCGGCCAAAGGGGTCTTAATCTTTACGGTGTGAATTATATAAGTGGGTTTGGAGGCGGCAAAACTATAAGATTTGAAAATTCTGGTGAAGTTCTCCTGACTGACACCCGAAGCAATACAGATTTTCATATTGGTAGAGATTCAACAGGGCCACGGATATATTCAAACGCCATTTATAAACGCACTTATTCATCAGCGGCTAACCTTTATATAACTGGTGCCGGTACACTTGGACGTGTGACTTCTGCAAGCAAGTATAAAATGAATATTGAAGATTTGCCGAGTGACAGATATGAAAAGGTCTTGGACTTGATACCGAAAACTTGGTATGACAAGCAAGCGGTTGAAGAGTATTCAAAAGCTTTAAGTGAAGGAAATGAAGAAGTTGCACTGAACGAAAACGACATACCTCACGTCGAACGAATCCCGGGGTTGATCGCCGAAGACGTATATAATGCCGGTTTGAAAGAATTTGTGTCTTTTGGGCCTCCTGATGCGAATGGCAATAGAGAAATCGAGGGACTTATGTATGATCGAATTTATGTTCTTTTGATCCCTCTTGTGAAAAACTTGAAAAAAAGAATCGAAATTTTAGAAAGCGGGTTGAATTAATGGGAAATGAAAAGATAACTTATGAACAGTTGGAAGAAGAATATGGATTTCTCACCATGAAATATCAATCCTTACAAGGTGAATTATCAGCAGCTTTCGATGTTATCGCGAGCCTTAAAGCGATCAGGCAAAAGCATGAGGAAACCATAGAGAAATTAAAAGAAGAACTTAAAATCTACAAAAACAAAGGAGAGGCAAAACAAGCGGCGAAATAAGCGGCTTTTTTATTTTGTCTAAAAGGAGGACATACAATGGATACATTTTATAAAGGTATCATTGCCGTTGCAGGTGGCGTAGTCGGATTTCTTTTTGGAGGGTGGAGCGTTCTGTTGACAATTTTATCGGTATTGGTGATTGTTGATTATTTCAGCGGATTGTTTGCAGCAGGCATCAATGGGGAGGTGAAAAGCCGCACCGGTATGCTCGGTATTGCCCGCAAAGTCTTTATTTTTGTCATGGTTGCTGTCGCCCATATGGTTGATTTACTTCTTATTGAAAACGGTATTGAAATGGGTTTTCTGGTCATGACTGTAACAATCGTTTTCTATTGTATAAATGAACTGATTTCCATTACAGAGAACGCGGGGAAAATGGGCGTTTATGTACCGGAGCCGATCACCAAAGCAATTGAGATTTTGAAACAGCAGAATAAAACAAAATGAGGTTGCCACTCGGCAGCCTTTTCTATATCAAAGTAGATTAAAAGGAGACGATGAAAGTGGTAAAAATCATTCGAGATTATATTCCAAAAAGCAATAGGAATCGTCCAGGCAATTACATGAAGCCGCTATATATTACGGTTCATAACACAGCCAACACTGACCAAGGAGCAAATGCCTTGCGTCATGTCAATTATGTAAAAAAAACCGATACAGCTACAAGCTGGCACTTTACAGTGGATGATAAAGTCATTTATCAACATCTGCCGTTAAACGAAAACGGATGGCATGCGGGAGATGGTCGGGGAACCGGAAACATGAAGTCAATTGGAATTGAGATTTGCGAAAACGCAGACGGCAATTTTGAGAAGACGGTCGAGAATGCTCAATGGCTTATTAGACAGTTAATGCAGAAACAAGGGATTCCATTGGCAAACGTTGTTCCTCATAAGCATTGGAGTGGGAAAGAATGTCCCCGCCGCCTGCTTAATCGTTGGGACAGCTTCAAAGCCGGTATTGCCATTGCTCACACAAATAAAAAGCCGACTGTTAAACCAACAAAAGCAGCACCATCCAAAACAGCAGCTTCCAAGCCTGCTAAAAAGACATATGGTTTGCCAACAGGCATTTTAAAAGTTACAAAGCCTCTTACAAAGGGATCAGCAGTAAAAGCCGTACAGCAAGCCCTAGCGGCGGTTTACTACTACCCGGATAAAAAGGCAAAAAACAACGGAATTGACGGCTATTATGGACCGAAAACAGCGGATGCGGTCAAGCGATTCCAATTGATGCATGGGCTTGCTGCTGACGGCATCTACGGACCGAAAACAAAAAAAGCCATTGAAAAAGCAATGAAATAAAAGTGAAAAGACCTCTCTAAAAGGGAGGTCTTTTTTACCTATACTATAGATTTATGTCTATAGTTATAGTATAATAAATATAGGAGGTGAGGAAATGCTAGACAACATGATAAAAGTCCTTCAAATCATCTTTTACGTTGCATCAATAGCGTGGATTGCCCAACAATCACACGACGCAAACAAAGATAATAAGAAGGACTAACACTGGGGAAGCGAGTTAATCGCTCGCTTCTCAATATAATTATAACCAGTCTAGCATATAATATGAACCAAAAACAATTGATCTTCTTTATGATCCTATTGAGCGCAGCTTCTATCGTAACGCGTTCAATATGGACAAACACTTTCACAACGGTAATCATGGCCGCTTTAATACTTGCAACGCTTTTTGTAATCATCAAAGATGTAGTAGGGAGCAGATAACATGGAATATCATTTGAAGAACAGGCAGCAGGTTGAGGACTTCATGAAATACGAGGTCCTCACCTCATCTGAAGCACAGGAAATTTTAAATGTTAACAAGCAGCGTATGAGTAAATTGCATACAGATGGTCGAGTAAGCACGATAAAAAAAGTGGGTAAAACTGTTTTATTCTTAAAGTCAGATATTGAGCAGCTGAAAAAAGATTTAGAAGAAGGGCGCAAGAAATACCGCCCTTATGAATAGTATATAGAATCGTCTTACGATTTCACTAATTGACAAGAGGGAAAAAATAAATTTCCAAACACTATATGTAGTATGGTTTTTAAAAATACACAATATGTAGTGTTTTCTGATTGCAGAAAAACAAGATGTATTATTATATCGTATGATAATTCAAAATCAAGTGATTTAATTTCCAATATGTCCAAAATAAGCTAATATTAACTTACACCAAAGATTGCCGATGTTCTTTATAGATAGGTTATTTATCAAAGATTAATCAACCTTTTTGTTTCTTAGTGAATGAAAAGATGTATTGGTGTTAATGATGGTAGTAAAAAATATTAAATATAAATTATCTATTATCGGATTTCATGACTTCTTTTAAAACTAGTGTATGCAGATGATCCTTTTCCAAATGGTTTACCGAAGGGGTAGACAAAAGAGGACAAAGGAACCCTACTAAAGGTGAAAAGATTGATTGAGAAATTGGATAAACAGAAAAAGGTGAGGAATTAATTCTTTTTATGAGGTATAGAAAGAGACCGTATTTTGGTTCTGGGACGTTATCCTTTAGCAATTCAAAGGCCCTCTCTTGTTTTAGAGAGGGCCTTTGAATTAATCGAAGCATGCACCTTTTACAGCAGAAATATTGAATATTGCTAGTAAAGTAGCAACAGTTTCTTTTCCATAATATCTTTTGGCATAATCAAACGCCATGTCATAGGATTTAGACCTAGTATATCCTAGCTTTCTGAAAGAGTTATAGTCTCTTATTAATTTGGAAACAAACTTATATGTACCTCCAGCAGCTTGCAATGCTTTTTTTACTTTCGTTATTTTAAAAACTGGAAGGGCGTTGGTTACTATAGCAATACCAATTTGACCAACACAACCAGCAATACTAGCAGCCGTAATAACGTTACCCTTTTCTGTTGATGGAGTCGGTAAAGAATCAACAAACAAATTTTCTCCATCACTACTAAACGTTACATCTGAGTGGTCATTTAACCATTCAACTATAGCATCAGAGCCTTGAGAAATAACTTTATCTGGTAGGTTTTCAATAGCAGACAAAACCTCTAATGTGCCTTCAAGTCCGTCCTCCACGTCTTCATCATCAATAAATTCTTTATCCAACTCAGAAACTAATCCAAGTTTCTCTTCTGTTTCCTCGCCGGTAGCTTTAGCATTCGCAAAACTCGATAGACTCATAGAGATGAGCACTGCGAAGCATATCATTGATACCACTAATTTCATGTAAAATTTCATCTGTCTTTCCTCCTTATTCTTTATATTTACAATTATAACATATAATTGTATTTTTTATCTTTTTTCATTTATTTTTTTGTGTTAAATTAAACTGAGAGGAGGGAGATACATATGAATAACATAGCTAAATATTCAATAGTCATCGCTTTAGTTCTAATAGCTTTAAGTGGATACCTAAACACGTTCGGTAATAACGAAGTGATAAATAATACAGTTACATTTGGTAGCTTGATTTTATGTGTAATAATACTTTTTGTAACTCAGAAATCGAGAAAAGATAGCTAAGACTTGAACAGCAACTCATTGTTTGGAACATGAGTATTTTGGGAATGTGCCAATGGTATCTTTTTTTCGTATTCACCTTGAACACGCCGTCTTTATAGCTTCGAATGTATATTCCCTACAATCGTATTATTTTTCTTCATTTCTTCTTGGATAAACGCTGAAACAGGATTTAAAAATTCGTATATTTCAATGATTAACTTCTTCTTATATTACTCACAACTTGGCCGCCCAGAAGGACGGCTTTTTTTGACCACTGACCACATAAATGACCACATTTGATCTAAAAGTTTGCGAAAGTTAGCGAACGTATATTCTTGTTCGTGATTATTAAAATTTTTGTTCATACTGGTTGCGAAGGTCGAAAAATGTTGACGAGGAAGATGTTTAATACGAGTCATGTGGAGTGCGTGGCAAGTCTTGTGATTCATCAGTAATTGAGATGTCCCGATTTCGTGAAAAATATCGATATCGGGATATTTTTATTTTTGCTTCTCCTCCGTTAGAATGAAAAATTCGCTTTTGTAATTTGAGGAGTCAAACGGAAGTAGGTAAAACGAATGGATTTCTCTTTGAAAAGTAGTTTTATCTAACTTCCGTAATTTGTTAGAAATGCTATTAAAATAAAACTCTATAGACATATGAATATAGATAGAAAAAGCTAAGAAATGAATAAAACCCCTTCTCCATTAATGGATATGGGGTTCTTCTTCTATATTCTGATTCTTTTGATCAAACGCAGAGGATATGATATCAAGACCAATGTATAAAAAACTAACAAAGAAAGATAAAATCAATGCACCATTTCCCCATATAGAAACTTCAATTTTCTCCAAATGTAGTACATATTTAATCGAGAAGTAAATGAGAGCCCACGAAGCAAAAAATTCTAAAATATAAGTTACCCATTTTGGGACCTTTAACAAAAAAGTGATTCCTTTCCCTATAAATAAAACGATAAATGACCAAAAAATCACAATGATGCTAACTAACAATGAGAATGTAATCAAAGAGAAAAATGAATCATATATGATGTATTCACCGAAAAGAAAATTCACTCCCAATGATACTAGGTAAAGCATAACTGTTGGAAGGGCGATAACAATACTAAGGGAAAAACATATTAGTAAAATAAGAAGAACGGCAACAAAAGCGCCGGGTGCTTCATCTACAATGTTTTTCTTTCTGAAAAATGTATAGAGCATGATAGATACTAAAAGGAGTACTAAAAAAGTCATTAAAATAACGTAAGAAAAAGACATGAATACCCTCCATAAAAAAGCGCTATTTAGCACTTATTGTTTATTTAAAGAAGATTAATAATGAACTTTGCCAAAGTTTTAGCAACTTTTAATAAAAGCATAGTGAACTGTTTTTCTGTACACTTTTCTCCTTTATCCATATAGGTCTTTACTATAAAATAATCACTCCTTTCTATAAAATACACAAAAATCGTAACAATATCCATATTAAGGTTGAAAGATATTTTTGTACTATTTTTATAATGTGATATTTCTAAGTGTCGATTTCATTTATGAAATAATTGCGGTTTCTTTTCGGTGTGGAGTTATTCCGAAAATGATAATATGTGTCATTATAAGGGATATTAAGGAAGGGGATAGCGGGAGTGGAGAAAATTCTTTCTTCTCAAGTTGGTATCTTGATAAATGATTGGTATAGATTTATAAGAACATTCAGCGTGCCGGATGCAGAGATTTTAAAAGAACAGGTTGAAAGAGAAATAGAGAACATGGAAGAGGATCAAGATTTACTACTTTATTATCAATTAATGGAGTTTAGGCATCGACTCATGCTTGAGAGTCTTGAGCCTATTGAAATGAATCAACAACGCCCCACTTTACCCAACTTACTCAAAGAAATAGAGAACAAACAACCCCATGTCAAAGGAACGCTTGACTACTATTCAAACTTCTTTAGAGGTATGCACGAATTCCATCACAAAAATTATGTTGCTGCTATAAATTTTTATAAGATTGCTGAAGAACATTTAAAGAATGTACCTGATGATATAGAAAGAGCGGAATTTCATTATAAACTGGCTGATGCTTATTATCGCATTGATCAACATTTCGTATCATTAAACCATTTGGAAAAAGCAAAAGAAATGTATTCAACAAGCGAGTTTTACAAAGCGAAAGTAGTCGGTTGTAATATCAAATTTGGAGCGAATATGTATGACTTATACCGCTTAGATGAGGCAGAATCTTATTATAGGGAAGCCTTGAGTCTGGCACAAAAGCTTAAAGAGGATACAGCACGAAGAATCATTGGTGTCATACATCATAATATAGGATTAGTAAAAAAGAGAGCTGGGAAAATTGAAACCGCAGAGAATGAATTTCAAAATTCAATTCAAATTAAAGAACACGCCGAAACGGTTTCGGGAATTAGAACTCTTTATATGTTGTCATGGGTATTCTACGAACAAGATAAAAAAGATAAAGGAAATCAATATTTTATTTGTGGCATAAATAGAGCAAACCTTGTAGACGATCAAGAATATATAGCTAAATTAAAAATCATTTATGCACTTTTTGAAGAGTATAATCAATTGGAGGTAAAAGAAAGCCTCGGTTATTTAGAAAGTAAACTTCTATGGCAAGATGTTGCAGAGTTATCAGAAAAACTTGCAGATTATCATTATCAAAAAGGGAATTTTGAATTGAATAGAGAATATCTAAAAAAGACCATTAAAGCTCAACAACAAATACTAAAAATGGCGGAGGCGTTATAATGAAAAAGTTATTTATCAGTTTAACAATTTTTTCTGTGTTATTCGCTGCTGGTTGGTCACTTGATAAAATCATTACTTCTAAAACTTATCATGTAACAGAAAAGGCAATTACAATATAAAAAAAGCCCCTGCA
>NZ_NKHG01000018.1 GCF_002744245.1 Bacillus pumilus | reverse complement strand
AATGATTCAGTATCAATATTTAAGACTTGAAGCATCCAAAGAAGAGTAGCCATGCCGGCAACAGCTTCTTTATCCGCTCCATTCGATTTCACGCCTCTTTCTCCGAAGTCGTTCATTCGTTCTATGATTTGCCGCTGTTGTTTATTGTTGAGTTTCATTGTGCGCCCTCCAATAACTGTTGCTCAATTGGTAATACCGTCAGGTCATAACCTGATTCAATGAAACTAATGCTCAATTCTCTATTAACATCATTTCCTAAGTGAGTATAAACATTGTCCATTTCTTCTTTAGAGAAGTTAGTCCCTAAAAATTCGTTGAATATTTGAAGCACTCTCTTTTGCCAGTAGTGACCTACTCCTTTGCAACTTGGTCGAGATAGCCAAGCTAAAACCTTACATTTTAAATCAAGGTCTGTTTTGACATCCTCTAATCTAAAATAAATATTTTTGGTTGGAACTAAGATCAACTCATTATTGTGATTAATAAAAGCTTTAGGTGATACTTTCTCTGTAATTTCTATGAGCCTATTTAATTCGGTTCCTACTCCCGTCATTATGCTTGCTCCTTCCAGTGAGGATAATCCTCGAACTCTCCTATATGCTCATCATGCGATGCTGCATACTCCTGCCTTGTCGCATCCCAGCATTCTTTACACATGCTTCCGGTGTCGCCCATAAAAGGAGAAGGACGTACTTTGTTTGCTGATTCTCCGCAATAATCACACAAGCCGCCATTATGAAAATCAAGCTCGATCTTTGCTAGTTGTTCGTCAGTTAAATTAACTGAACCGATTAAATTTTGATAAAATGCATCATTTGATTCAAAGTATTCCGGCTTACCTGTATAACCTTTAATCAACCCATCTTTATCTGTTTCTCTTAAATCAATTACAAGTCTGTCGTCAATCAAAAATAATAAGTATGTCATAATCTAGTATCCCTCCTGCTGCCGCTTATGATTGACGGCGTTCTTGTCAATGTATGCTTGTTCGATTTGTTCAGGGGTGAAGCCGAAGCCAACGATTCCAATTGCCAAGAACAATCCCCAAGCTGATCGGAAGTGCAAATTTTTAAAGTCTTCCTTTTCGAACAACCTCGAATTTAATAAGTGCCATTGCATTTCCAAAAAAGCTCCTGAAAGACCACCGTCAAATCCTTCTTCTTTGAACTCCTCAAACGCTTCTTCTGGAATATTTAATTCTTCTTTCCATCCTTTTTTAATCGCAATTGACAAGAAGAAGTGAATGCAGTCCGCATATTCTTCTAGCAACGGATGAACTTCACGGTATATAGTCACGCTTCCAGCTTCGCAAATAGGACACTCATCATAACTGGGTTCAAACAAATTTTTAAAATCTTCTATGGTCGGAAATTCACCGCAATCATCACTTTCACATCTAAAGTGAGTAGCATTTTCTGGTGTTGCACCTGCAGTGGTGAATACTTTTCTTTTGGATTCTTGCTTATTACTCCAATGCTTGAACCAGCGTCCTTCATTGGCAAATTCGCCTAGTTCAGTAATTAGAGCAACATATGTGTTAGGCAGCAGGTCTTGACCTTCCAGCCCTTTTTCCTGGATGATTCGATCATCTAGCTCTTTTTGCATTTCAAACATTTTTTTAAGATTCATTTAATTTGTCCCCTTCTATTAATCTCTTTCGCTCCCTATGCTGATATTTTCTCAGATGCTGAGGAATGTCTTTTGCTTGTTTGTATAAATCGTAATGATACGGACATAGATCAGCACCATTTATATGATTGCTACACATTTTACAGAGAGGAAGATCACAACTTGAATCATTCCCTTTTTCATTACTTTCTTTGAACATCCTATAATCCCGAAAGAAAATAGGAGTTCTGTGATAATCGGTGATATAATCACATAGCCTTTCTGCTTCCCTTTGTTTGCAGAAAGCGCAAGGATTAGAGAAGATACCTGGATTGTTCATTCCGTTTCCTCCAAATCAAGCTGGCTATAAGTGATCGCAACTGCTTCTATGCCAATGATGATCCAGTTTGTTTGTTTAAACTCCAGCAAGTCGCCAATCTGCAACGGTTGCTTGTACAGGTTGTAAGTCTTTTTAATAGACTTAATGATGTGTTTCATTGCATCAACCCAGCGATCGTTATAACCCCCATGAAAGCAAGCAGCGTGAAGATGACAGGTCCGTTTGACTCACGTTTTGCCATGACGACATTGCCCTCTATCACAAGATCATCATTTTCACGTACCAGCATCGGCACCACGAATTCAGGAACCCGAAGATATGCAGCTGCAGCATCAATCGTCATTGCTTTGTTTTTGCAGGCTTTAACCGCCTGCGACAGTTCAACGTGTTTTGGTAGACTCATAATCCCTCAACCTCCGTTTATTTTTTGATCTTGAATCCTATTTCATGATCAACTCTTGCAAAATGACCTTTTGCTGTTTGTATAATGGTTTTTCCGTGTTCAGGTGCGTCTGTGACGTGGGCAGTACCTTCATTCCCATCAATCACGATTACGCGGACCTTCCCACGTTCTAAATTCTGATCAATGGTTGTAGCAAAATCTTTTATTTCTGTTGGTTGGTTCATCCGCTCCGCCCCCATGTGTTATAATTAAAGTGTGAGATTTAATTAGCACTGGAGCAGCGGCTTCGGTGTTTTTTTATGCCCATTTATCCATTTGAAACGTTGGTGACGGTTTTAATTCTTCTCTATACACAATCGGGTGCTTCGTCAGATATGCCTCAAGCTCTTCTTTCGTCATCTTCCACTCGATGACTGGCCCAGTTGCATATGGATTGTTAGGCTTTCCGCTCATGCTTTTCACCTCCAATCTTCGGTATTTCTTCGCCGCCCATTCGTTTGCAATCTGTTCCGAAACGGCTTGCACAATGTTTAAACTGCCTGCAACGTGTCATACAGGTCATAAGCTTATCTTCCTGCCTTACCCACAACGGACGGTCGTCTGCTATTACCACGTTTAACAGTTGGTTTCCCCGCCTTTCTTTTCAGCTTTTTGAGTTTGTCCAGCTCGATAAATCCTAGTGATCTGTCAAAAGCAATAACCTTTAGCGGCGTATCAAATTTGTGTTCGTACAGCTTTCGCTTGATGGCGAATTCTTTCGTTTCCATTCCCTTGATGTCAATTACTTCTTTTGATCCATCAAGTTTAGTAACTAGGAAGTCTGCAATATATTCAATCTTCCGAAAAGTCTTGCTGTTCTTCTTGAATGCTTCTTGCAGCTCGAAGCGTGGTTGTAATGAAAAATCCTTTATCTGCTTGGCTTGCTTGAGCCATTTAAGCTGCTCATAGTATTTGGCTTCTGCCTTACTGTCGAAGGTGATGCCGTCTACTACCGTTTTGCGTGCGCCGTATTTATTGGACATTTGCCCTCTCCTTGTTTTGCTTCTCAATATCCATTTCTGACATGCCACAGTCTACACAGTATTCAAATTCTGGTATCTGCAAATGGTCTTCTCCCAACCATGTACCGTAGCTCATTTCCATGTGTTTATGTTCACAGGATTCCTGACGTTTCTTATGTTCAATCTTTGCTTCTCTCTGTCTAACAACTGAACAATACTTAGTTTCATGTAACTTAGCACCATGCGGCGTAAGAAGACGTTTTCCACACTGTTCACATTGATAGAGTGTTTGATTTTTCAATACTTTTGCCATTCTTCCCCCTCGCTTTCCGTTGCTGGAAGTGCTTTTTCAGTTCGGCAACGAGCTTTGCTTTTTCTGTTTCAGTTAGGTTTGTTCTTTTCAGTAAAGACATGATGCTAGAATTCATTGTTATTGTTTTGTGCTACCTCCCGTCATCCCGCAGCCATTGCAGGAGCTTCCTTTCTCTTGATGATGCTGTGAAAGCGATAGTGATTAGTGCAGCCATCGTCTTCATGCTGTCTTTCCTTCCAACGCCCTTGCTTCGACTAACATTCTGTCTAACATTTCGATGACTGGCTTTAGGCTTTGCTTACGTCCTGTGGTGTTACAATCAGGACAAGGGAAGAAGCCCGCCATGAAGCTATTTTCGTTTATGACGACTTTCTCGCCATTGCATGTGTTACACATCTCAAAACGCTCCTTCTAGCCGATGATTCAGCTTTATATTCTTTTCAATTGTCACAGCAAAGTTCTTACACATTGAGTAAAGTCGTGTGCCAAATGCTTCATCCATTTGTATGAAGTCCTCAAATGTTAATTCAGATGAAAGCATGATCGGTTTTTGATGCAGATAACGATAGTTAATGATTTCTTGCATTTGCAAAAACGGCCATGTCTTCAGCTCGTCATTTTCGTTTGTTCTTGATTTGAATAGATCATCAATAAAAAGCACGTCTATGTTTTTTAAGAGATCCATTTTCTCTGGTAATTTATCAAAATCTTTTCTAAGATCAGTCATTCCTTCAAGGTATGGAAAATACAGGACAGGTATTTTATATGTTTCAATAAATCCATTAGCTACAGCTGATAGAAGGTGGGTTTTACCGACACCCGACTGACCTAATAAAGCAATGCTGTTTTCATCAGTGTTCTTTATATCTTGAAATGCTTTAGCGTATTCAAAGGCGCATTCCCGCATTTCCTGAATCACTTGAGGCTTTCCAGCTGTTTTAAAACTACTGAAAGTCATTTTCTTAAACCGTTCAGATATATTGCTGGCACTCATAAGTTTCATTTGTGTTTTCTGCGCCGCTCTTTCAGCAACGCATGTGCACTGACGGGAATAAGTCGTTTTCCATTCCTTTGCTTCTTGAGGGCTACACACTTTGCCAGCGAGAAAGTCTTCTTCACGAACCATTTCATGAGCTGCTAGATCAAAGCGTTTCCCATCATTTTTCATGCGCTCTTCTGTGCTTTTGTGAATCCGATATACTATGATTCCTTTATCCTTACATTCATCACACTCATACGTTTCTTCTGAGACGACCGGTGCCGAAGATTGGCGTGACTTTAGATTTGCCTTCATTCTTTGAAACACTTCGTCCAGCGTTGCCTTTGGCATCTTGCTTGCCTCCTTTGTTGATAGGGTTGTACAACACCGCAGACACCCAACCTATTGATTTTTTGTTCTTCTCAATAGCTTCTTTCATGACTTCAATCACTTTTTCTTCTCCGTGGTCATCAATGAATTGACCAATTTTTTGGGCATTAATCGGGCTTAATGTGCCACCAAAATGACTTTCAAAAAAAACGAATGGGTTCATAGGTTGCTTGTCCTCCTGTCGTGTTGGTTTTTCTTCTTTTGGCTTATCAGGTTCTTCATCAGGTACAGGGGCAATGCTTGCTTTAGTCTCAAGACTTATGATGCGATAACTGCCCGCTGATTTACCTTTAGGCTTGTATTCAATCCGGCCATGTTCTATCAAGATTTTCCGGTGCTCAATCATGGTCTTTTCGCTGACTCCTAACCGCGAATAAAGCCGACTGTTTGGCACCGTGAACCACTCTTTCCATGTGCAACCGTTGTTTATATCCATCAAGTGAAACCACAGTGCTTGAGTGGTAGGCTTTAATTCTGTTGTTTCAAGCCACCGCATGAAGCCGTTGATTTCTTTCAGATAGTTCATCTATTCACGCCCTTTCAACTTACATAGGGCATACATACCGCTAATTTTGATATAAGTAAGCCCAGTTTCGTTTCTCTTTATGAAGTCTTTTACATATGACCTAAACAAACTGGCTTGATCTTTACTTGATTCTGATAAAGACAAGTAAGCATAAGGGATAGGGACCTTTATCAAAAAATCCTTTTCCATCAACCGATCAGCTCCGAAAAATGAATGATCCTGTTTAATTGATTTGTGGAACGACAATACTTACATTTTTCGCATCGATTTGGCGGCTCACCGCCATGTTTCACTTGAATGATTCGCTCCATATGCTTCTCAATATCTTCAAGCTCGACTTCCATTCTGGAATTGTCTATGTTGATAACGGCTTTGTCTGGTGGGTCTTCTTTTGAAATGGCAACGATAAGAGGCTCAAGCCATTCATCCCTTTTAGACATTTGCCTTTCTAACTCTGCATAAATTGCCATTTGTCCTATATATCCGTAAGCCTCTACAAATGAACAATAGCCTAGCTCTTGATCCCATATTCTTTCCCTGAGAGAACGAGTTGTTTTAAGATCAGCAAAGCGTCCACCTGCGGGATTGTACACATCGAGTTTTCCTTTCCACGGAACCCCGAACAGTTCTCCCGCGATAATCACTTCTTTATCTCCTTGAAGAACAAACATACACAGATCATCATTTTGAATTGATTCAATCATGAGATCAGCCAATTGATATTGCTTGTACAGCTGGCCCTTTTGAGTGAACAATGATGGTGTATTCATCTTGAAGGAATCGAATGCTTTTTCACCTTCTAACCAAGCATGAACATACTGGCCGAAGAGAAGAGCCTCAGAGGACGGCGGCTGCCATTCTCCGTTAATTTTTGCAATCGTAGCCGCCTCACACTCTAAGAAACTTTTATATTGAGAATTAGACATGTAGACTTTATCTATCTCGTTAGAGTAATAGTTATCTTGATTGATCACCGGAATCCCCATTTACAGGATCACCCGCCTTTTTATTGCTTTCTTTTTGTTCCTTTTGTTTTTGAAAGTCTTCTTCTGCCTTTGACTTGGTGGCACTGCTAACTTTCACATTGAAGTAATCTTCTTTCTTTGCCATACCATCTCGTAAGGAAGTGTAAATCCTTCCGATTTTCAAAAAGTCTTGTTCAGTGAAAGCATCAACATTACTGCCGACATATTCCTCAATCATTTCTTTAGTGACACCAAACTCTTTTTTAAACAAAGAGAAGGCATTTCTAAGTCGATCTTCCAACGGTTCTTGATGTCCATTAATCAACGTTTTTTGGCACATATCGACTGCGGCATCAACAATGTCTCCCGGTATTACTCCAAGAATGCAGGCACGAACACGGCGGGCACCCTGATTAGCCACAAGTTCATAAATATCTCTCGGATCATTAAGCTTATTTATTGTTCCTTTTGCCTTCCGCTCGTGCTTGACTGTGAAAATTTTTGTTTGACGAGTATTCGTTTCAAGATCCCACGCATATGCCATCACTGACGATTCACCGGCTTTTTGTTCTAGTTCCATGATTCCGTAATCAATGTTCCCCCAGTTTTGAGCTAATGCCTCAGCAAGACGAATGGAAGGGCCTGAAACTTTCGACCCGCCTCTTGGGTATTCGTAAACGGCACTCTCGGCCAACAGCTTTCTTTCACACGCTTTCTTGATTCGTTCAAAAGCTGCATAGACGTCTCTCGGAAAATTTTTTGCTATTACCATCGCCGCTTGAACCTCTTGCGCCTGCCTGCTCACCATTGCTTCTGTTGTGACGGAAGGTGCTGTATTTCCTTGAGGCATATAATTCGAGTAATCAATATTGGTTAAACCATTCATTACATTTCCACCTTTCTGCGATATGCCGCTTGTCCTAGCTGAATGTATTTCTGTTTAGATGCTGCGTTCGGGAAGTTGAACACAGGTTGTCCCTTTTTGTAGTCGATCCAACCGCCTGCCTTCTCCAATCGTTCCTGCGCTTCACGGCGATGGTCAAAGCTGATTTGATATTTTGACATCGTGTATACCTCCATTGAATTTTTGTAAAAGACTTGGTATACTGTCTGTACCAATCAGAAGCAGTACACCTTCTCAAAACTCGCTCGCCAAAGCGGGTTTTTTTATTTGTCTTCATCTTCTTCCTCTTCGTAGCCATCGCGCTCCGCTTCATCTTTCCAATGACTCTTCGGATAACCAAAACTATTAATCTGCGTTACCATCGGATGCTCAATATTCAATGCTTTCAGTCCTTTCAGTTCGTGTGACAACCTCAAGCCGTACACCGTGTTTTTTCTGTATTTCCTCAGCTGTTTTAATTAAAAGACCCTTGTTATTCATTCGAATTAAATCCTCGCTAATATTTCTAATGCTTCCAGCTAAACCTGCAATTTCGTCATAATCACCATCTTTCAAAGATTGATGAGCAAGGTATAAAAGCTCTTTTACACTGTCAATTTTTGATTTTGCCAGCGGAATATCTTCACTAAAGAATTGCTTTTCAATCATGCTAGAACCGCCTCCTGTCTTTTGTGCATTGCCACCTCTGCGACAATGGCTTTTTTCGACCATTTTTCAGTTAAGTCCGTTATCTTTAGCCCAAACTCTCTTGACATGGAGTACATGAGCGTTTTGTTTGCTTGTGTCAGATCGTATATTTGCTTGATCGCTTGCATAGGCAGCTCCCCGTGCTTTCCCGGGCGGGTGTTGTTCAGCCATTCTGCAAGCTCTTTTGTTGCTTGTTTTGCATCTTCCATTTCATGCACTAGATTGATCAAAGCCTTATGAGCGCAATCATTTAAGGCGGGATCAATTGGTGCGGCTGCCATTGGATGAAGCTTGAAAATGAAATGAACAAGGTCGATATGTTCATAGGCACCGCAAATCTCAAACCAACGGATGCAAATCTCAGGGGAAATAGTGGTAAGACCATTTTCAATGTTTGATACATACTTCTGATTCCTCCCACCTAAAAGTTTTCCCATCGCTATTTGTGAAAGTCCTATCTCAAGACGTTTCTTATGCATCATCTTGCATAGGTTCGCTACGTTATAAGGGCTGTTCGCCATATGTTCTCCTCCTGCTTTATACCTTTTGTGGTGCTAAAATATTAATGAAGGGACAGGCAAGGTATAGAAAACCCTGCGCTGAACCGGTTAACGATTAGGCAGTTTCTGACGCTAGGAATTTATTAATAAAGTAAACTTGTCCTTTTCCAGTCACTTTCGGTGTGCGTGTGGTTCTAACCGAACCGTCAGGATTGTTAACAGCTCTCTTCTTAATCTCGAACAGCCCCATATCCATGCTGCGCTGTGTCGGAAGATTATATGATTCACCTTTTTTGCGGATTAAGTATCCATTCTCTCGTAACCATTCAAAGAGTTTGTTTGGTCCGATTTGCACGTTGTTTTGTTGAAGAAGTTTTGCTAATTCTCCAACAAGTACAGATGATTCAGACGTTTCGACTGCGTCCGCAAAAAGTGCTTTAGGCTTCATTGCTTCAATCTGCTTGCTTTGTTCTTTCATAGTTTGTAAAGTGGCTTTGAAAAAATGTTTTGTTTGTTCGTCAGCCTGCGGCAGGTACGTTTGAATGAATAGGTCATCGTTTGCTACATAACCGCCTGTCTTTCGAATTGTCGGAATCACATCATGAGTGATCCAACGTTTGAATTGTTTCGCTTCGGGTTTACGGCTTCCTAGAATTAATGTGTAAAGACCTGGTTCGTTTACGATTGTTTTATTGGGATTGCCAATACCCTCATTTAAAATGATGGTATTCTTCTCATCATTTTCTAAACGACTTAAAGCCTGACTTGGGTTACCGATTTCTAATACGTCACATACATCCTTTGCGACAAACCAAGGTTGTCCATCTTGAATGACTGTTCGGACATCGTGATTCTGATAGTTGAAAATCTGTTGTAATTGATTCATGTTTTAACCTCCAAATCTTGTATAACTATTAATCTTTCATGTGGTAAAATCTTCATGAAGGTGGTGATAAAATGAATGAATATTTATGGAACTTGGATATTGAAGAACTCCCTTGTGGTTGGGAAAATATCTATCAAGAAGCTCTAGTTGATTTTCCTGATGGAAAAACATTCAAAGAAACAATGAATGGTCCTGATGACATATACGAATTCTTTTCTAATCCTGTTAAATATAAGGAATTGTTAATCCAGTTGTTTAACTTTCATAAATCTAAAGCTCAGAAGCTTTTTGAATCTAATGATCTTTTAACTGACAGAAAAGCTATAAGTGATTTGATTAAGCACGATATGGCTTTAGATCACTTGGTATCAACTTGGGTTTCTACTGAAAAAACTTTGGATTCTTTTGACCCTAACACTGTTGAAAGAGATATTTTTGATCCAGAATGGTACTTCTCGAATGATGACTTCAATCAGTCAAAAGGGTATTCAAAATTGAGGTTCATTCAATTTTAGTAATTACAAGCCCTTCTCTTTCTAAGGTTTTCTCAATGAATTGTAAGAAGTTAGCAGGGTTCACTCTCGCTGGACCCTGTTTTCTCAAACTAGACAAAGAATGTTCAGATACTTGAAGAATGCTTGTTAACATCCCATTAGGGCTTTCTCTCAAATGTTTTTGAACTGTTTCTGTTAATGAATAACTTTCCATGTTCTTGTTCATGCTGTGACTCCTTTCTTGAAGTAATCTGTGTTTTCTTTCATCCATTCGGTATGAAGATCAATCCATTCAAGCAGCTGCTTAGTAGGTATGTTCCTTCCTAACATCGGATTCTTAGGAAAGTCTGATCTGGCTACTAGCTCTGCCATTTTTGTTTCTTTGCATCGAAGCACTTCCATTGCTTCTTTACGGGTTAAAACGGGCTTAAGAGCATATTTGGTTCGGCCGTCTTCAACGCCCTTTTCATAAGCCGCTTGAAAAAGCTTTTGCATTTGATCCTGAAACACGTTTGCTGTCATTTCATCAAAAGTGATGACTGTCCGTGGCATGTAATAACCTCCTATGCGGTATTTGTTTTTGAATTATCACAATTCTTCGTTTCGTATATTTTATTCACAAAAAAATTTTGGATTGGTTCGTTTAATACGTTTGCAATATCTTTTAATAATTCAACATGAATCTTCCGTCTACCGAGTTCATATGAGTTATAAGTAGCAATCGGTACATTTAGTTCTTGCGCTACGAATTTTTGAGTCATCCCCTTTGATTTACGAATGTTGCGTAATTTTTCATTTACTTTCATGTAGTTACACCTCCTTATATACGAATTGAAGAACTCGCTGTTAACCCTATATTAATTCTTCGTTTAGTATATGTCAACACAAAATTATACTTTTCGTTTATTTTTTTTACTCATATCGAAGAATGTTGTACAATTTGTAGAAAGTATGAATTTGCTGGAGGAATAAAAATGGCTCTAGGAGAACGAATAAGAGCATTAAGAGAAGCGGAAAAATTAACCCAAAAAGCTCTTGCTGATAAATTGAAAATTCCGCATCAGAATTTATCCAATTATGAACGCGGCTTTAGAAATCCTGATTATGAAACATTAATTAAGATAGCGGATTTTTTTGAAGTTACAACCGATTACCTGCTTACTGGTAAAGAACTTAACTCATCTAATAAACCTTATAAAGGCGATTTAATGGATCAAGCTTTAAAAACATTAGAAAGTCCTGAGACATTCATAGCAGCTTCTGACGGAAAAATTACACCTGAAATGCAAGAATATGTTTTGGAGTATATTCTTGAGGAACTAAAAAAGAAAAAAGAAAACAAATAATTATGTTTTGTTTATATTTCTTTATATGTTTTGTTTAGTTTAATTAATGCTGAAGGTTTTACTGTAAAAATTACAGTAAACCTTACAATTGAACTACTATTCAACCGTAAAAATTACAGCACAACCTTCAATTGAAAAATAAATGATTTTAAACATTACTGTAATTTTTACAGTTGAAACAAACCCGATCTTGTAAAAACTTTAAAAAATGTTGATTTGTGGTAACATTTAAACTATTATATTCTTGAATTCTTTATGATGTATGACGATCTGTAAATAGAGAGAAAGATCGCTTATATAAATATTATCTTTAAAGGGGAATTTGTTTTGAAAAAATTATTCGTACTGTTTTTGACATTAGGTTTAACACTTGCACTGGCAGCCTGTGGTTCCACAGAAGATGTTTCCACAGGCGCAGAAAAAACAAAAGAATCATCTGATTCTAAAAAGAAAATCAATAAGAGCGATGGTTCTAAAAAAATTGATGCTAGCAATCAAAAAACTGAAGCTCTCGGTATGAAAGTTAACCTCGGGGATGTTAAAATCATGAAAGATAAAATAAACGTTGGTATCAATATCGAAAATACAACTAACAACGTCTTAAACTTTTTCCCTGATCAAGGAAAAGCAGTTGTAGGTAGCATGCAAATAGAAGCTAATCTCTTTATGACTGATGGTTCTATTGGCGGTGAAGTTGAAGGTGGAGTTAAACAAGATGGAGTAATCCAGTTCCTAGCACCAGAAGGAAAAGAAATTGATGTTAAAGGCATAAAAGAAATCAAACTAAAATTTGGCGATGTGACAACCGAAGATTTTATGAAGAACAAAGACGTTTCATTCACTATCCCAGTTAAATAAAGCCCTTTTTTACAGGGCTATTTTTTAGAAACAAAAATAGAACACACGTTCTGTCAATTGTCGAAATTTGCGGAGAATTGGACGGTATTTCCAGTACAAAATATGACAAGCTTCTCCTATAATTACATGAAAGACCATATTTTTCCCGAAGTAAAAATATAGATATTTTGGAGGGGATCAAATCATCATGGAGTATGTCAAAAGTCATTTAGAAGAGTGGATTGAAGATCTCTACAAAAGTATTAATATTGAACATTCGCATCAAATCAACTTTGAACAAATTGCTGCTTCATTGGGGGTAAACATTAGGTTCAGCCCGCAAAAAAGCTTTGGTTTTCGCGCTCTAGGCAGATACGTAATTGTTTTGGATAGCAGAAAAGAACATCATGAACAATGGTTAGAATTTGCTCATGAGCTATGTCACATATACAGACATGAAAATGATTTAAGAGTAATGCCAGAGACCTGGAATGAATATAACGAAAGGCAAGCGAGATATTTCGCATATCACTTTTGTGTGCCTAGTTTTATGCTTCGCAAATTAAAAATGCCTTCTTTGAAAGGCGAAGCTATAAAACTTATCTCTGATAATTTCAATGTTACATATGCATTTGCTGCACTTAGGTTAGAAATGTATAGAAAGAAACAGTTTTTACTATCACTTAATGAAAAAAGAGATTAGGAGTGAAGTTATTGGCGTACTTTAGAAAGGTTCCTGCGAAGAACAAAAAAGGTTACACATATTCTTTTACAATTGAGTTAGGAAAAGACCCTATCACAGGTAAAAGAAAACAGGTTACACGTAGAGGATTTGAAACGAAGAAGGAAGCCGAAGTCGTAGCCAACGAAATTGAAAATCAGATCAATAAAAACAATTTTATTTTAGATAGTAACGTTCTTCTTTCATCACATATAGAAAAGTGGCTTGATCTAATTGCAAAAAGAAAAGTGAAGGAAACGACTTTCAAGAATTACCGCAGAGTTGTTAAAAACAAAATAATACCTTTGCTGGGAGATTTAAAATTAAACGAGATCAAACCAGCACATATTGAACATTTCATTGCCAAATTATTGGACGAGGGACTCTCTGAAAGATATATAGAATATATATTCGCTGTTTTATATGGATCAATGGAAAAAGCGGTTGATTGGGAGTTGATTAATAAAAACCCTCTAGATAAAGTGAAAGTACCTCGTGGGCGTAGAAGAAAATACGTTACTTGGACACGAGAAGAAGTAAACAAATTTTTAAACGTAGCCAAGTTTGTTACAGCACCTGTATATCACGCTATTTTCACAACTGCACTTTACACTGGCTTGAGGCGCGGAGAACTTCTCGGACTTAAATGGGAGGATGTTGATTTTGAAGATGCCACAATTCATGTAAGAAGAAATTTGATATATGATGACGAAGGCTTCCGTTTCGGGACATTGAAAACAGAATCATCAGAAAGAGATATTACAATTGAAGATTACCTGGTTGAATGTTTGAAGTCTTATCGCATTAAGCAACTTGAAATAAAAATGAGTTTAGGAAAGTTATATGATGATCAGAATCTTATTTTTGCTAGACAAGATGGCAGACCGATTTATCCTCGTACCTTAACTGAAAACTTCAATAGAGCGACTAAAGAAGCCGCTCTACCAAAAATACGTATTCATGACTGCCGTCACACTCACGCAACGTTATTATTAGAAGCTGGTGTATCGTTAAAAGAAGTTCAAGAACGCCTTGGCCATTCATCTATTAAAATGACTGGTGATATTTACGCTCATGTAACTCCAAAAATCAAAGCCAGAACAGCACAAAAATTTGGTGATTACATGAAATTATAAGGCTAAGTGGTCAAAATGTGGTCAATTACGCTTTAATGGCTTCCCAAACCTTATTATTTAAGGGATAAAGACGCCACGCACTCCACATGACTCGTATGCGGAAACATATCCACAGGCTGCACTTCCTCTGTCACATATCCACCATCTTCAAGAATACGCAAATCACGAGCAAGCGTCCCGGGGTTACAAGACACATAAACAACGCGGTTCGGTTTCATCTTTAAAATGGTGTCAAGAAGCGCTTCGTCACAACCTTTTCTTGGCGGATCGACGACGAGGGTGTCTGCTTTGATGCCTTCTTTATACCAATTCGGTATGACGGTTTCTGCTTCGCCGACTGCGAATTCGACGTTGTTGATCCCGTTTAAAGCAGCATTTCGTTTTGCATCATCAATCGCTTCTGGCACAATTTCTACGCCATATACTCTGCCTGTTTTTTGTGCAAGAAATAAGGAAATCGTACCAATTCCGCAGTACGCATCAATGACGGTTTCTTCGCCTTGCAGCTCTGCATATTCAAGGGCTTTGTCATAAAGCACCTTTGTTTGGGCCGGGTTTACTTGATAAAACGAGCGGGCTGAAATAGCGAATTTGATGTCGCCAATGGTGTCATAAATGTATTCTTCTCCCCACAAAACGGTTGTTTCATCACCGAAAATAACATTTGTTTTCTTTGAATTCACGTTTTGCACAATTGACCGAACATGTGGGAAGCGTGCTATAATCTGCTCAATCACCTGCTGCTTATGCGGAAAATCAGCCGTTCTAGTGACAAAAACAACCATCATCTCACCTGTTGCGATACCATAGCGAACCATCACATGGCGAAGCCAGCCTTTGTGCCGCTCTTCGTTGTATGCTTTTATGCCGAACGTATTGCATATGTCTTTTACCGCCTGTACCACTTCATCATTTTCAGACTGCTGGATCAGACATTTTTCCATATCAATGATTTCATGGGTACGCTGCTGATAAAATCCTGCAACAAGCCCGCCTTCCCGTTCGCCAACTGGAACTTGTGCTTTGTTTCGATAATTCCACGGGTCTTCCATGCCGAGTACAGGATGGACTTTTACACGGCTCATATCAAGCTTGCCGATCCGCTCTAAAACGTCCTTTACTTGTTTCTGTTTAAATTGCAGCTGGCCTTCATAGCTCATATGCTGAATTTGGCAGCCGCCGCACTGCTTGTAAATGGGACATGGCGCATCTTGCCTATGCTGACTTTCCTTTGTCAGCTCCATGAGTCGTCCAAAAGCAAATCCTTTTTTGACACGTGTGACTTTGATTTTTCCTTGTTCGTCAGGAAGAGCATTCGGTACAAAGACAGGAAATCCCTCAATCTTCGCTACACCTGCACCTTCGTGCGTTAAGTCTTCGAAGATTACATTGTAGTATTCATTCTTTTGAACAGGTGGTTTCATTTTCACCAATTTTATCACCTCATTTGCAAAGAAAAACTTGGTCGCCATAAGGAACCAAGTTCAATCTCTACCCTATTTTTTCAGCTGTTGCTTTTGGCACAATAAATTCAATATGGCGATACAGGTTTTCAAATTCACCTGGCAGCATGCCGCCGTATTCACCATCTAAATTGAGTTGCATTTTATCTTTTACATCTACTTTGACGCGATTCGCTTTTGCGTAGATGACATTGTTATCATGAATATGCTCGCCTCGAAGTGCAAGGCTGACCACTCGAATGGCTTCTGCTAGGTTGACCTTCTTTAAAATAATTAGGTCAAACATGCCATCATCTAAAATGGAATCTGGTGCTAGCTTTTCAAAGCCTCCTACTGAGTTTGTTAGTGAAACAAGAAACAGCATGATTTCTCCATGAAACAATTTGCCGTCATATTCAATTTCGACTTCTGTCGGGCGGATGGAAGGAAGCATCTCCATGCCTTTCAAATAATAAGCAAGCTGTCCAAGCATTGTCTTCAGCTTACTAGGCACCTCATAAGTCAGCTCTGTTAACCGGCCGCCGCCAGCAATATTAATAAAATAATGGCCATTGACTTTACCAATATCAAGCGGCTTTGCTACACCATCAATAATGGCATCTGTCGCTTTTAAAATATCTTCTCTTGGAATGCCAAGTGCTCTTGCGAAGTCATTTGTCGTTCCAACGGGAATGATTCCTAATTTCGGTCTTTTTTCAAGCGGCGCTAGTCCATTGACGACTTCATTGATCGTGCCGTCTCCACCTGCTGCTACAATTAAATCAAAATCTCTCTGAGCAGCTTTTTCTGCTGCTTGTGTCGCATCTCCTGCACATGTCGTCGCATGACAAGATGTTTCATAGCCAGCTTGTTCAAATTTTTGCAAAACCTGCGGTAAATTCTTCTTGAAGAGTTCACGCCCAGATGTCGGATTGTATATAATTCGAGCACGTTTCATTCATCATCATCCTATATTCATTATGCAATCTATTTTCACCACTAACAACCTTTAATTATACTATGAGTTTTGAAAATGGCAACAGAACAACCACCTAATATTTGAAATCTCATGGCACATCTTCCTAAGTAAAAAAGCATTCTGATAAGATAAAAGAAAACGCTGAAAAGGATGGTATGCGATGAAAAAGCCTGTCTATTTCAATCATGACGGCGGTGTTGATGACCTCGTCTCCTTATTTCTGCTCCTTCAAATGGAGCACCTGAAAGTCATTGGGATGTCTGTGATTCCTGCCGATTGTTATTTAGAGCCTGCGCTGAGTGCGTCTCAGAAAATCATTGATCGGTTTAGCCCCTATGAGATTATAGTCGCTGCTTCCAATTCTAGAGGTGTCAATCCATTTCCAAAGGAATGGCGCATGCATGCCTTTTATGTGGACGCACTGCCAATTTTAAATGAAAAAGGCGCTGTTGATACAAAAGTATCCAAGCTTCCAGCACACCTTCATCTTATTGAAACAGTTAAAAAGTCAATAGAGCCTGTCACCCTGCTCTTTACAGGCCCGCTCACAGACCTTGCGCGCGCTTTAGAAGAAGATCCCTCCATCTCAAATAAAATTGAGAAATTGGTGTGGATGGGCGGTACGTTCCTTGAGAAAGGCAATGTAGAAGAACCCGAGCATGATGGAACAGCAGAGTGGAATGCTTTTTGGGACCCTTATGCTGTCAGCACCGTCTTTCAGGAGCGTTTTCCTATTGAAATGGTCGCACTAGAAAGTACGAATCAAGTCCCGCTTACACTTGATGTGCGTCAGCGCTGGGCTTCCCTCCGATCTCACATCGGGATTGATTTTATTGGACAGTGCTATGCCTTTTGTCCACCGCTCATTCATCACGAGACTAACTCAACTTATTACTTATGGGATGTGCTCACAACGATCACCCTTGCTTCCTCTTCATTTACTCGTACAAAGGAAATGAGTGCGATCGTTTACACCGAATCACCAAAGCAAGGACGCACCGAAGAGCATCCAGATGGAAAGTTGATTCAAGTCATCGATCATGTCGATCGGGATGCATTTTTCCAAGCATTTGAAGAGCTTATGAGAAGAGCTGTTTGTCAGATTTCGAAATAAAGAAGCCCCGCCAATGAGCGGGGCTTCCTATTACTCTTCCTCTGCGTACTTCTTCTTACGTCTAAACTTGCTTAAGATTTCATACACAATTGGTACGATCACCAATGTAAGAAGTGTCGAACTTGTTAATCCACCAATGACAGTGACACCAAGTCCTTTTGATACGATCTGACTTCCGCCTTCAAAGCCTAATGCAAGTGGCAGTAGTGCACCGATCGTTGCAAGTGCAGTCATTAAGATTGGACGTAATCTTGTTGTTCCTGCTTCAAGTAAAGCTTCTCTTGTTGATAGCCCTTCTTGTTCTTTATGAATCACTCGGTCAATCAAAACAATCGCATTTGTGACAACGATTCCGATCAGCATAAGCAATCCAATCATGGCGTTTAAGCTGATGGTTTCTTTCGCTATAAACAACCCAACGAGTGCGCCAATAATCGTAAATGGCAGTGAGAAGAGAATCGCAAATGGTGCAAGACCTCCGCCAAATGTGATGACGAGAACGAGATACACAATGGCAATCGCTGCAAGCATGGCAAGTCCTAGCTGTGTAAAGGATTCTTGAATATCGGCGCTTACGCCGCCTGTGTCAATCGTTATGCCCGTTTTCAGATCAAGCTTGTCGACTTTCTTCTGAACATCTTGTGTCACACTTGTTACGTTGTCTGTTGTCATATCACCAGACACTTCTGCGTAGATTTTCCCATCACGCTTGGTCACAGTATTTGCTGTCGTGCTATCTTTCACATCAACAACATCACCAATTCGAACTTCTTGACCTGTCGGTGTTGTGATCTTTTTATTCTCTAGATCTTTTTTGCTCTTATATTCATCTTTTTCCATTTGAAGCTTCACATCAAGTTCTTTGCCGTCCTCTGTTACTTTCGTCAATGTTGTTTCACTATTTTGAGGAGCAATCGCCTGTGCGATCTGTGAAGCTGTTAGCCCTAGCTTCGCCAGCTTTTCTTGATCTGCATTAAACGTATATTCGTCGTATTTCTCAGATAAACTTGTGCTGACGTTTTTCAGGTTTTTCTCATCTTTTAAAATGTTTTCGACATCTTTTACTGTGCCTTCAATATCACTTGCTTTGTCACCGTACACATAGTACGTCACTGTATTGCTTGCTCCAGCAGATGAGAAGTCTTGTGATTTCCAATCCCCTTTAGACGCTTTGTCTTGCAGGGCTTTGACCATGCGATCTTTTTCTTTATCAAAATTCGGTGTGTCATCGTCATATTGTACGAAGAATAGTGCACCGTTCGAGTTGCCGCCTACACTTGCTGTTAGGGCATTTGAAGAACCTAGTGAATATTGAACCGTGTTGACATGGTCACGTTTCATTAAGTATTCTTCTGCTTTTTTCGTTTCATCTATTGCTTGTTCTCTCGTTTGTCCAGGCTCAGGTGTGTATGTCACAATTGCCGTTTTTTCTGCTTCCTGTGGTAAGAAGCTGACACCGACAAGCGGCGCTAAGAATAAGCTTCCGACTAACATAAGAATTGCAATTCCTGATGTAATCCATTTATGGTTGAGTGTCCAATTGAGTACACGTCTATAACCGCCGGCAAGCTTGCTTGGTTTATGTTCTTTTACCTTTTTCGCTTTTCCATACAGGTTCTTTTTAAACAGACTGTGTGCCAACATTGGAACAATCGTAATGGCTACAAGCAGCGAAGCAAGTAAAGCAAACACAATGGTTAATGCAAATGGGATGAACAGTTCACCAATCATTCCACCCACAAGTGCTAACGGCAAGAACACCGCAATCGTGACAATCGTCGAAGACATGATCGGGATAAACATTTCTTTTGTGGCTTCTCTGACGAGTGCTTTGCCTTTTAATGGTTCATCCTTTAATGCCATTCGTCGATAGATGTTTTCTATGACCACAATGGAGTCATCGACAACACGCCCGATGGCGACGGTCATTGCACCAAGTGTCATGATGTTCAATGTGATATCCAGCTGATTTAAGATTAAAACAGCGATCAACAGAGACAACGGGATTGAAATAACCGAGATTAATGTTGATTTGATATCTCGAAGGAACAATAGAATGATAATGATCGCAAAAATCGCCCCGATGATCGCCTTGTTCAGCATTGTGCTGACAGACTCTTTAATCGGCTCTGCTTGATCATATGTGGTACTTACTTTGATTCCTTTGTTATCTTTCTTGAACTTCTCAAGCTCTTTTGTGACTTCTTCTGCCACACTCACTGTGTTGGCATCAGAGCCTTTCACAATTTGCAGACCGATACTGTCTTTTCCATTTGTTCTAGAAATCGATTCTGCATCCTTGACGACTTTAATATCCGCAATGTCAGAAAGCTTGATTGTCGGCAGTTCGACAGATTGACTACTTGCAGAGCCTCCACCTGTTTGCTGCTGACTTGCACTTCCAGCCTGCTGCTCTGCACCTTGCGCACCTGCATTTCCTGAGCCGCTAGAAGATGCTCCAGCGCTTCCCGCACTGCCGCTTGCACTTGGTGTGATAGGAATTCGCATATTTTTCAAATCTTTCACGCTTAAAATATGACCGTCCACTACCACTGATTTTTGCTTGTTGCCGAATGTGTACAAACCTAATGGTACATTCACATCAGAGCCTTTGATCATGTTTTGGACTGTTTCTTCATCTAAACCGTATTCTTTCAATTTCTTTTGTTTAAAAGAAAATTCTACTTCTTTGATTTGCTGCCCTGAAGCTTCTACGGAAGATACGCCATCTAATCCTTCAAGTGAAGGAACGAGGTCATCTTCGACTTTTTTTGTGAGTTCTTCTAATGATTCTTTGTCACCAGAGACGCTGAGTGCTAAGATTGGAACCGCATCGATACTAAAGCGTGCGATTTTTGGTTTTTCTGCATTTTCAGGAAAATTGATGTTGCTAATGGCATCTTCAATTTCCTTCTTTGCTTCATCCATGTCTTTGTTGTAATCGTACTCGACTTGAATCGATGAGGCATTCTCAAAAGAATTGGATGTGACCACATTGACCCCATTGAGGTTTTGAATAGACTTCTCGATTGGATCGGTCACCTTATCTGATACTTCATCCGGCGTTGCGCCAAGATACGTTGTAGAAATCGTAATGACTGGAGTGTTAATATTCGGGATTGATTCCTGTTTCATATTCAATCCGGCATATAGACCAGCAACTGTTACGATAATCGTCATGAGCCATACAGCGAACTTATTCTTTAATACGAAATTGATGATCGAATTCATTATGTCCTCCATTTTTCTATATGTATTGACTGACTGGTCATTCTATATCATAATAAACGGTGATATACAATGCCGTCAACCATTTTACTTGCGTTTGACGTAACATTCTAAAGCTGAAGGGGCCTTATTTCATGAACGAAAAAAAAGAAAAAATCATTAAATCAAGCATTCAGTTGTTTGCGAAAAAGGGTTTTTCTTCTACGACCATTCAGGAAATTGCAGATGAATGCGGAATATCGAAAGGCGCATTTTATTTGCATTTCAAATCAAAAGAACAGCTTTTCAACCGAGCGTTCGAATATTATATCGACACTTCTATGCAAAGCATTGATAAGATTCGAAAAGAAAATCAACATTTGGCACCTAGAGATATCTTTAAGAAACAAATCGCTGAACAGTTCCAGCATTTTGCGGAGAATAAAGATTTTATCATTTTGATCCTCAGCGAGAACATTATTCCGGAAAACCAGCAGATTAAAAAGTATTCTAAAACTGTGAAAAAGCAAATGAATGATGAAATCCAAATTTCCATCTTGACCACGTATGGACAGAAAATCAAACCATATATAACTGACCTGTCAGTCATGATCCAAGGAATCATTCAATCGTATGTGCAGGTTTTGCTTTTACAAGATCAAATGCAATTATCATTTGATGAGCTCTCTTCCTTTATACTCGATCGATTTGATGATTTGGTTCAAGGACTGCTTCGTTCTAAAACCAAGCCGATTTTGAATCATACCATTTGGGAAGATGAAGCGCCGAATGCCACTTCCCTTCAAGAAGATATCCGATTGTTAAAGCTTGAGCATCTGCTTTCTGATGATACCCTTGTATCCATTGACGTGATTGAAGAAGAACTAACCAAAGACGAGCCACGTAAGCCTGTCATTCAAGGGATGCTGACAAATTTAGAGAGGTGTGAAGAGCCTGCCGTCTTAAGAGTAGTAGACCAATTGAGATTGTTTCTTCAATGACAGTACGTGTTGATTTTCATTTTAGTTCACCTAGATCTCCTTCGAATATGCTCTTTCGCTTAGGTTTCATTATAAGAAATGACTCTCAGAATTGATATACGGCGGTGGTCTGAATCTATGATAAGACCCTGTCCTTCCCATTACAAAAAAACCGCCCCTTCAATGAGGCGGTTTCAGCGTGTAGACAAACCCTCGCATTCGGTGTCAGTCCTGCGTGCCGGTGCTCACGAATCTCACATTCGCTCCGCTCCGGTACTCGTCCTTCCTAGACTTCAAAGGTTTTCTATCACCCTGAAAAGAAGACAAAGGGCTAAAATAAAGTTCATTTTAGCCCTTTGTCAACAATCTAAAACCGCCCCTTCAATGAGGCGGTTTTTGCTATTTAGCGTTTTTTGATTTCTTCTAGAAGAATCTTGTTAACCATCGGCGGGTTTGCTTGTCCCTTCGATGCTTTCATGATTTGACCTACTAAGAAACCAATCGCACGGTCTTTTCCATTTTTGAAGTCTTCAATCGATTGTGGGTTGTTATCAAGTGCTTCTGTGACAAGTTTGAGCAGCGCACCTTCATCAGAAATTTGGACAAGTCCTTTTTCTTTGACGATTGTTTCTGCATCTCCCCCATTTTCGATCAGCTCTTTGAATACCTTTTTGGCAATCTTAGAGGATATCGTCCCTTTTTCAATGAGTTTAATCATGCCAGCAAGTCCTTGAGGTGTTAATTTTGTATCTTCCAGCTCTTTTTGAGCGGAGTTTAAGTATGCAGATACTTCACCCATCAGCCAGTTAGACGCTTGCTTCGCTTCTGCACCTTCTGAAATGGTCGCTTCAAAGAAATCAGACATTTCTTTTGTCAGCGTCAGCACCATGGCATCATATGCAGGAAGTCCAAGCTCATCGATGTAGCGTTTGCGTCGCTCATCTGGAAGCTCTGGGATCGATGCTCTTACACGTTCTTTCCATTCGTCATCAATGTATAGCTCCACCAAATCCGGCTCTGGGAAGTACCGATAATCATCTGAGCCTTCTTTAACACGCATGAGGATCGTCTTTTTAGACGCTTCGTCATAACGGCGTGTTTCTTGCTCGATCAGACCGCCAGAAAGCAATACTTGCTCTTGACGTTTTTCTTCGAATTCAAGCCCTTTTTGTACGAAAGCGAACGAGTTCAAGTTCTTGAGTTCTGTTTTTGTCCCAAACTCTTCACGGCCAATTGGGCGAAGAGAAATATTGGCATCACAGCGAAGTGAGCCTTCTTCCATCTTACAGTCGGAGACGCCTGTATATTGAATAATGGATTTTAGTTTTTCTAAGTAAGCATACGCTTCTTCTGGTGTACGAATGTCTGGCTCAGATACGATTTCAACAAGCGGTGTGCCTTGACGGTTAAAATCGACTAGTGAGTAACCGTCGCCTGTGTGCGTCAGTTTACCTGCATCCTCTTCCAAATGGAGACGCGTAATACCGATTCGTTTTGTTTTTCCGTCTACTTCAATCTCAATCCAGCCATTTTCCCCGATCGGTTTATCAAATTGTGAAATTTGATACGCCTTTGGGTTATCAGGATAGAAATAGTTTTTACGGTCAAATTTTGTATCTGTTGCGATCTCACAGTTCAGCGCCATAGCTGCTTTCATTGCAAAGTTTACCGCCTCTTTGTTCAGAACCGGCAGTACGCCAGGATAACCTAGATCGATGACACTTGTTTGCGTATTGGCAGCTGCACCAAAAGGTGTCGGCGAGCTTGAGAAAATTTTTGATTGTGTTTTTAGCTCTACGTGGACTTCAAGTCCAATTACCGTTTCAAAGTTCATTCTGATTCACCCCTTACAGTTCAGGTTTTGCTTTATGATGATCTGTTGCTTGCTCGAAAGCGTGAGCCACGCGGTAAACTGTTCCTTCATCAAAGTGCTTGCCGATGATTTGCAGTCCTAGCGGAAGACCGTTAGCAAATCCACAAGGCACACTGATTCCTGGAACACCTGCAAGGTTAACAGGGATCGTTAAAATGTCGTTTGCATACATGGTAAGAGGATCGCTTGTCTTTTCACCAATGTGAAATGCAGGAGTTGGTGTTGTTGGTCCGACAATGACATCATACTTTTCAAAGACATCTTCAAAGTCTTTTTTGATCAATGTACGGACTTTTTGTGCTTTTTTATAATACGCATCATAATATCCTGAGCTTAGAGCGAATGTGCCAAGCATGATGCGGCGCTTCACTTCGTTCCCGAAGCCTTCAGAACGTGTATTTTTGTATAAATCAATGAGATTGTCTGCTTGATCTGTACGGTAGCCATAGCGGATGCCGTCAAAGCGAGCAAGGTTCGCAGATGCTTCTGAAGAAGACAGCAAGTAGTAAGTCGCAAGTGCATATTTAGAATGCGGAAGAGACACTTCTTCCCATGTAGCACCGAGTCCTTCTAATACTTTTAACGCTTGAAGAACAGACTCTCTCGCTTCCTCGCCAACGCCTTCGCCAAGATATTCTTTCGGAACGGCAATTTTAAGACCTTTGATATCGCCAGTTAATGAAGAAAGAAAATTTGGTACATCCACATTTGCACTTGTTGCGTCCATTTGATCGACGCCAGAAATCGCTTGAAGAATATATGCGTTATCCTCTACATTACGCGTAATCGGCCCAATTTGATCTAATGATGAAGCAAATGCAATTAAACCGTATCTGGATACACGGCCATATGTCGGTTTAAGACCAACAACACCACAGAAAGATGCCGGCTGACGAATGGAACCGCCTGTATCTGATCCGAGGGAGAATGGTACTTCGCCTGCTGCAACAGCTGCTGCAGATCCACCACTTGATCCACCTGGAACTGTGTCCAAATTCCATGGGTTTTTCGTCGCTTTGTAGCCAGAGTTCTCCGTAGATGATCCCATCGCAAATTCGTCCATGTTTAATTTACCGATTGTGACAGCTTCCGCCTCTCTTAAACGGTTCACAACGGTTGCATCATAAATTGGATCAAAGTCTTGCAAAATCTTACTTGATGCTGTTGTACGTAAACCCTTCGTTACGATGTTATCTTTCACACCGATCGGCATACCGAACAATAGACCAAGCTCGTCCTTTTCACCAACTGCCTCGTCTAATTCCTTTGCATACGCACGTGCTTTCTCTTCGTCTAGTGCAAGGAATGCTTGTACTTTCCCGTCAACTTCATTGATTCGTTTATAAGACTCGTCCACTAAATCAGAAACAGACAGTTCCTTTTTATGTAAAAGCTCTTTTAATTCAGAAATTTTGTGATCAAACAGTGACATGTCTCGGGCCTCCTTTAGTCCAAAATTGATGGCACACGAATATAGCCGTCTTTATGATCAGGCGCATTTTTGATGACTGCCTCAATTGAAAGACCTTTATTCGGAACATCTTCTCTCATGACGTTTTTCATTTTTAATACGTGTGTTGTTGGTTCAACGTTTTCTGTATCTACCTCGTTTAACTGCTCTGCAAATGAAATGATGCTATCAAGCTGTTCTGTAAACATCTCAGCTTCTTCTTCTGTAATCGCAAGCCTTGCTAGATGCGCAACGTGCTTTACTTCTTCTATTGAAATTCTTGACATGCAGGTTCACCTCCAAAAATGATGCGTGTTGATGGTATTGATCATAAGTCATATACACTTTATCATATCAAATTTTACTGTTCTAAAGCAACTTTACCAAGGTTTGAGAAAAGGGAATTCACCCATACAGCATTCAAATAAAGCAAGTGCCCAACATATTCATTTAAGTCATCCTTTATTTTTCAGAAAATTTTTTCTTTTGTGTGTTTTTGTAAACGCTTACATATAGATTCTTATAGCCGATACACGTATTTTTTTTTGGATGGCGGAGTTTAAGGAGGTTGATCACTTGGGTATACTCTGGTAGGTTAAATAACCATAGCAGTGAGCACAGACCATTTGGGTGTTCTGTGTATATTTTGATTGAGGTGATGTCAAATTTATACGAAAAAGGTGATATGGAAACATGAGTATTGAAATAGGAATTTCTTTATCTATTTATTTTATTGGAATGCTTTCTATTGGTTGGTATTCATTTAGAAAAACAAATAACCTAAATGATTATATGTTAGGTGGACGCGGGCTAGGTCCTTATGTGACAGCTTTATCTGCTGGTGCATCAGATATGAGTGGCTGGATGCTTATGGGACTTCCAGGCGCTATGTATACAACGGGGCTTTCATCTGGTTGGCTTGCTGTTGGTTTGATTAGTGGAGCTTACTTAAATTATTTATTCTTAGCTCCTCGCTTGCGATCGTATACAGAGGTTGCTGATGATGCGATCACCATTCCAGACTTTTTTGATAAACGGTTTAAAGATTCATCTACTTTATTGAAAGCTGTCTCAGCTGTCATTATTATGATTTTCTTTACACTCTATACCTCATCAGGTATGGTCTCTGGCGGACGTTTATTTGAATCAGCGTTTGGCGCTGACTATATGTTTGGTTTGATTTTAACATCTAGTATCGTGATCTTATACACTTTATTCGGCGGCTTTTTGGCAGTTAGTTTAACTGATTTTGTTCAAGGGGTCATTATGTTTTTAGCATTAGTGCTCGTGCCGATCGTTGCCTTTACTCAGTTAGGTGGCCCAGTTGCCACGTACCAAGATATACAACAAATTGATCCAAAATTGCTTGATATATTCAGAGGAACGAGCGTCATTGGCATTATTTCCTTCTTAGCATGGGGGCTTGGTTACTTTGGACAGCCGCACATCATTGTTCGATTTATGGCCATTACGACTGTAAAAGATTTAAAACCAGCGCGTCGGATCGGAATGAGCTGGATGATTGTATCAGTCATTGGTTCACTTTCTGTCGGATTAGTCGGAGTCGCTTATGTACATGAAACAAGTACTACTTTGGCAGACCCTGAAACCATCTTTATTGTGTTTTCTAAAGTGTTATTCCATCCATATATTACTGGATTTTTACTCTCTGCCATTTTAGCTGCGATTATGAGTTCAATTTCCTCACAGCTGCTTGTTACTGCAAGTGCAATGACAGAGGATTTATACCGCACTTTCTTTAGAAGAAAAGCTTCAGACAAAGAACTTGTGATGATCGGACGTATGTCTGTATTGGTCGTTGCAATTGTTGCCCTTTTTCTCTCACTTAACCCAAGTGATACAATTCTTGATCTCGTTGGGTATGCTTGGGCAGGCTTCGGATCTTCGTTTGGTCCAGTCATCTTGTTATGTCTATACTGGAAGCGAATGAATCACCATGGTGCATTAGCAGGAATGATTGTAGGAGCTGTTGCTGTCTTAACATGGATTTCAACTGGTTTGAATAATACAACGGGCTTGTACGAAATGGTCCCAGGATTTATTTTAAGTGGTTTGACTGCTATTATTGTCAGCCTCTTGACAAATAAACCGTCGAAAGCTTCTAAAAAGCTCTTTAGAAAAATGGAAGATCATCTTGAAGAAGAAACAAAATAACAGTCAATGAAGAGTCATCTGCATGATGTGGATGACTCTCTTTTCAATTTCACATCAAAAGCTTTTCTTTCTTCCGTTTCTGATTAAAATAGAAGTTGTGCAGCCATATGGGCTGTGAGAAGATCATATACATGATGTGAAATGTACATAAAATGAAAGGAGCGATACGCATGTCTTGGACAATTGAATGGGATACTGTCTTAAAATTAGCCGTGGCAACCTTAATCGGTTTGATCATCGGTCTTGAACGCGAGCTTAAGAAAAAGCCGCTCGGCTTAAAAACGTGTATTGTCATTGCTGTCAGCTCCTGCGTATTAACCATCATCAGCATTGATGCAGCCTACAATTTCCCTCGAGTCTCTAAGCTTCAAATGGACCCACTCAGGTTACCGGCGCAAATTATATCTGGTGTTGGTTTTATTGGAGCGGGTGTGATTCTTCGAAAAAGCAATGATGTCATCTCAGGTCTCACGACTTCCGCCATGATCTGGGGAGCAGCAGGACTTGGGGTTGCAACAGGTGCAGGTTTTTATAAAGAAGCCTTCCTCAGTCTTTTCTTTATTCTTATCAGTGTCGAATTTTTACCATGGCTCTTCCAACGAATCGGGCCGATTCGCTTACAGGAAAAAGAAATCCGGATCAGAATGTCTCTTTCTGATCGAAACCGGATGACGAACATTTTAAAAGAAATGAAAGCACTCAATATCCGCATTCATTCTGTTCGAATTGATGATTTAAAGGAAAAGGACTATCCGATCATGGAAGTACGCGTTCGTGTGCATAAAGATCGCTATACAACCGATGTGTATTTTGATATTAAAGATTTAGAAGGCGTTGTCGGAGTGAAGTGTGATACGATGTAAATGGTGATGAGACAAAAGTCTCATCACTCAGATTGTTGG
>NZ_NKHG01000087.1 GCF_002744245.1 Bacillus pumilus | reverse complement strand
GAAGATAGCATGTACGCTATCTTTTTTTCATGTTTATTTTAACTTTTCAACCTTCACTGGCTTCCAGCCTTTTTCATCCACCCACGTAATTTCCACGCGGTAGCGTTGACCTGTCGATTTATCACGGATGGTTCCTTTTGCATCCTGAGGCCCTCCGTTATTTCCTAACCAAATAACTGTCATTTGATCTTCTGAGATCCCTGTCGCATAGGACATGGCTTTGATCATTTCTTTCCAGTCTGTTGAGTTAGAATCATAGGTCGCTGTATGTGAACCGGATTGCTCTGTTCCTACAGGCTCCCAGTCATCGTTTTCGTATGTTTTGTTTACGTCACTCGTTTTGCCGCCATCTGTTTCTTTGGCGTCTTTTAACGCATCTTTGTTTGGCTGATCTTCATCATCCGTTTTCTTTGTATCGTCGTCTTGATCAGAATCAGATGCATCATCTTTTTTTGCGTCTGAATCATCGGAAGTATCTTTATTTTGATCTTTCACATCTTCTTCTGAGTTTTGTTTATTTTCACTCGATGCAGGTGCCGTTTTCGATGGTTCTTTCGCTACATCTGGATCTGCCGGTTTATTAAAAATTAACAAACTCGATGCGACAACCAAAATAAGCACCACAACAATACCAATTAATATGTTAAGCACCATATTAGCCTTCCTGCGCTTATCACGATGTTCAAATCGAGAATTTCTACTCAAAATCTCTGCACTCCTTTGCCTCTGTTCCCTAAGTCGTTACTATTCTAACATGACATGAAGGGATGTTCTATGTCTGTTTCTTTTCAATTTCATTGACCTTTTTTACAATATCATAAAACACATCATTTGTCTTAGCCCGGCCACTTGCCTCATCAAGATGAACGACCACAAGGGCGTATTTTGGCTTTTCCACCGGAAAATATCCAGCAAACCACTTATGATAAAGTGGATTCCCCTTTTTGTCTTTACTGCCTGTTTGTGCAGTGCCTGATTTCCCCGCCACATCGAATGACAAATCTTGAAATCTTCTTCCTGTTCCTTTGTCAGACGTTACCACCTGTCTTAAGTACTTTTGCAACTTTTGAGCTGTATAGCGGTCAATGCTTTCTCCTTCAACCCGTTTGTTTTGAAAGGATAGCATCGTTGTTCCGTTATGATACAGTACTTTATCTGCAATTTTCACTTCTTTTCGTTCTCCGCCTCTTGCAATCGACGCCATCATATTGGCGATTTGCAAAGGAGTCGTTTTGACATTTTTTTGACCGATCGCTGTTTGTGCAATGGCTTTTTTGACATGCTTGTCTCTTTTATCTCCCCACACGCTGCCTGTTTCTTCACGATCAAACTGTTTGAATTGCTGCTTATGGTATACGTCTCCTTCCCAGCCAGCTCGATCAAGAAGTCCAAGCTTTGAAGCCGTCTGTTCGATGATTTGATCATCTGTTTGAATGAGCTGATCAGCGAGTGTCGCAAAGGTATAATTACAGCTTTGCGCAAAGCTCTCAGACAGATTCAGCACCCCCTGTTTTCCTTCTGGCTCTCCATATAAATTCTTTCGACAATCATACATGGTTTGTGGCTGGTCGAGATTTTTTTCGATCGCTGCGGCAAGCACGGCAGTTTTAAATATGGAGCCTGGTGCAATGGCTGTCAGCATGTAATTTCTTGCCTCATGCCGGTTTTTGCTTGTGACATTTGGAACACTCGCCATGGCCAGCACACTGCTATTTTGAATGTCGAGCAGAACAGCTCCACCTTTTTCGACGCCTTGTTCCTTGAGAGCATTCTCCATTTCGGCTTGCATGTCTTCATCCATTGTTGTCTGAACTTGCAGCGGATAAAACGAATGAGCTTCTGCTGTATATTTGACGTCCATCCCAAACAAAGGGTTTCCCCTTCCGTCGACATGATATAACAATTTTGTGTCTTGCTCAGGTAATAGAAATTCGTCAAATGTACTTTCCAGCCCGAATGTTCCGATCTCTGTTCGGATTGAAAGCTCTTTTTTGTCAGGATAACGCTCTCTTAGCAATTCTGGATTCTCGCTTGTGAAGCCTAACGTGTGAAGGGCAAGTCTTTTTTTGTCCTTCTCTTTCATATATACGCCATACACACCTGAATATTTCATCTCATTGATATCTTTCAGCTTTTTTTTCGTGATGTCATCTTTTAAAATAAGCGGTTTTTTTGTTTCTGTCAGCTGTCTTTTGAGTTCGTCTTGTTCCATCCCGAGAATAGAGGCGGTTTGCTTTAAGTGAGGGAGATCATATTGCAAGAAAGGAAATAAGATGACCGCTGGCTGTTCTTTTGTGAGAAGTGCTTGGCCGTTTCGATCTAAAAACTCGCCGCGTCCATCTGAAATCACCACTTCTTCTGTTCGCTGTCTGACACTTTCTTGTATCAAATTGATATCCAGCTTTGAAAAAGATTCTGTGAAAAATAGCTGAATTTCTGCCAATCTGATGAGAAGACCGAGCAATAGCATAAAAATAATGGCACCTGTCCATTGAATTCTTCTTTTTTTGCGCATAAAAACACCTCGTCCCTATTGTGGACGAGGTGTTTATCGTATAAACGTGATTATGAAATTTTTACAATTTGGACGAACATTTCTCCACCAGGTGTCTGAACGGTTACTTTGTCATCTACTTGTTTGCCTAACAGGCTTTTCGCAATCGGTGAGTCGTTTGAAATCTTGCCTTCAAACGGATCAGCCTCTGCACTTCCTACAATCGTATAAGACTCTTCTTCTCCGTCTGGTAATTCAACGAAAGTGACAGTTTTACCAAGTGAGACAACATTTGAATTGCCCTCATCTTCGATAATTTTGGCATTGCGAATCATATTATCAAGCGTTGTGATACGACCTTCCACAAATGCTTGCTCCTCTTTAGCAGAATCATATTCAGAGTTTTCAGAGAGGTCACCAAAGCTTCTAGCGATTTTAATACGCTCTACAACCTCTTTACGTTTAACCGTTTTCAAATATTCAAGCTCTTCTTCTAGTTTATGCTTTCCTTCTTCTGTCATTGGAAATACTTTCTCTTGTGCCATGAATCATTCACTCCTTCTATTAATCCTCATCATACACACTTTCTGTATGTGAGTGACGACTGAAATATACAAGAATGAGGACATGTTTAGGCCCTCATTCTTTCTGTCCCATATTCGTAAAAGTCCATCTTACATGGCGTCCCTTATAGATGCAACTATTATGCCTTTTATCAGACAGGATCAGTAGCGATCTAAAGATGATCTATCTTCATCGCACAAACTGTGGAAAGGCACAGGAAGCTCCTGTACCCTCGTTCGGCCATTTCGATCATATGTAGAAGAATAGTTTATCCATTCTCCATCTTCCAATACATAATATGGTCAGTGTACGATATGTCTATGCTATATTATTACAAAATTGCATTTTGATCAAGAATTGTTTGAAAATTTGTGATGATTTCGTTGTTGTTTTTTTAATATACTATTACAACTTCATTCTTCCACTATTTAATGGTGATTTTTCCACTCCTGCTTTTCTTCATTGTTTTCCTATCATATCAAATCCTCATGCCATCTTTCTTGAATATTTGTCTTCATAAACGTTCACATATTATTAACAAATATTAACAAGTTAAAAATTGGTTTTCGTTGAATTCTTTCTATGCAAGATCAAATACATGTTAAGGAGTGTGTTGAATGAACATGAAGAAAACAATTGTTTCCGTTTTATCCATCTCTACATTGTCTTTTTCACTAATAGGTATGGCTTCGGCCAAAGAAACAACGGATTTTACAGTCAATAATAGCCTTTCTGGATTTCAAGCATCCGATGTGATTTCCATTCAAGATTACAACTTACCTTTAAAAGTAGGTGAGCGCTATTCAGTTTATGATTCCGCAGCTACACGTTATTGGACAGTTAACCAGAGTGTAGCTTCTGTTAGCTCTAATGGCGTAGTGACCGCTCATTCACCTGGCAAAGCCACTATCACTCTTTATAAAGGATCTTCTGTGTTAGGACAAGTACTGAAAAGACCTTTACAATGTGTAAAGGCCTTTTTCTTCTTCACCATTTATTCTCCTCGGTTTTGAAGAATCGTTTGAATCTTTGTCACCATTAAATCGATCGCTACATGGTTTTGGCCGCCTTCTGGGATGATAATATCGGCGTATCGTTTTGACGGTTCAATGAATTGATTATGCATGGGTCTCACGACAGATACGTATTGTTCAATCACGGAATCAATAGACCTGCCTCTTTCTTTCGTATCACGTAAAATGCGGCGAATGATTCGAAGATCTGCATCAGTATCCACATACAGTTTAATATCCATTAAGTTTCTCAGACGTTCATTTTCAAGCGCAAAGATGCCTTCAACAATGATGACATCCTTTGGTTCAACATATACAGTCTCTTCTGAACGTGTATTTAGTTTAAAATCATAAATTGGTTTTTCAATGGATTCGTACCTTAGCAGCTGTTCCAAATGCTCAATCATCAGGTCATTGTCGAATGCAAGCGGATGATCATAGTTCGTGAGCAGGCGCTCTTCAAATGGCATATGACTTTGATTTTTGTAATATAAATCTTGCTGAAGCATGAGGATCGAATGTCCTTTAAATTTTTCATAGATCGAATTGGTGACGCTCGTTTTACCTGAACCCGAGCCGCCAGCGATTCCAATCACCACTGGTTTTTTCCCCATGTTCCTGCTATTTCCCCTTTCTCATCATGTTGCTAGGGTATACTTTTTGATCAAGCTTAAATTTCACGATTTGCAGTGGATGACGGGCGGCATCTAGTTCGTTTCCTTTTTCGTCCCAAATGGTATCGATTTTGCATGTGAAATTCTCAATTTCCGGACCGAAGAATTCGACTTCATCACCAGCTTTAAAGAAGTTACGCTGCTGCAAGGTGACGATTTGTTCTTTTTCATCATAATGAAGAACAAGGCCTGCGAAATCAAATGTCGTTTTCTTTCCATGTTCGCCAAACATTTGTTCATCCGTTCCTGGTACTCCTTCGAAAAAGGCAGGCGCTGTGTCACGGTTTGCACATTTGTCTAATTCATCTAACCATTCTTGCTGAATGACAAAATGGTCTGGGTCTGCACAATAGGCATCGATGACTTTACGATACACACTCACAACAGTTGCCACATAATGAATCGATTTCATCCGTCCTTCGATCTTTAAGCTGTCAATCCCCATCTCGATCATTTGAGGAATGGATTCGACAAGCTTTAAGTCTTTTGGACTCATAGCAAATGGTGCGTCTTCTTCACCGAATAATGGTGATTCCTCAGACCCTTCTAGTTTATAAAGGTCATAATCCCAACGGCAAGATTGACAGCAGCCTCCACGGTTAGAATCTCTCGCTGTCATATGGTTACTCAGCACGCATCGACCAGAATAAGCAATACACATCGCACCGTGAATGAAGGTTTCAATTTCAATATCGACCTTTTCTTTCATTTCTCTAATTTCTAGCGCACTTGTTTCACGTGCAAGTACCACACGCTCAAGCCCTTCTTCCTTCCAAAACTGAACAGCCTTCCAATTTGAAAGAGATTGCTGCGTGCTTAAGTGAACTTCTAGCTTTGGTGCCACACGTTTGCACGTTTCAATGATCAGCGGGTCAGCGACAATAATTCCCGCTACACCAGCGCCTTCAATCGCTTGAAGGTATTCTTCTAGCCCGTCCATGTTTTCATTATGGGCGAAAATATTCGTTGTCACATAAATGCGTGCACCGTATTGATTCGCAAATGCGACGCCTTCTGCCATTTCTTCAATTGAAAAGTTATCTGCATTTGAGCGAAGTCCAAATTCTTTCCCGCCAATAAAGACGGCGTCTGCTCCGTAATGTACTGCAATTTTCAGCTTTTCCAAGTTTCCTGCTGGTGCAAGCAGCTCTGGTTTTTTTGTAATGACACGTTTTCCGTCGATCATTTCAGACATTCCATCCTTTAAAAGTGCCATTTCCTCTGCCTCCTCTTATGTTAATAAACCGTTTCTTTAAAGAAGAATCCTGTATCAATCGAACGATTGACTGGCTGAATGTCTTCAATACGTTTTACCCAATCATCTTTCTGATCTTCATAGGCCTCTTTGTCAGTCGTGAGCAAATCAATTGCTTTTCTATATAGAGACGTCACCTCTGTCATATAAGAAATTGACTTTAACATTCCGTCAATTTTAAATGAGTCAATGCCAGCGTCGACAAACTCTTCTAATTCATCAATCATACACACATCATTTGGACTCATAATATGTGTGCCGTTTGCATCCTCAAAAATAGGGTATTTGTTTTGACGTTCTTGGTCATGAAGGAATAATCCTTCCTCCATATTTCTGCCTTCCACGTCCATTTGTTTGCCTTGGTATTCAAAGTAGTTGCCAATGAGCGTACGTTTCGATTGGAACATACACGTCATGCCATGGACTTGAATTTCGATCTCCACCTCAGCATTTTCTTTGATGTCGATCACACTGTCCATATTCAGCTCTTTAGCGAGAACAGCACGCGTTGCGCCTTTTCTGCCCCAGTAGTTACAAGTGAAATAGTTTGTGCCAGTCGTTTCTGTACTCCAGTGAAGATTCAGGCTCACACCTGTTTCTTTTGCAGCCATGATCACTGCTGGGTCTCCAAAGACGACACCATCCACGTTTAATGCATTGAGAAAGGTTAAATAATCTCCAAGCAGTTGAACACGATCATTATGAAAAATTGCATTCATGGCGACATACACTTTTTTATGATGAGCATGCGCAAGCTGAACCGTTTGCTCCACATCTTCTCTTGAAAACTCGCCTGCAAGACGAATACCGTATGTTTGTTCGCCTATGAAAAATGCGTCAGCGCCAGCCTCGATTAATGGCAGGACATCCGACACCTTGCTTGGCGTCACAAGCAATTCTGGTTTTTTCATGATTGGTCACCTCTTTTTGTACTTATGGCGATCCCATCTCCAACCGGAATGATACACGTTTGGAAGTCAGGGTTTGACATTAGCCATTGATTATATCGATCAATTTTTCCAATTAATTGTTTTTTCCGTTTATCTTCAATTTCTTCTTCATAATTTGTCGCGACTAAACCTTTAAATAATACATTGTCCGTAATAATCATTCCATCATCCGCCAGCATAGGTTCAAACAGCTCAAAAAAGCGTTTATACTGCCCTTTTGCCGCATCAATGAAGATCACATCATATGGCGCCATCGTCTGAACGGTTTTAGCCGATTCCATGGCATCACCAAAAAACACATGTATTCTTTCTTTTAACTGTAATTCTTCAATGTTCCGCGTCGCTTCTTCATAGCGTTTCGCATTTCGCTCAATCGAGTAAACTTCTGCATCTGGCAGAGCTGTAGCCATTCTAATCGCCGAATAGCCAATCGCTGTCCCAACCTCAAGAATTTTCTTTGGTTTTTTCATAGAGAGCAGTTGCAGTAAGAGCTCAATGCTCACCTTTTCCATAATCGGAACATGATGCTCTTTGGCATATACCTCTAATTGAACGATTGCATCAGGACCTGATGCAATTAAGTTTTCAATATAATCATTTATTTGATCATCTTCGCGTGTCATTATATGTCTAGCTCCTTCATGACCTGAAAAAGAAGAGTCCTGCTTGCCTGCAGCTCTCTTTCTCGTCAATCTTTCGTTCATCTAAGTAAAAACAACCCGATATATTTTACCACAAAGACGTGGTAATTGCGAACCTATAAAATGGAGATTGCAACGAAAAAGACTGCAGGCAATCTGGCTATTGTCTACAGTCTTTTCCCCTCACATGTGCGTTAATTGCTGCCTGTGATGTATTTCGCTTTCGCTTTGTTATGCTCATTTAACGTTTTGGTAAACACGACTTCTCCATTTTTCTTTGCAAGGAAGTAAACAAAATCCGTTTTCTCTGGTTGCAGTGCTGCTTTCCAAGACGATTCACCAGCATTTGCAATGGGTCCAGGTGGCAGCCCTTTATTTGTATACGTATTATAAGAAGATTTCACCTTGAGGTCTTTGTAAAAGACGCGGGATTTATGCTCACCAAGTGCATAAAGAACCGTTGGATCTGTTTGAAGCGGCATGTCCTTTTTCAAGCGGTTATAAAACACACTTGAGATTTTCGCCCGATCTGTCTTTTCTGTTGCTTCCATTTCAATCAGTGACGCCATCGTTAACACATCGTGTATGGACATCTTTCTCTTTTCCATGTCTTTTTCATATGTTTTCACGTATTGATCCGTTTGTTTAATCATCGTGTCTATGATCGTTTCGAGAGATTCATCCTCACGATAAAACGGATACGTAGCAGGGAATAAATATCCCTCTAACGGATGCTTGACCTGTTTCTCTTCAACTTGTGATGTCACCGTTTTCGGGTATTTTTTCATCAATTTTTTGATAAAAGTTGGATCATCCAGCTTCGCTTCCACTTCTTTCGCTGAAAAATCCGTCTGGTTTGCAATAATCGTTACAATATCAGACAGCTGTTTTCCTTCAGGAATCACAATCTGAAAGGCATAATCTGTACCGCCAGAGGTCAGCTTTTGGATGAGCTGATCGGCGTCCATTGTTTGTTTCAAATGAAAGTATCCTGCTTTAAAGCCGGAAGCATTTTTGTATTTTACATAATAAGTGAAAATCTTGTCATTCGAAATGAGCCCATTTTCTTTTAAAATGCCCGCGATCTCACGGACAGAAGTTCCATTTGGAATATGAATATTAATCGTTTGTTTGCTTTTTGGATCGACCGGTCCGAGTGCTGATTTAACATATATCAAGCCTGATAATGCTGCAATGATGATGACAGCAATTACGGATAACAGGACGATCCCCATTTTTCTTTTGAAAAATGGTCGTTTCTTTTGGTCTGAAAACATGCATGGCCCTCCTCACATCTAGCTTTTATAGTACATGATTCGACGGAGTTCGGCAATTACTTGCTCATGCATCTCATGACAGAACTTGACATAATACGGCTAAACCAACACCGCCGCCACTGCCAATGGCAGCCACGACATAGCTTCCTTTCGGCAATGCGTGCGATTCGTAAAATAATCTCACCATCATGGCAGCTCCCGATGCGCTGTATGGATGCCCAAGACAAAGTGCACCGCCTCTTCTATTGATCCGGTCATAAGGTATCCCTAAAGTCCGGGCAATAAGCGCTACTTTCAGCGCAAACGCTTCATTGATTTCAAAAAGCGCCACATTCTCTATCTTCACCTGCTGCTGATGTAAGAGCTTCTTGATGGCATCGATCGGTGAGGCAGCAGGATAGTGCGGATGCATGGCCGTCACAGCACTTCCAACATAACGTAACATAGGCTTTAAGCCTCTCGCCTCTGCTTCAGTTCTTTCCATCACAACGACTGCGGCTGCACCATCTGCTTCCTTACAGCTATTGGTCACGGTCACCGTACCTTTCGCTGGTAAAAAGACAGGCTTTGCTCGCTTCATCAGGCTTGCAATCGGTCTGATTTTAGCCGCCGCTTCATCTTCGCTCTTCTCGCCAATTGGGACAATCTCTTCGGAATATGTTCCATGCTTGAATGCATCTATACTTCTTTCCCAGCTTAAAAGCGCATAGTCATCTTGTTCTTTTCTCGTGACAGAAAATCTCGACGCGGTCAGCTCTGCCGCTTCTCCCATATGAGGATCTCCTAACCATTCCGGAGAAAAGCGGGCTCTTTCTTTCATTGGAGATCTGGAAATACTTTCAGTCCCTCCAGCAATATACATCGAGCCCTCCCCCGATTGAACCATTACACAAGCTGTTCTGATCGCTTCAAGGCCAGAGGCACATTGTCTATCAATGGTCATGCCCGGAATGTTTATAGAAAGGCCTGCTTCTAATGAAGACAGACGGGCAATGTTTCCGCCACCCCCTACCACATTGCCTAAAATCACATCATCTGGCTTCGCAGCCTGCGACAAATGCTGAATGAGGGGCGCCGCTAAATGCTCTGGTCGATAATCCTTTAGACATCCGTTTTTACAGCCAAAGGGTGTTCGTTTTGCTTGCACTATGACTGCTTGCATGACAATTGTTCCTCTGCCCACTTTTTCATGCTAGCACGTGCAATTTTTCCGCCGGATGTTTCAATCATTTGGTCAATGACCAGCCATTTTTTTGGTACTTTGTAAACCGCTAGTTTTTCTTTGACCGCTTCCCGAATGGTTTTCGTCTGCTGAACCTTTTCAATAATGGCAACAGGGATTTCACCCCAATATGGATCAGGGAATCCAATCACGATTGAACGCTCTACCTCTGGATGCTTATTCAGCACACGCTCGATTTCCTCTGGAAAAATATTCAGTCCTCCATAGACGATCATGCCATTTTCCCGGCCGTTCATATACAGATATCCATCTTCGTCCAGCCACCCCATATCATAGACTGTGAGCCACTCCTGTGGCGGCTTTTCCTCGTGTAAATAGCCCGAAAAAGACATCGGACTTTTCACATAAATTCTGCCTGTTTCATGTGGCTGACATATCGTTTGGTCAGCTCTTCTTACTTCAACTCGAACCGTAGAGAAAGGCCGTCCGACAGAATGAGGTTTTTGCAGAAAGTCGTCTGAAGATAAATAGGAGACAAAACTTAACTCTGATGTCCCATAGAAATCAAAGAATGTGACGTGGGGATAGTTGGTGACTAGTTGTTTTTTTGAAGAGATTCCCCAATCCGCCCCGGATGATATGACTAGAAGCGGATTGTCTCCAAAAGCATCAATCTGCAGTAAAGACTCTGTCATTGTAGGGACAGTATAAATAGCAGTAATGCCTTCTCTCTCTAAAACTTTTTTGCCTTTTACTGGCGAAAATTTTTCTAACAATGTCACTGTGCCGCCAAAGTAAAGTGTACTGATGGCACCATATAAAAAATGAGAGGATAAGAGTGTGCCTAAAATGAGAACATGATCTTTATGAGTGATCCCAAAGGCAGATGCCGACATTTGAAAGCTCTCTATCCATGACTGCTGACGCCTGATAAAGGCTTTGGGCGAGCCAGTTGATCCTGAAGTAAATCCCATATAAAAGACAGGGTCTTCCTTGGTATCGTGTTTGTTAGTTTGAACAGTTGCCATCTGGTTCATTCTTTCTTCCCATTCAGATAAAGATAGAACTGGCATGTCTAACTTGTCCTTTTCAAATCTTTTCATAAATCGATCGTCAATAATGACTAGATCTGCCTGACTTAACAAGAGCTTTTCTACACATTCTACATGGCTCCATCTCGGGTCAAGAGGAACGGCTGTCCACCCTGCGGCAGCAGCGCCAGCAAACATTTGTAGAAACGGAACACCATTTAATAATAAAAAAGCGACTCTTTTTTGCTGATGAGCCGTTTCTTTTAACCACTGCGCTGATAACTCCACACGCTCATGCCATTCTTGATAAGTGATGCTCTCTTTTTCATCTATGATGGCGATATGATCAGGCTTCATGTTGGCATGAACCGCATAGCTTTCAGTTATTCTGATCAAACCGCTTGCCTCCCTTTATGTATGTCTCTTTTTCGATAGGACATCGCTTGGATGATTTTTACCGTGAAAACAGCACACATTCCAGCTTTAATAAGATCACCTGGTATATAAATCAAACTGAGCAGTGCAGCTTGTGTGACCTTTATTTGCATGATCATGGCCTGAAAGGGAATGCCGCATACATACAAAATACTGATACTGCATACAGCATATATCATAAAAAGACGCAAAGCAGTCACTTTTTTCAGCCGATTCAGCCACAGGCTAATCATAAAGGCAGCTACTGGATAAGCAAGTAAAAAACCGCCGCTTGGCCCAAAAAAGACCCCTATCCCGCCTCTCCCTCCAGATAAAAGCGGAGCGCCTGCTGCTACAATCAGAAGAAAAAGAAGTAAACTAATCAGCGCTTGTTTTGGCTTTAACAGCCCCCCTGCAAGCAAAAGACCCGCGGTTTGCAACGTGATCGGTACAGGTGTAAACGTAAGTAAAATCGGCGGGATCAATCCTAACATCCCTATGACTGCAGTCATTAACGCTATTTGCATCATATCTTGAATCTTCAACATTCATGCCCCTCACTCGATTCTTTGATAAAAATAGAGTAAAAGTTCCAGTCCTATATGTCAACTAAAAATTAAAAAAAGTTAACATAACAGATGTAAAAAGACCTGTGAAGAAAGATCACTCAGATCATGTTCACAGGCCTTTTCTTTGTTCTATTCTTCGTCTTCTTGATCTAAGAACGTATTTAACGTTTCTTCAATCATGTCCCACTCTTCATCAGTTTCAATTGGCTCTAACTCGCCATCTTCACCTTCTTCATTCGGTGTGAAGCTTGATGCATGAATTTCAATTTCTTCGTTGTCTTGCTCAGAAATTGGGTAGTAAAGAACATATGATTTGTTAAAATGGTCGCTTTCAAAAGTAAATAGTACTTCGCAAAGCTGTTCATTTCCATTATCATCAACGATTGTGATTTGCTTTTCTCCGTGTTCCATTTGATTCACCTCATTTTAATTTAAGCTGTCTAAATACCCTTGCAGGATCATGACAGCCGCCATTTTATCAATGACTTTTTTACGCTTTTGTCTGCTCACGTCTGCTGAGATGAGCATTTTTTCCGCTGCCATCGTAGACAGACGTTCGTCCCAAAGCACAACAGGAACATTGTACGTGTTTTCTAACACTTTCGCAAATGATTGGCTGGCCTCTCCTCTTGGACCGACCGTACCGTTCATATTCTTAGGAAAGCCAAGTACGATTTTATCCGCCCCGTATTGCGCAATGATGTCAGACAGGCGACTGAGACCAAAGTCTCCGCCTGCTTCATCAATTTTAATTGTTTCAATCCCTTGCGCTGTCCATCCCATTTCATCACTGATCGCAACACCAAGGGTTTTCGTGCCTAAATCTAAGCCTAAAATTCTCATGTTTTACGCCTCTTTATGTGTCTCTAAGTACGATTTAACCAATTCCTCAATTAATTCGTCTCGTTCTAGTTTACGAATTAGGTTGCGTGCATCCTGATGTCTTGGAATATAAGCAGGGTCGCCTGACAGCAAGTATCCGACAATTTGATTGATCGGGTTGTATCCTTTTTCTTGGAGTGCGTCATGAACTGTGATGAGAACTTCATTCACATTGGTTTCAGCTGAATCATCAGAGAAGTTAAACTTCATTGTCTTATCAAATGAACTCACTGCTTCTTGCACCTCTCTTCCAACATTCTACTAGCAAGCTTTTTCTAACCGCTCATCTAATACCATTATTCTACACTACATTGACAGATTATAAAACGGATTTGACAGATTCTTCGACAGTTGCCAGAGCTTCTTCAAGCTTTTCTGGTTGTTTTCCGCCTGCTTGAGCCATATCTGGACGGCCGCCTCCGCCTCCGCCGCAGATTTCAGCTGCCTGCTTCACAAGCTTCCCTGCATGAAGGCCTTTTTCGATGACATCTTTTGTCACACCTGCTGAAATGTTTACTTTTCCATTTTGAACCGCTCCGAGTACGATGACAGCTGACCCTAATTTCGCTTTTAAGTCATCTACCATTGTTCTTAAATGATTCATGTCTTTCGCATTGACTTTTTCTGTTAACACTTTTACTCCGCCAACGTCTGTTACTTTTTCTAAAATAGAGCCTGCTTCTGCCTGACTTAATTTCGCAAGAAGTGATTCGTTCTCTCTTTGAGCCTCTTTTAAGTCTGCCTGTAAAGAAGCGATTCGTTTTGGTACATCTTTCGTATTTGACTTAAGCTCGATAGCCGCCTGCTCTAGAGTGGCAAGCTGGTCATTTAATTCTTCATAGGCGCCTTTACCTGTTACAGCCTCGATACGGCGTGTTCCAGCACCAATACCCGATTCAGACGCAATTTTAAACAGACCAATTTCCGCAGTATTTTGCACATGACAGCCGCCGCATAGCTCAATGCTGTAATTGCCTACTTGGACAACGCGGACAATATCGCCATACTTCTCGCCGAACAGCGCCATTGCACCCATTTCTTTTGCTTCAGCAATCGGTTTTAGATCAATGGCAACAGAAATACCTTCCCAAATCTTTTCATTTACGATTTTTTCAATCTGAGACAATTCTTCTTTTGTCACTTGTCCAAAATGAGAGAAATCAAAGCGAAGTCTGTTTTCATTCACCAATGAGCCTGCTTGGTTTACGTGGCTGCCTAATACATCTTTAAGCGCCTGATGCAAGAGATGCGTCGCTGTATGGTTTTTCACAATGCCTTTTCGAAGAGCTGATTCCACTTCAGCAGTCACTTCAAGTCCTTTTTGGACCGTGCCGCTTACGACCACTCCTTCATGGACATGCTGACCGTTTGGCGCCTTTTTCACATCTTTGATTTCAATGATGGCTTCTGCACTTTTTAATGTCCCTTTATCTGCAGCCTGTCCGCCGCTTTCTGCATAGAAGGGTGTTTCATCTAATAAGATTTGCACCGTTTCTCCTTCATGTGCTTCCGCGACAATTTCACCATTTTGGAGTAATTCAATGATACGGGATGCCGCAGTTAAATTTTCATAACCAACGAAGGTACTCTCTACTTTAATATCGCCTAGAGCACCGCCTTGAACCTGCATACTGCCGACATCTTGTCTTGCATTTCTTGCACGTTCACGCTGCTTCTCCATCTCCGCTTGGAAGCCCTCTCTATCGACTGTCATGTTCTCATCTTCTGCATATTCTTCTGTCAGCTCGACAGGGAATCCATACGTATCGTACAGTTTAAATACATCTTCACCTGAAATTTGGGAGCTGCCTTTATCTCTTTCTTTTTTGATCACTTCTGACAAAATGGCTAACCCTTCATTCAGTGTTTCATGGAAACGTTCTTCTTCATTTTTGATCACTTTCGCAATAAATTCTTCTTTTGCTTGTACATCTGGATAGAAATCCTTCATGATCTCAGCGACAACTGGTACAAGATCATACATAAATGGGCGATGGATATGGATGGTTTTTGCATAACGCACGGCACGGCGCAGCAAACGTCTTAATACATAACCACGGCCTTCATTGGAAGGAAGCGCCCCATCACTTACGGCAAAGGCAACAGTCCGAATGTGGTCAGCAATCACTTTAAATGCTGTATCCTTTTCCTTCGTCTCACCATAGCTTTCTCCAGAGATTGTTTCCACCGCACGAATAATTGGCATGAATAGGTCTGTATCAAAGTTCGTAGGGACGTTTTGAATGACAGATACCATTCGTTCAAGCCCCATCCCTGTATCAATATTTTTCTTCGGCAGTGGTGTGTAAGTACCATCTGGATTATGGTTAAATTCAGAAAAAACGAGATTCCATACTTCTAGATAACGCTCATTCTCTCCCCCAGGATATAATTCTGGATCATTCATGTCGCTACCGTATGCTTCACCGCGGTCATAGAAAATTTCCGTATTCGGCCCACTTGGTCCCTCGCCAATATCCCAAAAGTTTCCTTCAAGGCGAATGATGCGTTCTTCAGGTACACCAATTTTATCTCTCCAAAGAATATACGCTTCTTCATCCTCTGGATGTACAGTAACAGATAACAAATTCGGGTCAAAGCCAATCCACTTGTCACTCGTTAAGAATTCCCACGCCCAATCAATTGCCTCTTCTTTAAAATAGTCACCAATAGAGAAGTTGCCAAGCATTTCAAAGAACGTATGATGGCGGGCTGTTTTCCCAACATTTTCGATATCGTTCGTACGAATGGACTTTTGTGCGTTACAAATACGCGGATTTTCAGGAACCACGCGGCCATCAAAGTATTTCTTTAATGTTGCTACCCCGCTGTTAATCCATAAAAGTGTTGGGTCGTCATGCGGTACGAGGGACGCACTCGGTTCTACAGCATGTCCTTTTTCTTTAAAAAAGTCTAAAAACATTTGACGTACTTGAGCAGAAGTTAAAGTTTCCATTCAAAAATCCTCCCTTTTCATTTCATCAATCTCCACACAAACAAAAAACATCCCGCCCTATGCAAGCATAAAACTACTTACACAGGGACGAGATGCTCTCGCGGTACCACCCTGATTATAGACATATTCGTCTATCACCTTCACATCCGATAACGCCGGATAAGAGCGGCAGTGTTTATCTGCACTCAGGACTAGCTTCCGTTAAAGGTCTGATAAGGCCTTTCTCAGCAAAATAAAGCCTCTCTCTGCAACAGCTTTTTAACGTACTCGGGTCCGTCATTGAATTCAGTATGTATGAATCGAAATTATTATAGACAACTCGGCTCGTCTTGTCAATGAACGCTCCGTCTCGTGTGGATGTATTGGCCAATGATCACCCTGATAATAGCGGCGGATGGTACGGCTAAAATCATACCAATTAACCCAAATAGCTCTCCTCCTGCGAGCAAAACAAGCATAATGACAACAGGATGCATATGCAGGCTTCTTCCTACAATCAACGGACTAAGGACATTACTTTCCAAAAATTGCAGCACAGCCACTGTAATAAGGACAATGATGACCGACTTTATCGAGACGGTAAAAGCAATAAATACAGCCGGAATTGCACCAATAATAGGCCCAAAATACGGAATCACATTCGTTGCTCCAATCAGCATGCCTAGTACAAGCGGATACGGAATATGAAACAGCCAGAGAACGATCGCTGCTGCTCCTCCAATTAATGAACAGACAAGCAATTGCCCTCTAATATAATCACCAAGAGAATCATCAACTGCTTTCACAAATGCATGTCCCCTCTTCCGAAATTTCGGCGGAGTTAAGTACCATGCTGCCCGTTTCATTGTATTCATATCTTTCACCATATAAAACACAAGAAAAGGAATGAGCGCTGCCACCAAGGCGTAATCAAATAATACTTTACAGCTTAAAATCATCCGCTCCGCTCCATTTGCTGCAAACGTCTCAGATTGGACGATCAATCGATCAAGCCGATCATGCAGCCCGTCAGGCCAATGGCTTGTATGACGATGGATATGGGATAAAGCGCCATTATAGGTTTCGGCAAGCACAGGAATTTGCTCTGACAGTTCATTTAACTGCGTGATCATCACTGGCGCCCCTTTATAGACCACAAAACCGATTCCTCCAAAAAACAACACATAAATCAATAAGAGACTGACTGTTCTTGGCAAGCCTCGCCCGTGCAGTCTTTCAACAATTGGATAAAGCAAATAAGAAATAAAAATGGCGATGAGGAGCGGAATGAGAACAGCTTTTAGCAATAAAAAAATAGGCATCCATAACTCGTCGAGCTGAACCAAAATGAGTAAGGAGGCAAGGACAAGCAATACACCTGCAGCATATATTAGAAACTGGATCGGACGTTTCTTCACCTTTTTCACCTCTTTTCTTATTGTTTAACCAATTTCTGCAATTATCCATGTAAATAAAATTTGTCCTAACTTTATTAAAAATGAATACATATGAAACATACAGCGTCATTCAAAGTCACTGTTTGCTGTCAAATTCCGTCTTACATCATTCTATTATTCACTTCTTGTTACACAAGTTAAGCGAGAATCCGTGTTAGCCAAATCATCACAAAAGGGAGGTTCTTCATGATCACATTCGAAGACGTCAACAAGCATTATGGCCAGTTCCATGTACTTAAAAACATGAACCTGCATATTCAAAAAGGTGAGGTTGTTGTGATCATCGGTCCTTCGGGGTCTGGTAAAAGCACCATGCTCAGGTGCATCAACCGTCTGGAAAACATTGATGATGGAAAAGTACTCGTTAATAAAGTGTCTGTTCAGCATCCGAAGACCAACATTAATCTTGTCAGGCAAAATATCGGGATGGTATTTCAGCACTTTCATCTCTATCCGCATAAGACGGTGCTAGAAAACATTATGCTTGCGCCTATGAAGGTCAAAAAAGTGAGCAGGGAGGAAGCGAAGGAAACAGCTGAATTTTATTTAAATAAAGTCGGCATTCCTGATAAGGCTGACGCTTATCCTTCAAGGCTATCTGGAGGCCAGCAGCAGCGCGTTGCCATTGCGAGAGGGCTCGCTATGAAGCCTGAGGTCATGCTTTTTGATGAACCGACATCCGCTCTTGATCCAGAGATGATCGGAGAAGTACTAGATGTGATGAAACAGCTCGCCCGGGAAGGGATGACAATGGTTGTTGTCACGCACGAGATGGGATTTGCCCGGGAAGTGGCTGACCGCATCGTGTTTATTGATGAAGGCAGAATTCTTGAAGAATCTACACCGGCTGCATTTTATGAAAAACCGCGCGAGAAACGCGCTCAATTATTTTTAAGCCGTATTTTAAATCATTAGGGGGAATGGATGGATGAAAAAAATGAAGCGTTTTGGTCTATTAATCTTTATGACTTGCTGTATGGCCGCTCTCGCTGCATGTGGTTCTGCTGAAAAAGGCTCAACTGATGCGAAGCAAGGAAGCTCATTAGAAGCCATTAAAAAAGAGAAAAAAATCATTTTCGGTGTAAAAAATGACACACGTCTTTTTGGTCTAAAAAATCCTAGTAGCGGTGATATAGAAGGATTTGATATTGATATCGCCAAAGCCATTGCAAAGGAAATACTCGGCGATGAAGGAAAAGTAGAATTTAAAGAAGTGACATCTAAAACGAGAATTCCTCTGCTTCAAAAGGGTGATATCCATGCGATTGTGGCCACCATGACCATTACAAGAGCGCAAAGAAGAAGTCAATTTCTCAGATGTTTATTTTGAAGCAGGACAATCATTGCTTGTGAAAAAAGGAAGCGATATTCAATCGATTGATGATCTGAAAAAAGGCACAAAGGTGCTTGCAGTGAAAGGGTCTACTTCCTCTCAAAACATTCGCGAAAAAGCACCTGAAGCGTCTGTTTTAGAATTTGAAAACTACCAGGAAGCCTTTACAGCATTAAAATCAAACCAAGGGCAAGTGCTAACAACAGATAATGCCATCTTATTTGGTATGGCAGACGAGGATTCAAATTACGAAGTCGTCGGCGGAACCTTTACAGATGAACCATATGGCATTGCTGTGAAAAAAGGTGATGAAGAATTGACAGATGCCATTAACAAAGCACTAAAGACTTTAAAAGAGAATGGAGCGTATGACAACATTCATCAAAAGTGGATCAAAGAATAATGGTTTGACTCGGCAAAAATCAATGTTCAGGTGAGCCGAATGATCTCGGCTCACCTGTTGACAAGGAAGGAAGTGAACTGATTGCTGCGGTTTTCTATTTTAACTGAAAACTTCAATCTGTATGTAGAAGGATTTAAATATACCATTGGTGCAAGCGTTATTGCTTTGATTGGAAGCTTTTTGATCGGTACACTCATTGCCATTATGAGAATTGCTCCACTGAGGCCGCTTAACTGGTTAGGAACGGCTTATGTGGAATTTATTCGGAATATTCCGTTATTATTAATTACTTTTGTTTTCTTCTTTGGTTTGCCAGTGCTTGGTATTGTAGCAGATGGCTTCACTGCTGGAACCATTGCTCTGGCCATTTATACCTCTTCGTTTATTGCAGAGGCCATTCGTGCAGGTATACAAGCCGTACCACTTGGGCAAATGGAAGCAGCCCGTGCTTCTGGTCTGTCATACGGCGGGACGATGCGCTATATTATTCTGCCGCAAGCGATTAAAATAGTCATTCCCCCTCTCGGTAATCAATTTATTAACCTTGTCAAAAACTCCTCTATTTTAGGTGTTATTGCCGGGTTTGATCTCATGTATCAAGGGGACCTCATTGCTTCAAGAACCTTTGTTACCTTTGATGTATACATCTTTGTTGCCATGTTTTATTTGCTCTTAACCATTCCGCTCAGTCTAGGCGTTGGTTATTTAGAAAGAAGATTAGCCCGGAGCCACTAGAAAGGAGGAAACACAATGGATTTTATAGGTGCCTATCAGCCTGATCATCTCGCCTTTTTACTTGAAGGATTTGCTGTCACCTTAAAAGTGGCTTTTATCTCCATCATTTTAAGCTTTATCATTGGATTAGTCGTTGGCACATTGCGGTTCGCTCAAATTCCGGTTTTATCTAAGGTGCTTGCAGTCATCGTCGAAACCATTCGGAACCTGCCGCTTTTGCTGATCATCTTTTTTACGTATTTTGCACTGCCTGAAATCGGCATGAAGCTAAGCATCACAGCCTCTGCCATAGCCGCTTTAACGGTGTTTGAATCAGCCATGCTGTCAGAAATTATTCGCAGTGGTCTAAAATCAATTGATCGGGGGCAGATTGAAGCGGCCAGATCTTCAGGTTTAACATATATTCAAACATTAAAAATAATTATTATGCCACAGGCTTTGCGACGCATGGTCCCGCCAATTGTCAGTCAATTCATTTCACTTTTAAAGGATACTTCGCTTGCCGTTGTTATTGCATTACCAGAACTATTGCATCATGCTCAAATTTTAAACGGTCAGAGCCAATCGTACTTACTGCCAATTTTCCTTTTGGCCGCCATGATGTATTTTGTAGTGAATTTCGGCTTATCCTTACTTGCACGCCGATTAGAGTACAGGCAGGCATAATGAAAGGACATCCGCCGCTTATAGTGGATGTCCCTTTTGTTTAAAGTATTCGCATAACACGTTTTCTTAGCTTTTTCATATCTCGCTTAGACGGCATATCATATCGACTCGCAAAGTGATATGCTAGTGCGCCTGCACCAAGCGTCAATAGTGAAGAAGTCATTCTTCCCATTCGAAATTCCCCCTTAACACTTATAGTTGAATTGAACGTTCATCATCACTAAACAAATCATCTAAACTGCTTAGTGTACCGTCTTCCTCCACTTGGTGTGTAGATATTTTGCCTTTTGACAGCGTCAATTCAATAAAACAGCCCCAGCAATAATATTGATTGACCCCAATTTTTCCGATGTCTTTACATTTGCAATTTGGGCAAATGAGCATAATCAGCACCTCTTTACGTTCGGTTTAGAACCAGTGCTTCTTTTTGAACGTTCATCAAGGTTCCGGCAGCATGCAGCTGTTTTCGAATCCCTGATAGCTCTGTAAAGAAGCCGTCCGAGAGTTCATATGCTACGATTGTGCCCGAATGAGCGCAAAAGTATACATCTTCCAAAATACCTAAATTTTCGCCATCAGGTGCTTGCAGCATTTTCTTTTTTAATGTTGAAAATAAGAAGGATGGGGCGGAGAAATCCACACCGATCCCCTCCTGGCAGCTCACATATAGACCTTTGTCTGTCAGCTTGTCGCCAGCTGAGAACGGAATGAGTGCACAGTCTTTCTTTTTCCCATCTAACACATATCCCCCGCAGCTGCCGCCGGCTAATAAGCAAATATCTTTGATGGAACCAAGTGAATAAGACAGCTCATCTGTATAGATCGACATTCCTTCAAGCTCTCGACATGTTCTCAAAATGTGATCAACCACCTTTTCGGAACAGTCTTATCGTTTGCGTTTGCTTCATGACTCATACAAAGAAATGGCTTCCATGAAGGAAGCCATTTACTCTTGCATAAAATCAAACGGAGTGATTCCCTCCATGCCAATATTTGCGTCATGTACGCTAAACGGAAGCTGTTTTTGGAGCGCTTCAAGCTCCGCATCCATGACCTCTTCGGTCTGGACAAGGCGCATCGTTAAGGACGTTTGTCTGAGGGAATCCTCATGATTTTTCACGCCCCACTCAAGTGCTGATTCTTCGCCGCAAAGAATTAAAAATTGTTTACTTCGTGTGATGGCTGTATAGAGCAGATTTCGCCGAAGCATTCGATAATAGCTTCTCACGACTGGCAGCACAACGATTGGAAATTCACTGCCTTGTGATTTGTGGATGGAGCAGCAATAGGCATGGGTAAATTGATGAAAATCTTTTTTCGTAAAAGTGATTTCGTGTCCATCAAAGGAAATCACAGCCATGTCTTCTTTTTCTGTATTTTCTTTCGCATAAAAAATCGAGACAATTTCGCCAATATCCCCGTTAAAAATATGATTCTCCGGTTGATTGACAAGCTGAAGCACCTTATCCCCTGTCCTGTATACCACATCACCAAATGGGATTTCTCTGCCTTTTGGCTTTTTAGGGTTCAAAATATGCTGCAGCATTTTATTTAACTCATTGATGCCCGCTTTCCCTTTATACATCGGAGCAAGAACTTGAATATCTTTCGCTGAATAGCCTTTTTGAGCAGCGTTACTGACCACTTTCTCAATGACTTCTTTCATTTGATCGGCTGAACATTGAATAAAGGATCTGTCTTTCGAGCGTGCGGTGATATCTTTTGGTAATACGCCATTTTTCATATCATGTGCTAGCTCTACAATGGTCGAGCCATCTGCCTGACGGTAAATATCTGTTAATGTAACAGATGGTACGGCATGTGACGCAAGTAAGTCCCTTAAGACTTGACCAGGCCCGACAGATGGAAGCTGATGTTCATCGCCTACCATAATGACTTGAATGTGATCAGGGATTGCTTTAAACAAATGATTTGCAAGCCAAATATCTAACATGCTTGATTCATCAATGATAACAAGCTTTCCTTCAATCGGCTGATCCTCATCATGCGAGAACCCTTCTGATCCATTCCAGCCTAACAGTCGGTGGATCGTCACAGCTGGAAGCCCAGTTGATTCTGTCATACGTTTAGCCGCCCGTCCAGTTGGTGCCGCAAGCACAAATGGAAATGATTCGTCCTTTTTATAATCGCTCGGATCAAGAGATACACCGTGAAGGTCGCTATAAAGCTCCACAATCCCTTTGATCACCGTTGTTTTCCCTGTTCCAGGCCCGCCTGTTAAGAGCAGCATCGGAGACATCAGCGCTTTTTGAATCGCTTCCTTTTGGGTCGGAGCATACTGGACACCTAGCCGTTCCTCCAGCTCACCAAGTGCAAGAAGGAATTCTGATTCAGGAAATTGATCTGCATATTCGGTTTGGGAAACGATTTTTTGAATTCGTTTCGCGACACTTTGCTCCGCATAAAACAAGGACGGGTGATAGCAACGGTCATCTTCAATGATCATCTCTTTCCCTTCTCCAAGTGCAATAATCTGATTGGCGACGTCCATTTCAGTCACCTTGTAATCATTGCCTGTTTGATTGAGCAGCTTACGGGTTTCGACAATCAGATCTTTCGTTTGTATGTACGTATGACCGTCCTGAAGGCTGGCAGTCTCTACTGTGTAAAGGAGTGCTGCACGGATTCGCTCTGGGTCATTTCCTAATATGCCTGTTCTAGCGCCAAGCTCATCTGCTTTAATAAATCCAATCCCCTCTACATCTTTGACAAGTTGATAGGGGTTTTCTTCGATTTTCTGCAAGGTTTCACTCTCGTACACTTGGTAAATTTTCATACTGAGCTGCGGACCAAAGCCATATTGATTCAGGCTGATCATAATTTGTTCCAGCCCTTGATGCTCCTGAAGTGCTGCCGCCAGCTTATCTGCCTTCTTTTTTGATAGACGCGGGACGTCATACAAAACAGACGGGTCACGCATAATTTTATGAAGCGTCTGATTGCCAAGCTTCCCCACTATTTCTTCAGCCGTCTTTTTCCCTATCCCTTCGAATAAGTCACTTGAGAGGTAATGAATGATTCCTTGCTTGGTTGTTGGCACTTCCTTTTGGAAATGAGTGGCCTGAAACTGTTCACCAAATTTCGGATGGCTTGTGACTTTGCCATAAAAGGTGTAGGTTTCTTCCTCATGAAGTGCTGGGAAGTAGCCTGTGACAGACGCCGTTTTTTCCTCTAAGTTTTCAGATGTTTCAATGACTTTTACTTTTAACACCGAGTATAAATTACTTTCGTTATGGAAAATAACGGCTTGGACCGTACCTTTTAAAAACGGCTCGTCCTCAAGCTTCATTTGATCTGGATGTTCCTGCACAGGTCTTCCCTCCTTCCGTCTATTCTGCCTCTTGAATCAGCTTTTGTGCATGCAGTGCCAGCATATGATCCGGGTGCACGTCAATCGCTTTTCCTAGCATCTCAAGCGCTTCGTCCTTTTTCTCTAAATACGCATACGCAACCCCTAAATTATAAAAGGCATCTGCATGCTGCGGATCACGCGCGACCACTTCGGTAAAGGTCGTAACCGCTTCTTCCAGCATGTGTTCATTCGCTAAACACATGCCAAATTGGAATCTTGCTTCATTATCTTCTTCGTTTAGTTCAATTGCCCGCTGAAGATAGGGCATCGCAAGCTTTGGCTGCTCTAATTTGATAAGTGTTTGCCCTAACATATAAAACAAATCACTATTTTCCATCCCAGCTTGTAGTGCTTGTTCAAAATAGTCTTTGGCGTTCATAAAGTCTTTTTTTAATGTGTACACATTTCCTGCTCCGTAATAGGCTGCAGCTGCCGTGCTATCGAGTTCAATCGCTTTTTGAAAGAAGTTTAAAGCGCGTTCAAATTCATTGATACTTGAAAGTAAATTCGCAAAATTAATATATGGAACTGGGTCTTTCGGGCTTTCTTCGATGGCTTTTGTAAAAGCTTCCGCTGCCTTTTCGATGTTCCCTTGATTTAATGCTTCTATGCCGATCTCGTTATGATTCATTTGCTCTCATCATCCTTTCATTAAAAAACCTCAACAGCGACGTTGAGGTTTTTTAAACATGTTACACATACGACAGCTTTTGACCGTCTTTGAAGACATCGTCAATTGTACCGCCGCCAAGACATTCGTCGCCATCATAAAAGACAACCGCTTGTCCTGGAGTGACAGCACGAACGGGTTCTTCGAAGATGACCATCGCGTCTTGCTCACCTGTCATTTTGACTTTCACATGGTGATCTTCTTGACGGTATCTGAATTTTGCAGTACATGTTAGTTCACCGTTTTCGTCGACAATATGAGGACGAGTCCAGCTCATATTGACGGCTGAAATACTTTCAGAATATAAAAGTGGATTGTGGAAGCCTTGTTCAACAAATAATACATTTTGCTCCAGGTCCTTCCCTACGACGAACCAAGGATCACCGCTTCCGCCAATGCCAAGTCCTTGGCGCTGACCGATCGTGTAATACATTAGCCCATCATGTTCACCTTTTACTTCTCCGTCCATTGTCTGCATCACGCCGGGCTGAGCTGGCAAATATTGACTAAGGAACGTCTTGAAGTTCCGCTCTCCAATAAAACAAATGCCCGTTGAGTCTTTTTTCGTAGCTGTAGCGAGCTCTGCTTCTTTTGCTAATTCACGAACTCTTTTTTTCTCTAAATCACCGATTGGGAACATCACTTTATCAAGCTGCTTTTGAGTCAGCTGATTTAAGAAATAGGTTTGGTCTTTATTTGCATCAAGACCTCTTAGCATTTTGACTTCATCGCCAGTTCTGTCGACACGGGCATAGTGACCTGTTGCCAAATAATCTGCACCGAGTGACAACGCATGCTCAAGAAAGGCTTTGAACTTAATCTCTTTGTTACACATGACATCTGGATTTGGCGTTCTGCCCGCTTTATATTCATCAAGGAAATATTGAAACACTTTGTCCCAATACTGCTTCTCGAAATTTACTGCATAATAAGGGATTCCAATCTGGTTACAAACACGAATGACATCCTCATAATCCTCCGTTGCTGTACATACACCATTTTCATCTGTGTCATCCCAGTTTTTCATAAATATGCCGATCACATCATAACCCTGCTCCTTTAACATGAGAGCAGCAACTGATGAATCGACTCCTCCAGACATACCGACCACAACTCTTGTGTCTTCTGGTCTTTTTGTCATCTTCATCAACTCCAATTTCAATGAAACAACGTACGCGTTTCGTTCTTCAGGTGCCTAGCTGTTTCATTTTTCACACACGAACAAAGGGGGAGCATTTATTTGGCTAAGCGTTTGACAACAGTCGCTATCTTACGCGCCGCCTGCTTCACATGTTCCTCTTCGTTTCCAAGACCGAAGCTTATTCTGACTGAGGATGTCAGCTCTTTTGCTTCTTCGCCATACATGGCGCTTAATACGTGTGAAGGAAGGACAGATCCAGCCGTACATGCTGACCCGCTTGAAACAGCAATCCCTTCCATATCTAAGTTCACAAGCAACGATTCAATGGAGACGCCTGGGAAATAAACATTTAAAATGTGCGGCAATGTCTCTTTCGGATGTCCATTGATAGAGAAATTTAGTGATTCCTCGTCGAATACTTGGAGCATTGTTTCTTTGAGCTTACCATAATACACTGCTTTTTCTCTTCTATTTTGCTTTGTTAGTTGAACAGCTTCTGCCAGCCCAACGATCCCCGCCACATTTTCAGTGCCAGCACGACGTTTTCTTTCTTGTTCTCCTCCGAATAACTGCGGAGAAAGTTTCACGCGTTCGCTGACATATAAAAAGCCTGTTCCCATCGGTCCATTTAGCTTATGGCCAGAGGCAGATAAGAGGTCGATATGAAGATCATCTGCTACATCAATTGGCATTGTCCCAAACGCCTGCACCGCATCTGTATGAAAATAAGCACCGTGATCATTTAAAAGTTCACCAATTTCTTTTATTGGCTGAATCACACCTGTTTCATTATTGCCATACATGATGGTGGCAAGAATCGTATCATCTCTCAGCTTTTGTTTTAATTGATCAAGATCAATCAACCCTGTGTCATCAACATCTAAATAAGTCACGTCAAATCCAAGCTTCTCTAAGCGTTCACATGTATGCAATACGGCATGATGCTCTGTTTTCACTGTGATGATATGTTTTCCTTCATGCTGCCTTGCCATTGCAACACCTGTGATCGCCAAATTGTCCGCCTCTGTTCCCCCGCTTGTGAGGATGATCTCATGCGATTTACAGTGTAATTCTCCTGCAATCACTTCTCTTGCTTCATCGAGCCACTTTCTTGCCTCGCGCCCATATGAATGAATGCTAGAGGGATTACCAAATATCTCTGTAAAGTAAGGCATCATCTTGTCCACAATACGCTGATCCATAGGCGTTGTGGCCGCATGATCTAAATAGATACGTTCCATTTTCGGTACACCTCTGATCTAAATATAGAACATATACGCATCTTGATTCCCGTCATCTGTATAGCTTGCCAAGTCTTCAAGAGTTGTATTGTCTAGTACGTCTTTTACTGCATCACGAATACGAATCCATAGCTCACGCTTTGCTGGTTCTTCGTTTTCGATGACTTCAACAGGACTAATAGGTCCTTCTAATACACGAATAATATCACCGGCTGTGATCTCGTTTGGCTTATGAGCAAGAACATAGCCGCCATAAGCCCCGCGGATACTTTTCACAAGACGTGCATTGCGAAGGGGTGATACAAGCTGCTCTAAATAATGCTCAGACAAATCGTTGTTTTGAGCGATTGATTTTAATGATGTAGGGCCTTCGCCATGTTTTTTGGCTAATTCGATCATGATCGTCAGACCATATCTGCCTTTAGTTGAAATTTTCAAGTTAAACACCTCTGCGTTTTCTATTCTATGTCATCAATTATTTTGCTGATTTCATATACGCTGATATATAGACCAAAAGCAATTATATCATACTTTCAGCCAACTTTCATTTACGGCTTCTGAGCTCCATAGGAGGACGCATCCCTTTTCTATTTGAAGAAATTTCGGTACTCTATACAAACAAGACATTGCTTTAGGAGAGATAATCATGAAACCTTTAGCGTATCGGATGCGCCCAAGTCATATTGAAGACATCATTGGGCAGGAGCATCTCGTTGGAGAAGGTCAAATTATTAGACGAATGGTCGAAGCGAAACATTTATCCTCGATGATTTTATACGGACCACCGGGCATCGGCAAAACATCGATTGCGACTGCGATCGCTGGCAGTACAAGCATTGCCTTTCGCACATTAAATGCGGTCATTCATAACAAAAAAGATATGGAAGCTGTCGCCGCTGAAGCGAAAATGAGCGGTCAGGTGATCCTCATTCTAGACGAAGTCCACAGGCTGGATAAAGGGAAGCAGGATTTTCTCCTGCCTTATTTAGAAAATGGCATGATCATTCTAATTGGGGCAACTACAGCCAATCCGTATCATGCGATCAATCCCGCCATCCGAAGCCGGACACAAATATTTGAGCTAAAGCTGCTTGAAACAGAGCAAATCAAAGCCGCGTTAACAAGAGCATTACAAGATGAACATCGCGGGCTTGGCGGCTATTCGGTAACAGTCGATGAGGAAGCGATGAATCATTTGCGGGCGGGTGCGGTGGTGACGTGCGCTCTGCTTTAAACGCGCTAGAACTAGCCGTCTTATCGACAAAAGCTGATGACACTGGACGCATCTTCATCACGCTTGCCGCAGCAGAAGAATGTTTACAAAAAAAGAGCTTCTCGCATGATAAAAACGGTGATGCTCATTATGATGTCCTGTCCGCTTTTCAAAAATCCATTAGAGGATCTGATGTAGATGCGGCGCTTCATTACCTAGCCAGACTGATTGAAGCGGGAGATCTCGAAAGCATCTCAAGGAGATTACTCGTGATGGCTTACGAGGATATTGGTTTAGCCAGCCCTCAGGCAGGCCCACGCGTGTTAAGCGCTGTTCAAACAGCTGAGAGGATCGGTTTCCCGGAAGCACGTATTCCGCTAGCCAATGCCGTCATTGAGCTATGCCTTTCACCAAAATCAAACTCGGCTTATACGGCCATTGATGCGGCGCTGCATGACATTCGCACAGGAAAAATTGGTGAAGTTCCTGTTCATTTAAAAGACGCTCACTATAAAGGGGCGACAGCACTCGGGCGAGGCGTCGATTATTTATATCCACACGACTATGAAAACGGCTGGGTGAAGCAGCAATATTTACCTGATCCACTTAAACATAAGCAATACTATGAACCAAAGCAAACAGGGAAATTTGAAGGTGCATTGAAGCAGGTCTATGAGAATTTAAAACGGCAGAAATAGAAAAAAAGCCTCCTGCAATGAGGAGAAGGCGGGCCTTATCTTCTTTTTTTCAGCGTGATAGAAAGCCCTTGAAATCTAGGAAGGACGAGTACCGGAGCGAATGAACGATTCGTGAGCACCAGCACGCAGCACTGACAAAGAATGCGAGGGTTGTCTATACGCTCAAAGCCCCCTGCAATAAGCAGGCGGCTTTTTATTTATCCTTTACACGTGTAATTGGAATATCTTTTAAAAGCTTCATAATGACATGACCACCCATGATCAGCCCGGCAACAGACGGGACGAATGCATTGGATGATGGCGGCATTTGCGCCTTACGAATCTTCGCTTCATCATTTCCAACTTCTTTTCTGACATCTTCACGAATCACAATTGGACTTTCGTCTGAGAAAATGACTTCAATCCCTTTACGGATGCCTTCCTTACGCAGACGTGTTCTCACGACTTTTGCAATAGGATCCGTATGTGTTTTTGAAATATCATCAATTTTAAAGCGTGTCGGGTCTGTCTTATTTGCTGCACCCATACTAGAAATGATGTTCACATTACGTTTTAAACATTCTTTCATCAAATGAATTTTATAATGAATCGTATCTGACGCATCAATGACATAATCAAGTGGATACTCAAAAAATTGCTCATATGTTTCCTCTGTATAAAACATCTTGAGAGCAACAACTTCACATTCAGGGTTAATATCAGCGATTCTCGCTTGCATTAAATCAACCTTTGGCTGACCAACCGTTGACAATAACGCCGGCAACTGACGATTCACATTTGTAATATCAATATCATCTTTATCAACAAGAACAATACGGCCAACGCCTGAACGGGCCAATGCTTCAACTGCAAATGAACCAACACCACCCACACCAAGCACTGCAACTGTACTGTTTTTTAATATATCTAAGCCTTCCTTGCCAATGGCAAGCTCGTTTCTTGAAAACTGATGTAACAAGTGTCTCACTCCACCTTTATTTAAAATGAATCGAAAGAATCATATCACATTCAGACTTCTCCGTCATCCTTCTCAAAAAGAAAAAAACACAAAAAAGTCCCGATGACGCCGCCAGCTTTTCCTTCGTTTTGAACCCCGCACCATGCAGGTGGGTGCTTTCTTCCTGACTTTATACGTCCTCTGATGAGGCTTGTATGCAGAAAGGAAAGGCAAGCTCCCGTATAAAACAATGTTCGGTCAAAACTAGGTAACCACCGTACGTATCAGGACTTTATTTATTGATTGATGAAAGCATATCATAGGCATGTCCCTTTTTCAAGCGTTTACATGCCTATAAACATGCGCCTATTTTACTGTTTTACTTTTGTTTTAATCGCTAAACTCAGCTCATCAAGCTGCGCTTCGCTCACCCCGCCAGGAGCATCTGTAAGAACACAGCTGGCACTTGCCGTTTTCGGGAACGCAATGGTATCTCTTAAGTTAGAGCGGCCTGCAAGCAACATCACTAAGCGGTCAAGACCAAGCGCGATTCCGCCATGCGGAGGAACACCATGTTCAAAAGCATTAAGAAGGAACCCAAATTGTTCGTATGCTTCTTCATTCGAAAAGCCAAGTAAACCAAACATTTTTTCTTGAATGTCCTTTTCAAAAATACGAATAGAACCTCCGCCAAGCTCATAGCCATTGAGCACAAGATCGTAAGCCTGTGCCTTCATGTCTTCTGGGCTTGTTTCAATGAGTTCAAGATCATCACGAACTGGCATAGTGAAAGGATGATGGGCAGCATAGAATCGGCCTTCTTCTTCATCTTTTTCAAGCAGCGGCCAATCGACAACCCATAAGAAATGGAATGCAGACTCATCAATGAGTTCAAGCTCTTTGCCGAGTTTTAGGCGAAGTGCACCAAGTGCATCATGTACAACAGACGTCTTATCAGCGACAAAGAGTAAAAGGTCGCCTTCTTCAACTTGGAGCTGCTCCTTTAATTCTGCTTGCTTTGACTCATTAAAGAATTTGGCAATTGGTCCTTTTAGCTCTGCCCCTTCAGCTTTTAGCCAAGCTAGACCTTTTGCCCCGTAGTTTGCTGCAAAAGCACCAAGTGCATCAATGTCTTTTCTTGAGTAGTTAGCTGAAGCACCTTTCACATTAATGGCTTTGACCGCTCCCCCATTTTTCACAGCTCCACTGAAGACTTTGAAATCTGAATCCTTCACCGTTTCTGAAATATTCACAAGCTTCATTTCAAAACGCGTATCTGGCTTATCAGATCCATAAGAATTCATCGCTTCATCATATGTCATACGTGGTAATGGCAATGTAAGGTCAACGCCTTTGACATCTTTCATCACCTTTGCCATCATCTCTTCAGCAAGCGTCATGATGTCTTCTTGACTCATAAAGGACATTTCAATATCGACTTGTGTAAATTCTGGCTGGCGGTCAGCACGCAAGTCCTCATCTCTAAAGCAACGTGCGATTTGATAGTAACGATCCATCCCTGAAACCATCAGCAATTGTTTAAATAATTGCGGAGACTGAGGCAATGCATAGAACTCTCCTTCGTGTACACGGCTTGGAACAAGGTAGTCACGCGCACCCTCCGGCGTACTCTTCGTTAAAATGGGTGTTTCAATATCTAGAAAGCCGTTGTCATCTAAGAAATGGCGGAATGCTTTTGTTACTTCATGTCGCATTTTCATCGTTTCAAACATTGCAGGACGGCGAAGATCTAGGTAACGGTATTTTAACCGCACATCTTCTGATACCTCGTCTGCTTGATCTGAAATAACAAATGGAGGGGTCTTCGCTTCGTTTAAAACTGTGACTGTTTCGACTTGAATTTCAATTTTACCAGTTTTTAAATTCGGGTTGATTGTTGCTTCCTCTCTTGCGACAACCGTTCCTTTAATATCAAGGACATATTCATTACGAATCGATTCTGCTGTCTCAAGCGCCTCTTTTGATAGGTCTGGATTGAAGACAACTTGTACAATGCCTGTACGGTCACGCAGATCAATAAAGATTAATCCGCCAAGGTCACGCCTCTTTTGAACCCATCCTTTTAATACAACTGTTTGACCGATTTGGTCTTCTGTTACTTCTCCACAATAAAAAGTTCTACCAAACACAAACATTCCACTCCTTCTTTACGCTTTCTGGTGGGCTTTCATCATTTGAATCAGCTCATCAAGCTTCACTTCAATTTGTTCACCCGTTGTCGTATCTTTAACATTCACAATTTGCTGCGCCAGCTCATCTTCACCAAGAACCGCAATAAATTTGGCTTTCAAGCGATCAGCCGATTTAAATTGTGCTTTTAGCTTTTTCCCTGTATAGTCCATTTCACTTGAAATGCCTTCTTTTCTCAGACGGTTCAATAATGAAACAGAATAATCTTTTGCTTGATCTCCAAGTGCAGCAATGTAAAGATCAATGCCATCTTGTACTGGAAGCTCAATATGTTCTGCATCAATTGCGGATAGAAAACGCTCAATACTCATCGCAAAACCGATCCCTGGGGATTCAGGACCGCCAATTCCTTCAACAAGTCCATCATAACGGCCCCCACCGGCTAATGTGGTGATAGCACCAAAGCCCTCTGCATTACTCATGATCTCAAATGCTGTGTGATTGTAATAATCAAGACCGCGCACTAAGTTCGGATCGACGACGTATTCAATGCCTACATCTGTTAAGTATCGTTTGACTTTTTCAAAATAAGTCCGTGATTCTTCATTTAAATAATCCTGAATGGATGGTGCCGTTGCCATCAGTTCGTGGTCACGATCCTTTTTACAATCAAGAATACGTAATGGATTTTGATGTAAACGAGTTTGACAATCATGACAGAATTCATCAATTCTTGGCTCAAAGTGCTCGACAAGTGCTTTGCGGTAATCTGCCCTACTCTCTTTGTCACCAAGACTGTTAATGACGAGCTTTAAGTTGGAAAGACCTGCTTTCTCATAGACACTCATTGCAAGGGAAATGACCTCTGCATCAATGGCAGGATCCTTTGAACCGATTGCTTCAATCCCGAATTGATAAAATTGACGATATCTTCCCGTTTGCGGACGCTCATAGCGGAACATTGGTCCAATGTAATACAGCTTTGTTGGCTGCGCCGGCTGTGCAAATAGTTTATTTTCAACATAAGAACGCACTGTTGAAGCCGTTCCCTCTGGACGAAGTGTAATGCTGCGTCCTTTCTTGTCTTCAAATGTGTACATTTCTTTTTGAACGATATCTGTTGATTCACCTACTCCTCGCGCAAACAGCTCCGTATGCTCAAAAATGGGTGTGCGAATTTCTTTGTATTGAAAGGCTGCACATGTATCTCTCGCAATTTGTTCAACATACTGCCAGCGTTCTGACTCTCCAGGTAAAATATCCTGTGTGCCTCTTGGAATATTAAAGCTCATTTTTCGTCCTCCTACGACCATCATTCATTTTTTATGTGGACATATAAAAAACCCCCGCCTCTACTATGTGAATAGTAGGGACGAGAGTTATACCCGTGGTGCCACCCTAGTTGGAACATGATCTAGCCATGCTCCCGCTCAAATCCTTAACGCAGATTCACGTCCTCCGCCTAATGACTCATTTTGAGAGCGTTCAGCAGGAAACCTACAGAGTGTTCTTTCGTGATAAATGCCATGCGGATTCGCTTTCAGCCTAAGGCGACTCCTCTCTGCTCACGCAATTTACCCTACTATTCTCTATCATCAGTTCCACATTTTAAATTTTCAAGTGTGTTGATTTATATTATAATAAGGTCGGTGCTGCCACTCTGTCAACCCTTGCCGTGCCTCTTTTTCTTTTCCAGCTCTTCTTTTGACGTGCATCCGTACTCAGAGGCGGTTTCTTCAAGGAAGCCCGGCTGATCCATTTCGTCGTGCTGCCAGCGATCTATATCACGATGTCCATTATATTGCACTCGTCCTAATTTTCTGCTTAATCTCATGTTTGTACATCCTTTTATCACATTTTTATCTAGTATAAACAGATTGATTCAATTTTATTAGGGAAACTGCAAGGAATTAGTCCATTACATAACGAATTAACATTCATCGGTTTTTACAAGGGAGGGGAAAATACCGTTTTGAATTTGAAAAAACACAATCAAATAATGATACTATTCACCTGTTTTGTTCTCATCGCTAGTACTTGGCCAATGACACACGTGACTGCTCAAACAGATCAAGCCGTGGTCGCGACAGATGAAATCAATGTGAGAACGGGTCTTGGTTTAAGCTATGGGATCGCAGCTGTCGTGAAACGCGGAGAAAGCTATCCAATTCTCACTGAACAAGGGGAATGGGTGCAGATCGGGCTGTCGAACGGACAAAAAGGCTGGGTCGTCTCTTGGCTGATCACTACATCATCTGATGCGCAAAAGCCTGCTAATCCAAAGAGGCAAGGTCAAAGCGCGGAAGGAAGCAGTACGATCACATCGACAGCCTCCGATCTTCGCATCCGGACAGGCCCCGGGACTTCTTATCAAGTCATTGGGACTTTCCCGCAAGGCGCTTCTGCTAAAAAGCTGGAGACAAGCGGCACATGGACTAAAATTTCGTATAAACAGGCGGAAGGCTGGGTCCACTCTGATTATGTATCCAGCGGACAAAAAGCAGCTCAATCAAGCTCAGGCGAATCCTCTCGTTCTAAACAGACAGGTACAGTTGGCGTCTCTAGCTTGAACGTTCGAAAATCGGCGGCACCGAATGCACCAGTGGTTACTTCACTTGCCCGCAATACACAGATCACCATTTTACGAGAGCAAAATGGCTGGTATGAAATTGAGGCTAGAGGTGTCAAAGGCTGGGTTGCGAGTTATTATCTTGTTACCAGCCAAGGAGCAAGCTCGGCACGTAAAAAGAGTCCGTCCTCTTCGGCTTCTCATCAAACAGCATATATTGTCTATGATGGAACCAATATTAGAAAAAGTGCGTCTACCTCAGCTGCAATCGCAGAAAGAGCAACGAAAGGAACTGCTTATCAAATTGTTCGCACACAAGGTGACTGGTATGAAGTGACCCTATCAAACGGTGGAACAGGATATGTGGCGAGCTGGGTCGTTCAAACAAAGAAAAATAGCAGCGAAGCACCAAGACCTCAGCAAGATTCATCATCTGGAACTGGGTCTTTAAAAGGAAAAACGATTGTTCTTGATCCTGGTCATGGCGGGAAAGACAGCGGCACGATTGGCGCAGACGGTGCATTTGAAAAGAACATCACCATCAAAACCGCCAATTTACTGGCAGGAAAATTAAGGGCTTCTGGTGCAAATGTCTATTTAACAAGAAGTGATGATACATTTACCAGCCTTCAATCGAGGGTTGCCACATCTCATTACCGAAATGCAGATGCTTTCATTAGTATTCATTATGATAGTTTTATGGACCCAAGTGTCAGAGGAAGTACAGCGTATTATTATCAGGCATCGAAGGATCAAAGCCTGGCGACAAACGTTCATACTGAAGTCGCAAAACGTTCACAAATCCCAGATAAGGGTGTAAAATTCGGAGATTATTTTGTTTTAAGAGAAAATAAACAGCCTTCCCTTTTATATGAACTCGGCTATTTAAGCAACCCTCAAGAGGAAGCGATCATTTACAGCGCCTCCTACCAAGAACGAGTCACAGAAGGAATGACAGAAGGATTAAAACAATATTTCCGCTAGCCGAAAAGAGGCGTCTGCGCCTCTTTTTTGTTTTATGCCAAAAGAAAAAGACTGTAAACAAACTCGCGCAAGAGTTTATCTACAGTCTAGGGTAAGTCTATTCTTTGCTATCCATCCATATGGTCACAGGCCCTGAATTGGTCAATGACACGTCCATCATCGCCCCAAAACGGCCTGTTTCTACATGGATGCCTTTTTCTCTAAGGATTTCATTGAAACATTCGTAAAGGGAGTTTGCCACATCCCGCTTGGCTGCTTTCATAAAATTCGGCCGTCTGCCCTTTCTCGTATCACCATAAAGGGTAAATTGAGACACAGACAGAACGCTTCCTTTTACATCCAATAATGAACGATTCATTTTTCCACTGTCGTCTTCAAAAATACGTAAATGCGCAAGCTTTTCAGCTAAGTAATGCACATCCGCTTCTGTATCTTCATGTGTGACACCAACGAGCACCATATATCCTTCATTGATGGCACCTGTGATCTCCTCTTCTACCTTCACAGTTGCACGGGTCACACGCTGCACAACAAGCCTCATAGACGATATACTTCCTTTCTAATTCATAAATCGGCGAACAGAGTAAATGTCTTTGATTTGTTTGATGCGTTCCACTACTTTGTGCAAATGGTTAATATTTTGGATAAAGATGGCCATATGGATCGTCGCCACTTTGTTACGGTCAGACTTTCCGGAAACAGATGAGATGTTTGTTTTCGTTTCATTGACTGCTTGAAGCACCTCATTGAGTAAGCCGCGTCTATCGTATCCTAAAATCTCGATTTCCACATTGTATTCTTTACGGTTTTGAGCAGGCGGTTCATGCTCCCACTCTACCGGGATTAACCGTTCCTGCGCTTCTCCTGTCCTCACGTTCGGACAGTCCTCACGGTGGACAGATACGCCTCGTCCTTTTGTAATAAAACCAACAATGCTATCACCAGGAACAGGGTTACAGCACTTAGATAAACGGACAAGCAGGTTATCAATCCCTTTGACTCGTACGCCAGCTTCGCGTTTTTTCCCGTGATACGTCTTTGGCTCCATCGTTACTTCTTGGACGGTTTTCTCCTGTTCTTCCTGATCTCTTTGTTTTCTTTCTTTTTCTGTTAAACGGTTCGCCACTTGGAGTGCTGTAATTCCGTTATAACCAACGGCCGCATACATATCCTCTTCGTTTGAAAAATTAAATTTATCTGCGACTTTTTGCAAGTTTTCAGCTGTAAGAATGTCTTTGACATCAAACTCAAGGTTTTTGATTTCTTTCTCCACGAGCTCTCGGCCTTTTTCGACATTTTCTTCACGTCGCTGTTTTTTGAAAAACTGTCTGATCTTGTGCTTCGCTTGGGAGGTTTGGGCAAGCTTGACCCAATCCTGACTTGGTCCATAGCTGTGCTTTGACGTCAGAATTTCAATAATGTCACCTGTTTTTAGTTTATGATCGAGCGTGACCATCTTGCCATTGACCTTGGCTCCAATCGTTTTATTCCCAATTTCCGAGTGAATCCGATAAGAGAAGTCAATCGGGACTGAGCCAGACGGGAGTTCAATGACGTCTCCCTTCGGTGTAAACACAAACACCATATCAGAGAAAAGATCAATCTTTAACGATTCCATAAACTCTTCCGCATCTGTTGATTCATTTTGGAACTCAAGAATTTCTCTAAACCAAGACAGCTTCTTCTGGAAAACGACTTCTTCCGTAGATTCTGCTGATTCTTTGCCTTCTTTGTATGCCCAGTGTGCCGCAATCCCGTATTCCGCAATTTCGTGCATTTCAACTGTACGGATTTGAACTTCAAGCGGATCTCCTTTTGGACCGATCACCGTTGTATGAAGGGATTGGTACATGTTCGGCTTTGGCATCGCAATATAATCCTTAAATCTGCCCGGCATTGGCTTCCAGCATGTGTGAATAATCCCAAGAACAGCATAGCAGTCTTTAATGCTGTCAACCAAAATACGAACCGCCAGCAAATCATAAATTTCATTGAATTGCTTATTTTGCATGACCATTTTGCGATAAATGCTATAAATATGTTTTGGTCTGCCTGAGAAATCAGCCTTGATATTCACCTCAGACACGCGGTCTTTCACTTCATTGACAACCTCGTCCAAGTATTCCTCACGTTCAGCTCTTTTGCGCTTCATCAGATTCACAATCCGGTAATATTGCTGGGGATTTAAATAGCGGAGGGCTGTATCTTCAAGCTCCCACTTAATCTTTGAAATCCCTAATCTGTGCGCAAGCGGTGCAAAGATTTCAAGCGTTTCATTTGAAATTCTCCGCTGCTTTTCCTGCGGAAGGTGCTTGAGCGTTCTCATGTTGTGAAGACGGTCTGCCAGCTTAATCAAAATCACGCGAATATCCTGCGCCATTGCAACAAACATCTTTCGGTGGTTTTCGGCCTGCTGTTCTTCTTGTGATTTATATTTAATCTTCCCGAGCTTTGTCACACCATCAACAAGCATTGCCACTTCTTCATTAAAATGCTCTTTTAAATCCTCTAATGTCACATCTGTATCCTCCACGACATCGTGCAGGAAGCCGCCAGCAATGGTCGATGGGTCCATTTCAAGATCAACAAGAATTCCCGCTACTTGAATGGGATGGATAATATAGGGCTCACCAGATTTCCGGTATTGCTCCTTGTGTGCATTCTCAGCATATTCATATGCTCGCTCTATAAATTGAATATGTTCAGCGGACAGGTATTCTCTTGCCTTGTCAATGACCTGCTGCGCCGTTAAAACTTGTTCGTTCGCCATGGAATCACCTTTTTAAATGAAAACTGTATTGTAGTTTATTATCAAGAAAAAATCGATAGATGTAAAGAGAAGAAGTCCGCTAAGAGATTTATGATAGGAAAAAAGCACCCTTCTTACTGAGTGCTTTTTGCGTAAAACTCCATTAGTATTGCATTAACGTCAAGATGTCGTAACCGTCAAGCTTCTTTCTGCCGTCAAGATACGTCAGCTCAATTAAGAATGCAATCCCTGCGACAATGCCGCCTAATTCTTCTACAAGCTTGATGGACGCTTCAATCGTTCCACCAGTCGCAAGTAAGTCATCTGTAATCAGTACACGCTGACCAGAACGTATCGCATCTTTATGAATCGTTAATACATCTTTACCATACTCTAAGCCGTAATCAACTTTAATGACTTCACGAGGAAGCTTTCCTTCTTTACGAACTGGTGCAAAACCTACACCAAGTGCGTATGCTACAGGGCAGCCAATAATGAATCCACGCGCTTCAGGTCCAACAATGAGATCAATGTCTCTTTCCTTCGCGTATTCAACGATTTGATCCGTTGCATAACGGTACACTTCGCCTTTATCCATTAACGTTGTAATATCTTTAAATTGTACACCTTCCTTTGGGTAGTCAGGTACAACTGTCACATATTGTTTTAAATCCATCTTTTTCTTTTCCTCCTCGTACGTCAAAGCACAGGTGAGACTTCGCTCATCATGCTATTCAGCCATTCCTTCAGCTCTTTGGCTGAGGAATATGTTAGTGTTTGATCGAGTTCCATCAATCGTTGTTTTGCTGTATAGGACGATGATGCGGTTAAATCTTTTTTAAGGGCATCTCGTACTATTGACAGCACACCATTCTCTATTTTAACAAAACCGAGTTCAAAAAACACCTTTGTCATAAAAATGATTGTATCTTTTGTCCAACCTCTATGTTTGGCAAGCTCCATCCCTTGTTCTTTGAGAGGGAAGCTCCCCCGTTTTAACAAGAACCCATAAAACCATTTGAATTGGTCACGACTAGGGAAAGCGGACATAAAGTGATCTTCTTTCCTTTGAAACACCGTATAAATTCTAGCTGGTTTTTGATTTTCTAAGAGCAGCTCGAGCAAATGCGCATCTGCAGGAACATCACAAAAGACTACATACTTATCATGTACATCAAACGTTGAAACATTTTCTGCATGGACAAGATGAATCGGAATATCCACTAGCTCCGCTTCATGTTTTGTTTCTTCATCAAAACAAATAACAAGACATTTGTCTGGATCAAGTGTCGATACTTTCTTTGCCCAATCCTTTTTCCCTCGCAAATCAAATAGCTGCCATTCATCTACCCGGGCATCTTTTAGCATGAGCTGAGGTTTTTTTCGATTATTCCATTCATTAATCGAGATTTCGCCAATGACGGAAATGTGGCTTCCCGGGACGAGCTCTTCTTTTAATTCCCCTTGGTGAAAACCGACACAGTCAAGCAGCTTGTCTTCATCTTTCAGCGACATTTTAATGTGATGATGATTGGCCCCAATCGTTCGGATGTCTTCAAGCTTGGTGTCTTCAATCATAATGAACGGCTTAGGGTTCTGCATTCCAAATGGTGACAGCATCCCCACTTCTTCAATCGCTTGAACCGTAATGTCATCTACTTTGCACACCGCATCGATTCGCTGAATCGGAATAAAATCTTCTTCTGTCAGCGTTTCATTTGCATATTGATTCAACCTTTCCCTAAGTAAAGGGACATCATCAGCTTGAAGTGTCATACCTGCTGCCATTGGGTGCCCACCGAAATGCGGGAGGATGTCGCGGCATTTGCTCAGATGGAAAAATAGATCGAAGCTAGGAATACTCCGTGCTGATCCTTTTGCCATTTGCGTTTCTTCGTCTATTCCCAGCACAATCGCCGGGCGAGAAAATGTATCAGTCAATTTCGAGGCAACAATTCCGACAACCCCTGGATTCCAGCCAGCCTTGGCTACCACGATCGCAGACTGGTCTCCGTCAACCGCTTCGACCATTTGAATGGCTTCTTCAGTGATCGTACTGACGATTTTCTGTCGTTCTTTGTTGAGATCTTGTACAAAACGAGCGAGCTCTTCTGCTTCGTCCATATCCTCTGTCATCAGAAGGTGAACAGCCGGATCTGCCTGCTCAATTCGTCCCACGGCATTCAGCCTTGGAGCAATTTGAAAGCCGACCGTTTCCTCGTTTGCTTCTTCAAGCGTGGCCCCTGCTTCTCTCATTAACGCTTTTAGCCCCGGTCTATTAGTCTGACGAAGCTGCACAAGCCCTTTTTTTGCGAGCCATCTATTTTCATCATGTAGCGGGACAAGATCCGCAATTGTACCAATTGCAGCAAGATCCAATAGCTGAACTGGCAGCTTCCCAAGCAGTGCATGCGCCACTTTAAACGCCACACCAACACCGGCCAGCTCTTTAAATGGATACTCACAGCCCGGCTGCTTAGGATGTACGATCGCAAGTGCCTCAGGCAGCTCTTCACTTGGTTCATGGTGATCTGTGATGATCAGGTCTAATCCTATTTCTTTTGCAATTCGTGCTTCATTCACAGCAGCAATGCCTGTATCGACCGTGATGACAAGCGATGCTCCTTGCTCTTTGATATATCGAAAAGCCTGTTCATTTGGCCCATAGCCTTCTTTAAATCGATCTGGAATATAAAAGTCTACCTTGGCAGATCGCTCTTTTAATGTATGTAAAAGCACAGACGTACTTGTCACACCATCTGCATCATAATCTCCGAAGATCACAATCGATTCCTGCTCTTCGATCGCTTTGTTGATGCGCTCTACTGCTTCTTTCATTCCTTTTAATAAGAATGGATCATGAAATTCGGCTTTTTGATCAAATAAAAAAGACCTCGCTTCTTCTACTTCTTCGAGTCCTCTTTTTACAAGAAGCGATGCAGTCAGCGCTGAAATATTCAGATTTTCAGAGAGTGATTTCACTTTTTCTTCGCTTGGATGTTCATATTCCCAGCGCATTTTGGATAATAACATAAATTCACCCCTCAACCACACTATTATACTAGAGTGGCCTGAGGGGTTTCAATTTTTATTTTATGAAATTGTACTGGAAGATTATTTTTCCTTCCGGTCAAAAGACGCTGGCTGTTCTTTTAAAGACGTGACATTCGATTTCTTTTGAACATCTTTGTCTACCTTTTTTGGAGAAGCAGCAGGAGCAGTCACAGCTGCTGCACGTTCAGCTTTTAGTGCTTTTAACTCACGTTTAAGCTTGATAATTTGGAATATCCCTGCAAAAGCCACAATGAGTCCGCCCATCAGAACAGAGCCAATAATGACAAGGATCAGCGGCCATTCAGCCGTTCCGACTAAGTAGTCTACTTGCACAGGCCGCACATTGATCACGGCAAATACTGAGACAATTAATACGAAAATAAATGCGAGTATGATGGTCCATTGTTGTTTATTCATCCACATATCCCCCAAGCTTTTTCTTTTATTCTTCCCTATTTCTTGCCCTTTTTAAACACAGAAAGGAAATAGCGGAAGACATTCTATCAGCATGGGCAAGATTAGCTGCTGAGTTTTTCTTTAATGAGGTTCTTTAATTCTTTTCTTTCTCCAGATATGACAAGGGTATCCCCTTCTTCAATGACCGTATCTGCTCCTGGGTTTAAAATCTTCTCGTGTGATTTTCTCACAATGGCGATGACTGTTACTTGATAGTTTTGGCGAACATTGAGGTCTCCGATCGTCTGCTGAACAGCTGGTGCATTCTTTTCAATTTTAAACCATTCAATAATTAGTTCATCAATTGCTACCTCAACTGTCTCAAGCTCTTTTGGTTTGTAGACCATACCGCCTAATATAGCCGAGATTTGTCTTGCTTCTTCATCGTTTAGCATGATACCAGAAATACATTCTTCGTGGTCGTCCTCTTGAAAATGATACATTTCTCTTCTGCCGTCATCATGTGTAATGATGGCGAGCTTTTCATTATTTCTTGTGATCATTTCGGCTTTGTGACCGATACCTGGCAGTTCAGTTTCCCGAACCTTCATAACAGCCCCTCCAATGAATAAAGCCAAATGCCTCAAACGGACACTTGCTTTCTATACTGGTCTAAACGTATGTCATTATAGCAAAAGACCATTTCAAGATCAATGAAACCTGAAATGTTTTTCCAAAACGTCTTTTTCTAGTAAAACTGACTGACGATCTAAAGAAAAAAGA
>NZ_NKHG01000037.1 GCF_002744245.1 Bacillus pumilus | reverse complement strand
TATAAAAATCAATTGTTTTTTCGATGAATTAGAAATAAAGATGTGCTCGGCTGGATAGGTTGAGGAGCCCAGCGGCTGTTCGCCGCTGGTTGTTCGCTAATACCTATTACGAAGTTCTCTTAAAATAAAATCATATACAAGATTGAGCTGTTGCTCTTTTGGATACAGCATAAATTCTTGTTTTTTTGGAAGACCTCCATCAAGACGGTCTTGGAATTTCGTTCGAAGATACGCTGTTCGATGCACCTGACTCTCAAACGATTTATATGAGACATCAAGCTTGACCGTTTGCTCATTTGTGAAAATGACAACCGTATCTCCGAGGGATGATTCTTGGAAGGTATGAATGTATTTGTGGGAGATCCATCCGCACTGAGGGCGGTTGGATGAATAGGTTGGGAAGAAATACAGATGATTGGATGAATCAATCACGATTGGAGGCTTGTGGGAAATACCTGTTACTTCGTATGTTCCCGCTTTTCTACCTGCATAGCTTGAGCCAAAGAATCTGCAGCTACGTTCTATAATTTGCAGCGGCTTTAATTCGACGTAAAAGCTTGTATCTCTTTCAATGACTTTTGAATATACTCTTTTTCCTTCTTCTATCGGAAGGACCGCCATCGTTGTTTGATTGATGACGTATGAATCTAAAGGTGTTTCACTAATTCCTGACACTTCATTTCCTCCTGTGTTAATTTTTGGTTAATTTAGATACTATTAATCTATCACCAACGTATAAGAAACGACAGGATTTTTTCAAAATTTATTTAAAATCATCTTTTTATCATATTTTTTAGTACATTCGATCGATCTAAAAGCAATTTTTAAAGATATATCACATCCTGTCGATTGGACAAGAGGTGTCGATTTTGCTCAAAAATAAATTGTCTAAAGATTATAAATTCTTGTTGATTTTTTCTTCGCCAATCCATATACTATAAAAAAGGCATCGGGGGGATTCTTTATGAAAGAGAAAAAAACGTATGCTGAGCTCATGAAGTCCCGCAACACCCAAAAAACCGAAGAAAATGGCGTCACCATTTTAGACATCTACATTCAAATGGTTTTAGATGAGGCGCTTTATAAACAGCGCTTAACCTTCCTTAGGGAAGAGATTGATAAGGCGCTGGATCAACGCGATGAAAATCGATTCAATGCCCTGTCAGCTCAATATACAGAACACTGCTTACATCAATCATGATGATTTTACTTGCGGCAGAGAGACATCCACCCGTCTCTTTACCGCAAGTTTTTTGTTTATCCATTTAATATCGTTCCGCCATTCACATGAAGAATTTGCCCATTCATGTAAGATGAGTCTTCGCACGCTAAAAATAAATAACTTGGCGCAAGCTCGACTGGCTCACCAGGCCTTTCCATTGGAACATTCCCGCCAAATTCAGAAACTTCCTTTTCTGTAAATGTGGACGGAATCAGCGGTGTCCAAATGGGTCCAGGAGCTACCCCATTCACTCGAATCCCTTGTTTGATAAGCGATAGGGATAATGATCTTGTAAATGTCACGACTGCCCCTTTTGTTGATGAATAATCGATTAAGGTTTCATGACCTTTATAAGCTGTGACAGATGTTGTATTAATAATACTGCTTCCTTTCTTTAAATGAGGGAGCACAGCTTTTGTTAAATAGAACATCGCAAAAATATTCGTTTGAAATGTCCGAAGAAGCTGATGCGAGGTAATCTGTTCAATGCTTTTTTGCGGATGCTGTTCTCCTGCATTGTTCACCAAAATATCAATTGAACCGAAAGCATCTTTTGTTTTTTTGGCGACCTCGTTTGAAAAAGCTT
>NZ_NKHG01000133.1 GCF_002744245.1 Bacillus pumilus | reverse complement strand
ACTTCGAGAGCCGTCTCTAAATCTGATCTTAGAGACGTCATGCCTTCTTCATAAGTTGCAACGATTGGGTTTGCTTTAATCCAGTTAGATTCATCTTTAACATCATCGCTAGGATCAAGCTCACAAATTAATACAAAATAATCTTCTTTTTTTGTATCTACATCCGGGTCAAGTATTTTACTTGTATATTGATACTCTTTAAAACAGGGGCCGTTTAAGTTATAACCCGCAGTTGTAATAATTACCATAAGGGGGCTTCGTCTCGCTACCATTCCACTATTGAGCACGTCATAAATCTCACTTGTTTCATGTGCGTGATATTCGTCTACAATTCCTAAAGATGGGTTTTTCCCGTCTCCTACCTTTCGAGCTTCCCTTGAAAGAGGTTGAATTATGGAATTTGTATTGTGTTTCTTAATCTTTCCGTTGGCGTCCGTATATTTCCCCTCTAAAATTGGCGCGTGATGTAGTTGTTCAAGGATTGCTTGATATACTTCATCTGATTGATCTCTCGACCAACCTGCAATAAACACACGATGTTTTTCTTGAGTTGGGAAGATCTCATACGAAGCCATTATAGCCAGTAGTTGCGATTTCGCGTTTTTTCTCGCTAACTGGATATATACTTTTCTGAATCGTCTAGCGCCATTCTCTTTTTTGTAAAAGCCATAGATATTTGCAGCCATGAATAACTGAAAGTCTGTCAGTTCAATCGGCTTACCAGCTAATATCCCTTCGACATGATTAAACTGCTTGGCCCATTCATAAAAATCAAGGACTGCTTCTGCATCAAAATAATACGGACAATCTTCATCTGCTAACCGCTCTACGTCTTTTATGAACCTCTGAACAGCCCACTTGTGCTTCTGGCCTGCTTTTATTTCCCCCGTTTGGATGTTTTCGCAATATGACCATACGCGCTCAATTAAAAGCTCCGCTGTCATCTCTTTCATTACATGCGCCCTCCAAAGCGTTCTTCCTCTTTTGACTTCGGCTTGTCATCCTTTTTAGGGATCACAAGTTTACAACGTGAGGAAATGGTTAACCCTAAGTCACTTGATGCTTGTCTGCATTGCTTAAACAGCTTGTCTTGATTTATAAGAAGATCACTATAAGCAGGATTCGCAATTTCAAATTTTTCACCATCTGAATTTTCGGTGAGTGCTGTAATCGGCGTATCTAATATGATTTCTGTTATTTGTAAATATTGTTTTCGA
>NZ_NKHG01000132.1 GCF_002744245.1 Bacillus pumilus | reverse complement strand
GCGTTATTAAACGCCCTTTTCATTCCTTTCATCTATAAATACTGCTAAATCTTTTAAAAATTTATCAAACTTCTCAGCGCTTGAATCTCCATTAATAAATAAGAATTCGACATTTAAAGTGCTTTGTAGATATTCGGTTGGGTTTTCACTGATTCTTTTCTGTTTAATTTCATAGCCGGCAATACCAACACGAGGAGAAACAGATTCTGTTTTCTTTTTCTTGTCGCTCATACGATTACCTCCTTCATTTTCCGATGTCTACTGAATTTGTAGAATCCTCTGTTT
>NZ_NKHG01000099.1 GCF_002744245.1 Bacillus pumilus | reverse complement strand
AAGGTGTTTCAGCGTGTAGACAAACCCTCGCATTCGGTGTCAGTCCTGCGTGCCAGTGCTCACGAATGTCAAATTCGCTCCGCGCCGGTACTCGTCCTTCCTAGACTTCAAAGGTTTTCTATCACGCTGAAAAGAAGACAAAGGGCTAAAATAAAGTTCATTTTAGCCCTTTGTCAACAATTTAAGACACCTTCCATCAGAAGGTGTCTATTTTGCATGAATCGGATATTGCTTTCTCTTTACATATGAAGAAAGATTCACAAGAATACCTGCGGATATCATCATGAACACTAAGGAGGACCCGCCATAGCTAATAAAGGGAAGGGGAATGCCTGTAATCGGGAGAAGTCCAAAGACAGCGCCTAGATTAAAGACGGCTTGAATCATGATTTGATAAGTGAGACCGATCGTTAACAATTTTCCAAACGGATCATGTAAAGCTCGAACAATTCTCACAGCGCGATACATGATGAGAAGATATGCACCAATCACAAATGATATCCCCATTAATCCCAGCTCTTCGCTGATGACGGCCATGATAAAATCCGTATGGGCTTCAGGAAGAAAACCTAGTTTTTGAATGCTTCCGCCTAAGCCATTCCCAGTCAACCCACCTGAATCTATGGCAAGGTATGAATGAATCAGCTGATAGCCATCTCCGTCTTCATACAAAAAAGGATCACGAAATGAGGTCAGCCGCTTCAAACGATAAGGAGCTGTCACAGCAAAAAAAGTGATACCTGCCGCAGCAGTCGATCCCAGCAAAATGAGGTGGCTTGTTTTAAGCCCCGCGCATAATAAGATAATGCCGCAGCTCAATAAAATAGAGACAGCAGTGCCTAAATCTGGCTGCTTTAAGATCAATAAAAAAGCAAGACTTAAAAGAATAAGCGGAGGCAGCACCCCTTTTTTAAAAGATGTAATGTAAGCTTGTTTTCTTGCATACACATAGGCAAAATAGATGACCATCACGAGTTTCACAGTTTCAGATGGTTGAATAATGAAAGAACCAATATGAATCCAACGCTGTGAATTGTTTTTGACAACACCGATCCCAGGAAGCAGGACAAGTATCAGTAATAACAATGACAGCATGACAAGCCACCGAATCCATTTACGATAAGCTTGATACGGAAATAGAGCGGCAATGAAGAAAAAGAATAACCCAATCAAGAGCCATTGCCATTGTTTCATGAAGAAATAATGGCCCTGGTCATGCTTCATTTCTCCTAAAGGATAACTTGCGCTGTAAACCATAAGTAAACCAAATAAACAAAGGCAAACAAACGTTCCAGCAAGAATGTGGTCGATTTTTTTAAAATGTGAAAGAATCAATGGAATCACCTTCAATCCCAGTTGCGGCCAAACATATAGGATGACGACCTAAGATTGACACTAAACACAAGGCCAATTGCTATCATGTTGGTCAAGAGCGCACTGCCCCCGTAGCTGATAAAAGGAAGTGCAAGGCCAGTCACGGGCATTAATCCTACTGTCATCCCTACGTTTTGGAAGACTTGAAAGACGATAAGACCAACAACTCCCGCGCATATGTACAATCCATAAAGTGTATTGGCATGCATAGCCACGTGAATAATTCGGTAGACCATCATGAAATACAAACACATCAATAGGGAGGCGCCGATAAAACCAAACTCCTCACCAATTACTGCAAATATAAAATCAGTATGTGCTTCAGGGATATTTCCCCCTTGTACTTGAATCCCTTGTGTATAACCACTTCCTGTTAATTGCCCTGATCCAATTCCAAGCATCGCTTGTTTCAGCTGATACCCATATGTTGAATCAAATTCATCCGGAGAGAGCCAGCCATAAATGCGATCAAGCTGATGAGGCTTAATGATTTTTGTGAAGTGCTCAAAATGTTCATTGTGCAAGTAGGTCAAAAATGCAAGAAGCGCGAGAAAAGAAGCAATGAATGCAGCTATCATTTTGCTTGAAATCCCTGATACAATCATTAGTGTAAAGGCAATAGACAATATCACGAGCGCAGTCCCTAAATCTGGCTGAATCAAGATGAGGAAAAAAGGGACAACGGTCCAGCATAGGATTTTAAATGTAGGAATGATGCTTTCTTTAAACGTAAATAGCTGATGTTTGTATCGGTTCAAGATAGCCGCTAGCAGGAGAATCACAAAAATTTTCATGAACTCTGACGGCTGAACTTTGATTGGCCCCAAGCTGATCCATCTTTGAGATCCATTTTGATTCGTTCCAAAAAAGTGCACGAGAATAATGAGGAAAATACCACCTGTAAATAACCGAAAAGATAAACGCTCAAGCAGCTCATAATCAAAAGAAGCAATTGCCGCCATGAGGCCAAAACCTACGATATACCAGAAAATTTGCCTTTTGACGAAATAAAACATATCTTGCGTTTCATACTGTCCCGATCCGCTATATACAGCTAGCAGGCTGATCACAAATAAACAAATGACAGTGAGTAAAAGTGCGAAGTCAATGCCGTGCTGTTTTTTCATCGTTTGGTGCATTGCTACGACCTATTTGTCAGCTGGTTTAATACGACTTGCACCGCTGCGGCGTCATCAATATAGCCGATCGGAAAAATATAATCTGGTATCAAATCAACAGGCATAATGAAATAAAGTAGTGCGCCCCCCATCAACATCAATTCACGGGAAGTACCCCGGCCGTTCATGAATGAGTTGTGCATGCTTTTCAAATGATCAAGAAATAGCCCGATACCGTTTATCGTGTCCATCTTTTTTTCAAACTTTGATGAGATCGTTTCTTTTCCCTCGTTTGTTTGACTGTATGCCTCGTATTCATTTAACTTCTGTTTCAATTTCTCCTCACTAAATGTACCGTCATAGATGTCGTGATCTTTCATTGTTGTTTCGATCTCTTTCACCGTTTGAAAGAACGTATCACTGTGAGCTCTTTTACTTTTGATTGGAAACCCAGCTGCGGACAATAGTTGATCTAAAGAAATATTTAGATGATCTGAAAGTCGCTGTAAATGATTCAAAGTCGGTTTTCTTTTTCCATTCATGATTCTAGACAGTGTAGCTTTATCAATTCCTGTGAGTGTGCTGAGTTCTCTTAATGATAGAGAACGTAGTTGTAGTTGTTCCTTTAAGAGCTGTCCAAGCTCAGTTGGCTTAAGATCCATCTTCTACTCCATCCTTTTCAATATGTATCAACTACTCTATAAAGAAGTCATACTTAATATAAAGGTGTGTTGACAAAATGTCAACGGATATCCTTTATCGATTGAATTTTATGAGTTAGAAACTTATCATAATGAAGATGGGGTGACGAATAGCTAAAAGGGGTGGCGCAAATGAAGGTGAGACATGCCGTACATAAAGATATTCCTAAAATCGCAGAGATTCATGTGAAGAGCTGGCAAACGACTTATCAGGGCATTATTTCACAAGAGTATCTGGATGGTTTAAATGTAGAGAAGCGGGAAGAGAGCTGGAGAAGCAGATCGCTTGAAGGCACGTTTGTCGTAGAAGATGCTGATGGGGTATTTGGTTTTGCTTCCTTCGGAAAACAGCGTGACGAACGATATTTAACATATGATGGTGAGCTTTATGCCATCTATTTATTACAGCAGAAACAAAAGTCAGGAGCGGGTCTTGCTTTGATAGCAGAAGGGGTGGACTATTTAATAGAGAAGGGTTATCAGAATATGCTGCTATGGGTGCTTGAACAGAATTCGGCGAAGCGGTTTTATCAAAAGCTTCAGCCTGCTTTTGTCGTCACCAGCCAGTTCGAGCTGGCTGGTGAGAACCATGATGAAATAGGATATGGATGGGAGCTGCCTGTATTAAATGACCATATACAACGAATTAAATCGTCAGCTTCCAATAATGATGAGAGAAGAAGGTGAAGAGCGTAGCAAGCAACATATAGGAGATAAAAGGAGAAGCCTCTACTTTTCCTTTTACGCCTGCTATTTTTAATGCTTCATAGAAACCTGCCAAAAAGTAAGCAAGACTGAGAATATAGCAGCAAAGCATAATGGAGTAAGGATTCATTGTCGTACCTCCAGCATGAAATCTTCTACTATTAATAGATTCCATAGAGCGGCAAATTATGCATAAAAAAATAACCAGCTGCAACCAGCGGGTTATTTTTGTTGAGGGAAAACCAAACGAGATGCACTTGGAATCAGTAAACAAAGAACGATACTACAAATAATAAAAGAAGGAACCATATATGTGCTGTTATAAACTAAAGAGTAGACCCACCCAGGTGTTCCTTTTGGTGCATATTGAGAAAAGAAAACGACGCCAGAAATAAAGAACGTTAGCAGTCTAAAAAAACTGGCGACAAATACAGATAGGATAATATAGAAGATTTGTTTCTTTCGCTTTTCGTCCCGAATTGCTTTTTTGATTAAACCTGCAAATAGGCCGCTTAGACAAATAACAACAGATGCGACAAAATAATCGAGAAATCCTTGTACTGGTGTAGCGATAATAGGGCTATGCATCAGCTGCAGTCCAGCAATCAACACACCGATGATAAAACCGGTCGAAATTCCCCATCTAATAGACATGAGAATCACGGGAATCATGATCAGTGCAATAGAACCGCCGTTTGGCATTCTTAAGAAGAGACCTGATAAATAATCTAATACAAGTGCAAGCGAAGTCATGATCGCGATTTCCATCAGTCGTACTAATTGATTTGATTGTTGCATAAAAAAATCTCCTTTTTCACGAATTGAGCAAGGAGAGACCATGTAAGGATGAGTATGTTATTCATAGAAAAACATATCGGCTTGAATACACCACATGTATCAAGTGAGTCCACATTCCTACTTCAGTATTAACTGACAGGTTCAAAGGGTCAGAACAACGAATCGTTCACTCTCAGCACAAAGCTCCCCTTGCGGTTATTTAGTTTCAATCTATTATTAATATACTAGAGAGATTCATGATCAACAATAGAGAAATCTCATGGCAAGCACTTTTTGTATTAATATAAGGAAGAGATAAGGAAAAATAAATTATTTAGAAAAAATACTTGTTTCTTCTTTCAAAAGGTGTTATATTTGTATTCGCCGCTGAAACAGCGGGTTTGATAAATAACATTAAGAAAAAAGTTGTTGACTTTATCTTGATAGAATGTTATATTAATAAAGTCGCTTCTGAGCGATAACGAAATGATCTTTGAAAACTAAACAAGACAAAACGTACCTGTTAATTCGAGTTTTTATAAAAAAATCCTATGATATTTCAT
>NZ_NKHG01000058.1 GCF_002744245.1 Bacillus pumilus | reverse complement strand
TTTGGAATAGAGACTCTGTCTATTGATTTTGCGCCTTGTTCAAGGCCTTTCTTCACCGTTGTTTTGGCCGCTGTTGTCCCCGTTTTTGTAATGGCCCCTGCCCCTTTAGACCCAAAGACAATCTCTGCTAGAGAGCCAGTCGCATAGGCGAACCAATGTGATCGAGAATATGCATCACCATCTATGACTTCTTTTTGATAAGAATCCGAAATAGACTTTCCAATCGCTTTCGACGTTTCAATTGGATGTGAAACAGCCGTCACGACAGACTCTACAGCACCACCGGGGTCTGTCACAAGATCATATATTCCGACTACTGCATCTTTGGCGACATCATAAAGACCAACTGTTACGCCTTTTACACTGTCAAGCAATACATTTGATGCTTCTTCTTGTGCCTTGATTTGGAGAAGCTGGCTGTAGTACATTTTTTGATCGTAAGAGAGATTCTCATATCCAATTTCATCTACAATCTCAAAGTATTTCGCTTCTGACATACACGAAGGATCATTGAGCTTTTCTTTTAGCTCTTTGATTCTTCGTTTCTCTTTTTCTTCTTTTTTCACCTTTAAATATGCTTTCACTTGAGCATCAATTTTATCATGGTTCTTGTACACATCTGTCTCATGAAATGCTTTTGCATCATAATACATTGGCTGAGCGTTCTTTCCTTTTCCTGTAGCAGCCATCATTTTTTGTATAAAAAGTTGTGAGGTGTTTCTCAATCGCTTCTGACTTTGCGTATTCTGTTTTCAAATCATTGTCTATTTTATGTAAAGCATCAATTGTCTCTTTTCTTTTTTTGTTCGCATCGTCTAAATGTTCATTGACCTCTTTACTTGAAAATACATTCAGCTCAATGAGATCACTGATATCATCAAAAATAGTTGAGAGGGCTTCTTTTTGTTCTTTGACCATATCTTTATTGTTTTGAATGCCTTGTTTCAATTGAGCGTCTAAAAAGTGCTCGTCAATAAATGTACTCCCGCCTAGTGAAGCATCGTCAAGCTTTCCTTTCACACCATCTAAAAAGGCTTTTTGCATATCAATAAAATCAAGATAAGTGTCAGTATAAATCGCAAGATCCTCATAAAAGGCTTTAATATTATCTGCACCTTTTCCAGTAAATTCATCACCTAACCCTGACACACTTTTTAATGCTTTTTTCACATGTTTCATTTCTTCTTGAAGCTCATGATATGCTTTTGACCTTTGTTCTACAGCTGATAGTAACGATGGAGCATCTAATATTTTCATATAAAAAAGACTCCTTTTATGCCGTATTCTTTTACTAGAATACCATAAGGAGTCTGACACTTTAATCCACTTTATCGTTTTTTAACCAATTACCCTCCAGAGCTACCTCTAGATGGGACTGTTTGTACATCATCATGTAAGGGCTGAGTCAAACCGTTAGTAAAGAAAAGTGTACCTAGTGCTACAATTGTTAGTGATAATGTAATAGACTTCTTCAATACATTCACTTCTTTTCCTAGCTCTTTTATAGTGAAAATTTGTTAAAAGATTAAATATGTGAATTTCACTTTCACCTGGTTTATTGATTTTCTTTGGAAGACCTAGCATTGATAAAGGTGAAGATCAAATAGAATATTGTTCCGAAAAACATACCATTTAACAAACTGATAACCAACATCTTACTAATAAGAACAACGTAATAAGAAGCTGGTGTCTCTGGAAACACAGCCATATTGAATAAGCTAATCATAAAAGTTAAAACAAAAAATATTGAGAAGATCATTTGAAACATTTTTGATTTTAGCATTGTCATTTTAATCTCTCCTAAGCATAATATTAAAGAATTCAAACCTAAAAACTATCTATACGCCATTTATAGTAATTTTCTTTTCAAGTTGTCTTTCTGAACGGATACATAAAGGTATGCGATAAACATCATTTTGAACAAAATGAGTGGATCAAGAGAAGACGACCTTTATTCTCACTATAATATGGTTTTGCTTTGTCTATGATAAATGAAAAAATCAATGTACTGATCAATTTTACGAAGTAGGTTATCCTCTTCGACCAGTTATCTAGCAAATTAGGCTTCGTCCTGAGAAGAATTTCTAGTGTGGAACATGAGAAAAAACACATTCCTTTAGTGGGCTTCTCTATTATAAAATGGAGAGATAGAAACTTTAAACAAAAAAATACAGCTGTCGAGATTTTCTCGACAGCTTTGGTCCTTTATGCGGCTTTTTAAGCAAAATAACCGATACTTGCTGTATGACCTCTCCTAGCTTCATCATGATTTGCTGTAACTTCGGACGAAAAATAACTTAAAACTCCTATTGTACTGATAACGATGAATACAACTGATAAAGATTTAAATTTCATACAGACAGTCACCCCGTTTAATTTGATCTTGGAAATAAAGAATCTTTTCATAAAAAAACATGGCTTTGTCTTTATCTCCCACTTCATTATAATATTTTGCGGCATCTTTTGCTAAATCCTCAAGATCGGCATACATTGATCTTGTTTCTAATAGGTCCAATATTTTTTTAGACTGTTCAAAGTCGTTTTCAACGTATAATGACTTTAAAAATTTAAACATTGGTAGTAAAACATTATCTTTCAATCTTTCAGATAATTCTATGCCATTATTTAATGCATACATACCTAAATCCTTGTCTCTATTTTTGAAATATGCTTTTGACAACATGATTAGTGGGTCTAAAATTCTATTTAAATGCTCGTAGCCCTGTTCTTTAAATGCTTGAATTGAGGCATTAAAATGTTTTATCGCTTGTGTTAATTCATTACGATAAAAGTAACTCAATCCTAAATTATATAACGCTGACCCCTTTAATCTTCTTGATGAGTTGTCGGCAGCTTTTTCTAGTGCGTGTTCGAAATGAGGCATTGCTTTTTCGGGGCAACCCATGTCTAAATAATTTAATCCAATAACAAAAGAACATTGTATTTCCCTTACAGTGTATGTATCTTTTTCTCTATAACATTCTATGGCCTGGGCTATATGGTGCATAGACAAGTGGGTTTGTTTCATGTGGTAATAGATTTCAGCCATCTTGTAATTGAACTCGGCACGTTCAATATCATCACTTACAAGAGATAGCTTTTTTTCTGCTCGTTTATAGAAAGTAATGGCATTTAGGTATTCATAGTTTTCAAATTCGTACATCCCATAGAAAAAATTAAAATAATAATCGAGCAATCCCGCTAATTTCTCTTGATCCCTCTTGATTTTCATTGCCAGTGCCCGAAAGTTTGCACGCTCTTTCCCATTTTCCAATGGATTCAAATAATCCAACATTAATTTATGTCTGAACTCCATGAGTGAGAAATATAATAATAAATCCTGGTTTTCTTCCATGTAATCGAGCATAGATTTAATTTCTTCTTTGTACGCCTCGGCATCCGGCACGTTGAATCTTTGAATATGATAATACCATTCATTGATTTTTAAGCCGACGTGAGAAGAAAGCACTCTCTCCATAAGACCTTACCCCTTCCTCCACATTCCCTATAATGACATATATTATCATTTTCAGAATAATTCCACACCGCAATAAAACCGCAATTATTTCATTAAAAAAAATATATTGAAATGGATACATGAATATATCATAGTACAAAAGTTTTTTGTGTATGATTAACGTTCCACCAAAAAATAATAGAAATATCCATAAAAATACCCCCATGAAACCATTGGTTCCAAGGGGGGTATTTTATTTAAGACATATACTGATCGCGTTCCCATGGGTGAACTTGGGTTCTAAGCATAGTATCTAATTTAAATACAGTATATACGACACTAGCTCTAAGAGGAAAAAAACAAATCAGGGATGGTTTTGGATATAGAGATGATCAAAACTTTCTTTCCAACCGGATACCCTTGAGAAGAATCATTTTAAATTGTTTTACTTACATGGTGCATTACATCTTTATGTAGATCGTGGTGACGTAATCAAAGTAACATCTACAGGAGAAATTTTAATGGATAATATTACAAAAGAGTATGAGATGGGACACTTTCCTGTTTATGTCTCAGAAGGAGCTTCAGAGAAAAAATTAGCACAAATCAAAAGTAATAATTATTTAAGTCATTGTTATCATGAGCTTTTAAATGTGATGGAGGTATCACTATTTTAGGGCAAGGTTTAAATCCTGATTACGATAAACATCTTATAGATGCTTTAAAAAACTCTAAAGTGAAATTTATTGCATACGGAGTCTATGAAACGCCGAATACAACAGAAGATTATATCATTGAAACCACAAAAAAACATTTTGGTGATTTACCGGGTAAGGAACTTCTCTTTTATAATTCAAAGAACTTTTTCCAATCAGTTAAAGAGATAGCATATAAACTTAAAATTTTATTTGGTAAGGTTCCTCCTCATTTCCCGAAGATTTAACAGCAAATCACCTAGATAATTCCAGGGGATTATTTTTCACAATAATGATTCAAGTTTCACTTTGGTTTTTGGT
>NZ_NKHG01000011.1 GCF_002744245.1 Bacillus pumilus | reverse complement strand
GCTTTTCTTCTTTCGTTAAGATCGATAGTGTTGAGATTGGCTGATTCAGATGAGCCATCATTTCGTCTATGATTTGTTCAAAGTATCGACTCCAGCGCTGAATGGTACTCTTTTTAAACAGTGCCGTTGCATACTCAAAACGCAAACCCACTTGATCTTGTTCTTCAAATACACCTAGCGTTAAATCAAATTTTGCATGCACGGTTTCCTGCTGCTTTTGCGAAAGCTTTAATCCATTCAGATCAGGTAACGTCAGGTCACGGTCATCTGTTGTCAGCATGACACTGAACAATGGGTTTCGGCTCGTGTCTTTCGGAAGATCTAACTGCGCAACCAATTCCTGAAACGGGAATCCTTGATGTTCATAGGCTGATAAATTACGATCTTTTATTTTTTCAAGCAGATGCTCGACGGTTTCTTCTAACTGCACTTCATTTCGAAGAGCCAGCGTATTCACAAACATGCCTGGAATACGTTCGAGTGCAGCATGTGTACGTCCAGCTGTCACAGCACCTATCACTATATCTGTCTGCCCTGTTAATTTATGAAGGAAAATCGCAAAGACAGTTTGCATCACCATGTTCAAGCTCACACCTTTTTCAGCCATGAGCGATTTGATGTACTGCACCTTCTTCGCAGATAACCATCTATCGACACGGTCTCCTTCAAATGACTGAACAGAAGGACGCGGAAAATCAAGCGGAAGCGCCAAATCTTCTGGCGGCTGTGCATATTGCTCCAACCAATACTGCCTCTGTTTTTCAAGCAATGCCTGCTGCTTTTCTTCCTGCTGCCATACCGCATAATCCTTGTAGTGCCGCTGAACTGGCGGTAACGCCGTTTTCTCATACAGCTCTGCCAATTCTTGAATGAGCAGACTGCGTGTGACACCATCTGCAATGATATGGTGCATATCCATCATGAACACATATTTGTCATCAGAAAGCTTTGCCACTTTTGCTCTCATTAATGGCGGCTGATGTAATGAGAATGGTGTGATAAATTCTTCTATTGCAGATTGTTCCTGTTCACTATCTACTTCAACAACCTCTAACGTAAACGGCACCCGGCGATATACTTTTTGGAATGGTACCCCGTCAATTTCGACAAAGGCTGTCCGTAATGATTCATGTCTTTCGATTAAAGCTTGAAGCGCCTCTTCTAGCTGCTGCAGATCAAGGTTTCCTTCCATCATTAACACCGCTGGCATATGGTAGGTGACTGCTTCTGGATGCAGCTGCTGTAACACGTACATACGCTTTTGTGCGGAAGAGACTGGATAGAAGTCTTGCTTTTCCGCTGGCTGAATGGATGCGATGACCGAGGAATCAGCTTCTTCCAAAAATGCGGCCATCGCCCGTATGGTTGGCTTTTCAAAAAGAACTTTGAGTGGCACATGCTTGTTCAGCTTGGCTTGCATCTTTGAAATGAGTACCATGCCTTTAAGAGAGTGTCCTCCTAATTCAAAGAAATGGTCATGAACACCGATTTGTTCAACCCCAAGAACATCCGACCAAATGTCACAAAGCGTTTGCTCAAGTGCCGTTTCTGGTGCTACGTGCGCCACGCGGCTCATATGCACCTCATGTGGAAGAGGCAGAGATTTTGAATCCACCTTTCCGTTTTGTGTAAGCGGAATATGATCCACTTTAACAAAGTAGGTTGGAATCATATAATCCGGTAGTGTCTCTGAAAGCTTTTCTCTAAATGGCAGCGTTCCAATATGTTCAGGCGCTGTATAATATAGCGCCAGCTCCGGCAAACGGGACAGGTGAATCACTTTGACATACACTTCTTGAATGGATGAAAGGGCACGTGCGGCGTGCTCAATTTCTTGTTTCTCGATTCGATAGCCGCGGATTTTCACTTGATCATCTACTCTCCCAAGAAACTCAATGTCTCCATTTGCATGCTGTCTGACCAAATCACCTGTTCGATACATCCGCTCTTGAGGGAAAAATGGATTTTCAAGAAAACGCTCTGCTGTTAATTCAGGCTGATTCAAATATCCTTTAGACACGCCTTCACCTGATATATAGAGCTCACCCGGTGCGCCATAAGGAACAAGGCACTGCTCTCGATTGCATACAAGCGCTCTTGTGTGAGCAATTGGCTGTCCGATCACAGGGCGCTCCTTCAAGGCCTTCATCTCATGCGGTGTGATCAGCTTTGTCACTGTTCCGATGGTTGTCTCTGTCGGGCCGTAATGGTTCATCACCGCCACGCATGGATGCTGCTCTATAAATGTCTCAACATCCTCAGGGACAATGGGTTCACCTCCAAGTACAACAAGGCGTAAAGCGTTAAATTCATGATTTTGAGAGTCTGCCATCAGATGAAACAAGGATGGTGTCATTTTGATATAAGTCAGTTCTTGTTCATCAATAAAACGCATAAGCCTCACAGGGTCTGTATACACGTCTTCTCGAGGAAGATAAAGTGCACCTCCTGCTTTTAAGACAGGGAAGATGCTTGTGTAACCGAGATCGTATGCATAAGAAGAAAGCAGTGCCGTGCGGTCACATTCTTGTAGTGTTACCTCTTTCGTCAGCCAATTGACATAGTGTGATAGATTACGATGCGTGAGCTGTACGCCCTTCGGCTTCCCTGTTGTACCAGATGTATAAATCACATAAGCAAGCTGATCAACCGCTACATTTGGCTGCGTGAACGAATGGTTTTGATGCACTGCGTTTTCTACCTGTACCACCTGAATAGGCTGTTGATCCTTGTACACATCTAGATAAGTCTCATCTGTCACAATGACTTGTACACCTGCGTCCTCTAATGTATATCGGATGCGTTCAGCAGGAAATACTGGGTCAATTGGCACAAATGCGCCTCCTGCCTTCATCACACCGAGCATTGACACGATGACGTAAACGGAGCGATCAAGGATGAGCGCCACAGTACTTTCTTTCTTTACGCCTCGAGATATGAGATCGTTACTTAATGCATTTGACATGTCATCAAGCTCGCGATAGGTGAGCTTCCTTTGATCATCCATGACCGCAATGGCGTCTGGTGTTTCCTTTGCTTGTCTTGAAAACTGGACATGGAATGGCTCATGATGACACATTTGCCCTTCATCTTTTTTCTCCAACCGTTCCATTTGCTCATGTTGATCCAGTATATTGAACAAGCCAATCTGTCCATTCGGTTGTTGTATTGCCTCGCGAATAATCGCAAGAAGATGTGTCCCTAATCGGCGGATGGTCTCCTCTTTAAATAATGCCGTTGCATAATCAAGGCTCAGTTTTAATTCTCCCTCTCGTTCAAACGCCTCTAGAGATAGATCAAATTTCACCGAGCGATGCTGAATGGCATAAGGCGAAATGTCAAGGTCGCCGAGCTTTAAAGCTGGAACCTCCATGTTCTGCATATTAAATGAAACGCTAAAGAGTGGGCTTCGAGTTGTATCACGATCTAAAGGAAGACGTGCAATCAACTCTTCAAGCGGATAGCTTTGATGCGTAAAAGCATCTACACTCGTTTCTTTTATTTCTTCAAGCAGCTGCAAAAACGGTTTGGTTTGTTCAGGTTTTCCTCGCATCGCAATGGTATTGATGAACATCCCCGGCATGTCCTGTATATCAGGATGTGTCCGACCTGCAACAGGAGAACCGACGATGATATCTTCCTGTCCACTATAGGAAGCGAGCAGCACTTGAAATGCAGATAACAAGAACATGTACAAGGTCGTATCTGTTTTCTGAAGCAATTCATGAATGCGCTGAGTCGTCTCTTGATCACAGCCAAACATGACCCGCTCTCCAGAAAAATCACGTTCCGCTGGACGCGGATAGTCTGTCGGTAAATCTAAAACCGGTAATTCTCCTTCGAATTGCTTCAGCCAATACGTTTCATGCTCCCGCTGGTTCTCCGTTTCTTCTGCACTTAACTGCCAGACAGCGTAGTCTTTATAATGAATGGCTCTTTCTGCAAGCGCTTCTCCATCATAGGCCTTCGCCAAATCTTGAATGAACGTCTTCATGGAGCTGCCATCTGTAATGAGATGATGTGCCTCCAAGACTAGAAGATGACGGTTTTCACTAACTTTCAACATCTGTGCTCGCAAAAGGGGTGCGGCTGTCAAATCAAATGGAGCTTGACGTTCAGAAAGAAACGCCTCTGCCTCTTCTTCCTTTACAACATAGACAGGAAGGTCAAATGCGGCTCGTTCATGCACCCTTTGAACAATGTTTTCTCCTTTCATATGAAAACTCGTTCTCAAGATTTCATGGGTTTGAATCAACTCATCAAACGCTGAGCTGAGCCGCTGATGATCGAGTACACCTTCAAGCGTTAATACGATCGGAATATGATAGTTCGTGCTATCAGGTTCAAGTGTCTGCAAAATGTATAAACGACGCTGAGCTGGTGACACCGGGTATTCCTCCGCATGCTCTGCTGGTAAAATTGGATTTCCTTGTGCTTCTTGATCATCCTGATCGATATATGCCGCTAATGAGCGAATCGTTGGCTTCTCAAAAATCACTTGAATCGGTACTTCCTTTTGAAACACTTCTTGAATCTTCGCTGACATCATCATCGCTTTGAGTGAATGCCCGCCAGACATGAAGAAATGTTCATCTACTCCAATCGTTTTCCCAAGCAGTTCCTCCCAAATATCAGCAAGCGCCTTTTCCGTTTCGGTTTCAGGCGGGCTTGTCTTGATCTCTTCACTGTGCGATTCGTCTGGTTTTGGTAATGATTTCCGGTCTATCTTTCCGTTTGATGTGAGCGGAAAAGCATCTAGCTTCACCACATGATGTGGCACCATATAAGCTGGAAGCTCTCGATTGAATAAAGACCTCACCTGTTCTTCTGTGATTGTTCCTGTGTAGTAAGCGGTCATTTCCTTTTCATCTGAAGAAGACTCATGAACAAGAACAATCGCATCATCTACGCCTGTCTCCTGCTGAAGAACTGTTTCAACTTCACCGAGCTCAATACGGAAGCCGCGAACCTTCACTTGATCATCTGTCCGTCCGAGGAATTCTATCTGACCATCTGCTCCGTATCTAGCCAAATCTCCCGTTCGATACAAACGTCCTTCCGCCCTAAAAGAATTTGCTACGAACGCTTGATTTGTTAAATCTGGACGATGGAGATATCCTCTTGATACACCGTCCCCGCCAACATACAGCTCTCCCGTCGCTCCAATTGGCTGAAGTCTATGATAGTCATCTAAAATAAAGGCTGACGAATGATTGATCGGCTGACCAATTGGGATCGTGCCCGTTTCATCCCCTCTCACTTCGTAAATCGTTGAGATAGTGGTATTTTCTGTTGGGCCATATGCATTCAACAATACAAGCGCTGGATGGTTCTTTTTGACAAGCTCTGCACTCTTCACATTGATCACATCTCCGCCTGTGATCAATGTAGTTAATCCTTTGAACATCTGTGGCCGCTGCTGAGCCAGCTGATTAAATAACCCTGTCGTTAAAAACAGTGTGGAGATCTGATGTGTTTGGATAAATTGTTCAAATCGATTGATATCCAATAAAGTATCACGATCAACAGGATAGAGCGTTGCTCCGTTTAACAGCGTGGTAAAGATTTCAAATGTGATGGCATCAAAGCTGACTGCTCCTGTATGTGCCATACGATCCGACGCGTTCAAACCAATTTTCTCCTGAGAAAGTGCTAATCGAACAATATGCTGATGCTCAATTTGAACACCTTTTGGTCGTCCAGTTGACCCCGACGTATACATGATATACGCCAATTGAGAAGGAGACGTCTCGACTGAGAATTGCACGTGTGAACGCTTAGACACCTCTGACACATTGATGGCCTTGATGCTTTCATGAACTGACGGCTGACTATCAGCATAAAGCAAAATCGATACACCGCTGTCTTCAAGCATCCATCTGATTCTTTCTTCAGGCTGGGCTGGATCAATGGGTACATAAGCAGCACCTGCATGAAGAACAGCTAAAATGGCGATAACCGCATCTGCTGATCGGTTCATATACACAGCGACGGCTTCCTCGGGCTTTACACCGTTTTCAACAAGACTGCCTGATAATCGATGGATTTCCTGTCCAAGCTCCCGATATGTGAATGCTCGATCTCCTTCGACTAATGCCAGATGGTCAGGCTGCGCCTTGATGCATTCCTTGAGAAGCTCAGGAATGGACAGGTGCTTCGGATAATTCCGATCTGTCTTGTTCCACGCTTCAATCTGCTGCCTTTCTTCTTCCGTGATACATGTCACTTCATGAAGGCGAACTTCCGAGTTTTGGATGATTTGCTTCATGAGATTGGTCAAATGTTTCGTTATATGCTCAATGACCTTTTCTTCAAAAGCCATGGCATTGTATTTGATTTTCAATGTCCACTTTTCACCTGGGTAGACAAGTACATTCAGATCGAAATTCGTTTGTTCAAATCCACCCTTTACATCAATGGAAAAACCTAGACGTGCAGACATGGAGTCACCAGACAGCTCCTGATCTAAAGGATAGTTCTCAAACCCAACCAAGTGATCGAAAAGCTGTCCGCCAGCTGCCGTCTTTTGCTGAATGTCATAAAGCGGCATAAAATCATAGTTTTCCGCTTCCAGCGCATGCTGCTGAACTTTTTGAAACAGCTGTTTGAAGGTATGCTCCTGATCCAATACCACCCTGACTGGTATCGTATTGATAAACAGTCCTGCCATGCGCTCAATACCCGTTACACTTGGAGGTCTACCCGATACGACCGTGCCGAATGTAACATCATCTGCCGCATGGTAGGTGCCTAAAAGTACCGACCAGACAGCTTGAAACATGTTCGGTACTGTCACTTGGCATTGTCTTGCCACTTCTTGAATGGCTTGAACCATTTCAGCATCCCATGTGTACGTCCATTCCTGATGATCGTATTGTCCGTTCGCCTTTTTCTGCTGCAACAGCCCTTGATGCTGAACAGCACCGTCTAGACGCTTCCTCCAATAGCCTTCCGCTTCTTGTTTGTTTTGCCTTCCAAGCCATTGGATATAGTCTGCATAAGGTTTACCTTGTGAGCGATCCGGCGTTCGACCGTTCCGATAAGATTCATAATAATGAAACAGTTTTTTCATTAAAACACCCATGGACCAACCATCCATAATGATGTGATGGTTGCTCCAAATGAGATGCCAGTTTGTTTCATTTAGTTGAAAAACAGCAGCCTTCAACAACAGATCATTCGTTAAGTGGAATCCTTGCTTTCGTACTTGCCTTTTATATTGATCTAATACCTTTTGCTGCTCCTGATGATTCAGATGAGATAGATCCTCTCTATACACATCTAGATGACGTTCAGCCAGTACAACCTGACGAGGCTTTTGTAATTGCTGATATACAAAGGCTGTACGGAGAATGTCATATGTCCGTATAAGATCATTGAGACTTTTTTCAAAAAGATCGAGATCAAATTCTCCGCTTATTCCAAGCTCGAGCTGTGTGAAATAAGAGGAGGAATCAGGGTCTAGCATGGCATGATACAGCATGCCCTCTTGCATTGGTGTTAAAGGATATACCTTTTGAATTTTCTGTTTGCTCATAGTCCACCTCTTCGTTTGCTTAAAATATATCCATCAGCTTTTCAAGTTCATCCATAGTAAGATCGTTATCTCCTACATCACTAGGTGTGATCTGGGTCTCCTCCTGTGACACACAATGCGAGATTAAAGTCTTCACATTCTTTTCTAGGAGTTCCTTCAACTGTTCCATCGTACGATCTTCAAATTCAAGGTGATGATATGAAATCGTCACATGAAGCATGCCTTGTTCAACAAAACCAACAATGTCTAACGCATGAGGTTTCTCTGATTCTGGGCTCAGGGATTGACCTGCCTGCCATGAGGAACGACTCAGTTCACTGCCTCCTAGTTGCTCATCAAACTGACCAAGATAGTTGAAGCTGATTTCTGGTGTGACATCAAAGGCAATATCGCTCTTCATCTTGTCAGGCGTTAAGTATTTTAAAATGCCATAGCCGATCCCCTTGTTTGGAATGTGCCTTAGTTCTTCTTTTAAATGCTTGATTTGATAAGAAAGATCGTCTGCATGTGACATATCTAGTAGCACGGGATACATACTCGTAAACCAGCCAATAGTCCGTGACACATTGAGCGCTGGAAGGATGTCCTCTCTCCCGTGCCCTTCAAGGTAAATAAAATGCCTATCGTCACCTGTCCACTCTTTCAAGGACAATCCTAATGCTGTAAGCAAAATATCATTTATATCCGTGTGATAAGCCTCGTGTACATCAGTCAGCAGGCTGTGCGTTTCCTGCTCAGACAATGTAAAGCGAATTGTCTGCGTATGCAGCATTCTTTGATCCTCCGTGACATGATCCTTCTGAAGCGATGTGACTGAATGCGCAAGTACCTTTTTCCAATATGCTCTTTCCGCTAACAGATCCTCTGACACAGCGTATTCCGTCAGCTTCTGAGCATACTCTTGGAATGAATGTGTTTTTTCAGGAAGTGTAAGGATTTCACCGCGCTTCGACTGTTCATAAAGAGCCATGAAATCTTCAAGGAAAATACGCCATGACACACCATCGATGACAAGGTGGTGTATGACGAGCAATAGGTGATCTCCCTGATTCGTTCGGAAAATAGCAGGTTTCACTAATGGCCCGTCTGTTAAAGAAATACTCGCCTGAACGTCATTTGCTAGCTTTTCTACCTGCTTGATTTGCTCTGTTCGCTCACCTTGTACTTCAATCACATCAACCGTCACATCGTTCTCCTGTACTCCACGATGACGCTGGATCATACGTCCCTCTTCTAATGGATAAATCATCCGCAATGCATCATGATGGATCATCAGCTGCTTCATCACTTGCTTGACGACCGCTTCGTCTAAACCATTTGGCGCATGGAGCATAACGGATTGGTTCCAATGGTGCTGGCTGCTAAAGTTTCGTTCAAAGAACCAGCGCTGAATTGGA
>NZ_NKHG01000120.1 GCF_002744245.1 Bacillus pumilus | reverse complement strand
AGACCTGTCACTGTACGGAGCAGCTCTGAAGGCGTCCCTGTGATGCCGTTGACAGTGTATTGAACGCCCTTTCCAGATGCTGTTATGCCCACACCTGGGGCTCCTAGATAGGGTTGCTTGGCGGTCATCGCTGCAGCAACCTCAGACTTCACCTGCTGGATGGCCACGGATTGGCTCAGGCTACGTTCAGGGTCATATCGATGATTCTTCAGGTTGTGAACCCGCTTTACGGCGAAGGTTAATTCCTCGGCCGTCAAAGCTGGGAACGCCTTCGAAATTTCATCCCGGATTACACCTCTGGGTTTTGCTGGATTGAGGATGTCGGTGATTGGCCGCAGTTTTGCAGATACCGCGGTGCGTGATATGCCCAGCTTCGTTGCGATGGTGCTTTGGCTTATCCCCAGCACATAGACCAATATGGCAATCAGTTTGACTTCATCTGATACCGGGCCCAGTGAATCAAGAGTATCAGCGAGCGTCTTCTCCTTGTCGGGATCAGTCTGCTCCGTAGATGTGTGATGTTTAACCCACTCTTTAAGCATTTGTACACGTTCGCTCATCATCGCCACTCCTGTTCCAGCAGAAAATATAATAGCAGACAGAGATGATATCGAAACCCCTTTCACTCCCGACAAATTACGATAATGCTATTATCGGCACAT
>NZ_NKHG01000056.1 GCF_002744245.1 Bacillus pumilus | reverse complement strand
CCAACTTTAAAATCATAAAAATTTGAACGGCATTAAGTAATCCCTCCCCTGTCTTTGAATGTCTATAACTACCTTAAATTGAGTCTTTTTGATTAGTCAAAAGATGTAATATCAATATAATAACACAAAAAAACAAATTTGGGTTTTTTTAAACAATATGTAATCTTATTGTAATGTTTCTATGGTATGACAAATTATCTAAAGATCTTGAATTCCCTCATTCTTGTCGGAATGTTCATTATTAAAATTTTGGGGCATCCCGCAAATATTAATAAAAGATTTGTTTTATGTAGAATGTATAGCCATATGCAGACACCTATTCAACCTCAATTCTAAATATGGCTATACATTTTAATTTAGTCTAACTTATGTTCAGTTTATAAAGTGCTTGTGCTCTACTCCGTGCTCCTCAAAAACTTTTCGGATATATGGTGGCGAGAATCCGTAATCACGATAAATCTTTTTCAAACTCATCCCCTTGTTAAAATGCAAGTCATAAAGCTTCTCAAAGTGAATAGCTCGTTTTCTTTTTGTTAACTCAGGAAAAGAAAGCTTGTCCACCTTTTGGGATTTAAATAAGTCTAAAATAATCCAATCAGGAATATTCAACTCATCGGATATTTCCCTAACCGTTTTCAATTGTTTAAAATGCAATTTTTTTATGACTTCAAACTTATCCAAATGCTGTTCCCATGCGTATTTATGGCCTTTTTCTGGTTTAGGTATATCAAGTTCAGAAGTAGCAAAGAAACTCAATCTTTCTTCTTGACAAGGGTATCAATCGCTTCTTTCCCAAAATCCTTTTCTCCTCCGCGGGCAAGAGAGTAGGCTTCGTCAATGAACAAAATACCGCCCAATGATTTTTTAATTAATTCCCTTGTTTTCTGCGCAGTATGCCCAATATACTCTCCGACGAGATCACCGCGCTCAGCTTCAATTAAGTGTCCCTTTGATAGGACATTCATTTCAAAGAAAAGCTTTCCGACTAACCTTGCAACCGTTGTTTTCCCTGTGCCTGGGTTACCTTTGAACATCATGTGAAGCGCTTGTTTACCTACCTTCAATCCTTGTTCCTGCCGTTTTTGATTGACAAAAATCCAAGCATAAATCTCTTTTATGTTTCGTTTCATTTCATCCATACCGACAAGGCTGTTCATTTCACGCTCTATTTCCCGTAAGATGCTGTGTTTTGCCTCATTTTTCTGCAAGGCTTCTAGGTATTCCGCCTCTGAATCTGCATCAACCAATACTTGCTTTTGTCCATTAAGTATAATATTGATTTGGCCGTTGTTTTTATATGTGACAGCTCGCTCCAACGTATTCACCTCTCGCTCTTCTCTCTTTATTCTATTCGGGTGGAGCTGTAATCGTGACAATCGCCCGCTTAAGCCCAAGTTTGCTGTCAAAATGACCCGAGATACCAGTTATTGTAGGGGAATCTGCGGTTTCCCAGGAAATGATGTGCTATCTCTAGTGTATTCATCCATTTTGGGGGGACAAACCAACAATTTGATTTTTCTTAGAAAAATGGAGCTTTTTGATCACAAATTTTGCAGAGAAGAGTCTCAATGATTTCCGCATTTTGTACAGGCAATTCTTCTATTTTCTCATAAAATAAAGACGAGGTGATGAATAGATGGTGAAAATCTTTATTGATCCTGGCCACGGAGGAACAGATTCTGGAGCTGCTGCAAATGGACTTTTAGAGAAAAATATAACACTTCAAATTGCGCTTTATCTGAGAGATATGTTGATTAGTGAATATGATGGGGTTTCCGTCCGCATAAGTCGTTCAATTGACCAATCCGTCACTTTATCCCAGCGAACGAATGCGGCAAATAGCTGGGGAGCTGACTATTTCGTTTCTATTCATATTAATGCCGGCGGGGGTACAGGTTTTGAAAGCTATGTGTATCCTGGCGTTTCAGCACCGACAACCACGTATCGCAATGCCCTTCATGATGAAATTGTCCGCTCGGTTGATTTTGCCGACCGCGGCAAGAAAACTGCGAATTTCCACGTTCTTCGAGAAACTTCTATGTCCGCCATTTTAACAGAGAACGGTTTCATTGATACAGCAACGGATGCAAATAAGCTCCGCAACGCTACCTTCCTTCAAGGCATCGCTCGCGCTCATGCCACTGGATTGGAGAAGGCCTTTCAGTTGAAAAAAAAAGCAGCAAGTCTTTATAAAGTGCAGGCAGGGGCTTTCAAGGTCAAAGCCAATGCTGATCAACTAGCAGCCACACTTATATCCAAAGGATTTGAAGCATTCGTTTTACTAGAAGGCGGAATGTTCCGGGTGCAAGCTGGAGCTTTCCGTTCAAAGCAAAATGCGGATGACCTCGTAGCAAGATTGAAGCAGGCCGGTCACGACGCATTCGTTTTCCAATAAGCTGAAGCTGTCATAACGAAACAAACCGGCTCAGTCGTTTGTAGAGCCGGTTTGTTGTTTATCTATTTACGCTAAGATGTTCACGACAAATTGAGACCACGTTTCAAGACGATCGAAGTATTCGGGCTTCTTCAAGTCCGCTGCTTTCATCCATTTTCCTGAGATTTGATCTGTTTCTTTTACTTCAACATGAGCACCGGGTGATAATTCCAGTGCTGATAACAGCCCAATGTGCACACGACCGACACTGTTGTCATCATCATTGATTAATCCAAGGGTTTTCATGTCAAGTTTGTCTTCTTCTTGAATAGAAAGCTCCTCGTCTAGCTCACGGTCCGTATTTTCTTTTAGGATCTCAGCAAAGTCTTTTCCTTCGACAAAGTTCATATGACCGCCAAAGCCAAGAGATAACTTATGATGTAATCTCGTCTCTCCCCCGCCTTGAAGTCTTTCATATACATACACTTCGTCCTCACGCTTAATGACGACATAAGGAATTGGCTGCTTGAAGTCTGGATTTTCTTCTGCATCGCCTCTTCGCATCTGCTCGAAGTGCTCTTCGATTTCCTTCATGATCGTTTTGATTGTTTCTTCTTCACTATTCACCCCATTAAACGCAAGTGTTTCGTTTTGGAAAACACGTTTGCGCGGTGCGACTAAAATGATTTCATCCATTTTTCCCATGTTTGGTAACCTCCAGTATGTAACACGTTGTAAGAAATGGCAAAAAGCCAAAACGAGTGATGCGTTTTGACTTTTGCGTATTACTTATGATTCATCTCCAAAGAAGAAGTCGTCATCTTTTAACGGCTCGACTGTTGCTTTTTTGTAGCCGTT
>NZ_NKHG01000042.1 GCF_002744245.1 Bacillus pumilus | reverse complement strand
CAAACATCATTTTAGCCCTTTGTCAACAATCTAAAACGATCCTCACCGGGATCGTTTTTTTATTATTTGTTCTTTTGTCTTGGATGACATTCAGAATCTTTTTTAGGCTTCATAAGGGTATCAAACCATTTACTGCTGTTCACATCCCCAAGCTCGCTGCCAAATTCCTCTTCTAAAATGTCTGGATTCATCGGTTTTTTATGGTCTTTGATGTCCTTGCTTTTCACATGTTTTTTAGTCACGAGATGCTCCCCCTTGTTTTCCTTGATGAGAATTTCGGTTTGCCTGTCGATCTTTTGATTGCTCGTCAAATTGTGTTTGTCCTTGATTATGTGCCATGCTTTCTGTTGGTGTCATATTATTTGTCAGTGCTTCATTTTTCGCTGCTTTTCTTTTCATCTGAAATCAGTCCTTTTTTGACATGTTTAGTTCTTCTCTTAATTGGTCAAAAAACTCTTTCATTTGCTTGACCGTTACTGGTTTTTCTTCAGGTTTTAACTCATAGCCAATTTGTCCGTTGGCTTCAAGCGTAGCTTTTTTGAGACTGCTGATGTCCGAAATGCCTTGCTGTTTTAAGCGCATTTTCAATTCGTCCCTTGTGAGCCTTGTTTTCTTCAGCTTGTGATCAAGCATTTCTCCATCCTGCAAAATGACCACAGATTTCCCTGAAACCAATTTTTCAAAGAAATCAAACCGAATCGACAGCTTTTCCATCACCACAAGTGCCAAAATGAAGATGGTCGCTGCATAAATCGTTTCAAGTAAATTATGCTTAATAAAGGGTTGGATAATAATCGATCCAATCGAAATCATGATCACCGTTTGTTGTACAGTTAATTGACTAATGGATTTAGGCCCTGCTATTCTCAGTAGCAAGGTTCCAACTAGCAGCATGACAATCGCTTTCCATAATACCTCCAGCACGTCTCGTTCACCTCTTACCTATAGATTGTGAACATCTCGCGTGATTTACCCAGTTATATAATGGAAATAAAAAAACAGCATTCGCTGAGAATGCTGTTTAGCCGATAATAACGCGCTCTTTCGGGTAATGATAATTCGCTTCACTTTCTCTCCGGCCGATTAAATATAAGAAGCTTGGAATACCAATCCGGCCAATAAACATGACCATCATGATAATACACTTGCCAAACACAGTGAGGTCAGAGGTAATCCCTAGTGACAATCCCGTTGTCCCGAAGGCAGAGCATACTTCAAATAAATTTTCAAGAAGTGTATTATGTTCTGAAAAGGTTAACAGGAATGTGGCACCAAATACCAAGATAAAGGCCATCATCGTCACCATAAGAGATTTATTAATATCCGCTTGGTGAAGCTCTCTTTTGAAAATTTTGATGGACTTATTTCCCCTTGCAAAATGAAACAGTGCGAGTAAATTCAGGGCAAATGTGGTTGTCCGAATTCCGCCCCCCACCGAGCTTGGAGATGCCCCGATAAACATAAGCAAACATAAAAATAACAGCGTCGGCTCTGTCAATTGAGTAATGTCTAATGTCGAAAGCCCACCACTTCTTGTGGCCGTTGATTGGAACAAAGAATAAAACAAAATTTCGTGCCAGCTCTTCCCTAGAAAGGTGAACCGTGCTTCAAGTGCATATATCCCGATCGCACCAACAATGACTAGGCTGCCAAATGTGATCGTTGTGATTTTTGTAAACAGCGAAAATGATGTGTGCTTTCGGTCTTGATTGAATAAATAATCTTTTACTTCAACGAGTACCGGGAAACCGATTGCACCAAAAATGATGAGCAGTATCGTAATAAATTGAACGAAATAATCATCTTTGTAAGGGATCAACGAATTTCCTGTAATGTCAAAGCCTCCATTGGTTGTTGCACTAATACTCGAAAAGAAGCCATGTAAGAAAGCCCCTTGCACATCGTAATATTTGAGAAAATACATACTTAAAATCAGACCGCCTACAAACTCAATGAGCAAAATTAAAAATAAGACCTGCTTCATTAGTTTCACAATTCCTGATAAATTGCTTTGGTTTTGATCTGCCATGATAAGCTTTCTTTCTTTAATGCCGATTCTTTTTCGCATGACCAGCCATACGAAGGTACCAAGAGTCATAATGCCGATGCCTCCGATTTGCAGAACAAGCGCAAGCATCAACATACCTATCACACTAAATGTTTGTGAAGTATCGACAACGGTCAGACCTGTGACACTTACAGCACTCACAGCTGTAAATAGGGCATCAATAAATGTCCACTTTACTCCCTCTTGATGAGCGACTGGCAAACTTAAAAGTATAAATGAGACTGTGACAGCGAGAAAATAATAAAGGGCAATCAGCTGGAAAGCCGATAGCCGGTCAATTAGCTTTTTTATTGGGTTCATTGTCATTCCTTCTTTTAACTTTCGTTTTCAATACTTATCATTTTAATGAAAAGAGCCACAATTTTAAAGGTATTTTATGCTTTATTTTCATTTTCATCAAAAAAGAAAAGACATTCTATAACAGAATGTCTTCAAATCTTTCTTATTTTGCTTCTAGCCTTCTAATTCTTTCGTTTAGATCAGGGTGTGTCGAGAAAAGAGAAGCTTTTCTTTTACCACTGATTTTGAGTGTAGCGACTGCTGTTTGATCATCATCTTTAATTCTTGACGTATACGCCTCAAGAGAACGGAGCGCATGAATCATTTTGTCTTTTCCTGCAAGGTCAGCACCGCCACGGTCTGCATGGAATTCACGATGTCTAGAATATGCAAACACGACAAGGCTTCCTAGGATAGAGAAAATGATTTGGAAGACAATCACTGCGATAAAGTGAACAATCGGTACAAGCTCTTCACGTGGAACGAATCGACTTGCAATCCATGCGGCAATTCTCGAAAGGAAAACAACAAACGTGTTGACAATTCCTTGTAGTAACGTCATTGTCACCATGTCCCCGTTCGCAACGTGAGCGACTTCGTGGGCGATAACACCTTCAACGGCTGCATCATCCATTTCATGCAGCAATCCAGTGGAAACAGCCACAAGTGATCTTCTCTTAGAAGGACCTGTCGCAAAAGCATTGACTTCAGATGATTGATAAAGACCAACCTCAGGCATTTTAGAAAGGCCAGCTGCTCTTGATAATCTATGAACGCGGTCAACAAGCTGCTGCTCATCATATGTTAACGTATCCTTTTCAGGGTTTAACACACGCACACCCATCATCATTTTTGCCATCCAGCGAGACATCGCTAATGACATAAACGAGCCAACAAAACCAACAACTGCACTGAATACAAGAAGATAACCTAAGTTAAGTCTACCGTCTGCTCCTATATAAGAACCAACACCAGTTGCTGCACTAATAACCGATAGTACAATACCAATCGTAGTGATAACAAGAATGTTTGTTAATATAAACAGAAAAATTCTTTTACCCATACATAACCTCCGCTGTCATATTAAGTTCAAATGAACTTATTAATAAAATTATAAAAATAAACGTCTCAAATTGCAAGGAGAAAGGAATCGTTTTCTATGTTCATCATAACGGTTTAAACTCTGTCACTTCAACGTTTACGCCATTTGCATATAAGAAAAGTGAACAAATTGTGACACGACATTCCGACTTTTAGATTATTTTGCATTTTTATCAAAAAGAGATTATGATGTTGAATTAGATCAATAATCACGTTTTTGACGTACAAATGAGGTGGAACATGGTTGCTTTTAAATTAACGAGAATGGACATGACGAGACTTCTATATTCTCTAAAAGGAGAGGGAGATCTGACTCCGCTTCAGCTTTTGAATGTATCTGTAAAAAACGACAAGCAGCATGAATATGACAAACTAAAAATTCCTTCGTTTTTTGAGAAACTTGAACGGCGGAAGCAAAAATCAGAGCATGGGCTCTCCACAAATGAAATAGTTGAACTAGGGAACCTGTGCGAGCTGACTTCTCTGAAATCGACTGCGATTCAAAACTGGATCAAACGTGATATTAAAGATATGATTGGCCATCCAGAGCTTGGAAAGAAGTACTCGATTGATCAGGTCGTTATTTTATTAATCGTTAGGGATTTAAAATCTGTTTTTGACTTTGAAGCCATCCGTACGATCTTATCTGCCTTATTTAATACGATTACAGATCGAACAGATGATATTATCAGTCCACTGCGTTTTTATGAAGCATATGCGCATGTCCTTGATTTTATTTACCATCATACACATTTTCCGCTAAAGGAAACGAATTTACGGGAAATAACGGAGGAGCAAACAGATAAGCTTCGTGAAAAGTTTTCAGAATTGGCAAAGCATCAATGGCACTTGATCAAAGGCATTATCAACTCTACAGTCTTCTCTGTTTTCACTTCTCATTTACAAAGTACAGCACAGGAAATGATGTTTAATACGCTACAGCATAATGGCTAAATAAGAGCCGAGGTGATGTGTTCACCTCGGTTTTTTTGTGCAGCAATTGCCAGCATAATTGCAGGCCGTTTTTTTCAAAATAAGAAGGCGCAACAAACATGAGGTGAAAGGAGGAATATGATATGGCAAACCGAAATCAACTTCTTGTTCCTGGAGTAGAGCAAGCATTGGATCAGTTTAAATACGAGATCGCACAAGAATTTGGCGTGACTCTCGGTTCAGATACAGTCGCACGTGCAAACGGTTCTGTTGGCGGCGAGATTACTAAAAGACTCGTACAGCAGGCTCAATCACAAATGGGTAATCAATCTAAATAAAGACATGGTGAAATACGCCGGATCTATTCTGGCGTTTTTTATTGTTCATATGTGTGTTCTTTTTGGTTTTCACGATAAGAGAACGGCGCATCCTTTCCTTTTTTCCTGACGTCATCTCTTTTCCATTCACTGAACGGACGTTTCTGACCTCTGCCGTTTTTTTTTACGTCCTTTTCAGCATCACCAGGTGTTGTGTCGCCCGGCTTCTTTTTTTCATCAGGGTAAGACGAGTGATTTTTTTTTTGCTCTTTATTTAAAGAGTGATCATGCTCTTCCTTTCCCTTTTTGTCCTTGTTTTCATCATCAGGTGTTGTTTGGTGAGGATTTTGAACAGATCCTTGCTCTTCCCTCTCTACTTCCTTCTGCTCTTTGTCTTCGCCTTCAGGAGCCTCTTTACCTGGCTGCATCTCATTGCTATCGTCTGTCTTTATTTCTTCTTGTTCGTCTTTGTCTGCTTGATCTTCATCATCTTTCTTAGGCTCTTCTTCTTTGACAGCCTCATCATCTGCTGGTTCGTCCTTATTCATGCCCTCTTGTTCTTTGTCTTGCATTTCTTGATTTCTAATATATGTTCCTGTTGAGATGCCTGCCTTTTGTGCTTTTTCTCTTGTTTCCAGGTCACCTTCCACCGTTTCTAGCTTGTAATCGCGCTTTTGATATTCACCAGAAATGGTGTCTATTTTGCTTTTTACGTTTGTTTTATATGTATGGTCCTGCTTGTTTTCATAAACAGTTGAAATATAAATGCTTTTAGAGTGATTCACATATCCTTTTTTATCACAATCATCTATGATTTCCTGCACGACTTTGGTCATGTCGTTTTTTTCTAAATCCTTCATACTGGCCAATACTTGTTTCGCATCTTGATTCAGCGGTGTGACACCGATCACTTGATAATTGTGATCCAGCTTCAGCTCAAAGCTAGGGTTAATGTCGATCGTCATATACGCATATGCTTTTTGACCAGAGAAAGATGGCATCATAGTGAAAATCACGACAATAATCGCTGCGATTGATAGAATTCCTGCATTTAACGGACGTAAACGGAGCAGATCAAAAAAACCGGCTCTTTTTCTTTCGAGACGTGATTCATTTGGAAATGTCACTTCTTGACCGATTTCATAGTCTTGCTGTTCATACTTTGTCCGCAGAAATTGTCCATCAGGGGTCAGCAGTGTGACATATTTTTTGTTTTTCTCTACTATAATGCCTCTTCTCATGAATTAAGCACCCCTTTAAGGTAATCTTTCAAATACACATAATCACCTGTCATAATGATCGCCATCGCTATAATATATTTTCTATTTCTCTCAATCGTTTTGCGGCTGACTTCCACTAGCTTTTCTAGCTGTTTGACTGGTAATTGTTTTTTCTGAAATAAAATGTTTCTTAGCTCATCGTGCTCAACGAGCGTATGCGCCACCTTAATTGCATTTTGTCTCGCATCTGCATGCTTTGGCGAATGCTCAAGCAACTCTTGAAACGTGAGACCGTATACTTTTAATCGTTGTTTAAAATGTTCAATCTCTTCTCTTCTATGTTCTTGTTCAACTAATCGTCTGTATTCATTTGCAGAAAGCTCTGCTTCAATCATGCTTTGAGAGAATTCGCCATTCTCACTTTCTTGAGGATCTATTTGAACCGTTGGCGCATTTCTCGCTTCTTTTCGAATATAGTCAATCACTTTTCTTTTAATTATTAACTCCGCAAATGCAAGGAGTGAATTCCCTTTTTCGGAAGAGTATTTTTCTATCGCTTCATTAAAGGCGATTAAGCCTATGCTGAATTCATCATCTTTTTCATCTATATATCGTTTACAAACGGATGAAACCGTCTTAGCGACAAATGGTTTGTATTGCTCAATTAATGCATTTTGCAGCTCGATATCACCTTGTTGGATACTGATAGCCGACTGCTCTAATGTTTGCTTTTTCTTTCCTTTTTTAAACAAAAGGCTAAGCAATGGTTTCACCTCAGTTCTCCCTATATTACTCATTTATGATAGCTAATTTATGAAGGAAGCGCAAAGGAAGAAATGAGGAATTCATTTCCTGTTACTCTTTTATGACACATATTTCTTTATCTACTTTACAACGTTTCGTCTAAAAGCAAAGAAATAAGGGGGTATCTCCCCCTTTTTTGTAATATCCGTGTTATGAAAATGAAATGATATTTCTTTCAAAAAAACTACTCTTCTAGGCGCACCTCCTGTTTTTCCTCGTTTTCTTGCCCGCCTTTTCTTGATGGATTTGATAAAAACCATCCAAAAGCTGCAATTGCGAGAAGCACCGTCCAGAAAATGACTTTCCATAATGTTGAATGAATGAAATGTGAAGACACTACCTCAATGGCTGGATGAGACAGTGTATAGAGCGTAAGCTTCACGCCAACCCATCCGACAATGACAAATGCTGCTGTTTCTAGGCTTGGTCTTGTTTTCAATAGCTTCACAAATACAGTCGCTGCAAATCGCATGATGACAAGACCGATGATACCGCCTAAAAGAATGACCATAAACTGCCCGCCATCAAGTCCACCGATTTGCGGGAGATTTGTTTTCGGTAGTGTAACAGCTAAAGCAACGGCTGCTAATATGGAGTCTACTGCAAAAGCAATGTCCGCAAGCTCCACTTTTACGACTGTTGCCCAAAAGCCGCTTTGTTTCATGTTCGTGTCTGTTTCCTTTTTCTTAAATACATGCGATTTCAAAATATGGTGAATGGAAATATAAAGAAGATAAATTGCGCCAATTGCTTGAACTTGCCACACATCCACTAAAAACGAAATCAGAAACAGAGAACCAAATCGCATGATAAACGCACCCGCAAGTCCGTAAAACAATGCCTTTTTTCTTTGCTTTTCAGGAAGGTGTTTGACCATCACAGCCATGACTAGCGCATTATCAGCTGCTAGGATCCCTTCTAATCCAATCAATACGAGAAGAACCCACCCGTACTCTAAAATAATTGCTGCATCCATCATCATTCCTCCTTGTTTGTTTTTATTGTCCCACAATAGACAAAGGCTTATGAATGCAAAAAAGACCTTTGCCTATAATGGCAAAGGTCTTGCTAGACATGTGATATGTAAATCATGCCAACAAAGCCGATGGAACGTAAGTCCATGTAATGACGACTTTGTTTCCGGTAAAACCGGACGCTACTCCCCTTTGGTGGGAATTAAAAATATTTAGATTACTTTTATCATAATCAATAGACACTGGATTGTCAACAGGTTCCTTTTATTGTAAAACAGTAATTAGGCTGTTGGTGTTTCTGTTTTTCTCTTTCTTCGCTTTGCCCATACGTAAAGGATAAACAATAAAACAACACCGATCCCAATCGGTAAAAGATATTGATCTAAAATAGCGCCAACCTCTTTCCAGTTCTCACCAAGCATAAACCCAAGGTACACATACACAAACGTAATCGGTGTAATAGCCAAAAACGTATACAGACAAAATACCCACACATTCATCTTTGCAATACCGCATGGGATGGAAATCAAGGTTCTGACCCCTGGAATAAACCGGCCGCTAAATGCGACGAAACCGCCATGCCTTTTAAAGAATGCATCAGATTTATCAAGTGATTCGGGCTTTACAAAAAAGTATTTTCCGTATTTATTTAAAAAGGGTCTGCCGCCGTAACGCCCTAGCCAGTACAAGGTCAAGGGGCCAACCACACCGCCAATCGATCCGGCAGCCACAACACCGATTAAGGCCATGTCCCCTTCTGAGACCCAGTAGCCGGCGAGAGGCAATACCACTTCAGCAGGAACAAATTCAATGCACAATGCGAGGAAGATGCCAAAGTACGACAAATTCTTAAAGGCATCAGCTAAAGAAATAATAAAATCTTCGATGTTTATCAATCCCTTTCACACATAATCAATTTGACAGGTTATATCGTTGATGGAACCATGCCACATATTAAACGGATAAAACGTCAGAAATGATTCACTTTTCATCGTTTTTTCACATTAAATTTGATTTTACTATAAAAGATAGGTGAAAAAAATGATGATTGTTCTTTTTAAGTGAAAGAAAAGTGAACAGAAGACTCATTTGAGCCGATATATGAAGTATATGTCTGTTTTAGGATATAGGAGGTTTTTTCACATGACACATTTAGCAGGAAGCTACAACGGATGGCTTGTCCTTCTGTCGGTCGCTGTCGCCGCTGTCGCCTCCTACTCAGCTCTTCGTTTAGCTAGCCGAGTGATTCAGTCAAGCGGCGTAAAGAAAAAGGTATGGCTGATCATTGGTGCAATGATCATGGGTATGGGAATATGGTCGATGCATTTTATCGGCATGATGGCATACCACATGCGTTCTGGCATCACTTATGAAACGCCCTTACTGGTTTTATCGATTTTGGCATCTTTTATCGGTTCTTTGATCGCTTTTTCAATGTGCAGCCAGCAGAAGCTATCAACAAGACGACTGCTCATTAGTTCGATCACCATGGGATCGGCTATTTGCAGCATGCACTATCTCGGAATGGAATCAATGGTCAATGTCACGATTAGCTATGATCCATCCCTCTTTTTTCTTTCGTTTTTCATTGCTGCACTAGCTTCTTTCTTTTCATTAAACCTTTTTTTTCGGCTCCATCGGTCTGAGAAAAGACAGAAGGATCATCTATTTAAAATAGCTGGTGCACTTATAATGGGCGGTGCTATTGCTGGGATGCATTATACCGGAATGGCTGCTTCTACGATGTTTTTTCATTCTGAGGGGCGGGATGCAGCGGATGGTTTTCTTGAAATGTCGCCATTTAGTCTGTCTATTTTTATTGGCTTGATGACTCTCATTGTCCAAACGCTGATGATCTTTGGTGCCTATTTTGATTACCGAATCATGAAGCAGTCAGATAAGCTAAGGGAAAATGAGCAGCGGTTCCAATCGCTCATTAAACATAATATAGATGGCATTATCGTGTTATCTGTCGATCGAAAGGTTCTTTCTGCTAATGACACAGGTAAACAAATCTTGAAAATGTGCAATTCTTGGATCGGTGATGATGTCAGCCAATATGTGATGCCTACTGAGATGTGGGAAGAATTTATTTATCAGTCAAAAAAGGCCATCACACGTGAAGCAGAACTGAAAGCATCTGATCGTTTCTATTATTATCATGTCACATACATACCTGTTCACGTCAACGATACACTTGACAGCATCTATGTTGTTTTAAAGGATTTAACGCAGCAGCGGATTGCAGAGAAAGAAATTCATGTGATGGCGCATTATGATGCATTAACTGAACTTCCTAATCGACGACACGGCCTCAATCATTTAAATGGTGTTCTTTCCACTCAAGAGGAGACAAGGACATCCACAGCGGTTCTTTTTCTTGACCTGAATCGTTTTAAAATCATTAATGATGCACTTGGTCATAACATAGGTGACTTGCTGCTCAAAGCCGCCGCAAACAGACTGACACAATGTTTACCGGACAATGGCTTTATTGCAAGAATTGGCGGAGATGAGTTTTTAATGATCTTCCCTCACATGGAGCACGATACACATAAAATTGAGCAACTTTCTAAAAATATCATCCGTCAATTTGAACGTCCTTTTTTCATTCAAAACCATCAGCTGATTACGTCCATTAGTATCGGAATCGCGATCTCTCCGCAAAATGGCCAAGATGGCATGGAACTGATGAGAAAAGCCGATATGGCGATGTATTTATCTAAAAAACATAAGCAAAGCCGTTATGAGTTTTTTACTGAATCAATGGAAAGATCTAGTGAAGACAGATTAAATCGAGAGTTGGAGTTAAGAGATGCGATTCAAAGAGAGCAGTTTGTGCTTCACTATCAGCCGCAAGTCAGTACCAAAACTAGAAAAATGACAGGTGCTGAAGCGCTTTTAAGAATGAAAGCACCAGACGGTTCCTTAAAATCACCCGAGGCTTTTATTGAACTAGCTGAGGAATCAGGTCTCATCATTGATATAGGCAGATGGGTCATTGATAGCGCATGTAAGCAGGCAAAAATTTGGTATGACAATGGTTTAACGATCCCTGTCGCTGTCAATTTATCTGCTAAACAGTTTAACTCTGAAGACTTAATTGATTTGATCAAACTGACGTTAAAAAAGCATGATCTCAAATCGTCATTGCTGGAACTTGAAGTAACAGAAAGTATGACAATGGACAACATCAAGCAATCAAAACAAGTATTAACGTCTTTAAAACAGCTTGGCGTTCGCATTAGTATCGATGATTTTGGTACAGGTCACAGCTCCTTAAGCTATTTAAAAGATTTGCCCATCCATAGACTGAAAATTGATAAATCCTTCATTGAGGACATTTTAAGTGATTCAAAGTCTGAACAAATCACTGGTGCCATTATAGCGATGGGGCATCAATTATCTCTCGAAGTCATCGCAGAAGGCGTTGAAACCTTTGCACAGGCGCAGCTGTTATCTGCACAAGGCTGTGACGATTTACAAGGCTTTTATTATGCAAAGCCTCTTCCAGCAAGCGATATCGAAAAATTCATCGCATATCCAGCAAATCAGCTGGGCACATAAAAAAGGTGCCAATCATGGCACCTTTCAGCGTGTAGACAAACCCTCGCATTCTTTGTCAGTCCTGCGTGCCGGTGCTCACGAATGTCACATTCGCTCCGCTCCGGTACTCGTCCTTTCTAGACTTCAAAGGTTTTCTATCACGCTGAACAGAAGTCAAAGGGCTAAAATAAAGGTCATTTTAGCCCTTTGTCAACAATTTAAAAGGTGCCAACCATGGGCACCTTTTCGTTTATCTAAATAATAAATGTTGACTGTGAATGCCTGCTTTTTTCAGCAGACTAATCAATTGTTCCTGTTCTTCACGCGAGAGACCAGAAAATGCCCGCGCAATACGAAGAGAATGGATCGGGTAAATCTTATCAAGATAACTGCGCCCTTTATCCGTTAAATGGGCATAAACCGACCGTTTATCCTTCGGGTCCTGTTCTCTTTCAATGAAACCATTTCGCTCTAACTTGTCAATTACGTACGTGACATTCCCGCTGACAAGCAGGAGTCTTGAGCCGATTTGTTGAAGCTTTTGAGCACCCCTCGTGTACAGCAATTCAAGAACAGCAAATTCCGTTGGATTAAATCCATGCTCCTTGCTGTCTCTAATACTGTGTTCTGAAACGCTTTTAAATGCTCTTGCAAAAACCTTGTAAAGTGTCATTGAACGTTCTACTTCTTCTTCATTAAATGATAGTCTCATCACATATCTACCTCTTATAATATTTTTTTAACTTCAAGGCTTTCTTGCGGTGCAGTTGGAGCCTTTCGTAAAAAATAGAAGTACGTTTTGAAAACCCTTTCAACCACATAAGTGACTCCATTCGTGTTATGAATAAGATTTCGATATAAACTTTTAAAATCCTTCTTATTTTTCACAATCATCTCGAAAAAAAGCTTTTTTAGCAAACCATCAAATTGCGACAAATTTTAACATAATCTGTAAAGACTCTATGTTTTCTTGCAATTCATTCGTCAAATTTCTACAAAATTCAATATTGCTATAATATTAAACGCGCAAAAAAAGAACCCTTCATGTGACGGATGCACATTTCAAGGGATTTTTACAAATAGCGTTCTGTTTTGTTGAAAAAGAAATGATATTCTTTTTTTAAGTCACTAATTGTCATGTTCTTGGTCGAATCAGGGCTATAAACACCTAATGAACAAAGTTGCTTCGTATAATAATGCCGTTCTTTCGCTAAAGCTTCCTTTAATATACGCCGCACCGAATATCCCCTCCTATACATTGTGCGGATCGGGTGCTTATGAGGACTTTTTATACAAATCATTTTGTACGGCTCTTAGAAGAGCATGTGCATGCTGACCAGCAGCCTGCATGAACTGCTCCAGCAATTCATCCCTCTTCACATCTAATGCAATGATTTCTTTTGCCATACGGACGATTTGTGTTTGCTCCATCATATGCTCCTCCTCCTATTTCATCTCATCATTATCATATGCGCTACCGAGATGGTTTGCACGTTTGTTGTTAAGTTTCCTCCCATTGTTTTTTCGTTTTTTTCATTTTTATGTTATATTTTCTAACAAACGTTAGGTTTTTTCACTTGTCGTTCTTTATAATATGAAGAAAAGACTTGCAGGGGTGAGTATATGACGCAGGAAGATGTATCTTATAAAGATAAAAAAGTCATTTCAATCGGGATTGTCAGTGAATTAACGGGACTTTCTGTCAGGCAAATCCGATACTATGAGGAACGCAAACTCATCTACCCCCAGCGATCAACAAGAGGCACGCGGAAATATTCTTTTTCTGATGTAGAGCGTTTAATGGACATCGCCAATAAACGGGAAGATGGTGTGCAGACAGCCGAAATTTTAAAAGACATGAAGAAAAAAGAACAGGCATTAAAAAGCGGGCAATTCAAGAAAAAAATGCTGGAAGGACAGCTCAACGCACACTTCCGGTACAAAAATCGTTAACCCAAAAAAGAATCGCTCTTTTGAACGATTCTTTTTATTTAGAAGAAGCTTCAGTTTCCTTCGACAACTCCTACAAAGTCAATGAGTACGCCTCTTTCAGCATCTTCTTTTACCCGTAGGGCAAGTGCCTTTTTCTTTCCAGTTTGAGCATCTTTATAATGTGCATGAAAGACATGAATGCTTGCTTCTTCCAATTGAAAATCTTGATAGGAAAGCTTCTCAATACCCCATTCTTTTTTCAATTTGAGAATATCATCAGGGCTTGGGACCGCGCCTTCGACATAGATGTTCTCCATATTTTTTTTATTCCCTTCAGCAATCGCTTCGAGCATATGCTCCGCAGCCACAAGCCTTCTGTCTTTCCCTTCGTCTTCCCTTTGACATGCTCCAAGTAAAAGAATACACATCAAAATGAATAAAAACTTCTTCATGTTTCTCTCCCACCTTCTCCTTAAAATGTAAAGGATGGAAGCGCTATATGCAATCTTTATTCAAAAAAGACTGTAAAACGACACGTTCTACAGTCTTCTTGTTACATGAGTGTATGAAGGAACGCTGTGGCAATTCCAAAATAGATGAGCAGTGATAAAATATCATTTAATGTTGTAATTAACGGCCCAGACGCAATAGCTGGGTCCACGTTTAATCTGTGTAAAATAATGGGCACGACAGTACCTGCCATTGTGCCAATAATAAGTGTCGCAAGGAGTGAAGAACCGACAACAAAACCTAAAACCATATTGCCCTGCCACACCATCGCGACGACTGTAATAATAATTGAACAGACAATCCCAATGTAAATACTTGTTCTCAGCTCTCTAAAAATAAGGCGCATAATGGTTTTTTTCGTTAATTCTTCTTTTGAGAGTCCTCTAATAACGACCGCAAGAGACTGTGTACCAGTATTCCCTGTCATACCTGCAATCATCGGCATGAAGAAAGCAAGTGCGACGACTTGTTGAAGGGTACCTTCAAAAAAATTTAAAATACTGCCTGAAATCAGCCCGATGAATAATAGCAAAATCAGCCATGGAAGACGGCGGCATGCCGCAACAAATGCAGGCGTGTCAAATGTAATATCTTTACCAGAGGCAGCGAATTTCTCATAGTCTTCTCCTGCCTCTTGAATGACGACATCAATAATATCATCGACTGTGACAATTCCGACAAGGACATTGTTTTCTTCCACGACAGGAATGGCAAGGAAATCATACCGTTCAATCAGCTTTGCAATTTCTTCCTGGTCTTGAAATGCTCCAACGGCAATGACTCTTGTAAACATGAGATCCTGCACCTTTTCATCCGGTTCGCCTAAAATAAGGTCTCGATATGAGAGGACCCCTACAAGCTGTTTTTGATCATTAATGACATATAAGTAGTTGATCGATTCCGCAATTTCAGCAAAGCTTTTCAGCTTCACAACAGCATCCTGCACCGTATAATGCTGAGGAATCCATACGTAACGGTTGGTCATGATCCGGCCTGCTGTCTCAGCAGGGTAATTCATCAGAAGCTGAACGGCCTTTGATTCCTCTGCTTCCATGTTTGATAGCAGCTGATCTTTTAGCTCATCATCCATTTCATCAAACAAGTTGGCTAAGTCATCGTTATCCATTTTGTTTGTGACGAAGGTGGCTTTGTCTTTTCCTACTTTTTCAAGGACAATCTCTTGATATTCCCGCTCAAGCTCACCCATCATTTCCGTCACATCATCGACTGCTAAAAAACTGAGAAAACGCCCGCGGTGTTTTTCTGGAAGCTCTTTAAATAAATAGGCCATATCATACGGCTGAAGCTCTTCCATAATGTTTTTAAATTCTTTGCGTTTGCCATCTCTTAATAAAATAATGATTCTTAAAATGAGTTCATCGTACGTAATGTTCTGTATCATCGTTGTTACCTCCCCAAAGTCAGAAGATACCCGATTCCCTTAGAATGTGCAGGGGTCAGGATCTCCTCCATCTGATGTCTCAATCTGATCTTTTGACATACTCTCTATGTGTCTCGAATCGGGATGATCCATCCCCACACCTCCTTTTCTTATAAAAAAGCACCTTCAACCGAATGAAGGTGCTTTGTAAGCATGACAAAAAAACACTTGCTCCTTCAATCGTAGAGCTTTAGCACTGTATGGCATAGGATAAATCCAGCTGCATTAAAAATCACCTTATGTCGATGATTTCTGTTGACCCATTGGCGTCTTTGGACATTTTTGGGCAGCAGCGTATCTCCATACAGGAGCCTCACCTAACGAAGTCTCATATTGTTAACACAATGAGATTACAGAAAAAGTGGAATGATGTCAATAAGCAAGATGCCAAGTCAGTTCATGTATTCGCTTACTTTTTAAAAAAAGAGCGATAGACAGTTGATCATCGCCCTTTCTGCTTTCTATTCCTCTTCCGGCTGGTTCATATCCTCTTGGGAGAGGAGATGAAAGGAATCATGCAAAAACAAGGCATATCCTTCTCCATCAGGATGCGGAACGTATTCCGCATGGTCCATCGTCTGTTCTTCTTCTTTTTTCTTCATATTCTCTCGCCTCCTTTCAAGTAGTTTGTCCCAATGAAAAAACCTTACACATGAAAGTGTAAGGTTCGATGATTGCTTAATCATCCCATTCTTGCTTAAGGATTTTGCCTGTTTTAGCGGAAATCTCAAAGTCGACTTCCTCGCCGCCCGGAGTTGTCATTTCAATTTCATAGATGTACACACCATTTTCTTTATCTAAATCTGAATCTGTGATTGTGCCTTTTACTTTTGCGAGGGCAATTTGTTCAGCCTGTTTCTTTGTGATTTTCACATTTTGTTTCTTTTCTTTGATTGGATCATTAAGCGCTTTTCCTGTTTTTGCATCGACATATACTTTGTATTCAAAGCCGTCTTTTTTCACCTCGACCTCATACACCCATTTTCCTTTTTTACGCTCAAGGTCCACATCGTCTACATAGCCTTTCACAACTTTTAGTGCTGCTTTTTCAGCTTGTTTCTTTGAGACAAACGATGATTTCTTTTGCACCAATTGTTCTGCGTTTGCCGTTTGATTTGTATTTTGCGCTTGAAGTGTGAAACCACCAGCGACAAGAGTTCCTGTTAATACTGTAGCTACTAGTACTTTTTTCACCATGTTCATTTCCTCCTCTGTTTGATTTCTCCTTTATCTTAAAGAAACAAGATGATAAAGGAAGGAAAGAAACATGAGAAAATCATGAGAAAAGGATTAGTTTTCGTACGTAATACCTTCAATGTCTCCCGTATACGCGTTCACAAGCACCTCTGCCTCTCTTCCGTCCGGCAAATCTAGCTCCACCTCAAATACAAGCATGCCGCTAAACGTTTCAAGGTCTGCATCATCCACTGTTCCTCCGACTTCTTTTACGGCAATTTGAATGGCTTCCTCTACCGTGATTTTCGTGAGCTTCTTTTCTTTAGAGGTTGGGTTTTTCTTTTTTGCTTCTATCACCTTTAATGTTTGTTTATCAACATCGACTTGATATAATTCTTTTTTTGATTGGATCGTAAAGATAAAACGATCTGACTTTTCTTTCTTTTGAATCACGGTACCGTTCACTTTTTGAACAGCCGCCTCTTCTGCTTGGAGTACAGCATTTTTTTCATTCGGCTTTTGATGGTTTTTTAACTGCTTGATCTCCTTCATTTGACCACTTGCGGAAGATGCGATGATTTGGTAGATGCCATTTGAATTTTCCAGCGTCAATGTATAGTCCTGTTTATGATTGATTAATTCAACATTTGTGATGTTTCCATTGTAGTCTTTCGCAATTATCTTTTTTATTTCTGTTTCACTTAATATTTTCTGATCAATGGTTTGAATCATAAGCATTGCAAAGGCCGCAAGAACGACGAGACATCCTGCGAGAGCAAGCATCATTTTCGTTTTTCTAGACATGCAGGGCCTCCTTCCTATTTCCTATTTTATAAGGAGGAAATGAGAAATTGATGAGAAAAGACCTATTTACTTTGAAAAAGAATCGTCATGGCTGTCCCTTCGCCTATACGGCTGTCTACCTTCAGCTTGGCCCCATGCTCTTCAGCAATCTGCTTCGCAATTGACAGACCAAGTCCAGTTCCGCCAGTCTCACTGTTTCTCGCTTCATCCACACGGAAAAAGCGGTCAAAGATTTTCGGCAGATCCTCTTCCTTTATGCCAATTCCTTTATCAATGACTGAAATAAACGGCTTGTCTCCTGCCCGCCCGCAGGTCACATCAATCGGCTCTGCACTATATTTGACCGCATTATCAATCAAGATGGTCAAAAGCTGTTTGATTTTCTCTTCATCACCCTTAGCCATGAGCGGATGATCTGTTTTCATACGAGAATGAATGGTTCGATTGGTTGCCACTTCAAGGGTATGACATACCTGCTTGCACAAATGACCAAGCTCAACTGGCTTCATGTTTAAGTAAAGCGGTTGACCATTTTTCGCAAGTGTTAATAATTGATCTGTCAGCCTTTTCATTTTTTTCGCTTCATCATGAATCGCTTGAGAGGATTCTTCTATAACCTCTGGTCGTGTTTGCCCCCATCGCTTTAGTAAATTGCTATAGCTCATAATGACGGTAATCGGTGTTTTTAATTCATGGGAAGCATCGTGCAGGAATTGCTGCTCTTTCTCATAATGTTTTTCAAGAATTTCCGACATTTCATTAAAGGTTTGTCCCATTTGATACAATTCATCCTTCGAATCGCCTGTTAGTTCGATTCGTTTAAATGCCTTCTCTTTCATACTTACCTTCATCGTATTGGTCATTCTGCTAATAGGACGAACGATTTGTTTTGTTAAAACGTGGCCTGCAAAATAGGAAAGCACAATAAACAGAACGCCAGCTGCGATTAATATCATTTTTAATAACGCCAAGTTCTCTTCCGTATTTTCGATTTCTTCATATACTTGAATTGACACAATCTCCCCATTTGTCCAAATAACTGGAATAGCGGCGAACACAATCATATGCTTATTATATTCTTTGATTTCTGCTGTCTGACCAGATTCGTATGTAAAAGGCAGTGAGCTAAACGTTGATTCCTTTGTGACGGTTAGCTTCGATTGATCCTTTTCTGTCACGACACGGATCATGCCATTTTGAGGCAGGTACGCCTTCAGCAGCTCCGAGGATGGGAGGCCCTCTTCTTCGGATTTTTTTAAAGCAATGGCAATATTTTCAGCCACCTCAGACAGCCGAGACATATCTTTTTGCGTTAGGGTCATCGAAAAAATAAAATAAATGGCTGTATGAAACAGCAGCACCATTAAAAACAAAGACAACGACGTATAAAGCTGGATTTTATTTTTTAATCTCATTCTTTATCCTTTCATCACATAACCCACACCTCTCACTGTGTGAATCAGCTGTTTTTCAAATGGGTAATCGACTTTTTTCCTTAAATAACGGATATAGACATCTACCACGTTTGTGTCACCGAAATAATCAAAGCCCCAAACAGCTGTTAAAAGCTGATCTCTTGTGAGCACTTGCTGCTGATGTTTCAGTAAGTGGACCAACAGATCATATTCTCTCGGTGTCAGTTCAAGCATTTGACCGTCTCTTTGTATTTCTCTTGTTTTCTCATTGACGGTCAGATCTGCTATGCTAAGCTCTGTTCCCTTTTCATCTTGCGCGTTTATATTGAATCTCAGCTGTGCACGAATTCGCGCTAATAATTCTTCTATGTCAAATGGCTTTGTAATATAATCATTTGCCCCAAGATCAAGGCCGCTTACCTTATCAGGAACGCTCCCTCTTGCTGTAATCAAAATAATGGGTGTTACTGTATTCGTCTTACGAACCCTTCTAAGCACTTCTAGGCCGCTTAATTCTGGAAGCATGACGTCAAGAAGCACCAAATCGAAGCTTTCTTCTTCAAGAGCCTGGAGCCCATTCATGCCTGTTTCTTTGACTGTGACCTCATATCCTTCATATTCAAGTTCAAGTGATAGCACCCTTGCTATTTTCTTTTCGTCTTCGATCACGAGTATCTTCCCTTTGTTCATCTCTATCTCTCCTATCTGAAAGGCAAGCTTGTCTTTCCATTATTATATGTTGCCTTTCTCATTTGGAACAGTCACAAACTTCACATCTTATTTTTTCAAAAGAAAATGGCTTATTGTTGACTGAAGGGAACATTCGTTCTATAATCAAGATAATATTAACATACATATAGGTTATGCAATTCTTACTCATTTATAGAAAAGACAAGGAGGAACATCATTTTATGATAAGAAATGACAACGTCACATTAGCACACTTTTCAGAGGGATATATAGAGGGCTTAACGTCTTTTGTTCTAGAGGAAGAACAAGCAAAATTCACTGCTTTGCCAAGCGCATATTTTGAGTTCACTGAAGGACAATACAGAATTGTCATACTTAATGAAAGTGAACCAGTTGGATTCTTTGTATTACATGCAACAGATCGTGTGAAGGATTATTCAAATAACCCAAATGCTTTGTTGTTAACTTCTTTATCTATTCATCAGACACAGCAAGGAAAAGGGTATGCCAAACAAGCCATGTCCTTATTAAAACAATTCGTCACCTCTGAATTTCCTACCTATAACGAGATCGTACTGGCTGTGAATCATCAAAATATTCCTGCTCAAACTCTGTACTCACAAGTAGGCTATCAGGATACAGGTAGAAGAAAAATTGGTCCAATTGGTGAACAGTTGATTTTGAGTTTGCTGTTAACCTAACTGTTCATGAAGCGGATACTAGAGAGAAGAATATTTTTTTAAAAAAATATTTTCGCTCGTTCTCTCTTCTCCTCACTACTCACCTATCACTTATTTTTGTTGTTTAGCAAGATAGTCTTGTTTAGTTCTTTTCACCCATTTTCATCTGTACAGGTGCAAGCTCACTATGCAGCATTTCCTTGTTTATCATATGATATCAAGAGTTTTCCTCAAAAGGTGACCTCTTTCGGCAAGAAGCGAGGCAAACTGCACATTCAATAATAGATTGATTATTTGAAAAATTATTACAATTGACCCTTTCCGATGAAATGTTTGTTCTATACAATAACATTACGCAGCCTGAATCTACTTTGAAAACAAAATAAGGAGGGCTTTCTTATGAAAGGTGACATTCGCTTAATTCCGTATGAAGTAAAAGCCAATGTGATGGAAGCGAAAGAGACGCCGGAAAGTATTCAGGAGATTAAAGCACCCGAACTTTGGTCAAGTGGCTTCAAAGGAAAAGGCATAACCATTGCTGTCCTTGATACAGGTTGCGATACGGAGCATCCCGATTTAAAAGATCAGATTATCGGAGGCAAGAACTTTACCGATGATGACAATGGAGATGCTGAAAATGTGAAAGACTACAATGGGCATGGTACCCATGTAGCAGGAACGATTGCAGCAACGGATCAAAATGGCGGCATTTTAGGTGTTGCCCCAGAAGCCAAGCTACTCATCGTAAAAGTCCTTGGCGGTGAAAACGGCAGCGGGAAATACGAATGGATCATTAATGGCATCAACTATGCAGCTGAGCAGAAGGTTGATATTATTTCTATGTCTCTCGGTGGTCCAAGCAATGAGCCAGCCCTGCAGGAAGCCATTCAAAATGCAGTAAAAAGCGGTGTACTTGTTGTCTGCGCAGCAGGAAATGAAGGTGACGGAGACGAACGTACCGAAGAGTTCTCCTACCCAGCTGCATACAATGAAGTCATTGCCGTCGGCTCCGTCTCCCTTGCAAGAGAATCCTCTGAATTTTCCAATGCCAATAAAGAAATCGACCTCGTCGCTCCAGGAGAAGACATTTTATCCACTCTCCCTAACCATAAATACGGTAGACTCACAGGTACTTCAATGGCTGCCCCTCACGTGAGCGGTGCACTAGCCATTATTAAAAATGCCGAAGAGGAAGCGTTCCAGCGCAAGCTGACAGAACCAGAGGTCTATGCACAGCTCGTGAGAAGAACCCTCCCGCTGAAACAATCGAAAACCCTTGTAGGAAACGGATTTTTATATTTAACTGCGCCTGATGTGCTGCTTGAAAAAACGTTGGAAGCAGATCTTTTATCTCTATAGCTTAAATATAGGTCCTGAGAAAAGATAGAATATTCTCAGGATTTTTTTAATTAAAATTATTCAAAATTTACTTTGACGAAATGAAGTGAACGTTATATAATCGAACACAATAAATTCATAGTTTGAGAGTCGGTAATTCGATGACACGTCGAATTTTAATTGGGAAGACCGGTGAAAATCCGGCGCGGTCCCGCCACTGTAAGTGAGGAGAGCTTTTCTTTTTTGATCCACTGTCATTAGGATGGGAAGGATGAAAAGCTTGCAGATTCACCAGCCAGGATACCAGCCGCTCTATCACATCAAACCCCCTACGGTTGATAGGAGATGTCGGAAAAAGCGTCAGTTCTACTTACGCTTCATTTCGCACACACATTTTGTCTTTTTAAACCAGACATTTGCCCTCATCAATCTTGATCATGAGTGTGAATGTCTTTTTATATTTTAGAGGAGGAATTGGAATTGACAATTGTTAAAACAAGTAATCTAGGTTTTCCACGAATTGGTTTAAACAGAGAATGGAAAAAAGCACTTGAGTCTTATTGGAAAGGTCAAACCGACCGAGAAACCCTCTTAAGCACACTGGACGCACAATTTTTAACTGCCATTAAAACTCAAATTGATCAACAAATTGATGTTGTTCCTTCTGGAGACTTCACCTTCTATGATCACGTACTGGATACTGCTGTTATGTTCAATTGGATTCCAGAGCGCTTCCGCAGCTTGAAAGACCCGCTAGATACATACTTTGCGATGGCAAGAGGAACAAAAGATGCTGTCTCAAGTGAAATGACAAAATGGTTTAATACAAACTATCACTACATCGTTCCAGAATACGAAAAAAGCACCGAATTCAAACTCACACACAACAAACCGCTTGAAGCTTATGAAAAGGTAAAAAAGGCGTATGGTGTTGAAACAAAGCCTGTTGTTCTTGGTCTTTATACATTTGTCTCACTTTCTAAAGGCTATGAAGCAAATGAAGTGAAAGAGATTCAGCAGCGTCTAGTGCCGCTTTATACTCAGGTGTTAAAAGAACTTGAAGAAGCCGGCGTCAAATGGGTTCAAATTGATGAGCCTGCACTTGTCACAGCTTCAAGTGAAGACGTGAAAGCAGTAAAAGAAATCTATCAAACGATCAAAGAAGACGTACCTGCCTTAAACATTCTTCTTCAAACATACTTTGATTCAGTGGATGCCTATGAAGAGCTTGTCACTTATCCAGTTGAAGCCATCGGTCTTGATTTTGTACATGATCAAGGACGCAACCTTGAACAAGTGAAAAAGCATGGTTTCCCCAAAGATAAAATTTTAGCAGCAGGCATCATTGATGGCAGAAATATTTGGAGAGCAGATCTAGACGAAAGATTATCGTTTATTTCTGAATTGATTGCTGATGTTCAGCCGAAAGAAGTGTGGCTACAGCCATCAAGCAGCCTGCTTCATGTGCCAGTTGCAAAGCACCCAAGCGAACAGCTTGAAGAAAAACTATTAAACGGACTCTCTTATGCCACTGAAAAGCTGGCTGAATTAACGCTATTAAAAGAAGGCTTAACAAAAGGAGCGGCTGCCATTGATGCAGACATCAATGAAGCATCAAAAGCACTTCTTACCTTAAAAGAATTCGCGAAAGGAACGAATGCGGATCTGACAGCAGAACGCAATAACCTTTCATCTAAAGATTTTAAACGTCCAGTTGTCTTTGAAGAGCGTCTTCGTATCCAAAACGAATCTCTTGAACTGCCGCTCCTTCCAACGACAACAATTGGCAGCTTCCCGCAATCAGCTGAAGTGCGCAGTGCTCGTCAAAAGTGGCGCAAAAACGAGTGGACCGATGCAGAATATGATGAATTTATTAAGAAAGAAACACAAAGATGGATTGATATTCAAGAAGAGATTGGCCTTGATGTGCTGGTTCATGGAGAATTTGAACGTACAGACATGGTTGAATACTTCGGTGAAAAGCTAGCCGGATTTGCCTTTACGAAATTTGCTTGGGTACAATCCTATGGATCGCGCTGCGTGAAGCCGCCAATCATTTATGGAGATGTAGAATTTATAGAGCCAATGACAGTGAAAGAGACGGTTTACGCACAAAGCTTAACTAAGAAAAAGGTGAAAGGCATGCTGACAGGACCTGTCACGATCTTAAACTGGTCTTTCCCAAGAACAGATATCTCCCGGAAAGACATTGCCTTCCAGATCGCTTTCGCTTTGCGTAAAGAGGTTGAAGCGCTAGAGGAAGCAGGTATTCAAGTCATCCAAGTGGATGAACCTGCGTTAAGAGAAGGTCTTCCACTCAAAGAGAGTGATTGGGCAGAATATTTAAACTGGGCAGCAGAGTCCTTCCGTTTATCGACATCGTCTGTTCAAAATGAAACGCAAATTCATACACATATGTGCTACAGTAACTTCGAAGATATTGTCGATACGATTGAAGACCTTGATGCCGATGTGATCACAATTGAGCACTCTCGCAGTCATGGTGGCTTCCTTGATTATTTAGAAAAACATCCGTATCTGAAAGGGCTTGGACTTGGTGTATATGACATTCATAGCCCGCGTGTACCATCTGTTGAGGAAATGAGTAAAATCATTGATGACGCATTAAACGTTTGTCCGACAGATCGCTTCTGGGTCAATCCTGACTGTGGTCTGAAAACAAGACAAGAGACTGAAACCATTGCTGCTTTGAAAAACATGGTCACAGCCGCTGAAGTGGCTCGAAAAAAGCTAGCGCAGCATGCATAATTGAATTCCTCTCCCCTGCTGAACATGGCAGGGGTTTTTTGTCCGTATGTTGTCCTGTTCGATCATCTACTAGGATGATTCCTTTTCTAGCATGATTCGTTTATACTAGAGAAGTCAGTCGAACAAAGGGAGGAAGACAATGAATCACGAAGCTTTTTTACAACGCGCAATTGATCTTGCAGTAGAAGGAGTCAATAGTGGTACTGGCGGTCCTTTTGGAGCAGTCATTGTCAAGGATGGTCAGATCATTGCAGAGGGAAGTAACCATGTCACAACGAGCAACGATCCAACCGCACATGCAGAAGTCACAGCCATTCGAAAGGCGTGCCAGGCTCTACATACATATCAATTAGAAGATTGCATTTTATATACAAGCTGTGAGCCTTGCCCTATGTGCCTAGGCGCTATCTATTGGGCAAGACCAAAAGCGGTGTATTTTGCAGCTGGACATCAGGATGCAGCGACTTCTGGTTTTGATGACTCGTTTATTTATGAAGAAATCAACAAAGAATACGAATCAAGAAACATTCCATTTTATCAACTAACCCTTCAAAAAAACCTTGCGCCATTTGAAGCGTGGGAAGCATACGACAACAAGAAAGAATATTAAAAAAAGACACCTGCTTTACAGTAGGTGTCACAGATTGTTGACAAAGGGCTAAAATGATTTTTGTTTTAGCCCTTTGTCTTCTTTTCAGCGTGATAGAAAACCTTTGAAGTC
>NZ_NKHG01000131.1 GCF_002744245.1 Bacillus pumilus | reverse complement strand
TGCTTGACCTTTACGCCATTGATTTTATTGCCGGAAACGTCCACGTCATCAATTTTTTGAATCCCTTTACGGCCATATACTTGAATGGCATGGCGCTCTTTGATATTGGTGAAAGTGTTATCTTTGACTGAAAGACGCTTTACCTTGTTAACCCTGTTCGTAGGATTGCCGTTTGCGTCTTGCGTGTAGACCGACTCTACGCTAGGAATCATGAGCCTCACACCAGATGCACAATTCTTAAATCTGTTTCTGACTATCATTACGTCTTCCCATTTGTTTCCTGATATTGCATACTCGGTCGTGTCTTCAAAATC
>NZ_NKHG01000039.1 GCF_002744245.1 Bacillus pumilus | reverse complement strand
TTTGAAGTGGGCCAAACAACTACCCCGGGTATTGGAATGATGCAGCAAGAAATGGCTGACCAATTTCTCAATCAAACACGCCAGCTTGTCAATGCATTTTTAAATGAAGAAGTACCAGAACTTCTTGAAGAACTGGAACAGCGATATGAAGGCAACCTTGATGATAGTAACAAACACCATATTATTGAGGACATTCGAAAGCAAATTGATAGCAGAATTAAGTACTATGCGGGACAGCTGCCACACCGGGAAGATATGACCCCGCTGCAGCGCTCAGAGCAAATCGCTGAATACGTGAAACAAGATGTCAAAAGAGCCATCGAGCACTTTTTAGCCCATATTCCAAACGAAACGAAAGGAGAGGAAAACGGATGAATTTCACAGTCGTCAACCGCAATATCGAGACTGGTTGTATTAAAGTAGTTGGGGTATCGTCTTCTTCCCTATTTATCATCGGGGACACAGACCATGTACAATTATCTTCGATTTTTGATACACCGCCAGAATCACTTATTATTGGCCCGTTTGTTCCTCTAGCACCTCAATAATGATTAAGCGCACATCTCAAGTGAAGTTCACGAGGGTGAATTCTGTCGGGATTTCGAGTGTTGTTCAAATTGGTGATACACAGGAGCTATGCCCAAAAGTCAAGGTATTAGCTGTTCAACGAACGATTAGTTTATTTTATGGCAATGAAGGAGAAAACTTAAACGCAAAAGAATTTGCAGTGTATTATGAGCCAATTCCATTGATGCTGCCTGAACGATCAGTCAGAACCGCGTTTTACCATGAAAAGCCTGTAATTAAAGTTTCCTCAGTCCTTATAGAAGGAGTGTCGTCCTCTTCTATATATCAAATCGGCTCAACGTGTGGAATGAATGGCGTTGCAAGAGTGAAGCATATTCGAGAGTTATTTAGCAGCGATGAAAGTCCACCAACCTCACAAGTGGACCTACCCGAGCATATGATGGTGATATGACTTCGAATAAAGGATGTATATTATGCCAGCAATTGTCGGACCCATTTACATTAACTCTATTTCTGGGGGCGTCGTAAACGTCGGTGACTCATTTTACCTTTCGCCTAAAAGTTCGTCAAAATCTGCTTTAGGCTCTGGAGCGGGGAATACCGGAGATTTCTTAATATTAAATAATGGCATTAGCGCCACCAACTATGTGGATCCTGACTTAAATGATCAAAATATGGTAGGCAATGCATAAAGCGACTCCTCTATTCCCATTTCATTTAGAGGAGCGCTTTTTATGTTTATTTCTTTCTGCGTTGTCTTGATTTTTTTGTTTTGACCAGCTTGCTTGCCGGCTGTTTGCGAATCCATTTGATGTACGGAACAAGCTTTTCATCTTGTCTTAACGCATCAAGCGTGTCCAAACGTGCGGCAAGCTCCTGGTTTGTATAGAGGGCATGCACTTGTTTATGGCAAGGGATGCACAGGAAGGCAATCGGTAAATATGTGCCACCTTCTTCTCTTGGCGTTAAGTGATGTTCCGTGAGCAGAACCTTTTGTCTTCCGCACAGCTCACATAATCCAATTGATTGCGTTGACACCCTGACATCACCTCTACATTAATTCCATTGATACCGTCGTCCCTTTCCCACTTGGATCTGCTGGGTGGACAATCAGTTTCTTCGGCAGTCTCATCTTCAATTCTTCTACATGGCTGATCACACCCACCGCTAAATTTTGAGACTGTAGTTTTTCTAATGCAGTAATGACCGTATCTAATAAATCTTGATCGAGTGTACCGAATCCCTCATCAAGGAAAAAGAATTGCAGCGGGAACTCACCTCTCAGCTGGATTTGCGCTGAAAGGGCAAGTGCCAGCGCTAATGAAGTCAGGAAGGTTTCCCCTCCAGACAAGCTGGACACTGGACGTCTTACGCCACCATTGGCATCATCTCGCATCACAAAGCCGCCTTCTGAGTCGACTTCAATCGCATACCTTTGCCTTGTCAAAATGCCAAGTCGAGCTGATGCATCACGGCTCACACTATCTAACTGTTCTTCTGCTAGGAACTCAACAAAACTATTCCCTTTAAAAACGGTTTGCAGTTTATCGAGCCGGTCAATTTCTTGCTGCAATTTTTCCAACCGCTCATGAATGCTTGCAAAACGCTGATGATTTTCTTCAATCACACGCAGGTGCTCATGTGCAGACCCACTCATCACTGTCGCTTCTTCAAGCCCCTTTTCTGCCTCTTCTTTTCGTAACTGAACGTCTGTCCACTGATTTTCATCTAGCGATTCATCTTTCAACAGTTCAGAAATTCGCTTTAAGTTTGCTGCACATTGCTTTCTTTTATCCTCAAATTCTTCAATTTCCTGTTTGACAGTATAACGTACAGCTCGATCCATTAAAACAGGCTCAATTTCCTGTGGCTTATGAAAATCGGAGAACTCTGTTTCTTTTTGCCACGCTGCCTCAGCTTCTTGTTTTCGTCGCTCAGCCTCTTGAAGTTGACGCTCACTGCTTGAAAAATGGCTTTTCGCTTCACTAAACAATTGCTGCGCATGCTTTAATTGCTGGTATGATTGCTGTTCTTTTTCATTCAAATGGGTAAGATAGTGTTCCACCTCGTTCAGTTCATCAGAAATAGAGGACGCTTTTAAAGGATATCGTCCTAAATCTGTTTCATACTGATGAATGAGCTGCTTTTGACTTTCTAGCTGATGCGCTAGTTTATCGAGCTCCTTCTCTAACGTGTATATGGTTGTTTGCAGCTGTTCTTTTACCTGCTGTTTTTCTTCTAAAAATGAAATGCTTTTCTCAATGCGCTCTTTATAGCCTTCCGCTTGTTGATCCTTTTCATCTATTTGCTTTTGCATTTCTTGCACTTGGCTCAATGTAAAGTTCGGGAAGGCCTGCTCAAATTGTGTTATTTGCTCTGAAAGCTCAGATTGAAGCTCTTTGATCAGCACCTCTAATTCTTGGATACGCTGCTGTTCAAATTTCAATTGATCTTCTACTTTGCTCATCTCTGCCGCTTGATCATGGGTTTCATCCATTAAACGAGCTCGTTTGCTTTCAGTTCCTTGAATATCTTGTTTCATGCCTTTCCACTCTTGAATCATATGATGCAAGGACTGCGGATTTTGCACTGCTTCTGACGCTGCGGCTACTTCCGCACTAGGGGCTTTTTGAGATAAAAAGGAGAACTGCTTCATTAATTGATTGGCGTGCGTTTCTAATAGCTGCTTCGCTGCATAGATGTCTCTAGCATATTCCTCTGCTAGCTTCAGCTCTTTGTCCATCCTCTGTATCACTTCATCGATTTGGACAACGGTTTCTTCATGATCATTGGCTATCGCAACCTTTGGATCATGATGAATCGACCCACAAACGGGACATGGCTCACCATCTACTAGCTCTGCCGCTAATTCTTTTCTTAATTCTGCCGCTCTTACAGCATCACGCTGTGTTAATTTTTCGAGCTTCTGATTTTGTTCTCGTTTGCTCCATTCTGTAAGAGCTCGTTCAAATTCACATACATAAAAATAGAGTTGTTCAATTGCTTGAAACGATTGGTTTATTTTTTCATGATGATCTTTTTGCTGTTTTTGAAGCTTTTCATATACTTCTGTAGCTTGTGAGGATTGCTTTTTTAGGTTCTCGAGCTTTTGTTCTTCCTTTTGAATGCTCAGTTTAATTCTTTGAACATTTTCACTTAAACGCAATGCCTCCTGTACACTTTTCCGTTCTTTGACAGAGACTTGTAATTGCTCTAGTTCTCGCTTTAGCTGTGTTTGTTTCGTAAGAGCACGCTCTAAGAGAGATTGGAGATTCTCTGTCTCTGCTTTTTTTTGTATCAATTGCTGCGCTTTTTCATTTTTTTGCTGCTCTAGTCCTGTCTTTTCCTGAAGAGCCGTTTCTTTTTTTCGTTCGATTTCCTTTAACTGAATCAGCTGCTCTTTCTTTTGGAGAAACTCTGGCTCAGTCTCTATTTTCTTTTGCCGGGCTTGCTCATACTCCTGCGTCATTTGATCATAGATCGTTCGTTGATGAAGTAAATGCTTTTCTGCTTCCTGCTTCTCTTTTGACGCTTGAGAAAGCTGATTTTCCGCCTTTGTTAATGCATCAGCATATGGCTTTAATGTCTCTGCCTGCTCCGCGATACTGAGTTGTGCCTTTTTCTCTTCCATCGTTGGTGCTAACAGGTTCAGCTTGTTTTGTTCAGTCTCATATGCCTCTTGTTCCATTTGATACTGATATATCGCTTGTGCCTTTGTAAAAGCAGTTAATGCTTCGTCCCGCGCTCGTTTTTTTCATGAAAATGGCCTTTGCCTGCTCAGCCGCTTCCTTTGCTTTCGCTAGCGCTTCTGGTCCAGCTTCGCCTAATCCATTGAGTTCAGCCAGCAGTTCATTTTTCTGTCCATACCGATTCTGGGCTTTTGCCCTCAAGCGCTTGACGAGCTGATCACCATACTTCTCTAGATTAAACAAACGCTGAAGCATTTGGCGTCTGTCGGCTCCTTTCAATGAAAGGAATTCTGCAAATTTCCCTTGGGGTAACACAACCGCTCTTGTAAAGTCATCAATTGTTAATCCAAGTAATTCTTCTATTTTACGATTGACCTCACTCGCTTTATCTGCAAGAACTGTCTGCGTATCACTGATTTCAATCAGTCGGCATAATGTCGTTCTGACCTTCATTTCATCTGCCCGTTTGAAAGCACGTTCAACTTTATAAGAAATGTGATGCTCCTTTTGCAAAGCGAACGTAAAAGAAACAGTTAGCTTTTCTTCAGCTTGGTTCAAAATACCATGTGTATTATTTAACGCACGTTCGACTTTGCCATAGAGTGCTAGTGTCATGGCATCTAATATGGATGACTTTCCACTTCCTGTTGGTCCAAAAATGCCAAACACACCTGCATCACATAAGGAGCTAAAGTCAATAGTTTGCTCTTCTCTGAAGCTATGAAGTCCTTTAATGGTTAGCGTGATCGGCTTCAAGTCGCTTCCTCCTCTTGCATGTCATTGGCAAGCTCTAAAAACAGCTTGACTGTTTTTTCATCAGGCAGTCCGCCACCTGTCTGGCGTTCATAAAATGTAACGAACCGTTCTTCGATCGAGAGCTTTTCCTGTTGTTTGTGTTTTTCAATTTGCTGTAGTTCTTTGAACTTTGGTCTAATGTGGACAAAACCATTATGCTGCTTTCGGAGCTGATGGATCTGTTCAATTGACAGTTGATCTGTTAATTGAATCTCTAAATCAATCCAGGCATGAAGATCCCGTTTCTCATCTAGCCACTCGTGTACTTGACTCAGTCCCTCAGTCGCCTTCCACTTCACAAGTGGTTTACCACTTGATAAAAACACTTCCTTCCAGCTTGCTTTCTCATTAGGCTTTGCATCCACAATGGTGACTGATTTGGCATAGCCTGATTCTGAAAAGCTATAAGCAAGGGGTGATCCAGAATAGCGGGCAATCGTTTTCGCACGTTTGATGGTTTGCGGACGATGCAAATGACCAAGTGCGACATAACAAGCGGCTTCAGGCAGACTTTCAGCCGCAACGGTATATGCACCTCCCACTTCAATCGGTCTTTCTGAATCTGTTTGACTTCCTCCTGCCACATAAATATGGCTTGTTGCAATATTGACCGTATCAGTCTGGAATTGAGTGCTTAAATGTTCAAATGCTTGTTGTATTTTCAGATTATAATGATCACGAAGCAGTTTCTCTTCAAAGGTTTCAGCTAGCACCTCGTTTAGCCTCGCCTCGGACGGATAAGCAAGTGCTGCAATCGATAGACGTTCACTTGAAGAAGGAACATCGACGCGGAGCATGTCATTTGTCGGATATCCAATTAAATGAATCCCCTGTTCATTTGTTAAAGGAGATGCGGCTGATAAACGATCCGGATTATCATGGTTGCCTGAGATGACTACAACCTGACGCTTTCCTTTATCAGATAATGCAGACAGACTTTCATAAAAAAGCTGTTCTGCTTTAGCAGGTGGATTGACTGTATCAAAGGCATCACCAGCCATCACAATGACATCAATTTGTTCGTCCTTGACGATTTGATACAATTCATCTAAAAACTCAGCTTGTTCGTCAAGCCGGCTTCTCCCTTCAAGGGTTTTCCCTAAATGCCAATCCGCTGTATGTAGAATCCTCATGTGATTCACCTCTCATTCCGATACATTTATAAAAAAATCTCTACATTTCCATCAAAGAAATAGAGAATTTTCTCCTCTAATGACCTGTTTGTTAGACGTTCTACCGCTTTTGCATATAACGCGATTTGTGTTTCATAGCGTTTTTTCAAAATGGGTTCAGCGGCCTCAAGTCCGCCTGCATACCTTCCCTGCACTCTATCTGTTTTATAATCAAGTAAATAAAGCTTTCCATCTGCTTCAAACAAACAATCAATCATTCCTTGAATGAGCACAGGTTCACCCTCTGCATCAATATGGCTGTATACCTCTTTGACAGGTAAAACCATACTAAATGAGACTTCTCGTTTCACCCAGTCCGCTTTACGCAGTTTTTTGCCAATAGAAGTTGAAAAGAAGGCAGCAATTCCTTCTAGATCAATAGACTTGACTTGCTCGTCTGTTAGTAAGTCTCGCTTTTGTAAGGAATCGAGCAGCTCTTGTATACGAGATTCATCATAGAGCTCATCTGAAGGAAGCGGGATGTGCTGCATGACCGTATGCATCGCAGTACCTTGCTCTGCGGCAGTGAGTGTTTTTTTCTTCATAAAAGCTGGCCGGTCATACAATGTTGCATGAGCTTTTCGAATAGAAGAAGGAGCACTGTATTCATCCTGTATTTCTTTCATCCTTTTCATCTCTGAAACAGACTGCTTTGTACTCACTTGAGAGGCTGCTAAATAGGGGTATTGCCATGAAAGTCTAGCTGCTACCTCCTGCTCATAGTCACCATGTCTCTCAACAGGCAGACCTTCCATTAATGCTTGTACCACTTCGTCTTGCTCCTTCTTTTCAAATGACACATCTTCTTTTAGAAGATGTGAGGCTTGAGTGAATGAGATGTTGAATGACGATGGGTGTTTGAGAACAACGTCGCCTGCTTCTTCTAAAATAGATGACATCGCTTGATGACGGATGAGGGCAGGCCCAATAAAATCTAAGTATGTTTTGGCTTGATATCGTTCAAAATCAGGGAGGAGCCACTCTTCTCCATTTGCGGCATTTTGCCATTTACTTAATGCTTTCACCTGATTTTTAACGGAACCGACCAAAAATAACTTTTCCTTGGCTCTTGTAAGCGCCACGTATAAAACCCTTAGCTCTTCAGATAATAACTCTTTTCTCATCTTTTTTTTCATCGCAACAAGCGGTAATGTCGCATAACTAATTCTCAGCTCTGGATGAATATATTTGCTTCCAAACCCTAGTTCTTTATCAAGCAAGTAGGACTGGTTTAAGTCCATCATATTAAAGTTCCTGCCGAGTCCTGCGGTAAAGACTACTGGAAACTCTAAGCCTTTACTGCTATGGATCGTCATCATGCGGACAACATCCTCTGTTTCACTGGACGTTTTCGCCGCTCCAAGATCATCTCCTCGCTCTTGCATTCTTTCGATAAACCGAAGAAACCGAAACAGCCCTCTAAATGCAGCCTTTTCATACTGCTTTGCTCGATCATAAAGAGCACGGAGATTCGCTTTTCTCTGCTTCCCCCCTGGCATCCCGCCAACATAATCTAGATATTGTGTGTCGCGATACACTTCCCAAATCAATTCTGCTACCGAATGATTCATGGAGAAATCACGCCACTTACGCAGCAGGCGAAAGAATCGTTCTAGTTTTTTGCATGTAGGTTGATCAGCATGTGTCACACTCATGAATGCCTTCACAGCATCATAATAAGTTCCTTTTTTATCGCTTGTTCTGATAAGTGCCATTTCATTTTCGTCTAAATGAACAATAGGTGATCTTAAAACAGCTGCAAGTGGGATATCCTGATATGGATTATCGATCACTTTTAACAGGGAAAGAATCACTGACACCTCTGTTGCTTCGAAATAACCAGAGGAAAGATTCGCATAAACAGGAATTCCCTGCTTCTTCAATTCCTCCATCATTTGCGGAGCCCACGGCATGGACCGAAGTAAAATAACGATATCTCGATACTGCAAGTTGCGGGTCATTTGCTGTTTTGCATCGTACACTTGAAATGGCTGTTCAACCAATTCTTTTATTTTCCTAGCAATGACCCTCGCCTCAAATTGTACGGTCTCTAGTTCTTCTCGTTCTTCATCGCTTTCTGTCTCATGTTGATCTAGATGAACTAGGAGCATTTCTGTCGTTGTGTCTTCACTTTCCGGATAACTCGCTCCAAGCTTTAATTCAGCTTGTTCATCATATTCAATTTCACCAACTGTTTCTCCCATCAGCTGTTTGAACAGAAAGTTTGTACTGTCTAAAACATCAGATCGGCTGCGGAAGTTTTTATTTAAGTCAATTCTTTTACCTGTTTCGTTGCCATCTGCTTTAAAGTATTTATATTTGTTTAAAAAGAGCATTGGCTCAGCAAGTCTAAAACGATAAATAGATTGCTTGACATCACCAACCATAAAGAGGTTGCCTTCTGCAGGATTTTCCCCTTTAGACACAAGCTTTAAAATCGTTTCTTGTACAAGGTTTGTATCCTGATACTCATCGACAAGCACTTCTTCAAATTGCTGTTGATAGTATTTAGCTGCTTCTGTTTCGATTAAATTGCCTTCCGCATCCTGCTTAGCTAAAATACGTAAACAATAATGCTCTAGATCCGAAAAGTCCACGATTGATTTTTCTTGTTTTGTTCTTTCGAAACGCTCTCCGTATTGGATGACAAGCTCCACAAGTGTTTCCACAACTGGCTTCATTTCAGCCAAACTTTTTAGATGCTGGGCAGGACTTCGCATAAAGTATTCATCTTTTAGCTTTTCTAATTGTTTTTTTGCTTGATTGCGTGCATCTGTGGCTTTTTCTAACAGAATAGGGTCATATTCGTCCCCTTTGCACGTCTTAAGCCTTTTAAAATTGATGTTCGGCAAGAGCTCATAAAGCTTCTCAAAATCACCTTGATGTCTCATGAGTTCATTCACTTGCTCTAAATCATCTATAAAATTCTCTTCTCTCGGTGCTGGACCACCCGGCTCTTTTGATAATGTAAGAGCTCGTTCAAGCAGCTCCTGACAGTTCCTTAAAACGAGAGAAAGATCCTCTTTTATATATGGATAAAACGGTAATTCTTCTACTTTTGTTTGTGCATCCACATCATAAAGAGAAAGGAAAGCCCGCATCCATTGCTCCGGAGAAGGATGAGACCTAGAAAACTCATAAATCCTTTTCACGAGCCATTGCAGATCTAAGTCATGGCGATCCGATGTGTAACGATCAACTAGTTCAAAGAATGATGGCTTTCCAGCCTTATACTCATCCTCAAACAGCTCATCTAACACTTCATCCCCTATTAATTCTCCTTCTGTTTGATCGGTCAAACGAAAGCCTGGATCAAGGTCAATCTCATAGTAAAAGGTGCGAAGAACTTGCAAACAAAATGAGTGCAAGGTAGAAATATTGGCACGATTCATAAGTGACAGTTGTCTCCTCATATGAAGCGACCCGGGATTTTTGGATAATTCTTTTTCAAGTGCTTCAGTGATCCGGTGCTTCATTTCTGCCGCAGATGCATTCGTAAAAGTCACAACGAGCAGACGGTCCACATCAATTGGCTGCTCAGGCCGAGTCATTTTTCGAATCAGCCGCTCAACCAAGACAGCCGTTTTACCTGATCCTGCCGCCGCAGCAACAAGGATATCTTGTCCTTCTGAAACGATGGCTTCCCATTGGTCATCCGTCCATGTACTGTTATTCGGTTTTGGAATTTGCATACTGATCCCCTTCTTTTTTGATCCGGTCTATCATGACATCATCTTTCTCAGAAGTGAGCACCCTAAATTCATTATCCTCTATTGATTCATCAAACTGACAAATAGACTTGAATGAACAAAAGCGGCAAGCGGTTTGATCCTTCAATTGATATGGATTAATGTCTACCTCACCATTCGTAATTCTTTCTCCTGCCTCTTCAAAAGTGCGCCGAACATGTTTTGTGAGTATGCGAAAATGATCTTCATTTAAAACCGCCGAATCAGAACGGAACGACCCATCCTTTTTCAAACCGGCTTGAATGACTTGTGATCTTCCTGATTCAAGCGTCTGATCCATCAGTTTCACTGCCTCTACATCTTCGAGCAATAGACCCTTCATTTTAAATTTCTTAAATATTTCCTGCTCAATTTCATCCTCTGCTAGCGGAATTGGAGCTTGAATGAGAGGATCGTGAATATGGAAGTATAAAATTCCTGCAGGTGTCGCCTCCATACCTAGCCACTCTTTAGAATAAGTAATAGTCAGGTCTAAGTAAGTGAGCATTTGCAAGGCCAAACCGTAATACACTTCTGCTAGATCAAGCCCTTTCTCACTGGACTTGTAGTCGACAATTCTCAAAAGCAGTCCTTTAGAGCCCTCTGCTTTATCCACTCGGTCAATTCTTCCAACAAGCTCCATCGTGCAGCCATTTTTCAATTGAAAAGTAAACGGAGGCAGAGGACCTTGACCTCCAAATCCTAACTCAAGTCCAACTGGAGAAAATCCACTCACTTTGGCATGTTCACTTAATATAGAAGAGACTCGCACAAGAATTTTTTGGAGCTTTTCTTTAATATAAGCATGCCGATTCGAGCTTAATAAAATTTCCTTTTGAAGTCGTGGAGCAAGCTGTTCAATCGCATGCCTTGAGTAGGTGACACAATCTTCCTTCGTTAAGTTTTTCCAATCTCTTTTTTGTTCAATGAGTGTATCTGAAATATATTTTAAAGCTGAGTGAAACAGCTGACCGATATCAGGTGCTTCCAATTTATAAAATTGTCGATCCTTTAGTTTTAATCCGTGAGAAGCAAAGTGGGAAAATGCACACGCATTGAATTTCTCCATCCTTGAAACACTGCCTTGAATATGATCACCGTAAAGCTCTTTTGTCACATGTTGTTTTAATCTCTTCGCTCTATTTGTAAAAAACAAACTTGACATGATCTTTTTGGATACATCGCGATTACGAGACGTCATTAAATCATTATATACACTCCACCATACGTCACTGATGGGATATTGATTGAGCCATTGCTGCAACTGCGAGACGGTATAGGATAATGAGACCTGTTCATTCGCTACAAATTTTAATTGATCCTGATCATCCAGTTGTTCTGGATCTAAAACATAAAGAGCCTGCTGGTGATTTGGCATAAGTTCTTGGCAATACTTAATTAAGGTCGAAGGCAATAGAGAGCGTCCTTCCGTATCTGCCACTGAATAGGAAAGATACAGGTGATGGGACGGGCTTGATAAAGCTTGGTAAATTAAAAATTGCTCATCTAGCAGCCGTTCCTTGCCAGTCTCTGCAAGCTCTGCTCCTGCACGCTTTAGCCATTCGCGATCATCCTCAGACAATACACTTTCATCAGAAGGTCGAGCAGGAACAACTCCATCATTTACGCCAATGATAAACGTGCACTTCACTTGATACATCCTCGATAAGTCCATACTTCCGATAAATACTTGATCGAGTGAAGGCGGAATCAGAGCGAACTTTAGAGATGCTAGTCCTGTATCAATCATCTGTTGAAATAAAGGAAAAGATAGCTCTTCTTCTCCAAGCATTTCAACAAATTCATCCATTAATTGAATAACAGCATCCCATACTTGTCCATGCTGCATTGCTTCTGCTAATCTACCCGCTTCTTCAGACTCTAGCCTTGCCTTTTCAAGCTTCTCTGGCACTTGTACTTCCTCGAGAAATAAATAAATGGCCTCTACCATGTCCTTCACCTTTTGCGCCTTTTTCAATCTTTTTTGCAATTGTAAAAAGGGGGGGACAATCCAATCTTTTACGTCATTCAGCATTTGTTCCATTTCAATCTCTTGATCTGTTTGTCCAAAATCTTCATCTAATGATTGAAATCTTCGATAATGAAAGCGGGAGCCGTTTGTCCAGCGCTCTCCTTTTACACCGTATGCTATACAATAATTTTCAAGCTGATCTGCCTGTTCTCTCGCTTTGTTTTTGGCTAGGTCCTGCGGGAATAGGTACTCTGTTTTCACACAGCGAAACACCGCTTCATACCGCCAGTTCCCTTTGATCACATCCAAGCTCGAACGAATCAATTCAATGAGCGGATGGTATTGCATTGATTCATTTCCATCAATAAAGAAAGGAATATCGTAATCTCGAAAAACCTCTTTTAATGTATCTTTATAGTCGTCTACATGCCTTGCAGCAATGGAAATATCACGTAACCTGAACCCTTTCTCTCTCACTAAATCAAGAATGTCCCTCGCTACTCCCTCAATTTCAGCTCGGTTATTTGCACTTTTAGACACTGTCACATGCGGCGTTTCTTCTTGATATGGCTGTAGTGGTCTCTGCTCATATTGATTTTCTAAATAAGCAAGGTCTTGGGTAAGATGATGTCGTTTATTTCTCTCCAATATCTTCTCAGAAATAGCCGCTCCACACTCTTTGGCAAGCTGATAGAGTTGAAAATACGTTTTACCTGTCATGCGAAATAAATCAAGTTCATTTGGCTGCGTGTCATGATATAAACGATCTACTGTGAAAGCAGCAGTTATTTTTGATGCATGCAGCAGGAGCTGCTCAATGACGAGGAGCTGCTGCGGCGTAAATTGATAAAAACCATCTATATAAATGTGCGCTGTTTTTAGTTCTTCAGATAAAGGAATTTGCTGCGCCAATAGTGTCAAATAGTCTTCTGAGTGCACATACTCATCTTGTAAATACTGCTCCATCTGCTGATAAAGTATATGCAGATCATGTAATTTTTCGGCTGCCCGTCTTTCTTCTGTGTACGATGAATGCATGCTGGACGCAGAAATTTTTTCAATATCCTCCGGCATCATGCAGTACCTTTTGAATTCAGCCATCGCCTTTTCTATTTGCTCAACAAATCCCGGCTTATCACTCGCCTTTTTGAATACCTTAAACTTTTCTTTCTGCTCTTCAATCACTTTTCTTAAAAGCATTTGAATCCCCGTGCTTGTGACAAATTGCCGGTTCGCTCCACCAGTCTGCTGTAAAACAGACCAAGCAAGACGCGTAAAACTCAATACTTTGGCCCTGATCATACCGCCAGCTTCAGACGTTTTTGCAAGCTCATATTCCATTAAAAATGTCATTTGATCCGGGACTAAAAAAATGATTGGCGGACCCAACGGATCAAGCCGAAGTTGTTCTTTGATCTCCTCTAAGATTGCAGTCGTTTTTCCACTCCCCGATCTGCCTGCTAAAAACTGAATCTCCACGTTCTACAACACCTTTCTTATGTACTCATATTCTAGCGAAAATAAGGGTAAATAGCTATTTTCCTATCACCCTCCGTTTCTTCTTCCTCATTGAGAAGAATGAGGCAAAACTTTCCTAGCACTTTTCATATCATAAACCATCATGATTCAAAAGGAGGCTGGCAAAATCATGTATTACGGTTATGATGACTACACACCATATGCCATGCATCAAAACACAAGGATCATTTCAGACCTTGAGAAGGCCCTCAATGGTGAATATTCTGCGATCCAATGCTACGAAAAGCTTGCCCAAAAAGCAAAATATCCTGAGGCGAAAAAGATCATTCAAGAAATACGCCAAGATGAGGTCAGACACTATCAACTGTTCTCAAAGCTATACTATTCTTTAACTGGTAAAAACCACAAACCAAGCATAACAGAACCTTGTCCAGATCAACTAAGAGAAGGTCTCATTTTCGCCTTTAAAGACGAACAAAAAACGGTCGATTTTTACTTAGCGGTATCAGACTATGTCCACGATCAAGGAACAAAAGAGTTAATGAAACGTATCGCTCAAGATGAACAGCAGCATGCTGTATGGTTTTTATATCTTCTAACGCACGATGTTTCTTAGTTAGTCTTATTTTAATAGGAGATCGTATGTTCCGTCAAAAAAATGAAAATGCCTTTCTTTCTTTCAAAATATGAAGTAAAGTGCTGTCATCAGCAAAACCTCTCTTCGCTTTCACTTTTTTAAACGAGAAAACGACCATTTGACAAACAAAAAAACTCCTCTGCCACAATAAGCAGAAGGAGTTTCTTTATGATATTTTAATGAAATTTTGCTTCATTGCTTTGCTGCTGATGCTTTAATAAACCATCAATTGAAAGCATCTTACTGCCGCTAAGCGTCAAATAAAGTGCCATCACCAATAAAGAAAGTTCAAATTCATAGCCGCCAACAAATCCTTTAGAAAAACCAACTGTTATAATCGCCACAGCCATAATTGGCACGAATAGAGCTGCGAAAAGACGTGTTCCTAAACCTAAGATCAGGGCGATTCCACCGACCAACTCAATGGTCTTCACAATATAGGCCATAAATTCCGGTACACCGATTTGACCAAAAAATGCTGCTGTGCCTCCCAGTCCTCCTTGATATGCCTGAAGCCCATGTAAAAAGAAAATAATACCTAAGATAACTCGTACGAAAAGTGTTCCTATTTCTTGATTCGTTTTCATATAGTGATTTCCTCCTATTTTTACACTACACAATGTAATGTGAATAAGTAAAAAAAATTAATAATTTAGGTTTAGCATAATCATCAAGACCACCATTAAAATGGCTGATGTCACGATTGGAATGAGTGGTACATTAAAAGGAATATTATATGTTGGGTTTAAGATCTTTTGTATTCTTAAATTCAACGCCCGATCTCCAAAAGACACCGCAAACTTCGTTTGTTTTTGAAACTGCGTTCTATTTTTAATGAGTTTCAAAAGAGCTTGCCCTACTCCAAGCTCAGTGCCTGTTTGCCGTATGGCATAGTCATCTGCAATGACTTCACGGAAAACGGAGTAACTTTGTCTCATATGTTTTAGCACTGGAATGTACCAAATCACTTTTGTGAGCATCGAAAAAGTGAAGGCCTTTAAAGGGTCATAGCAATACTTGTGATGCAATTCATGATGAACAACAGCATCAATCTCTTCTTCATCAAGCATGTCCATAAGTGCCGTTGATAAGTACACCTTTGGGTGAAGCATTCCCATGGCAAAAGCAAGCGGTTCATGACAATGAAAAACAATGATGTCGGTTGCATACTTCTTTGATAGACATTCCGTCGACTTTTGATTGACTGCCATCACCAGACTTTTTTTGAATTGAACGTACTTTCTGATCTGCTTCGTCATATAGAAAACGACAAACCCCAATGTATACAGAACTAAAGCATCCAGAAAATATTTTAAAGGAGTGAATCCATAAAACTCGAGAACAGACTGGCATACATGGATCAGATTATATGATTGATTCCAGTCAAAAAAGCTTGAGAGCACGTAATAACCCATCTGATAAAAAATCGCGAAGCCAATCGATATACCACCTAAAAACAGCAGGCTCGACTTCATTTTAATCATTTTGCTGCTCCTCTTTTTTTGATGCAAGCCTTGCTTCAAGTACTTTGAGTAATTCAGGATCAGCACTTTCAATCGCATCCACCATATGATTTACTGCAAGTGGACCGAAATCGTCCATCAGACCTTGCGTAATCCATTTTGTTTGCTCATTTAGAAATTCTTCTTTTGTTAAAATGGGGTTATAGATAGATGAACGTCCTTTTGTTTTCTTTTCCACTATTCCTTTTTCGGTTAAGCGATTGAGCACAGTCATGACCGTATTAAAATTAATCGGCTTCTCATCTGATAACTTCTGCTGTACTTCCTTAATCGGCATATCCTCACCTTGATATAGGATTTCCATAATCCTTCCTTCTAAAGGACCAAAAAATCGGTTCAATCCCTTTTCATTGTATTTAAAAGAAGGAATTTTCATGTAACCACCTCACACTATGCATTGTAGTGTACTTGATAATGATAGTCAACTGATAACAAAAATAAGGGAAAATCGTTGTGTATTTAATTTTCTTTTGATAGAAATTATACCTTTATTGATATCAATTTGATCATTTTACCCGAAGATAAATGAAGCAACCAAGCCATAAGATAATCTTATGAAATTGGCAAAAAAATTCGTATTTTATTTATAGAGACTTTTGTATTATAGTGAACATATCAACATTTCACTTACTGAACAAACATTTAGGAAGAAGGTTTACATGTGATGAAACAAGGAAACAGCCTTCGAACCGATCTCATTCTGATTGGGATAAGCGGCTTAGGTGGATTTCTTTTATCTTTAACAGGAATGTCTATCGGCTGGATGGTTGGGACATTGATCACAGCTGCGTTTATTGCACTACGCCGCCCCTTTCTGTTTCAGCGTAAAGGAAACAGCACCTTACGTATTCATGGAAGATGGCTACTCCTTGGTCAATTCATTCTAGGCATCGAACTTGGACAGAAAATGAACATAAAAGTTCTTCACATTTTCGCTGAAAATTGGCTTCCGGTAAGCTTCATGCTCATATTTTCTATTTTACTAGCGATGCTCTCTGGCTTTGTCTTATGGAAGCTGAGCAAAACGGACATGCTGACCAGCTTTGTCGGAACTGCGCCAGGCGGTCTATCCGCTATGCCTGGGATTGCACAGGAGGTTGGAGCAAATACAGCTGTTGTGAGTCTCGTGCAAACGATACGTGTATTAATGGTTGTACTCACCATTCCATTTACAGTGTTCTATTTAAATACAAAAAGTCAATCTGATGCGTCTATAACAGCACAGGGCAGCGCCTTTTCTTCAGGCATTTTCACGCTGTCAAACATTTCGTGGACCGCTGCGCTCATCTTAAGTGCTTGGCTCATGTCACGTTTAGCCGTTCGCCTTCATTTCCCTGCACCTTGGTTAATCGGCAGCATGTTAGGTGTCGCAGCTCTTCAAGTCGGTGCTGGTGCTTTGATAGGTCATGATTTGATTCCTTACTGGCCAGCACAAGCGAACATTGCTTCACAGCTTTTTCTAGGTGCAACCATCGGTTCAAAAATGAATAAACAAATGTTTGTCGGGCTAAAAAACACCTTGATTGTGGCCGTCGTCAGCTCAGCTGGTCTGATTGCAGCGACTGTTCTCAGTTCAATTGCAATTGCAGAGATCACAGGTATTTCTGTTATTACAGCCATTCTTGCTTTCTCGCCTGGTGGTATTGCCGAAATGGCGACAACAGCGGTCACACTTCACGAGGATTCCACCTTTGTTGTGGCTGTACAAGTAGTCAGGATTATTCTTGTGATTGCCATGCTGCCACCGTTTTTTCGATTTTTACACCATTTCTGGGTAAAAAGACAGACTGATTATAAAGCGGCAAAATAAAAAAGAGGCGCTCTGCTTGCAAAGGCGTCTCTTTTTTATTCGTCGTTATTCCTCTTTACCCCGACTACTTGGTCCTTTGAGATGGTCCCAAAATGCCGACTGTCAAAGCTATGTATTCGGTTATCTCCGATCACGAAGTAGTGATTGTTTTGGATTTTATGGTGCCCCGTGATGTCTACCAGCTGAAAATCACCTGTCAGGACGTTCCCCATTTTATGTTGTTTCTGCTCTTTTAAATACGGCTCTTTCCATTTTGCACCATCGACAAACAGCTGATCATCTTGATACTTGATCGTTTCTCCAGGAAGACCAATGACCCGCTTGATCAAAATTTGATTTTTAGGCCCTTGAAATAGAACGTAATCAAATCGGTTAATTTTCGTGAGTTTTGGCGAGAACTTGTTGATTAATAATTCTGTTCCATCTGTAAATGTCGGGTCCATACTAACCCCTTCTACTTTGTACGTGACAAACATGAAATTCTTTACCTGGAACAATAAGACGATGCATGTAATAACCATCAACCATAGTAATGGCTTCTTCTTCATTAAGAGCCTCCTTTGTCCTCACGCTTGCTCATTCGAATGTTCAACCTATTTTCTACTCTCTTTCCAACATACCATAATAAAGCAATGACTAGAACCGCAAAAACACTTCTTAACGGATTCTTTACTAAAGCAGAAAGATCATAGCCAATAAAACTGATGATAAAAAGCATGACACACTTACCGGATAAAGCGGCTAATGAAAATTGCCAGATGCTAATTCTTGATAGACCTGCTACTACATTGACGGCAGCAGAAGGCGTGAAAGGAAAGCAGAGTAAAATAAACAACGGGCCAAACCCTCGCTTTTCCACCCAAAGCATTAGCTTCTTAATCGAAGGGTGTCTGCTGATAAAGTTCAGCATCCTCATCTGTCCAAATTTTCTAATCAGTAAAAAGACAAGGATAGACCCTGCACTTGCTCCAATCCATGTCAATAAAAAGCCTTCCCAAAGTCCAAAGGCATTTGCATTAGCCACAGCAAAAGCAACAAGAGGTAAAAACGGAAGAAATGCTTCTATTAAAGGGAGCAAAATAGCCACAATTGGTCCAAAGGCCTTATAGCTCTCAAAAAATGATGTGATATTTTCATGAGTAAATATGGAAAGAAATAATGGCAACTTGTTTGACTCCTTCAAGGTTTGTCTACTTTTCATTTTACATGGAAAACCTGAAAATACAAATGAATCCCTCACCTCCCCTTGAGATTTTTTGACTCATTGGCTATAATGAACAAGAACAAACGTTCTATATTAAAGAAAGCAGGCATGGACATGACGAGACTATCAAGAATACAGCTTCAGATGATGGAACAGGCTATCTTTCTTCCAATGGTCATCTCCATCCTCAATCGTGACTTGGCCCACTTAAAAGAACATCAACCATTTAAACTAAATGAACCATATATTCAGCTTGTCACCTTTACATTAAAAGAAGCGCAAAAAGAGCTTTATCAATTGAAACAGGATTTACGTAAAGAAAAAATGAAGGTACAGCAAATTGAACACGATGAAGGGTTTACGACGTATTTATTTGTGATGGATGGCTATGAAGAAAAGCATAAATACTTTAATCCACGTATACGGCATCGCGTAGAGGAGCTGCTCACCTATTATTTTCTCCATCAAGAAAAATAAAATATGGTAATATTTTATAATTTAAAGGAACTCTTCGTTTTTTGGCGAATGGATATATATATACCAAAAATTAGGAGGATCCAAAACATGATCAAAAAAATAGCAGCACTCACTTTAGCAGCAGGATTACTTATGCCAAGCGCAGTTTCTGCATCAGAACCATTACAAACTAGAAAACAAGAACCAACAGCATCAGCACAATTGACAAGTGTAGCCTACACAACGGTTTCTATTGTTGGAAAACGAGTGAAGTTTGAAGTAAAGGGACTTGAAAATCCTTTTAACACAAATTATTATAATCGCATTGCTTGGACGAGTAATGATGAAGAACCGAGTGTATTCAATAACAATATTTTATCTGTCATTGTCGCGAAAAAAACCGGACAGTCTTATCAAGTCAATTCTTACGAAACACTGGCTTTAGTGAAGGACAAGATTGAATCAGGCGAAAAAGTGTATGGCTGGGCGCTTGCTTTAAATGGCGTGTGGTACCCAACGATGCCTGCAACCCTCTATTATTAAAAGAAAAAAAGCCTGCCACGGCGGCAGGCTCCTTCCCATTTATGATAATTCAAGCTGTTCTCTCAGTTCTTGTCTTACTTCTTCTAATCCCGGTCCATCTAACTCAAAGTAATACACATTTCCAGGCTGGTAATCGTGCCCCTTTAGCTGTATGGTATCCACTGATTTCAATGAACTCAGTAAAGGGAAAAGACCAATAAACTGCTTCATGGATAGATTGGTTGAGACATTATCACCAAGTGTATCAATGATGTTGTCATATGATGGTATCGATGAAATGGATTTAGATTTTTCAAAGATGGCTTGAAGTGCTTCCATTTGGCGCTTTCCGCGCATGAGGTCATTATCTGCCTTTCTCGTTCTCACAAATGCTAATGCTTCTTCACCACTGAGCGTATGTGTGCCTGTTTGCACATGAACTTTTCCCTTTGAATCCTTTTCCATTTGTTTAGCAATGCCTTCATCTTGAATCGTCACTTCAATTCCATTTAACTCATCGATGATATCTTGAAACGCCTTAAAGTTCCCTGAAATCACATAGTCTACAGGAATGTTCAGCAGGTTTTCTACCGTTTTGACTGACAAATCTGCACTCCCAAACGCATGGGCGTGGGCAATTTTATCATATCCTCTTCCCGGTATATCTACATAAGAATCTCGAGGAATACTGAGGAGCTTGATGGTATTCTCTGTTCTGTTCACCGCCGCCAGTAAGACCGCATCACTTCTTGCTTCATCTACCGTTTCACCTGGACGACTGTCAATTCCTAACAGCAGCACCGAAAAGCTATCCTTTCCCGGATCAAATGCTTTCACACGCTTTTGGGAGGTCTCTCCTCTTTCTAAAGATACTTGAGCTTTATTAGACGCTTTTGAAATTTTATAGTATGCGTATCCTGTCACAGATACCGCCATCATCATGACAAATGCCATGATAAATAACACGACTTTCACCCAAGGTCTTAGCCTTCTTTTTGATCTTGTTTTCTCCTTCATCCTTTCCAAACCCTCACTCTACCTTAGTCTATCAATATAGGTTCCACTATAACATATTTTTATGAAAGTTTCCTACACGCAACATATTTTTATGAATCCATAATAAAAAAAGCCGCTCGAAACGAGCAGCTTTTCATCCATTATTTTTGTTCAATTCCTTGTTTCACTTCATCAATCATGGCAGTTAATGATTCAAGACCACCGCCAGATAAATACCACATGTCAGAGTTCAAATACACCACGTGTTTGTTTTTAATCGCTTTGACCGATTTCACATAATCATTTTCAACAAGCTGTTTCGCAGAAGTTTCTTCTCCGATCGCTGCGCCTCGATCAATGACAAATAAGTAATCCGGATTCGTTTTGACCATGTACTCATACGAAATGCTTTGTCCGTGTTTGTCAGATGGCTCAAGCTTTTGATCTGCCGGCGTGATACCAAACACATCATGGATGAGTCCGTATCTTGACTTAGCACCAAAGGCTGTCATTTTACTGTCGTTGGCCATGATCATTAAACCATTCTGTTTCAACTCTTTTGCCTGTTTCTTTAATGCATCTACTTTTTGATCAATGGCTGCTAGTTCTTTTTTGACTTCGTCTTCCTTATCAAAAATTTCCCCTAACGTCGTGGCATTCTTTTTAAATGATTCCATATAGTTGGCAGTGTCTACATCCATCAAAATCGTAGGAGCAATTTTAGAAAATTCATCGAATGCATCTGATTGACGAGACTGAATAATAATCAAATCGGGCTTAATCTCTGCAATTTTTTCGAAGTTCGGCTCTTTTAAACCGCCGACATTCTCATATTTGTCATCCTCATATTTGGATAGATATTTTGGCACCACTTGTTTTGGTAATGCTGTCACATTTACACCTAGCTTGTCTAACGTATCAAGACTTCCCATATCAAACACGACGACTTTTTTCGGGTTTTTCTTGATCTTCACGCCATCTTTATTCAGCATGTCCTTGACAGTCACTGTTTCCTCATTTGTTCCTGTTGTTTTCACTTGGTTACCGCAAGCAGCAAGTACAACGATCGCTGTTAATACAGTCATCATCCATATCCATTTTTTCATACTTGATCACCTCTTCATTTTTTTAAGAAAAATATAAACAAATACGCTCACCGTGAATGACTTCAATCGGTATGCGCATGTCATAAATTTGTTCAAGTGCATCTGTTTGAATCACTTCTTCTACTCCGCCTTCTTTGATCACCTGTCCATCTTTTAAAGCGACGATATGATCGGAATACACAGATGCAAAGTTAATATCATGGAGAACCACAACAATCGTTTTCTCAAGATCGTTGACGAGCTGCTTAAATAGCTTCATCATCTCAACAGAATGATTCATATCCAAGTTGTTTAAAGGCTCATCTAAGAAAATATAATCCGTATCCTGAGCCAGCACCATCGCAATAAAGGCTCTTTGCCTTTGTCCTCCGCTGAGTTCATCTAAATATTGATGCTGGATATCGACGAGCCTCATGTATTGAAGAGACACATCGATCATCTTCTCATCTTCTTTTGTCAGATGGCCTTGTGAGTAAGGAAAGCGGCCAAAGCTGACGAGCTCCCGGACGGTCAAGCGTACACTCATATGATTGGACTGCTTTAAAATACTCATCTTTTTCGCAAGTCCTGCGGAGGGTACACACTATATGGTTTGTCCTCTAAATAAGCTGCACCTGTGTCTGGCTGAATCAGGCGGCTCATGATGGACAAAAGCGTACTTTTGCCCGCGCCATTTGGACCAATGAGAGAGGTCAGCTGTCCTTGTTTTACACTGACAGTTGTTTCGTGAAGCACTGTTTTTCCGTTATATGTCTTACTGACTCCCTTCATCACGACCATGAACGACTCTCCTTTAAAAGTAAGTAAATAAAATACAATCCGCCAACTAAATCAATCAAAACACTAAGCGGCGTTTGAAAGGTAAATACCTTTTCGACAAGAAACTCCCCACCTACAAGGGCAATGACACCGATGAAAAAAGAGCCTAATAGCAAATAGAAATGCTGGTATGTACGAAATAGCTCTCTCGCCACGTTCACGACAAGTAAGCCAAGAAACGTAATCGGTCCGACGAGGGCAGTCGCAATGGAAACAAGGACGGCGATTACAATCAGCATCTTTTTCGTGATACCGTCATAGTCAATCCCAAGATTCACAGCATGTTCCTTTCCTAACGACATCACATCTAATTTAGAGCGGAATGTCCAAATATAAAGACAAAGCGCCAAAAATAACACAGAGGCAACGAGTAAGATATCTGTGTTCATATGGTTAAAGCTTGCAAAGGATTTATCCTGTACGACCTGATATTCATTCGGATCAATCAGCATCTCCATAAAGGAGGAAAGGCTTTTGAACAATGTACCAAATACAATCCCAACAAGTAGAAGTAAGAAAATGTGCTTGTTTTTGCGTTTAAACATCACCGTATAAAGCAGCACGGAAAAAAGAATCATCAGACCAACGCAAAGGAAAAAATTCAGGTTTTTATTGACGATCATGAAATTGGTCGATCCAAAAAGATAAATAATCGCTGTTTGCAAGAACAAGTACAGTGCGTCTAACCCTAAGATGCTTGGTGTTAAGATTCGGTTATTCGTTAAGGTTTGGAACACAACAGATGAAAACGCAATAGCCCCTCCCGTTAATGTCATCGCAAGCACCTTTTTTAAACGGCTCGGCACTGTGTATTGCCAGTACCCCATTTGAAAGGTAATGAAGATGACGACAAGCACCGCTGCAATGGCTGCAATGAGGAATAATGTATGTTTTTTACGCATAGCGTTTCCTCCTTAATAACATGTACAGGAAGATCGCACTTCCGATGATGCCGACCATGAGCCCAACAGAAATTTCATATGGATATATGATCACCCTTCCGAGCACATCACAAATAAGAACAAAAATGGCCCCTAGTAAGGCTGTATGCGGCAGGCTCTTTTTCAGGTGATCACCTCTGTAGATCGATACAATATTAGGAATGATTAAGCCGAGAAATGGCAGCATTCCGACAGTCAAAATCGTAACAGAAGTCATCATGGAAACGATCACCAAACCAACCGCCATCACACGTTTATACGTTAACCCTAGGTTGATGGCAAAGCTCTCGCCCATACCCGCCACTGTAAAACGGTCAGCATATAAATACGCGATGATCAAAAGTGGAACACTGACATAGAGCATTTCATAACGTCCCTGAACAATAAGAGAAAAATCCCCTTGAAGCCATGCGGATACGTTTTGGATCAGGTCATATTTATAGGCGATAAACGTTGAGATTGAACTGACGATCCCGCCGAACATTAAGCCAACTAACGGTACATAGATCGTATCGTTCACCTTAATATGTCGCAGAATTTTTAAGAATAGGAGATTACCAGCTAAAGTAAATAGAAACGCGATCCCCATTTTCATGAGCGGGCTCGCCTGTGTAAAAACGAGCATGGCGACTAAAATACCAAGCTTGGCCCAATCCATCGTTCCTGCAGTGGTCGGTGAAACAAATTTATTTCTCGTCATGCTTTGCATGATGAATCCGCATAAACTAAGGCTTATGCCGGCAAGCACAATACTCATCAATCGTGGGATGCGACTTGAAAACAAAGTATGCATCTGAACATCCGTTAGATGAAACAGTTGTAATATGGAAAGGTCCTGTACACCAACAAACAGCGATGCAATTGCCAAACACGCAAATAACAAACTCAATTGATACAACTTCATACAGGTTTCTCACTTTCTATCAAGCTCTCCGCTACAAATGATTATCATTATCAATTAAGCGACAATTCATATACTATCATATCTAGCGAAATATTCAATAGCAAAATGGAAAGGATAGATTCACATAAAAAAACAGCCTATGAAATCAGCTGCTTTTTCACCACTATTGAAGGTTCAATCGAAATTGCCCCTTCAGTTCCTCTTCTGCTTCTTGAAATAACTGCTGCAAGCTCTCTGCATATTCCCCAAGATCGTTTTTGCTTGTTTGAAAATCCACCCATGTAAGCTCTAAAGGAAGACTCAACTCTCCTGTTAAACAGTCCCAAAGGGCATCAAGATTTTTCCCATAATGGTCAGGCAGGTGCAGGATTGTTTGAAGTTGGTTATGAAGCTCCTCTTGCGATCTACACGCCGCACCGTCCAGCTGAACTTTATTCATGTTCATCTTCCCCTCTCTTACCTTTATTTTATACGAAATGAGCAAGTAAGAGAAAGACTGAAACTCACTTTTTATTCTGCTTAAGAGCTGTTATATACAGGATGAGACAGGCAGCCAAAACGAACAAGAAAAATAGGGTTAACACGTCTGAGTACCGTAGATATCAGCGAATAGACCAACAAAAACACTCGGAATACCAAGACCTAAATAAGCAAACAAGTAATACCCTGCAACCGCTCTAGCCGCTTCCTTCTTCGCTCGACAATGAGCTGAAGACCACCTAAGTAAGTAACCCCATAGCAAGCGGTGCCTGCCAAAATGGTTCCAGCAAGCACAAGAAAGATGATCCCGCCATTTGCACCGAATAGCAGCAGACCATATCCGCATGGAAGACAGATAAAACCTACACAGAGCGCTACATTGCTATTCATCTTGCGAACAAAAGGCTGCATGAGGACACCTGCCATATTAATAAAAAACAGCGCCGGCCCTACCCATAATTCATATCCATTTAATTTGAGCTGTGCTGGCAAAATAGAAATGACGATCCCGCACACCGACCATGCGATAGCAATGGCCAAGTTCGCCGGCATCGTCCCTTTTGGAAACCTTGGCCTATTCATCACCGGTTTACTCGCATCTCCTTGTACAGGCGGCACCAAAAAGAAGACACCGACGATCGTCAGCAGCAAAAAGACCAAAACAACCCAGGTCAGTCCCGAAAACCCTCCCAAGCTTTTTTATCTTGATTTCTGAATGTGACCTACTTTTTCAATAAACGAGGCTGTCTCTTGCAATCCATCTTGTAAATGATCGGTAGCTGAAATAAACAGCTTTTCTTGATCGGGGTGCTTCAACAACTGCTCCACCTTGCCGATCCCTTTTTCAAATGAAGCAAGGCCTGTCTTTAATTGTTTGTCAGCCTGTTTGTACGCAGCGGGAACTTCTTGATGGGCAAGTCCTTTTTGAATCACACGATCAAATGCTTTTGTCGCTTTTGCCAATTTTTCGTTCGCTTGAATCCTTCCATGCCCATCTGAAATAAATTGGTCTGTCATTTTTTCATATGCTTCATTTAACTCATCCATATAACGCTGAACCCATTGTTCATACGCAGCTTCTTTTATCTCTTGTTTTGAAGGCGACTGACCTGCTTGATTACAGGCTGCTAATAATGTCATTGTCACGGTGAATAACAGCATTAAATGCCATCGTTTTTTCATACAGAGCCTCCATTTCTGATTCCCATTCGTTCATATCGGTCAATTATGATCATCTTTTACCTCATACGAACACTTTGCAAGAAATGACTTGTTTTTATTGTAACAGACAGCCTGTGTCACTTCTGTTATTTGTAATAAATGAATGAAAACACATCTAATGGTTGATATTTCTTTTTTTCGTTTTCGCTCATTCCGATACAGTCAATAGACGACAGGAGGTACGTATTTGGTTTCAGCTCATTTCATTTTGATGACTTTTTCTAAAAACAAGAAAAAGACCCCTTTCGGCGCCTTTCACTTTGCATTAAATCCACATATCATTTGCTGCTGTCAGCTCAGATGAGACGTTCCCTATATTGACGACTCCCGAGGCTCTACCAGCATCACATGACATTCTTCTTTCGCAAATGGTTTGTGTTCTTTTCCTTTTGGGATCACATACATTTCTCCTGCTTGCAGTTCGACCTTGCCATCTCTGAACTCAATCCCCATCTTGTCTTCAATGACGAGAAACACTTCATCCGTGTCATCATGCTGATGTCAAACGAATTCGCCTTGTATTTTCACTAGCTTAAATTGCACATCATTCATTTCGGCAATCCCCTTCGGTGACCAGTAAATGTTGTGAGTTTGTCCTTTAGATGAATTGAGTGCAACTTGCGAACCTCGTTTGGTTTATACAGCTTTTAATCCTGCTCCGCATAGTGGCAGCACAATCCGTTCTTGTGTCGTCGTTTTTTGATGCTTCAAATAGGCAGCATAATTGGCGGCTGTTGTTGGTTCAACGTAAAACCCTTTTGCTGCAAGTGCTGTGTGTGCCTCTTTGATCTCTTGCTCGTTTGCCGTCACGATGTATCCATTTGTCTGTTTGATAACTTGAAGGATTTGTTTTGCTCGTTCTGGCGCCGCAATCGCAATGCCCTCAGCGATCGTTCCTTTATTTTGTGTCGCCTCTATTTCAAGACGCTGCTCATGAAAAGCTTGTGCAAGAGGGGCACAGTTTTCTGCTTGTACTGCTACAATTTTTGGAAAATCCGTTATGAGACCTTGGGCTAATAGCTCACAAAAACCTTGGTAAACACCTAATAAGAGTGTACCATTACCGACAGGAATGATCAGGGTATCCGGTATGTTGTTGAGCTGTTCCCATATTTCGTAAGCGTACGTTTTTGTTCCCTCATGAAAATATGGATTAAACACATGACTTGCATAGAACGAGCCTTCTTGTTGAACTGCCATCTTAGCTTTCTTTGCTACATCCTCTCGGGTTCCATCTACCATACGGATATTCGCTCCATGTGCACTTATTTGAGCGATTTTTTTCGGTGAAGTGCCTTTCCCTAGGAAAATATCACATTCAATCTGAGCACGCTTCGCATAGGCGGCAATGGATGTCCCTGCGTTTCCACTGCTATCAGCGATGACCTTTTTGACGCCCCATTCTTTCGCCTTTGCGATCAAAACAGCTGCTCCTCGATCTTTAAAAGAAAGCGTAGGCATCATGTAATCTACTTTCACAAATGTATGTGGATCTTCTTGTGATAACGGCACAAGCGGCGTATATCCTTCTCCCATTGTGATCTCTTCCGAAACGCTGCATTGCGGGTGAAAAGGCAGCGCCTTAACATATCTCCACATTCCAGGTAATTCGTTTTGAATCTCTTTTTTTGAAAATGTCGGTTTCTCCCACTCTATTTTCAAGAGACCGCCACACGGACACCTCCAAATATCAGGTGTACTTGGATAGGCTGTGTGACATGTAGCGCAAACATAGATTTCTTTTAGCATAGCCATCCTCCTACTGAAGTCAATGATTTACGAGGTTTCCTCTGATTCTTTTATTTTCTTCAATTCGTCTAAATAGCTATAAACCGTGACCTTCGATATACCTAAACGCTCCGCTACTTTTTCCACTGACCCTTTCATGAGAAAAATGCCTTTCTCATCCATAAAACGAATGAGTTCGATTTTTTCTTGCCGTTTTTTTAATGATCCTTTTTGGTGAGAAATGATTTGTTCAATGAGGCGATCCGCAATTTCATCTACACTTTGCAGTGAATCTTTGCTTTCATTTGGCGCTGCGGCCGGCATCTCTTTAGATAATCCGGGGACGATTTGGTCGATTAGTTCTTTTACATGACTTACTGCACTCATGTCATAATTGATACATAGCGCACCAATCACCTGCTCCTTGTCATCACGCAGCAGCGTTGTGGACGCTTTGATGGTTCTTGCATCTTCTGTCTTTATTTCATAACCAGCTAAATAATCTTCGCCAAACTCATTCGACAAGAGAACCTGTTTCACTAGATGATCAAAGGATTGTCCGACCTCTCTCCCTGTTACATGGTTGTTGATTGTAAAGATGACGGACGATTGCGGCTGGGTCAGATCATGAACGACAACTTCACATGAAGGGCCAAACATATCGGCAATTGTTTTTGCGATCGGTATGTAGTGGTTTAATTGATTTTTGATTTCTGACATTTCTTTCACTCCATTGTTCTATCAGTTGATTTATTGAAGTTTCCCTTTACAGGCAATCACTAACTCTTCTATCACTTCACCATCTTGAATGAGGTATGCTTTTTCATGAAGATTGACTACAGGACATATGTGATTCGGAATGATTTGCACCTTCTCTCCGATCTGGACGCTTTGCCGGAAGCCTTCATGATAGATGATGGCGTGCTCGTCAAATACACTTGAAACAAATACATCATTATATTCTTTCACTTTGCCTAATCCCTTTGTTTTGGTCAGTCCTTTTGTGCGGGTTTGTGCTGTCAATCCTTTTGCTCCAACATCTGTAATGACTCGGGTCTTTGTCGGTTTACTGATCACCGTTGTCAGCACGGTTACCGCACAATGTGAAAATGTGCCGATCACATTGGACTGGGAGGCATCCATCAACATGTAAGTGCCCGGTCTGATTTCTGTGACTCCCTTTGGAATATCAAATTGAAACAAAAATGGCGGTGTTGACCCAATGCTGACCACCTCTAGCATGATGCCTTCTTCTTCTGCAATCTGCGCAAAATGAAGCGTTCGATCCACAGCCTCTTCATATAATGCCTGACAATGTGCTTTACTTTCCGCTTGGTACGTATGTCCATCATGAGAGAAAATTCCCTTTAAATGGACGGAATCACATGTCTGGATGGCCTGTAAAATTTGACGGAAATCACTTTCCTCAATCACACCAGATCTTGCTTCTCCAACCTCTATTTCGATTAAAACCTCTGCTTTTTTTTCTGCTCCGCGAAAGATGTCTTCAATTTGATGAACATGCTCTACACAATCAATACCAAATGAAATATATATCGATTCTGCGAGCTTTCGAATTCGCTTTAGTTTAATCTCGCCTACAATTTGATTCGCGATAAAAATATTTGTCAGCCCATGCGCTGCCATCACCTCAGCTTCGCCTACTTTTGCCACGGTAATGCCAGATGCCCCCATCTTCTCCTGCAACTTGGCAAGCCCAGGCGTTTTATGTGTTTTCGTATGAGGACGAAGTTTTACATGCTGGCGGTCTGCGTATTGCTGCATAGCGGCAATATTCTCCATCATCACCCGGTTATCAATTAATAGTGCCGGCGTATCCAATTCACCATAAGTCATCATCATTTCCC
>NZ_NKHG01000117.1 GCF_002744245.1 Bacillus pumilus | reverse complement strand
AAAAAGAGGATTAATGGTAGTGTGGGGATTGGTGAACACAAAGTTGCTGAGAAAGTAATAGCTGAAAGAACCAAAGGATTAGATTTAAGGAAGCATCCTATTCAAAGAAAGCAGTTAAGCGCAAAGAAGATGAAAGAACTGAAAGGAAAAATTGAGAATAGGACGATTACAAAAATAGAATATGAAAATTATAATTGGAATAAAAAGTTTGCCAAACATAGAAACACTGGTGTGAATGAGTTTTGGTATCAGGAACGTCAAAGAATATTGAATAAAGAGAATCCAACTAGGAACTGGGATAAGCAGCAATTAAATGATATTCTAAATGGTAAGAAGCCTAAAGTAGATGGAAAAACTGTGCAAGGGCACCATTCTTACAGTGCATCTCAATATCCACATTTAGCGAACAAAGGTGAAATTATATATCCAGCTACACCAAATGAACATTTTAATGGTTGGCATGGCGGTAATTGGAAAAACAGTCTGCCTGGAGAAAGAATTAAACCTATTGACGATTTCTAATCTATGGAGGAGAAACCAAATGCCTAAAATGAATATGCGAATAGAAAAAGATGTTGATCAAATCAAATATATCTCTATTCTAAGAAAACATACGGATAAAAGTATTTCCGAAATAAAAGAAGTAATGAATAAAAATGATTTTATTTTATCTTATAATCTATTAGATATTGATGAATTGAAAGAGATGAGAAACATTATAAGTTTACTAGCAAAAGCTGGAGCTAAAATTCATATATATGAAGATAATCGAGAGGTTAGTGTCGATTTTTTAGATAATCTTATTGAATCTTATTTAGATACAGAAAGATATCACGAAGAAGTTGATGAGCAAATAAATGAAGATTAAACGCGTCTCTTTACAAAAAAAGTAATGGAAATCATGAACTTGGTTCTAAAGTTCATGATTTTTTAAATCTCTGAAATACTTTTTAAGAAGTAAGGTGAAAATAAAGGAGAGTCAGGTATTTGTTTTCTCTCTACAATCATTTCCCTCAAATTTAAGCAATTCACTATCATTACCTTTCACATTCATATAAAATAAAGCTAGTGAAAAATTTGAAGAGATGCTTGATAAATGAAGGGCATGTAGGCTGTGAGCTGCATGAGATGTTTGAACGTGAAGGTTGCGAGGCTGTTCCTCCCCACGCATGAAATCTTGTAAGCGCAACCATTATTTGTCACTTCATTGCAATGGTGTTGAGGGGTGTGTCAGCATGAGGAATCCGTATGTGAGGACGGCTTCTAGTCTTTATATTAATTATTTTTTATTAGGTATGGTCAATATTATTTTGGCTTCAAATATGCCATTTTTAATCAAACAGTTAGATACCAATAGTGCGGGAATTAGTTATATGATATCTGCACTCGGTATTGGCAGGGTGCTTACGTATGGTCTTTCAGGTGTGCTGTCAGATCGTTTTGGCCGAAAGCCGGTGATTTTGGTTTCAGGTGTTCTGATGGCGGTGTTCCTCATCGGAATCCCATTGTCTCCAAATTATCAAATTGCCTTTGCGTTTGCGATTCTGGCGGGGGTGGCGAATTCGGCGATGGATGCAGGGACGTATCCAGCCTTAATGGAGGCTTTTCCGCAGAACTCAGGATCAGCGAATGTGATGGTCAAGGCTTTTATTTCGATTGGAGCGACCATCCTGCCACTGGCTATTTTCTTTTTAGCAGAGCATGATTTGTTTTATGGAATTGCATTTTTTGTTCCCGCTCTTATCTATCTTGTGAATGTTTTGATGCTGTGGACATTGCCATTTCCAAATCATCGCAAGGTGGAGCAAGTCCATGTGACGGAGCATGATGGACTTCCGCGCTTCTCGTCAGAGCCTACGTTTTGGAGAGAAGGGATCGCACTCATTGTGATCAGCTTTACGTCAAATGGTCTTTATGCCTTGCCGCAAATTTGGCTTCCTACGTACGGCGAGGAAATATTGGGAATGGCTTCTGGCAGTGCTGTGAAGCTGCTTAGTTACTATAGCATGGGTGGTTTGCTGTCTGTCTTATTGCTCGCATTTCTTTTGCGCCGCTTTGTCCGTCCTGTGACCGTGCTGCTTGTCTATCCGATCATTACACTTGTCTCCATCTGTGTGCTACTGGTCGTGAAGTCCCCAGTCATAGGAACCATCAATGCATTTGTACTGGGTTTTTCAACAGCCGGTGTCTTTCAGCTGACGTTAACGGTGATGGCTGAATTCTTCTGGAAGAACAAAGGAACGATGACAGGTATTATCTCAACAGCAGGCGGGGTGTCGGCTATCGTCATCCCAGTCGTAACAGGCTTAATCGAAAGCCACTCGACTATTTTACAGATCTTTATGTTCGATGCTGTTGTGGCTGTGGCGGCCATTATTGGTGCGATGTATATTCTGTACCGATACCGTCATATCATGATTTATGAATAAAAAAGACGACTTCCTGAGTGGAGATCGTCTTTTTTTGTGTTTAGAAGCGGTCGTTTTCAAAAAGAATCTGTTTCACTTGATCAACTGGCATATCTTCACCCGTAAAGAGCTTGTACGCAAGAGCACCTTGCCATAGCATCATGCCAAGACCGTTAATGGTTTTGGCGCCTGCTTCCTGTGCTTGAGCAAGAAGCTTTGTTTTTTGCGGATTGTACACGACATCTGTCACGATTAAGTCTTTACGCAGCACATCAAGTGTATCATCGATAATGCTAAGCTGGTCTAAAGGCTTCATTCCAAGGCTTGTCCCATTTGCGAGGATAGCACTTTCAGCTACTTCACGGCGGAAAGCCTCTTTGTCTTCAAGTGGGAAAATATTCGCTTTGACACCAAATGATTTCATTTCATTGTTGATGTAATTTACATTTTCTTCGGCTTGAACAAAGTATTGATCTTGGCGAGCGAAAATACTAATCTCACGAATACCTGATTGTGCAAGCTGAATGGCAATCGGTGTAGCGGCACCGCCTGAGCCAACGAGTGTTACCTTTTGTCCAACTAATTCAACGCCATGTTCAATCAAATTTCTCACGTAACCAAGACCATCTGTGTTGTAGCCAATCAGTTTGCCATCTTTGTTCACAACGGTGTTGCTTGCACGTGTATATTTCGCAGAATCATCTAGTTCATCTAAATAATCCAATACTTTCATTTTGTTTGGCATAGATACGTTAAATCCAGCTGCACCCATCGCTTTCATGCCGTTTACTGCGGCTTCTAGCTCATCATTTCCTACTTCAAAGGCTAGGTAAGCATAGTTGATACCTGTTAATGTATAGCCAAGGTTGTGCATCCGTGGTGACAGGCTGTGCCCGATTGGTGTAGCAAGAAGACCGACTAATTTTGTTTTTCCATCAATATTACGTTCATGTATGTTTGTCATAATTGACATCTCCTTTTATTATCTAAACAATTTTTTCATGCGTCCTAAAACAAAGACTGCTAACAATACGCTAATGACCGCAATGATCATATCGAAGAATAAAGTCATTTTAATATCGTACGTGCTGACCAATCCGCTTGTAATAAGCGGAACAAGGATAAATGCTGAGCTTGCCGCAATGTTGACGTATGATGAAGCCGTTGCTTTGTTTGTAGGGAATAATGTCATCATAATACTCATGGCCAGCTGGAAGATTCCTGCTGTAAATAATCCTAAGAAAAAGGTGCTGATAATGACAATGCTGTACGTTTCGATTTGAAATAACGAAAGCATCGCAAGGAATGCTCCAATTGGATAAATGATTGCGACCATAATAGGTGAAATGAATTTATCTAATATGATCGAAAGGAGTAGAACAGACACAAGTGCACCAATACTAAAGTAAGAAAGAAGCTGTGTTGCTTGTCCTGTGCCAAGCCCAATCAATTTTAACCCCAATTGCGGAAGCCACGTTTGCCAAACCACAAACAATGCAGTAGATGTGAACCCCATGAGCACAACCGCTAAGCCTTCACCAAACATTTTAGGTTCTTCCTTCATTTGCTCCTGCACTGGCAGATTGTCTTGTGAAGAGACTTGCTTATGGTTCGGGAATGGCATAAAGATCAAGTAAATCCCCACGAGTAAATAAAGAAGTCCTAGTCCAAAGAACGCCCAGCCCCAGAAGATGTCATGTGCAATAAGCAACGCCAAGATAAATGGAAGTACAGTCGCTCCGATTGAAACGGACGCCTTCACTAAAACAGAAGCAGAACTTGCCTTTTTAGGAAACGATTCTGTCAGAGCAGGATATGTCCCTGAATCAAGCAGTGAGTTTGCAACCCCTGCTGAAATCGCAAAGATAAAAGCCAGCGTATAATTGGTTGTCGTCGGGATTCCAATTAAGAATAATAAATAAAGAAAGTTTCCTGTAATAATCACAGGCTTACGTCCCCAGCTGTCTGCCAGCCGGCCAGAGAAAAAGAGAGCAATTAGTTTGCCAATTCCGATAGCAGATACAAGCAAGCTGATTTTCGGAATATCCACCTGATAGCGTTCAGATAAGCTTTCCATGTTGGATGCCACAATAATATTGATCATCCCTAGCATGAAATAGTTTAAATACATGCCAAGTGACGATTTAATATAAGGATTTTTCATGTTTCCACTCCTATATTTGAAACCCCTTTAGGGTCAAATTCTTTGTATACCCTTTGTTGATTCCTTCAATGTACATAAGCCCCATCACAACACCCCTTGTGTGATTGATGAAAAAAATAATGAATATTCATCTGTTCTTCAATTAAGTATATCGTTATACTAAAATGTAAAAAATAATAACAGTTATCATAGAGGGGTGGATTTACATGATTTGATCAGAATCAGAAAACCGTATCTTTAACTGTTGTTAAATAAAAATAATACGATGACCAAATAGGTATAACGATATACTAAAAGAAGCAACGAGATAAATATACTCCTGCGTTTAAAATGTGTCAAGTTTATGACTTTGTGATTTAAAAAAAGAAAAATGAAAGAAAGTATAGTTGACTTGCTCAATAAAAAACAGAAGAATTGCTTTACAATTCTTCTGTTCATGATGATGTAGAGGTTTCTCTAATATGAAGTTGAGGCTTTAAGATCAATCGCTGCAGTTCTTCATCCTGCTCATTCATTTTTTGATATAAAAGGTTTGCGGCTTTTACTCCGATAGATCGTGGGAATGATGAGACAGTGGTGAGGGGGGGGTGATACAGCTCTGCTTCAGGAATGTTGTCGAATCCAACAACATCGATGTCTTCACCAGGCTTGATGTCACGTGATGCCAGTTCCTGAATGACCCCAAACGCGACTAAGTCACTAAAACAAAAAACGGCCGTGGGCGGTTCAGGCTGGTCAATCACCTGGGCAAGTGCTTCTTTCCCGCCTTCACGAGTAGGTTCAATATCAATAATGAGAGATTCATCAATCGTAAGGTGTGCCTCGTCATGGGCTCTTTTGAAACCTTTCATTCGTTCAATCCAAGTCGATGAGGACTTGATTCCACCTAAAAAGGCAATGCGCCGATGTCCTTTTTGAAGAAGATGATGGACCGCCATCCAAGCGCCTTGTTCATAATCAGCGCCGACATAGTCACAATGCACATCCGCTAATTCCCGGTTTGCTAGTACCTTTGGGGTGCGAATTTGATTTAACTGTTTGACCGTCCGAGTAGAGCTTTTCGAGGCTGGATTTAAGATGAGTCCGCCAACTCGGTGCTCGACCATTGTGGAAATGAGACGTTCCTGCTTATCGACACTGTCAAAGGTTGTCCCAAGTAAAACGGTATACCCAAGTGATTCAAGTGTGGTTTGCACGCCGATTAAAAACTCAGAAATAAAGGTGTTTGAAATATCCGTGACGATAACACCCACAATATTTGAGCTTTTTGACCGCATGTTTGCAGCAACGCGGTCGTACACGTATCCTAAATCCTCCATGGATTGCAGTACTTTTTTTCGAGTGGCTTCAGAGATTCTAGGGTTGTTTCGAACAACGAGTGAGGCTGTTGAAGTAGAGACACCGGCATGCCGGGCGACTTCCTGTAATGTGACACGCTGTTTGTTCAATTTTTTCATTTGTTTTCACCAACTTCAATGGATTGCCTAACGTGGCTTATGATCAAGATGGATTTCTCCATCAAACGAGCCGAACATCCTTTGATTTATTATACCTTAATCAGGGATGTGGATGAAGTGAAGTCATCGTGTATCAGGTAGAGGGAGTGTAACATCTTAAAAGATTACCATTGACAGCTTTCATCTTGAGGCGTAAAATATGAAATTATTCAGAAATAGCAACATTTTAAGTAAATAACGAAGGCTATGATTGCTGTGGGTCACACTATGGCAGGAGCAGCTTCTGGAGAGACCGCATGTATGTGCGGCGCCGAAGGGTTCACAATCTCAGGCAAAAGGACAGAAGAGTACGAAATATTGTATTTGTGATGCATGGATGATGTCATGTATTGCTTTTCTCTATTTTGCTATTCTTTTATGACCATGAGATTGGAGCGACTCCAATCTCTTTTTTTTATGGATTTTTTGAGCGTTCGTTATTTCAATATAAGATTATGTTGTAGGAGGGCATTGAAATTGGCACAACAAGAGTTAAAACGAGATTTATCAAACCGTCATGTTCAATTGATTGCGATTGGCGGAACCATCGGAACAGGGCTGTTTTTAGGCTCTGGAAAGGCAATTCAATTGGCGGGTCCGTCGATCATTTTTGCCTATTTATTTGTCGGAATAGCCATCTTTTTTGTCATGAGGGCACTTGGAGAATTACTCTTATCTAAGACGGGCTATCAATCGTTAACCGATATTGCAGAGGATTATCTTGGCCCGTGGGCTTCCTTTGTGACAGGGTGGACGTATTGGTTTTGCTGGATTATGACAGCGATGGCTGATGTCATTGCGGTCGGGTTGTATGTGCAGTATTGGTTTGATATTCCACAATGGATTCCTGCACTCATTTGTTTGTTGATTTTACTAGGATTTAATTTATTAACAGTGAAGCTTTTTGGAGAAATGGAGTTTTGGTTTGCACTTATTAAAGTCATCACAATTCTATTGTTAATTGGCGTAGGGATTGTCCTCTTAATCATTGGATTTCAAACAGATGCTGGGCCTGTGACGGTCACGAATCTTTGGTCACATGGCGGGTTTTTTCCAAATGGTATAACAGGCTTCTTATTGTCATTCCAGATGGTGATTTTTGCTTACGTAGGAGTGGAACTTGTTGGTGTTTCCGCAGCAGAAACAGCAAATCCACAAAAAAATATTCCGTCTGCGATTAATAAAATCCCTTTAAGAATTCTATTTTTCTATGTGGGTGCCATCTTTGTTTTATTATGTATCAACCCATGGACCGAGCTCAGTGCATTAGAAAGTCCTTTTGTGAAAACCTTTGGACTTATTGGTATACCAGTAGCAGCGGGGCTCATTAATTTTGTCGTTCTGACGTCTGCGGCTTCAGCTTGTAATAGCGGTATGTTCTCAACGAGCCGTATTTTGTATAATCTTAGTCATCAAAAGCAGGGGCCATCTTCCTTTGGCCGTCTGAATAAGCAAGCTGTCCCAAGCAACGCGCTGTTTGTTTCAACAATCGTGGTGTCTGTCGGGGCTCTTTTGAGCAAGCTGATTCCAGAGCAAGCCTTTGGCATTGTGACAACGATTAGTGCCATTTGTTTCATTTGGGTATGGAGTATTATTTTAATTTGTCACTTAAAATATAAAAAAACACGTCCTGGCCTGCATGCGGCATCTACCTTTAAAGCGCCATTCACACCTTTTGTGAATATTTGTGTCCTTGTGCTCTTTGCTGCGATTCTCGTGATTATGCTCTTCGCTGACGCAACACGTCCAGCGCTGTTATTGACACCGGTATGGTTTGGTTTCTTATTTTTGCTTTATGCACGAAAGAAACGCCGTGCATGATTATGGGCGAAAAAGCACAGCCTTTTCACAGGGCTGTGCTTCAGCGTGTAGACAAACCCTCGCATTCGGTGTCAGTCCTGCGTGCCGGTGCTCACGAATGTCAAATTCACTCCGCTCCGGTACTCGTCCTTCCTAGACTTCAAAGGTTTTCTATCACGCTGAGCTGAAAAGAAGACAAAGGGCTAAAATAAAGTTCATTTTAGCCCTTTGTCAACAATCTAAAGCACAGCCTTTTCACAGGGCTGTGCTTTTTGCCATTTATCGATTTCGAATCTTCAACATGTACTGTGCATTGAGAATGATCAGAATAAGTCCAATGATCATAATCGAGAAGAGCTGGGAATGGTTTGCTCCGAGGGAATACACAATCAAAATAAACATGGCACCGGTCAATAGAATATTCATCATTTGAAAGGTGTAAAACAGCCCTTCCAGCATCACATGCTTTTCGCCTTCATCAGAAATAGCGAGTAGCTTTCTGGCATAGTCTTTGTCTGATGGACTTGGTAGATTGCGATTAGGATAGACAAGCTTTAGCACAGATATCGCAACATAAGAACTAATGATGGTGATCATAAATAAAGCGACATTGACAAGAATAAGCCATAGTTGTTGCTCGGTCACGATGGCAACACCGATTGCAATGATCGATAAAATGGTACTGACCGTATTGGCTAACGATAAATCAGTAAAGGTCCTGTACTGCCTCGCTTCTAGTTCATCCTCCTCATCACCAGATACCGAAAGTGATACTCTTTTCTTCATACGTGAAATCCCTGAGAAACAATAAATTATCAAGATGATTGTCAATCCAGTGATCACAATGGTGGCTTCGAATGCAACATCAAGAAGTGTCATCTCAAATTCGGCTGCTAGCAAACAGTAAGCACCGAGAAAGCCAAGGAGAGCACCAAGTAGCATTTTGTATACAGTTTTCATGTGAGTTCATCCTCCTCGAATAGAAAAATATGTTCAATGGGTTCCTGAAAAATACGTGAAAGCTTAACAGCCAGCAAGAGGGACGGCATTAATTCGTCTCGTTCCATTAAGCTGATCGTCTGGCGAGAAACCTTTGCACGCTTTGCAAGCTCCGTTTGGTTCAAACCATCACGTGCGCGCAGCTCTTTTAGCCGATTTTTCATCATGTCACCTCAACTTTAATCTAAATCTTTCCTTGATTGTAAAATATCATATTCATTTTGACAAGTAAAATTGTCAAAATGATAAGAATAATCGTCATAAAGATCACCTTTATTCAAAAGGTGAACAATGATACGCTAAAGGAAAGAGAAACAGAAAACAGGTGATGCCCATGCTCATTGATCAATTAAAAAATGACTTACATCAATCACAACCGTTGTTTATTGGAGAAGAGACAGCATTTAAAGCGGCAGTCCTTGTCCCTTTGGTGCAACTAAACGGGGAATGGCATGTTTTATTTGAGGTACGATCGCTGACCATGAGAAAACAGCCTGGTGATATTAGCTTCCCTGGAGGCAAACTCGATGGCGGCGAAACCGCACAAGAAGCTGCATTGCGAGAAACTCATGAAGAGCTAGGCATTCCACCCGAATCAGTCGAGATCCTTGGACAGCTCAGCCCTTACATTGCCTCTCCATCCTTCGTGGTGTATCCATATGTCGGCATCATTGATGAACAGAAGGTCAAACACTCCTTTAATCAAGAGGAAGTGGAGGAGACCTTTACCGTGCCTCTATCATGGCTTTGCCAATATGAGCCATACTTACATCATGTGTCCGTTCAGCCAACACCAGCTGAGGACTTTCCCTATGAAAAAATCATGAATGGTGAGAAGTACCGCTGGGGGAGTCGTTCGATTGAGGAATGGTTTTATGATTATGAAAACTATACCATTTGGGGATTAACAGCCCGTATATTAAAGCATTTTGTGTCCGTTGCGAAAAGAAATTCCTAGAGAATCGCTCTCTAGGAATTTGTTGTATACAGACGCTCTTTCGCTGTTTGTTTTCCTTTTCCAATCGGAATAGCGGTTCTAGCTTGGCTCAATCCGTAGGAAGGCATGTTCACGTAGACGGATTCATACGCGCCGGCTTGAATTTGATAGGTTTCATGATAAATTCCCACTGCGTTCTTGTTGTTCCGTGCTCTCTGATGAAATGCTTTCCAAGCTACCAAATGTTTCTCCATCTTAGCATAGGCAAGGAGGTCCTCTGTTGAACGCCAATATTGAATCATGGTGGTGGTGCGTAAACCAAAGTCATTTTCTGTCCCGAGGAAACCAAGCTCTTCTTGATGCCTATACAGCTCTTTGTTCATGCTAGGCATCGCCATGAATACAGGCAGCCATTGATGGATGGCCCAGCGTTTATTGATTCTCATTCCGATCATGAATACAATATCAGTTGTGTATCTACCAGTATGTATGTTTTGTTTTATCTGTTTACCCTAATTTCTTCAGCTGTTCATAAGTTTCCATGCACCAATCAATTTCTGCTTCGGTCACTCTCATTCCATCATCTAAAGTAAACAGCCAGTACTTCGCATCCGCTTCATCTGAATAACGGACACGGAGCCCCTTCTCATAATCCTATAAAAGCGCCAGTTTTTTCTCAAAAGAAAGATATTGTCTAAAGTAAACCTCAGCGAGGCCTTCTTCGACAATGAACTTTAAAGCAGGATAAATTTGCCCATAACTAATTTTCCAAAAGTGATGCAAGCTCTTATCAATTAATTGCTTCACTTCGTACCCAGACTTACTATCTGCCGTTAAAAAACCTAAAATCGCATACGTCGTATCATTATATGTTTTCATTACATCAACACACCTATCAAAAAGATATATCATAAATTTGAAATGAATAAAAAGCAAGAAAATAATAATTGATAGCTTTATATTTTTAAAATACAGGAGATAAATCATAAATATGGTAATATATATTTGATGTGTAAAGAATAAAAGAATGGAGGGTATACACATGAAGTTGAGGAACATAGGAATATTGTTCATGGTCGTTGCACTATTGATTGGTGTTGGAAGTTTTGGAGGAAACAAAGCATCTGCTAAAAAAGAATCACTGAATCAACCTTATGCATATGCCTATAAAACAAAGGACAATGTTAGTTGGCTGCAGGTGACTGAAAAGAAAGGCAAGATCACGGGATACCTAAACGGTAAGGGTGTTAAGGTTGATCCAATTGAACCTTATATGGTGAAAACAAAATACAAACTAACGGGGAAAACTACGAAAAAAGGATACAAACTTAAAGTCCAACAAAAGAAGAAAACAATCGTATATGACATCTATTTTTCTGGAAAAGACCTCATGGTCAAAAAGCAAGGAGCAAAGAAAAGTAAACGCTATCAATCTGTTGATGAGAAGAGATTAAAAGAATACAAAAAAGCCATTGATAAGCGCTATGATGAGTACGTGGATACAGCAGAAGACCGTTACTATAAGATCATAGGGAAATACACAGATAATTTAAATAAAGCCTACGGCTATATGTATACAGCAAAAAACAATTCATATCAAATTTTCCTTGATATCGAAGAAGCCGTTTTTGAAGGGGATTTTTCAGGGGCTATTACAATCTCCAAAGCCACAGGGAAGAAAAGTAAGCCACTGAAAAAAGAAAAATATCAAGCAGTTGGAATCACAGGTTTTAAAAACTTTTGGGTGTATCCCACACCAAAAATAAAGGGTGGTCTGTCTAAGATGATAGGATCATCTGATGTAGAAGCTTCCTATATTGAGTTACCGTTTTGGAAAAAGAATGAAAAAATGAAGCTAAAAGCTGTGAATAAGAAACAATATCAAAAGCAAGTAGAAGCATTTAAAAAAGCCGCAAAGAAAAAGGCAAAGAAAAAATAAAGATAACAATCCAGTCAGATAGGACATTTGATACTATCTTACTTTCTTGAATGAAATGTCCTCTAAAGTAAAATGAGGTCGTTTTGATGACATTAGACTTATAAAAGAATATTTTTTTAATTCAAAAAAATATGTTGACGCTTACATTAACTCGATATATACTAAAATCAAATCCAATATTGATAAATTAGACATGTGACTGGTCATGCAGGCAGGATCTAAAAACGATGAATTTCTTTCATTTGTCGTTTTAGGTCCTTTTTTTATTGCCAAAATATAGGTCCTATGTATGAGAAAAGGGGGAAAAGAAATGGATTATACACAGGTTGCCAAAGACGTCTTACAGCGTGTAGGTGGCAAAGAAAACATTGCCCATCTTGAACACTGTTCAACAAGACTTCGCTTCACACTAATTGATCAAAAAAAGGCAGATGTATCGGCTTTAGAAAAAACACCAGGTGTCATAGCTGTTAGAATGTCAGGTCAATGCCAAGTGGTCATTGGGAATGATGTAATCGAAGTGTATCAAAAGTTGACAAATCTATTGGGTGAAAGCTCATCAGGGCAAGACCTGTCATCCAATCAACCAAAAGAAAGAAGAAAAGTAGGCGCAGTCCTGTTAGATTTCATTGTAGGTGTCTTCCAGCCACTTGTTCCAGCTATTGCAGGCGGAGGAATCTTAAAATCATTTCTTCTCCTTTTCTCTTTATTAGGCTGGATAGATGCAAAGGGTCAAACATATCAAATACTCAACATGGTAGGGGATGCACCGCTTTACTTTCTACCTTTACTAGTCGCTGTGACGACTGCAAATAAATTAAAAGTAAATCCACTCGTCGCATTATCGGCAGTCGGAGCACTCATTCTTCCGAATATGACAGCAATGCTCACAGAAGGTGCGCAATTACTGTCGTTCGACGTAAAAAATATAGCCTATGCGTATCAAGTATTCCCGGCAATTCTCTCTGTATTGCTATACGCCCAAATGGAAAAATTCTTTACTCGATTTTCACCAAAACCAATTCGTATTTTCTTCGTACCTATGATGTCATTGGTCATCACAGTACCAGTCACGTTACTCCTGTTAGGACCAATTGGTTTTACAGCAGGACAAGGCCTTTCATCAATCATTCTTGCCATGTTTCATACAGTAGGCTGGGTAGCTGTCGCTATTTTAGCAGCTGTTCTTCCATTCATGGTGGCATCAGGCATGCACAAGGCGATGGTTCCTTATGCAGTGACAACGATGGGGAACCTTGGGAAAGAAGCACTTTACCTACCAGCATCACTTGCGCATAATATTGCGGAAAGTGGAGCATGTTTCGCTGTGGCATTGCGGACAAAAGATAAGGTGCTGAGATCAACCGCAATCTCGGCTGGAATCTCAGCATTTTTTGGGATCACAGAGCCAGCATTATATGGTGTGACACTCCAAAATAAGCGTGTTCTTGGAAGTGTCATGATTGGTTCCTTTGTTGGCGGGATTTTCATTGGTTTAGTTGGTTTACAAGCCTTTGTGTTAGTTGGTCCTGGTCTAGCAAGTATGTCGATGTTTATTTCAGATGAGCTCCCGCGAAATCTTATGTTTGCTGTCATTGGGTTTGTGATATCGTTTGTAGTTGCATTTGTCGCTGCCTTTATTTTAGGTAAGGATCGAACAGCAGATGAAAAAATAAATGACCAAGCTGCATTTGCTGAACAAATGGGAGCAGGTGAAACATTCAAAAGTCCTGTGATTGGTCAGATGATGTCACTATCTGAAGTGAAAGATGATATTTTTTCTTCAAAGGTCATGGGCGAAGGAATTGCCATTGTGCCTTCAAAAGGAGCACTTTATGCACCAGTAGACGGTGAGGTCACTTTGCTGTTTGAAACAAATCATGCACTTGGCATGAGAACAGATCAAGGAGTTGAAGTGCTTTTCCACATTGGCATCGACACCGTTCAGCTGGAAGGTCAGTATTTTGATCCAAAAGTGCAGGCAGGAGAACGTGTTCAAGCAGGAGATTTACTGATTGCATTTGATCTGGAAAAAATCATGGAAGCAGGATATGACCCAGTTACACTTGCTGTGATCACAAATACAGATCAATATGATATTCAAGTACAGCCATTACAAGAGGTCAATCGTCAAGATACATTGATGGTTGTCACACAATTAGGAGGCTAAATATATGACGACAATGAAAGGTTTTCCAAAAGAATTTTTATGGGGCGGCGCCATTGCCGCAAACCAAGCAGAAGGTGCTTGGAATATAGATGGAAAGGGCCCATCTGTTGCAGATATTGCGATGTACCGGTCTAATTTGAGTGTAGAAGATTATGAAGGACATCTAGCTGTTACTTCTGAAAATATTGATCGTGCAATGAAAGATCCAGACGATAAAAAGTACCCAAAACGTAGAGGTGTTGATTTCTATCATCACTATGAAGAGGATTTGGCTCTCTTTGCTGAAATGGGTTTTAAAACCCTTCGCATTTCGATTGCGTGGAGTCGTATCTTCCCAACTGGAGAAGAGACCGAACCAAATGAAAAAGGACTGCAATTTTATGATCGAGTATTTGCAGAAATGAAAAAACACAACATAGAACCGATTGTGACTCTCTCTCATTATGAAATGCCATTAGCACTTAGTGTGAAATATAATGGCTGGGTTGAAAGAAAAGTCATTGATCTCTTTGTTAAGTTCGCCAATGTGTGTTTCGAACGTTATAAACATGATGTGAAATATTGGCTTACCTTTAATGAAATAGATAGTATTCACCGCCACTCTTTCATTACAGCAGGAATTATTCCAGATCGCTGCCCAGAAGGAAAAGTGGAAGAGACGGTTTATCAAGCACTTCATCATCAATTCGTAGCCTCTGCTCTTGTAACAGCAGATTGCCATCGCATCGTACCAGGCAGTCAAGTGGGATGTATGCTAACAAAATTGACAACGTATCCGCACACTTGTCATCCGAATGATGTGGAGCGAGCATTGAAACAAAACTTAGAAAACTATTTCTATGCAGATGTTCAGGTGTTTGGTGAATACCCGCCACTCATCAAGCGCATGCTTGAGAGAAATAACATTCATATCCAAATGGAAACAGATGACCTTTCCATTTTAAAAGAAAATACAGTAGATTTTATCTCGTTTAGTTACTATATGTCTTTAACTGAATCAGTCGATGAAGGGTTAGAAAAGACCGATGGAAATACCATCCGTGGAGTCAAAAATCCTTACCTTCCATCTACTGATTGGGGATGGCAAATTGATTCGGTTGGTCTGAAAATTTCTTTAATAGAATTGTATGACCGTTATCAAAAACCGCTTATCATTGTAGAGAATGGCATGGGTGCAAAGGATGTTGTTGAAAGTGATGGATCGATCCACGACGATTATCGTATAAACTATTTCAAAGAGCATTTCCGTCAAATGAGAGAAGCGATTGAAGAAGGCGTTGATCTCTTTGGATATACGAGCTGGGGTTCAATTGATATTATTAGTGCCGGTACATCACAAATGTCAAAACGCTATGGCTTCATTCATGTAGATCAGGATGACGATGGAAACGGTTCATTAAAACGATCTCGGAAAGACTCATTTTATTGGTACCAAAAGGTCATTAAGACAAATGGTGAATCGCTTGATTGAAAAACCACAATCATGAAAATAGGTGATGACGATGTTTAAAATCAAAAAAGTTTTAAACTCGAGTGTGGTCCTAGCTGAAGATCAGAACCAACAGGAGATGGTTTTATTCGGACGAGGGATTGGCTATGGGCAGAAGCCGGGCCAAATGATCGAAGAGAAGAAGGCAGACCAAGTATTTATGTCAATCGATAACATGAGAGCGAAAGAATTTCTTCAACTGTTAGATTCAATGCCTCAAGAGTTCATAGATTTAACTCAGCAAATCGTCCAATATGCAGAGAAACGCTTGAACTCAAATCTGAATTCAGGTGTCTATTTTACCTTGATGGATCATTTGAATTTTGCAGTAGAACGGCACAAAAAGAATATTAATATTACAAATCGAGTATACTGGGAAATCAAAAACTATTATACTGAAGAATTTGAAGTAGGTCATTATGCGCTTGAGTTAGTCAATGATACATTGGGCATACAATTACCAAAGGAAGAGGCGGCCAATATCGCCTTTCATTTAATTAATGCATTAGGTGAAGAATCCGATTCGAAAGATGGCATGAAGTATGCCAAGATGATCGGGAGTATTGTCAATCTCGTGCGGTATACGTTGAATATGAAAATGGATCAAGAGAATATTCATTACAGCCGGTTTATTACACATGTGAAATTCTTTGTAGAAAGATTTTACGCAAATAAATTATTATCAGATCAAGAAAATGAGTTATTTGAACAAATTGCACACTTGTACCCTCAAGCAATGGATGTTGCCTTTAAAATCAAAGATTATATTAAACAGGTGCATAGTATCGTCATCCCTAATGATGAGCTTACTTATCTTGCGGTACATATACACCGTCTCATTTCTTATCAACAATTAAAATAAATGTGGAACCACTTGCCTCATGATGAGGCGAGTGGTTCTTTGTATAGTACCGTTTTATATTATGTCCCTATAGGCCGTTCTGCTGTACCAGGATTCGTTTCATTTAACGGATTGAAAGACCCTGTTTGTCCAAAGACAACGATGGTTAAAGCGAAAATCAGTAAACCCATTTTTTTCATCAGAATTCCTCCAGTCAATTGTATGATGTTCCGTGTGGTAGGCTTCCTTTAAAAAGAGATATGCTTGATCTATTGATCCCAACTCTTCAAAGTGTCTGGCAGCTAATGCACTCAATTCACGGCCACCTTCAGCATCCTTTAATTCTTTCAGAATACGGATTTCATCGAAACAGGTTTGAGCTTTTTTTGTCATGTCTTCAGTGAAATATAGATGATAGAGCAAATTCATTTTTGCTGTATAGATGGGGCTTTTCTTCGTTTCATGATTTTGTTTGACCAATTCGAAATAATAGAGAGCTTGTGTTCTTTCATCGATAGAGAGCAGCTCTTTTATTAACATAAACATGGAGTGATGGAAATAACACGATGAAAGGTAAACATCATCACTAAGAGCTTTTTCTAGGGCATCAATACATTTTTTTGATTCTCCAGCTTCGGCATACAGAATGCTGATATTATGATAAAGCTGTGATGTGAGAAAATAATCGTGTAGACCTTTTGCGATGTATAACGCTTTTTTGTAGTAGTTCTCTGCTCTTTTGTAATCACCAATATCCATAAAATTGGTAGCGGCAATCACAAAGGCTGCAGCCAGTCTCCTTTCATACCCTTCATGACTTTTGAAAATATCAATGGCATTCTGAATATAGTGAAGTGAAATCAGGCTTTGACGAAGCAGCATATATAAGTTTGCAATCTTTGTATGAAATTCTGCTACTTCTATTTCATCAGGAATGTTTTGTAGTTTTTTCTCTGCAATTTTAAATAGTCCAATCGCTGAAGCATAGTCTCTCTTATGTGACGCGTAAAGGGCTTTGTACAGGTAAAAATAGTACTCAATTAAGTCATTTGTTTTAGAGGGGCAATCTAGCTCTGTCGTTTCGTTCAGATTTTGACCTCTTCTTTCATATAACATGAGTTTATACTTGCCCTCTAGCAATGAATAATAAGTCAAGACCTCCTGATTCTCTTCCATTTTTTTCATTAATTTCTTTAATTCTGTATACATTGCGTTTGCACTGTGTACATCATGCTTACGAATCGCAATTCGCCAATCATTTAAACGATTCCCCACCTGTTCGGCTGAAATGATAGTCATGAAATTTCACCTCTTTAAGATCCTTTCGCCTGTTTCAACAAAAACAATATCACAATTTTTGGTAAAATATAATCGTTTCCAAGAAGTGATTGACAAGAGGTAATAATAGGGACCTTAGGTCATGTGATGTACGATATTGTAAGGGTGAATGATTGTTTGTACAAATGAATAAAATCTTTTTTTGGAAGTCTAAAAAAGTGATAAATACAATAAGTTTTATCTTTATGTGCGAAAATATCACTTCATATAGTTAAAATAAAGCAATTTTAGGTAAGGAGGAGGAAGAATGAAAGGTTTATCTAGCAGGGAAAATCAGTTATGATGTTGCTAGTTCATAATGGAAAAGAAACTTACAGAAGCAGACAAAGGTGAATATAAATACAAATTACAAAAATTTAGAAAGGCTGTTGCAATGAAAAAAAGATCTCAAATCTCAAACTGGAAAATTACACTAATGATCACGACACTTTTACTCGTTTTAGTGACTCTCTACATGTCAAAGAGATACTTTTATAGCAAAGAAATTGAACTGCTGACAGAGTCATGTCAACAAGCAGATGGCAAAATCATATTAGAAACTCATTACTTGTCTATGGATTATTCGTTTGAGTGTCAGAAAAAGTAAAACAGGCAGCTCTCTGCCTGTTTATACCCCTATTAAAATCCTAAAGCTTGTAACCAATTATTTAACCTAATTTCTCGTTTCTCAGCAGTTAAGCGTTCATATTTCCCTAAATATAAGCTGGCTACAATCTCTCCGTCATTCATAAACATAATTCTTTCAGAGCGTAGAGCAACTTTTGGATCATGTGTGACGAGAAGCAGAGTTGTTCCTTCAGAGTGGATTTGTGAAAAAATATTCATGACTTCCTTTGTGGTACTTGAGTTGAGAGCACCTGTTGGCTCATCGGCAAAAAGAATGTCTGGTTCATTCATCAGAGCTCGACAGATAGAGGCTCTTTGGAGCTGTCCCCCTGATACCTCTGATAAATATCTATTTGCTAAATGATCAATATCAAGTTTCTCCATTAGATATTTAGCTCGTGCATTTACTTCTTTTCTCGGTCTTTTTTTCGCTAAGTAAGCTGCAGCAATAATATTGTCAAATAGATTGAGATTCTTTAGTAAGTGGCTGTGTTGAAAGACGAACCCCATTTCTGTTAAGCGCAAAGCCGTTAACTGTTTGTCTGTCATTTCTGATAGTAATTGATCTTTATATTTGATCTCTCCTGTTGAAGCTGTCTCTATCCCGCTAAGCTGATAAAGCAAAGAGGTTTTCCCGCACCCGGAAGGTCCCATAATGGTCACGAACTCTCCGGGCTTTAGCGATAAATAAATATCTCTAAGAATGGTTTGTTTTTGTCCTTTTAATGAATCTAATTGCAAAGACAATTGCTTCGTTTCAATTAAATGTTCCATGTGAAACAGCTCCTTATAAAAGTGTATGTCGCTTGGTTTTACTAGAGAAAAATGTCGTCAACACCCATGAAATGAAAGCTAAGCTCACCATGAACAACGAGAGTGGGTATACTGCCGAGACCCATTTTGGTGACAACCATTGGAGGCTTGAAGCACCTAATGATGCTCCAGCTATACTCATCAAAAAAGTGCCAATCGTATTCACAGCGATCGTTCCAATAAAGGTACCAAAAGAGAGAACCAAGATAAAAGTTGTTAAATATTGTCCTGTTAGATCTTTTATAGAAAATCCAATCGTTCTTAACATGTGGTTACGACTTAAATCTTTCGCCTTTAACATGTGTAGAAACATCATGAACATCAGGATGGCTGTTCCAAAAGCAGTGATTGTAGAGAAAAATGCGACCATCTTTACTAAATCTGCTGTGCTGCCGATGGTTTGATGCACGTAATCTTTCATATCGGTCACTTTTGCAGGAGATATATGTGTTTCAAATGCTGCTTTTTTTCCTGCAATATCTATCCCTTGTTTCAGTTGTATTTGAATAGTTTTCCAAAGAGCTGATTGAGGAAAAGGCTGTGATAATGCCTTTGCAGTTTTCCCTCCGTTGGTGACGTCTTGATAAATTCCAGTGACCACTCTTTGCACCCGATGCCCATTTGTTACCAGAGTGATTTTTTCTCCTACCTTTTTCTGAAGTGAGTCTGCACTCAACATTGATAAGGCAATATCTTCATCCTTTAAAGGTTCTCGTCCTTGTAAATAGGTGAGAGGGAATGCTGAAAGATCACCTGTTTCTAAATAGAGCGTTTCTAATGTGTTTTCCTTTGTTTTCGACTGTAGTGAAGTTGTTTCATATAGGGCAGATGTTTGAATGTCCCGATCTTCGCGAATCAGTGACTCTACTTTATTAGTACTTTCCTCTAAATCATTTCCTTGCCGTATATCGATTCGAAGATCACTTTTGCCCGAGCCAAGATATGTGATGAAATCCGGTGAATGTAGTGTGTACCCTAGCTGAATAGGTACCAGCATCAAAAATGTACAAAGTGCGATTATACAGGTAATCATTGTATACAACTTCATTCGCGAGAAGAGATCCTTTAAACCAAACCAAATATTGATCGGGAGGAACATATTTTTCTTGAGCTGCATTGGAATTTGTTTTTTATGATTCGTTGAAGTGATGCCACCTTGAATTGCTTGAGCGGCTGATATTCGACCGAACTTTCTTAGGACAGCATAGCTATATGAGATAACGATCATGGCCGTCAAAATAGAAACGAGAAGCGGGATCAACTGATGAGTAAAAGAAGGGTGATTCCCCATATATCGCTGAATATTGGCCGCAAATATATCACCAAACATCAGCGTTAACAAGTACCCTGCTATACACCCTATACAGGCAAGCACAGCATACTTCCCAACGTATAATTGTTTGATTTTTGATAAAGGGATCCCTAGCACTTTCAGTATCCCAATCTCACGTTCATCCTCTTCTATAGCAGCGCTCATAGCAAGACGGAGAGAGAGAAGGGAAATACTAATGAGCAGAAAGCAAACCAGAAGGAGAATGGCAACGATCATGCCATCTGTCAGTGCATTCAGCATGCGAAGCAGGGGGAATGTGACAGCTGGTCCCTGTTGTGGAAGCTGAGATGATTGATAGAGTGATTGAAAAGCATCTGCCTGCTCAGCATCATGAAGTAAAAATTCGATTAAGTACTCCTTCTTTTGAAACACTTGATTCAGTGCCTCCCAATCCTCATCATGAAGGAGAAATCTCTTTGAACTGACAAGGCTTGGATTCATTTGCGCATCTCGTAAGAACGCTTTGATTTGAAAAGAGAATTGATGAGACCCTTTTGCAATGAGTAACGTTTCGCCTATCTTTAGATGATATTTTTGTTGGAAATAAATAGGGACTGCTACTTCCCCTTTATTTACAGTTAGGATTTCATTTCGTTCGTTTAAAAGAAAATCAAAATAACGATTTTGTTTGACAAATAAATGATCCATCACACCTGCTTTGGCAGGCTCATGTCCGAACTTGATGCTGACGTGTTCAATCGGAATCATTTGGACAATTTGATGTGCCTTTACCATGGGCTGTTTGTTTGAAAATGTTTCGACCGCTTGTTCATCTAGGCTGCCGTCGTGCATTTGGACAAAGTCTGGCGCCTTGGCTGATTGGAGTAGATCCGAAATGGAACCATTCAGCTGTGCCGTCATTTGCGCGGCGCTTGTTGCTAAAAATGATGTCATCATGATGCAAATGGTCAAGCCGCTTGAAATGAGACGGTGGCGGGTTAAGTCTTTCTTTATAAACGTCAATCTCATGAGGCTGATTCCCCTTCATGTTGAAGCATATTTTTTGTTAGGAAGGCAAGTGCAAACATGAAGATACTGACTATTAACACGGTCACATACACGTTTGCTGAAAAAGTGTTGAACAAAAACCCATACATCATTTGCCCGAGTGGAGCAGCACATTGAGAAACCATTGTCAGATTGGCCATCACTTTCCCTAATTGACCATTTGGTGTTTTCTTTTGAACATGTGAGATGACAACGATTGAAATCATTGTGAGCAGCATAGCAATTGGGAGACATCCTGCTAAAAAGAGTAAATAGGCTGGTAATGTGCCAAATTGAAGGGCCGTTTTTGATGTTGAAAAAGCAACAGGCAGTAAGATGATGGCAATGATAAGCAGCCAGCGATATAAAGTAGGGATGCGCCAATGCTTCGCTACAAGTCCAACTAGCAGGGCACCTGCGATGACAGCAAACTCAATTAATCCCATTCCTATTCCATACATGATGTCGCTGCTTTTCATTGTGACCCTTAAAATGATTGGACCTCCAACGATAAAAAATGGAGTGAGGATGAAATTTAACAGCGCTGCAAGCAGCATGGCTCTTTTTAAAAAAGACTGGCTGCCGATATAGGAAAACCCCTGTTTCATATCTTTCACGAGTACTTTGGTCATCGACTCCGTTAGCGGACTAGGAGAGAAAGAAATATTCAAACGTAAAAGCATGCATGCTGATAGAAAAAATACGATGCTGCTAGCACCGATGATGGCTTGACTCCCAATGAGTCCGTATAGAACTCCGCCAATAATAGGAGCGACAACGCCTGAAAGGGCCTGCACACCATTGACGATGCCATTTGCTTGTACTAATTTTTCTTCTTTCACTAGCTGAGGAATGCTGGACATCACTGCAGGAGAATAGAACGTACTCATGACACCAAGAAGTATCATGACGGCTCCGATGATATAGAGTGAATCATTTCCTGAGAATAACCATAAATAAAAAGCCAGAATCATCATGCCAGTAAGGACATCAAATAAGATCATCAAATTTCTTCTGTTAAACCGATCAGCGATTGCTCCTGCTAATGGCGAAAGGAGGAGCGGGATATTGGATAAAGCGAAAAGTAAGGCATATAAGTCAACACGCTGTGTCATATCCAGCACGTGTAAAGATAAAACAAAGCGAATCATGGAAGACCCGAAAACCGAAATAATCTGTCCGAGAACGAGGTAGATAAAGTGGGTGGAATCTTTCTTGGCTAACAACGACATGAATAACACTCTCCTTTTAGACCGACCGTCAGTCTATAATGTATGCAGGATTGGTATTGAAGTGACCAATCACTGATTATTGTCTTCCAGCTCTCCAGTTAATCGTTTGAGAAGGAAGGAAAAGCTTCCCTTTTTTGCATGTAACGAGGCTTCGAGTATATCTATAAACGCTAGAGCTCGCTGCATACTTTCTTCCGCGGTCCATTGGAAAAGGCCTTCATCAAATATGACCTGTGCAGAAGCAAGGAGAAATTCAACCGTCTCTTTCGGGTACTTCGTTTGAAACGTCTCTTCTTCTACACCTTGCTGAATAACATCAGCCAAAACGGGTGATAGTTCTTTAATGGCTTTAATCAAGCTTTTTTGATGCATTTCTGCATTAGCAGGTTGATGAAATTGATCGATCATGCCCTGTTTATTGCTGCCTTGCTTAGGAGATTGCGCCATGATGATACGAAATAGCTTATCGACTACTGGCAGGTCTGGATCAGCCGCAATGCGTTTGGCCACAATGATATCTGCTTTTATGATCCTATCAATAATGGCATCCATCACTTCTTCTTTGGATGAAAAGTAATAATAGAATGTGCCTTTTGCAATGCCCACGGCTTTTAAAATGTCAATAATCGTAGTTTGCTGGTAGCCTTTGGTTGAAAAAAGCACCTCTGCTGCGTTTAAGATGTCATTTTTGCGTTCTTCAGGATGTTTAACGGTTCTCATATAGCCATCCTTTCTTTTGACTAGACTGTCGGTCGGTCCTTTGATTTGATTAAACACTTTTCAACGACCCTTTGTCAACGGCTGTTTTTTGAGAGCTTTGCATTTATTGTGCAATGACACTATGATACATTGAATGAAAACACCTTCAGGAGAGATGCTGTATGCAATTTTTAACCAGTGAATTGGCTCAAGAGATGGTTGAACGTACGATGCATATTTTACATCAAAACATCAATGTCATGAATGCAGATGGCATGATTATTGGTTCTGGTGAACGAAAAAGGATTGGGCAGAAACATGATGGGGCACGGCTTGTCCTGACAAGCGGGAGCAGTGTGGAAATTGACCAGGAGAAATCCCGCCACCTAAAAGGAGTGAGGCCTGGAATCAATTTGCCTATTTGCTTTCGAGAACAAGTAGTTGGTGTGATTGGGATTACTGGTGAGCCAGAGGACATCCGGCATCATGCCGAGCTAGTGAAAATGGCAGCTGAACTTGTATTAGAGCAATCTTTTCTTCTTGAGCGAGTTCAGTGGCGGCAACGAATAGAAAGTGAAATTGTCAATCAGCTGATTTCTCATTCCGACGTTGGTGATCATCAGCTAAAGAACCGTGCTGACTGGCTTGGAATGGATTTAGATAAGCGGCGGATGGCCATTGTTTTTCAGCCAGTTCCATCCTCTGAGGACACTGTACACAAAATGATGCATGCGATTCAATACGATAAGAATGCGGATGATTTACTAGGCATGACCTTCCTTCATGAATTGATTCTTTTAAGACAGCCAATCCGTGAACATAGTCTAAAGCGTGTGATTGAGCAGCTGCAGCGAACGATGGTGAGAGCAGTTGGTGGACAAGTGCTTGTGGGGGTAGGGAATGTCGCTGACGACATGAGTCAATTGCCATTGTCTTTTCAGCAGGCGAGAGATGCCCTGCGGTTGGGAAAGGTTCTTAATTCAGAGGAAAGCATGTATGTCTTTGAATCTTATCAGCTTGAAAGCTTGTTCATGAGAGCAGGATCCGCCCAAAAGGAGAATAGATGGCATGATTTTTACCAACCACTCACACAAGAAACGGAGCTGGTTCATACGTTAAAGGTTTATATTGAAGAGGGCGGTGATTTGCAAAGGATTGTTGATCGTTTATTTATTCACCGGAATACATTGCGTTATCGGTTAGATAAAATCCAAGCAATGACGGGGAAAGATCCGCGTCATGTGAAACAGTTGATGGAGCTCTATATGGCACAATTGATGATTCAACTCCCTTGATTGTGCATTTGCACAAAAGGATAAGGCGATAAATAAAAAAAGTTCATCTAGATTCACAACTCGATCTTATTCAGTAAACGCTTACAATAAAGAAAAGACAATCTGGGGGGATCGGGAATGAATGGAGAAGTGACGGTAAGTACAATTGGAGCCATTATTGCGCTTGTAATCGCTATTGTTCTCATTCTAAAAAAAGTATCACCTGCTTATGGTATGCTGGCAGGTGCATTCATCGGCGGTTTGGTTGGCGGTGTAGATATTGCTCAGACCGTCAATGTCATGATGAATGGAGCTAAGGACATGATTCCAGCGGTTCTTAGAATTATGGCCGCAGGAGTTCTTGCGGGCGTCCTAATTGAGTCGGGTGCAGCTTTATCTATTGCTGAGTCCATCGTGAAAAAACTGGGAGAGGCAAGGGCACTATTAGCACTTGCGCTTGCGACGATGATGTTAACAACGGTGGGTGTTTTTGTAGATGTAGCCGTTATCACGGTATCACCCATTGCCCTGGCAATTGCCAAACGAGCAAAGCTTTCAAAAACGGGAATTTTACTTGCAATGATTGGGGGCGGAAAGGCGGGAAATATCATGTCGCCGAACCCGAATGCGATTGCCGCCTCTGATGCTTTTGGTGTACCCCTTACTTCCATGATGGCTGCAGGTGTCATTCCGGCTGTGTTTGGATTAGCTGTTACATATGTGTTAGCCAAAAAGCTCGCAAATAAAGGGACACCGATTCTTGAAGAGGAAGTCAATCAAAGCAAGGTTCAAGTGCCTGCCTTTTTTTCAGCGCTGATTGGTCCACTTGTTACCATCCTCTTGTTGGCCCTAAGGCCGCTTTTTCAAATCAATATCGATCCAATGGTTGCCTTGCCTATTGGCGGCATTGTAGGCGCTATTTTTATGAAAAAAGGAAAGTATATCAATGATTATGCGATGTCAGGGCTTCATAAAATGTCAGGTGTAGCGATTATGTTATTAGGGACAGGCACATTAGCAGGAATCGTATCCAATTCCTCCTTAAAAGATGTCTTTATTCAAGCACTTGATGCATCAGGACTGCCTCCTTATTTGCTTGCACCAACGTCGGGAATCTTTATGTCAGCGGCAACTGCTTCGACAACAGCAGGAACGGCAGTCGCCAGTGGCGTATTTAGCGGAACACTGCTTGGGCTTGGCGTATCTGCGCTTTCAGGCGCAGCCATGATTCATGCTGGCGCAACTGTGCTCGATCATATGCCGCACGGGAGCTTTTTCCATGCAACAGCAGGCAGTGTTCAAATGGACATAAAAGAACGGTTGAAATTAATGCCCTTTGAATCGTTAATTGGTTTGACTTTAACTGTTGTATCGACCATTATCTTTGGCATTTTCCAGCTGTTCGGCTGAGGACATGATGAGAAACGAGGGGATTTTGGATGAAAATTGTGATCGCACCAGATTCATTTAAAGAAAGTTTGTCTGCTTATGAGACGGCCTGTGCCATTGAGCGAGGGTTTCGTTCTATTTTGCCAACCGCAGAGTATATCAAACTTCCATTGGCAGATGGAGGAGAGGGTACGGTTCAATCACTGGTTGATGCGACAGGTGGACACATTGTCAGTCAAGTTGTAACGGGACCGCTTGGTGAGCCGGTGGATGCCTTTTTTGGCATGCTGGGGGATGGTCAGACCGCTGTCATAGAAATGGCCGCAGCTTCGGGGTTACACCTTGTCCCCCAAGAAAAGCGCAATCCGCTATGTACGACGTCTAGAGGAACGGGAGAATTAATGCTTGCGGCAATGGATAAAGGAGCGAAGCATTTAATCATTGGGCTTGGCGGAAGCGCAACAAACGATGGCGGCGTTGGGATGATGCAAGGATTAGGGGCAGCTTTCCTCGATCAAGCAGGGCAAGACCTCATGCAGGGCGGGGGGGCACTGAATCAACTAGATACAATTGATCTAACTGGACTTGACCCAAGACTTCAAGCTGTCCGGCTGGAAGTGGCTTGTGATGTGGATAATCCTTTAACGGGTGTGAGAGGGGCGTCTGCCGTGTTCGGCCCTCAAAAGGGAGCAGATGAAGAAATGGTCCAAGTGTTAGACAAGAACCTATCTCATTTTGCACATGTGGCAGAAAAGCAGCTCAATGTATCCTTTTGTGATGTAGCAGGTGCAGGAGCAGCAGGAGGACTTGGTGCGAGTTTATTAGGCTTTTTACAGGCTGATCTGCAACAGGGAATCGATATTGTGCTCAAGGCTGTTCATTTTGATGATGTCATGAAGGACGCAGACCTTGTCATTACTGGAGAAGGCCGAATTGATCGACAGACTATCTATGGAAAAACGCCTATCGGTGTAGCAAAAGCAGCAAAACAGTATGATCTCCCTGTGATTGGCATCGCAGGCTCACTCTCAAAAGACAGTGCCATCGTACATGACCATGGAATTGATGCGCTGTTTAGTATTGTTCCAGGTGTCACGTCTCTTTCTGAGGCGATGCAAGATGCGGGTGTTCATGTAGAGAGAACTGCGAGGAATATTGCAGCTGTGGTGACATTTGGAAAAGGAAAGTAACTGCTGAAAGATGTTTCCTTTTCTATCGCATTTATTTCTATAGAAATGTGGTAAAATAGTGATAAATGAAATAGAAAAGTTGGAGGAAACACAAATGTCTAATCTACCGAATTGTCCTTCGTGCAGTTCACCCTATACATACGAGGACGGCAGTCTGTTTATATGCCCTGAATGTGCGCATGAATGGTCACTAGAACAAGAACAAGAGGCTGAGGAGCAGCTTGTTGTCAAAGATGCGAATGGAAACCCGTTAAGTGATGGCGACACAGTCTCTGTCATTAAAGATTTAAAAGTAAAAGGTTCTTCCTCGGTTTTAAAAATTGGGACGAAGGTCAAAGGCATTCGTTTAGTTGACGGCGATCATAACATTGATTGTAAAATTCCTAGCTTCGGTGCTATGAAGTTAAAATCGGAGTTTGTGAAAAAGATATAATGAATGAAGAGGCTGTCGATACGAGCCTCTTTTTCATTTCAATATTTATAGGTGAAAGGAATAATCATAAAAAGAATTCCATACATATATACCTGTTGAAAAAGGTCCATTTCAGAAAAAATCAAGCCTCTTTTCACATAAAAATCTGCTGTTTTCTTAACCCCACCTTAAAAAAGGCAGATGATTCTCTAAATTTTGGCTAATCCCCTTCACAACTTTTGGGCATTGCTGTACCATATGGAAGTATTCTTCTATTTTTGACGGATCATGGTGTTTATCTGGAAATAGATGATAGATGATAATTAGACAAAGAAGGAGAGGTAACGTGACGAACGTTTTAGAACTGCATAATGTATCTAGGCATATTCGCGGGAAAAAGATTGTTCAAGACTTGAGTTTTTCTGTCCAGGCGGGCGAAGTCTTTGGCTTCTTGGGACCGAATGGCGCAGGGAAAACAACAACCATTCGTATGATGGTCGGTCTTTCTCCAATTACATCTGGTGACATTCTGATTAATGGTCATAGTATTCAAACCTCCTATCAGCATGCCATTCAAGATGTCGGTGCGATTATTGAAAATCCAGAAATGTATAATCATTTAACGGCAAGGCAAAATCTTGTCCATTTTGCTAGAATGAATGGAAAAGTGGATGAAGGTCGAATTGATGAGCTGCTAGAGCTAGTCAGTTTGCAGCATGTAAAACATAAGCGTGTCCGTACGTTTTCACTAGGAATGAAGCAGCGTTTGGGCATTGCACAGGCACTGATACATAAACCGAAACTGCTGATCTTAGATGAGCCGACCAATGGACTTGATCCAGAGGGAATTCGAATGATACGAGATTACTTGAGAAGGCTGGCAAAGGAAGAAGGGCTGGCTGTCATTGTCTCAAGTCACCTCATGTCAGAAATGGAATTGATGTGTGATCGTTTTGCCATTATCAAAACAGGAAAGCTGATTGCAATTGAGGATCAGCGTGCGGAGACAAAGCAGGATGATTTGGTCAATTATCGAATGAAGGTCGCATCAAATGAGCTTGAAGAAGCGCAGAAGCTCATTGGTGCATTCGAGGAAGGCATCATTGTAAGGGAAGAGGAGCAGTACTTATTCTTCTCCATGCCAGAAGAGAAAATGCCGCAATTGATTCGTCATTTGAGCGAGGCTTCTATTCATTTGTACGAAATCAAAATAGAAAAACAGACACTAGAAGATAAGTTTTTAAGCTTAACAGGTAAAAAGGAGGCAGACGTATGATTCGCCTCATTCAAAACGAGTGGATGAAGATCAGTTATCGTGTCGGTACGTGGATTATGGTTGGACTTCTTGTTTTAGGCATGATTGCCACGCTTATCTTTGCAGTCAAAACAAATGGCGATGATCAATCGTCAAGTGATTGGAAGACTGAGCTGCAAATGATGAATGGTGAAAACAAGAAAGAACTCAAAGAAACGGAAAATGGTTTCTTTAAACGAAGTCTGGAAAGAAAAATAGCTATTAATGACTATCGAATTAAACATAATTTGCCGCCAGCTAATCAATTTAGCGACAATGCATGGGATTATGTCAAAACAAACGCCAATTTACTCCAGCTTGTAGGTGTGTTTGTGATCATCATTGCTTCCACCATTGTGTCGGCTGAATATAAGCATGGTACCATTAAATTATTACTGATTCGTCCACCATCAAGGTTAAAGATCCTAATATCTAAATATATGACGGTTCAGCTGTATTCTCTTTTACTTGTCGTGGTACTATTTATCTTGTCATTTATCTTGGGTGCCATCTTCTTCGGATTTAACACCGATTATGTGAATTTGGTCTATCAAAATGGTGAAGTGATTGAACGTTCACAGTTTGCAAATATGGTCTTTTATTATCTTGCTCATTGTGCAATGTTTGTTGTCCTGGGGACACTTTCTTTTGCAATCTCAACGGTGTTTAGAAGTGAAGCTATCTCCATCGCCATCAGTGTGTTAGCCTATATTGTAGGTGGAACGATTACCAGTATATTAATGTTCTTCTTCGATTGGGCAAAGTATTTGCTATTTGCGAATGATCCATCTCAATATTTTATGGAAGATGTTCCTTTTATCGAAGGCATGTCTCTAGGCTTTTCATTAACCGTTCTTGCGATCTATTGGGCTATCTTCTTGGCTATTGCTTTAATTGTCTTCCAAAAGCGAGAAGTGAAAACAGGCAGTTAATCTTATTTTTTAGGAGGTTTACACATGATAAAACGTAAAGGTGAAAAAGTAATGGGGATTATTAGTATTGTCCTCAATGTAATTGGTGTTGGTTTTGGTGCATTGATGCTCTCTATGGATCAATCGTTTTATGATCAAATCAATGAAGTGTTACAAGAGGAAGGCGAAACATTGCCGATCGAAACACTTCAGGCTTCTGTTCATGCATTTGGTATTCAGTTCATGGTGGTATCCGCCATTGCGGCTGTGTTAACCATTGTTGGTGTGATTGTCTTGAAAACAGACCGCCGCGCCGTGATCTCTGGTATTCTCTTCTTGGTTTCCGCGATCACACTTTTAATTGGAACAGTCGGTCTTGCATTTGTTCCAATAATCTTGTTAATTGTCATTGGATTGATGTCACTCATTAAAAAGCCAAAAGCAGAAGCTCACACGAGTGAATATCCTTCATAAATAAAAGAAAAAGACATGCGTCCATATACGCATGTCTCAGCGTGTAGTCAAACCCTCGCATTCGGTGTCAG
>NZ_NKHG01000130.1 GCF_002744245.1 Bacillus pumilus | reverse complement strand
GGGACTCTGGCATCATCAGTGCCGGTGCGAGCATAGAGATGCTTAATGGAGCGCTACCGACGCACCCCATACCTTATGATCAATCATGGAGGGAGTGGCTTTTTCTGGGCAAGATACTTGATGCAAAAGCACTAACAAGTGCCATGGATACAAGGGTAAAACACTATCAGGCACTCCGTGAAGAAATGGTAGATTTAAAAAAGGCAC
>NZ_NKHG01000118.1 GCF_002744245.1 Bacillus pumilus | reverse complement strand
CTGACACCGAATGCGAGGGTTTGTCTACACGCTGAGCCGGGAAAAACCGGCTTTATTTTTGCTCAGATTGCTCTTGATCTGACTCTGCGTTTTCTACATTCTCTTCACTATTTTCTTCATCATCTTCTTGTGATTGTTCAACTAATGCCACTGTTGCGACATGCTCGTCATCACCTAGACGGATCAGGCGGACACCTTGAGTGACTCGTCCTGTTGTAGAGATGTCTGAAACGGCCATACGAATGATGACACCGCTCCCTGTAATAATCATCAAATCTTCTTCGGCTTCAGCATTGGTCGCCTTCACTGTGACAAGGGGACCGTTGTTGTCAGTAATCTTGCATGTTTTAAGACCTTTTCCGCCACGACTTTGAACACGATATTCTTTTTCAGACGTTAATTTGCCATAACCTTTTTCGGTTACGATCAATACGTTGGCATCTGGCTCAAGAATTTCCATTCCAACAACGATGTCATCCTCAGAAAGTGTGATCCCTTTGACTCCAGCCGCCGTACGTCCCATTTCACGAACATCTGTCTCGTGGAAACGAATCAGCATACCTTTTTTCGTTCCAATGATGATTTGCTTTTCTCCATTGGTTAAACGGACGGCCATTAGTTCATCTTCGTCACGCAGGCTTAGTGCAATCAAACCGTTGTTTCGAATGTTTGCAAACTGAGACAATGACGTTCGTTTCGATACACCATGTCTTGTTGTAAAGAAGAGGTATGAATTTTCATCAAATTCACTTACTGGAATAATGGCGTTAATCCACTCTCCCTTTTCTACTTCAAGAAGGTTAATAATTGGTATCCCTTTCGCTGTCCGTCCAAATTCAGGAATCTCATATCCCTTCGCACGATAGACCTTCCCTTTGTTAGAGAAGAAGAGGATCGTATCGTGAGTCGATGTTGAGATCAACTGTTCAACAAAGTCGTCTTCGTTTGTTCCCATTCCTTGTACACCTTTACCGCCTCTTTTTTGACTGCGGTATGTTGATGCAGGCAGGCGTTTAATATAACCATTGTGAGTCAGTGTAATCACAATGTTTTCAACAGGAATCAAGTCCTCGTCTTCGATTGTTTCTATACCCGCTGTCACAATTTCAGTTCGACGCGTATCATTGAAGCGTTCTTTGATTTCTGTTAATTCTTCTCTAATGATTTCAAGAACTTTCTCATTGTCTGCTAGAATGGCTTTCAATTCAGCAATCAAGTCGACAAGTCCTTTGTATTCATCTTCTATCTTTTCTCTTTCCAAGCCTGTCAAGCGCTGAAGTCGCATATCAAGAATGGCTTGTGCTTGTTTTTCAGACAAGCTATAGTTTTCCATTAAACCATTTCTTGCAATTTCAGCAGTTTGAGAGCTTCTAATTAAAGAAATGACTTCATCTAAGTGATCAAGGGCAATTCTTAAGCCTTCTAGAATATGCGCTCTAGCTTCAGCTTTACGTAGCTCATACGCTGTTCTTCTTCGAATGATCACTTTCTGATGCTCAAGATAATATTCAAGGCATTGTTTGAGAGATAAGACTTTCGGCTGTCCATCAACAAGTGCAAGCAAGTTGATACCGAATGAAGTTTGAAGTGTCGTTTGTTTATAAAGATTGTTTAATAGAACATGGACGTTCGCATCTCTTCTCAGTTCAATGACAATCCGCATACCATTACGATCTGACTCATCACGCAGATCTGTAATGCCATCAATCTTTTTATCACGGACAAGATCAGCGATTTTTTCGATCAAACGGGCTTTGTTGACCTGATATGGGATTTCATTGATGACGATTCGCTGTTTACCGCTAGATGTTTCTTCAATAATTGATTTTGCACGTAGGGTAATAGAGCCTCGGCCCGTTTCATATGCCTTACGAATACCGCTTCGACCAATGATCTGTCCCGCAGTTGGGAAATCTGGACCTGGAATGATATCCATTAATTCCTGTATGGTCATTTCTGGGTTTTGACTAATCGCCAATACCCCATCAATCACTTCACCTAGTTGGTGAGGCGGGATATTGGTTGCCATCCCTACAGCGATTCCTGTTGCCCCGTTGACCAATAAGTTCGGGAATCTAGCAGGCATCACGACTGGCTCTCTTTCACTGCCATCATAGTTATCTTGATAATCAATGGTATCCTTTGTGATATCACGGAGGATCTCCATCGAAATCTTCGATAGACGCGCCTCGGTATAACGCATAGCCGCTGCACCGTCTCCATCGACTGAACCAAAGTTTCCATGTCCTTCAACTAGCATATTACGATAGTTGAAATCTTGCGCCATCCGAACCATTGCTTCGTATACAGCGCTATCACCGTGAGGGTGGTACTTACCGATAACTTCCCCAACGATACGTGCAGATTTCTTAAATGGTTTATCACTTGTCATACCTAGGTCATTCATCGCATACAAAATTCTTCGGTGCACGGGCTTTAATCCGTCTCGTACATCTGGTAACGCACGCGAAACAATAACACTCATTGCATAATCTAAAAATGACGTACGCATTTCTTGGCTAATATTCACTTCGCGTACATTTGGTGTATGTTGTTCACTCACTATAAGAACCTCCCTTTACGTATCACATGAAATAAATTATGTGGGAGTAAAATATGTATTTATCTTCACAAGACTATTCTACATTATATCAATAATCTTGGTGTTATACACATTTATTTACTAGAAAATCAGCGAAAACGCGGAAAACCAGGACATTCGTTTCACAGCCCTGTTTCTTGAAAAACAACCTTATTCCAAACAAGAAATAAGGTTGTTCTCAGGGGGGGACCTATCTAAATATCAAGATTTTTCACGTATTGTGCATTTTCTTCGATAAAGTTTCTTCTCGGTTCTACTTTATCTCCCATTAGCATTTCAAATGTCTCATCAGCATCGATTGCATCCTCAAGCGTGACTTGAAGAAGTGTTCTCGCTTCAGGGTCCATTGTTGTTTCCCAAAGCTGAGTAGCATTCATTTCTCCAAGACCTTTATAGCGCTGGAGCCCAGGCTTCGGTGTTTGAGGCAGTGTTTTTAAGAGCTCATCTAACTGTTTATCGTTATACACATACTCGACACGTTTCCCTTGTTGCACTTTATATAAAGGCGGCTGTGCAATATACACATAACCGTTTTCAATGATTTCACGCATGTAACGATAGAAGAATGTTAAGAGCAGCGTACGAATATGCGCTCCATCAACATCCGCATCTGTCATAATTACAATTTTGTGATAACGTGCTTTCTCTAAAGTGAAGTCTTCGCCGATTCCAGTTCCTAATGCTGTAATCATTGAACGAACTTCGTTGTTAGATAGAATTTTATCTAGTCGTGCTTTTTCAACGTTTAAGATCTTTCCTCTTAGTGGTAAGATCGCTTGGAAGTGACGATCACGACCTTGCTTAGCAGATCCGCCCGCAGAATCTCCCTCTACGATGTAGAGCTCAGAGATGGAAGGATCTTTAGAAGAACAGTCTGCCAATTTTCCAGGCAAGCTAGAGACTTCCAGTGCACTTTTACGTCTTGTAAGTTCACGTGCCTTTTTGGCGGCCATTCTTGCACGAGCTGCCATTAGTCCTTTTTCCACAATTTTCTTCGCAGAATCAGGATTTTCAAGCAAGAATTTCTCAAGTGCTTCAGAGAAAAGAGAGTCTGTAATGGTTCTCGCTTCTGAGTTCCCAAGCTTTGTCTTCGTTTGTCCTTCGAATTGAGGGTCTGGATGTTTGATGGAGATAATGGCCGTTAAGCCTTCTCGCACATCTTCACCGCTCAAATTCGAGTCTCCATCTTTGAATACGCCGTTTTTACGGGCATAATCATTGATGACACGCGTCAGACCTGTTTTAAAGCCAGCTTCATGTGCTCCGCCTTCATACGTGTTGATATTGTTGGCGAAAGAATAGATGTTGCTTGTATAGGAATCATTGTATTGCAGTGCAACTTCAACAGTGATTCCGTCTTTTTCACCCTCTATATAAACCGGTTCTTCATGAACCACTTCCTTCGAGCGATTTAAGTGTTCTACATAGCTCTTAATACCGCCTTCGTAGCAGTATTCATTTCTCCGCTCTTTCCCTTCACGTAAATCTTCAATGACGATGTTCACGCCTTTTGTTAAGAAAGCTAACTCACGTACACGGTTGGCAAGTGTATCGTAATCGAATTCAATGGTCTCAGTGAAAATTTCTGTATCTGGCACAAAATGAGTGGTCGTCCCTGTTACGTCTGTTTCACCAATGACCTGTAGATCTCCAACTGGAACACCGCGTTTGAATTGCTGATAATGAATGTTTCCATCACGATATACTGTCACGTCTAAGGTGGTAGATAACGCATTTACAACAGATGCCCCTACACCATGCAGACCGCCAGATACTTTATAACCGCTGCCATCAAACTTACCGCCAGCGTGAAGAACAGTCATAATGACCTCTACTGCAGGGCGTCCCATCTTTTCATGAATCCCAACAGGAATACCGCGGCCATTATCTTTCACTGTAATGCTATTATCTTTTTCAATTTGCACTGTAATGTCTGTACAATATCCAGCTAATGCCTCATCAATACTGTTATCGACAATTTCCCATACAAGATGGTGAAGTCCTTTTGCATTGGTTGACCCAATGTACATTCCTGGACGTTTTCTAACAGCTTCTAGTCCTTCGAGCACCTGTATCTGATTTTCATCATAACTATTATGTTGCTGTTCCATTGCCACGTACATTCACCTACACTTTTCTTAAACGATATATTTATATGAATTGAGCTTTTAGACTTCAATTTCAATCACAAATGAAGCACGTTTTTTGAGCGTGCTTGAGGAAAGAGGAGAGTAATAAACGGATTCAGTTGTGACGACAATGGATTTGGGTGTCCCTTGTGACAACGAAATGACTTGTTCCTCTTGTTTTTGAAGAAATTCTTCTACAACAGAAGATGACCTCATTTTGTAATCAACAATTGCGACAATCTCTCGTGTAGAAACAACACAATCATCACCTAAATGAATATACAAGACTCACACCTCATTTATCAGTCAATTACTTTTCCACTGGCTACTCTAAAAATTTCCGCTTCTTTCAGTGTGGCGTGATCGATGCCTTCAACACTTGTTGTGGTGACGAAGGTTTGTACACGTCCCTGAATGGTATGGAGCAAATGAGACTGTCTGTAATCATCAAGTTCAGATAAAACATCATCGAGTAGAAGAATTGGGTATTCACCGATTTCTTCGTGTATCAGATCAATTTCTGCCAGCTTTAGTGAAAGAGCTGTAGTTCTTTGCTGCCCTTGAGAGCCATATGTCTGAACATCCCGACCATTCACAAAGAAAAGAAGGTCATCTCTGTGAGGTCCCCACAGTGTCACCCCTCGGTCTATTTCTCTGTCTCTTAGTTTCTGAAACGATTCTTCATAGCTATTCTTTATTTTCGACAAGTCTGACGCTTCTGATACCTCTACCGCCGTCTGGTATTGGAGCGTGAGTGTTTCTAGCTCTCTAGAAATCCCGAAATGCAACGGCTGCGCCCATTTTTCAAGCTGTTTCGTAAAAGTAAGTCGTCTTTTGACAACCTTCGCTGCCGCATCAATCAACTGCTCTGTTAAAATCTCCAGCATCGCTTGATCCGTTTGCTTTCTTGTTTGCAATTGTTTCAAGTAATGATTTCGCTGCGAGAGGATTTTTTGATAGAGCGATAAATCATGCAAGTAGACAGCAGAAACTTGTCCAATCTCCATGTCGAGGAATCTTCTGCGGATTTGCGGGCTGCCCTTTACAAGATTCAGATCCTCCGGTGCAAACATGATGGTGTTTAAAGCACCAACATAGTGACTGAGCTTCTGTTGTTCAATGTGATTGACCTTTCCCTTTTTCCCTTTTTTTGAGATCACAAGCTGCATTGGGAGTGGACCGTTTTTTTTGATGACTCTACCTTCTATTTTAGCATAGTCTTCGTCCCACCGGATAAGTTCTTTATCATTTGACGTACGATGAGACTTTGCCATCGACAATACATAGATCGCTTCCATCAAGTTCGTTTTACCTTGAGCGTTCTCACCGATCATGACATTGACCTTATTGTCGAATTGAAGTTCGGTGTGTCCATAGTTTCGGTATGAGGTTAACGCCAGACTCTGAATGTACATGTATTGTCACCCGTTTCTAATTCACAACTTGAAATGTGCCATATCCTTCAATCTCGACAACATCTCCTGGGTATAATTTACGTCCCCGTCTATTATCTGGCTCTTGATTAATGAACACCTCATGTTCACTTAAAAACCATTTCGCCATTCCGCCAGATTGGATGACTTCGGCTAATTTCAAAAACTGCCCTAATGTAATCATTTCTGTTTCAATGGTTATAAGTTTAGGCATTGTATCGACCTCTTTCAATATCACTAATATCTAATTGTACTAAAAAACAAGACAAGAAGGAAAGGGGGAAAGCAAACTGGGATGAAAGAATGCATGGTAAACGAGAAGAAAAGCTGCTGTGCACTCACACAGCAGCCATTTTAGATCAAATTAATACGTTCTGACTGGAAGAATCAATTGCAGGATTGAATCATCATTCGGCGTGCGTAAAAGAAATGGCCTCATCGCACCAGTGAAGCTGACATGAATGTCTGTTCCCTCTAATACTTTTAAAGCATCCAGCATATACTTCGGACTAAAGGAGATCTTTAGTTCCTCCCCCTTAATGTCATCCGCTTGAACAGTTTCAACCACTTTACCGATTTCAGGAGAATTAGAAGAAATTTCAAGACTTTGCGCCGGATCAGCAGACAGTTTCACAACGTTATTACGTCCCTCTCTTGCCAATAGAGATGCGCGATCAATGGCTTGTAAGAATTCCTTCGTGTTCACCACAACATCCGTTTTACTTTCTTGCGGGATGAGACGGGCTGTATCAGGATAATTACCATCTAACAATCTTGAGAAGAACAGCACGTTTTGTGCTTTAAAGAGAACTTGTGTCTCAGTAATCACGATGCTTACAAGGTCTTGTCCATCATCAAGAATTTTACTTAGCTCTGTTAAACTCTTCCCTGGAATGACCACATTGTACGAGCTTTCCTCGTTCATATCTAACTTCGCTTTTCTTAAAGCAAGACGGTGACTATCCGTTGCAGTGCATATTAATTCACCTTTTTCTACCTTCCAGTTTACACCTGTCAAGATAGGTCGTGTTTCTGAGGTGGACACCGCAAAAACGGTTTGGCGAATTAAGTTTTTGAGCAGATCAGTTGGAATTTGAAATGCATGATGCTCTTCAATTTGAGGCAGATGCGGATATTCTTCAGCATCTAAGCCATTTAAATTAAATTCCGCTGAACCAGAGCGAATGATGGTTAGGTGGTTTTGTTCTACTTCAATTTCGACTGTAGACATTGGCAGTTTCTTAACGATTTCACTAAAGAAGCGAGCCTGAAGCACAATACTTCCCGGACGATTAATTGTAATGACTTCTAAATCTCCATCTCTTTGAGGAATAAAAGATTCAATTGAGATATCAGAATCACTTCCTGTAAGAGAAACTCCCTCATCAGATGCAACAATTTTAATCCCTGTCAAAATAGGAATCGTTGTTCTAGAGGAAACAGCCTTTAATACATCTTGGACACTTTCAACAAGACGATCTTTTTGAATCGTGAATTTCATAGTGGTCCTCCTAAATTTTTTAATGACATGTATATATATTTATTTAATAAATAATCGTAGAAGTAATAGTAGGGCTTGTGAATATGTGGATAAGTCAGTAAAAAGAAAGGAAAGACAGCCTATCCACATGTGGACAGACTGTGTATGACCATGCTGAAGTTATTCACATTTTCCCGTACTAACAATATCAGCTTGCTTATTTTAATTGTTCTTTGATCTCTTTGACGTGCTGCTGAAGCTGTTCATCTTCAACGATTAATTTCGAAATTTTTTCATGAGCGTGAATGACAGTCGTATGGTCACGTCCGCCAAATTCCTCTCCGATTTTAGGTAGAGAGGAATCAGTCATTTCCCTAGAGAGGTACATGGCAATTTGTCTTGGATAAGCTACTGATTTCGTCCGTTTCTTCGCTTTGAAATCCTCTAATCGAATATTAAATTGCTGCCCTACAATTCTTTGAATATCTTTAATCGTAATAACCCTTGGTTTAGATGAAGGAATAATGTCCTTTAGGGCTTCAGCTGCTAAATCAGCATTGATGTCTTTGTTAATTAAAGAAGAGTATGCAACGACACGAATTAAAGCACCCTCCAACTCTCGAATGTTGCTGTCGATTTGATTGGCAATATACAGCATGACCTCATTTGGTATGTCTAAGCCTTCTGCTTTTGCCTTTTTGCGTAAGATCGCAATACGCGTTTCTAGATCTGGCGGGGTAATGTCTGTGATTAACCCCCATTCAAATCGGGAGCGTAATCTGTCTTCAAGTGTCGGAATTTCCTTCGGTGGTCGATCACTAGAAATGACGATTTGCTTACTTTCTTCGTGAAGTGTGTTGAATGTATGGAAAAATTCTTCTTGCGTTTGTTCTTTTCCTGCTAAAAATTGAATATCATCTATCAAAAGCACATCTACATTCCGATAGCGATTACGGAAGTCGACAGCTTTGTTGTCTCGGATCGAGTTGATAAATTCATTTGTAAATTTTTCAGAGGATAGATAGACCACTTTGGCTGATGGATTATGGTCGATGACGTAATGGCCAATCGCATGCATCAAGTGAGTTTTTCCTAAACCAACGCCCCCATAAATAAAGAGCGGATTATATGCTTTTGCTGGTGCTTCCGCCACGGCAAGTGAAGCGGCATGAGCAAAACGGTTACCTGACCCAATAACAAAAGTATCAAATGTATATTTTGGATTCAGCATATTTTGTGGAATTTCAACGGGTTCTTCTTTCGATATTTTTTTAATTGGAGACTTTGGCATGGCTTCCTCTTCGTCCTGATTTTGAGGAATAATGAACTTGATGCTGAGCTCTTCACCTGTCAGTTCATATATGGTATCTGCTATTAAGTGAAGATATCTTGACTCAAGCCAGTCTCTCGCAAATTCATTGGGTGCAGTGATGGTGAGTGTATCACCACTAAGAGAATGGGCTTTTGTCGATTTCATCCATGTTTCAAAACTGGGTTTGCTCAATTTTGTCTCTATTTTTTGAAGTGCTTTATTCCACAGGTCCAAAATATTTTCCATAAGGCTTTTCCCCCCTCCTTTTCTTTTTAAAATGACCAGTATCAAACTGTTATAGAACACGAAAAAGAGCAAATGGTCATCACCATTCGTGCACATACTTTGTTGAAAACAATTAATATAGTAGAAAAACGTCTTTTCGACAAATTACACAAGCTGTGGATAAACAATTCAACAACTTGTGTAATAACTTTCCACAGGTTATCCACAAACTGTGGATAATATAAATAGGTCGTATCAGTAATTAAGAGTTAAAACACAAATATAATATCAAAATAAACAAGATGGTGCAATGGGTGTTAGAAACTTATCCACACACTTTACATCCTGTTGAAAAATAATTATCCACATGGGTTATTTGTGTGAAAAAGATGTCGATAATGGGTGTGGATAGTCTAAATATGCTGGAAAAATATCCACATCCTTGTTTTGAAGGTCTTTTAGGAGGGAAAAAAGAATAAAATGCTGGAAACTAAAAAAGAAGGTTTCTTCACTTGATAACTTGTGTTATGCTTATAAGGTTGATAATAAGAGTTTTATCATTGATATTGACAATCGATGGGTTACACAAATATAATGAGTTAGACTGTCTTAAACAGCTATTCCTCAGGGAGGTGTCATAAATGAAAAGAACGTTTCAACCAAATAACCGTAAGCGTAGTAAAGTTCATGGCTTCCGCAGCCGTATGAGTTCTAAAAACGGACGTCTAGTTTTAAAGCGACGCCGCAGCAAAGGTAGAAAAAAATTATCAGCTTAGGCCACTGAATAATGTCAGTGGTCTTTTTTACATAAAATCGTAAATGAACTGTCAGTTTTTATCGGAGTGGAAGAAAACATGAAGAAGCGAAACAGGCTAAAAAAAAATGAAGAGTTTCAAAAAGTGTTCAAAAAAGGTCAATCAATGGCTAATCGCCAATTCGTTATTTACCAGCTGGATCAACCAAATCAAGGTGAACTGCGTTTAGGATTGTCTGTCAGTAAGAAGATTGGTAATGCGGTGATAAGAAATCGAATTAAACGACTGATCCGTCAGGTATTTTTAGAAGAAGGTCATAAGTTAAAGCAAGAAAAAGATTATATTGTCATTGCACGAAAACCAGCGAGTGAATTGACCTTTGAGGAAACAAAGAAGTCTCTCCAACATTTATTTAGAAAATCCGCTGTTTATCAACAACAACCGAAAAAGTCTTCGTAATAGAAACTTTCGTTGAAACAATTTTTAAAAGCGCTTCCTTCATCTAGTGAATTAAAATGAAACCACCACTTTGTAACGAAAAAATGTTACCATACTGATTAGGTGAGTTACTTTCGTAATCAATTCCAACTTAAATAAAGTTTGAAGTAATAGGAGGAATCTTGTTGAAAAGGCGATTATTACTAATATTTAGCTTGATTGGCGTATTGGTTCTATTGGCAGGATGTACACAGATCAATGAACCAATTACATCAGATAGTAAGGGATTCTGGAATTCTTATATTGTTTACCCGCTATCTCAATTAATCACGTACATGGCGAATTTGACTGGAGAAAACTATGGAGTTGCGATTATTATCGTCACATTGTTGATCCGTTTGCTCATTTTACCATTAATGATTAAACAGTTAAGAAGTACAAAAGCAATGCAAGCGCTGCAGCCAGAATTGAAAAAACTTCGTGAAAAATATAGCTCAAAAGATCAAAAAACGCAGCAGCAGCTTCAACAGGAAACAATGGCTCTTTTCCAAAAGAATGGTGTAAATCCATTGGCAGGATGCTTCCCGATTCTTATTCAAATGCCAATCTTAATTGGTTTTTATCATGCGATTATGAGAACAGCTGAAATCAAAAAGCATACATTCCTATGGTTTGACTTAGGTAGTCCAGATCCATTATTTCTATTACCGATTATTGCGGGTGTAGCTACTTTTATTCAGCAGAAGCTAATGATGGCAGGAAATCCTTCGGACAACCCACAAATGGCGATCATGCTTTGGGTTATGCCGATTATGATTGTTGTATTTGCAATTAGTTTCCCAGCGGCACTTTCATTGTACTGGGTGGTAGGTAACATTTTCATGATCATTCAAACATTGGTGATTAGAACACCTCAAGTACAAGTTGATACAAAAGAAAAAGCAGGCGGGAATAAAAAATGAAGGAAATAACTGCTGTCGGTCGCACAATCGAAGAAGCAGTAGATTCCGGACTTAAACAAATTCAGCTACTACAAGAAGATGTAGATATCACAATAGTAGATGAAGGAAATAAAGGGTTTTTGGGATTATTCGGTAAAAGACAAGCTGTTGTCAAGTTAGTAGAAAAGAGAGATGCTCTTAAATTAGCTATGCAGTATTTAGATAAAATTGTAAAATCGATTGATCCAAAAGCAAAAATTGTTTCCAAAAAGGAACCGAAAAAGATATCCTTCCACATTGATGGAGATAAAACATCGTTAATGATTGGAAAAAGAGGACAAACTTTGTACTCTTTAGAAACATTGGTGCAGTTAGTGTTTAACCGGTATTCCGATCAGTATCATCATATTACGATTGATATTGGAGATTATAGGAAGAAACGTCAAGAAGCACTTGAACAATATGCCATCAAGACGGCAAACCGTGTTTTAAAAACGAAGAGAAAGGTTCATTTAGAACCTATGCCTTCTAATGAACGAAAAGTCGTTCATGATACGATCGCCGCATTTTCTAAAAAACTGGATACGGCATCAGAAGATACAGGCAGCAAACGTCATGTTGTGGTGCTGTATAAAAAATAGCAGAAAGGCTAAGATTCAGCAAAACTGGATTTTAGCCTTTTTTTATTGAAAAATTCTCTTTCTATAGAAGTTTTATCCTTTATTTCTAAAAAGTTAACATGCTTTTTGTATAGAAAATGTCATTTTTAGTATGTAGTACAGGTATCAGGGCGTTTTAATTTCTTGAATTTAGGTGTAAGATGTGAAGATAAGTTGAGAACGCCGATATTCACATGTGGATAAGTTAAGTGTTAAAATAGATAGGGTGTAAAGCTGTGGATAATTAGATGTGGAACACTTTCACTTCGCTTTCATTTGTGGTATCTTTAAATTTTGGATTAAGCGTTTTTGATATAGAAATGGACATTGTCCATTTAATAGATAAAAGACTGACTATTAAGTAGAGAAAGAGGTGAATGAGCGGTGGATACAATTGCAGCAATTTCTACACCAATGGGTGAAGGGGCAATTGCAATTATTCGTTTAAGTGGGCCTGATGCGGTTCAAATCGCTGATCGGATGTATAAGGGTCCGAAGGAGAAAAAACTCGTTTCAGTGGATTCCCATACCATTCATTATGGTCATATTGTGGATTCTAGCACAGATCAAGTGATAGAAGAGGTCATGGTGTCGGTATTAAGGGCGCCAAAAACATTTACGAGAGAAGACGTTATTGAGATCAACTGCCATGGCGGAATTGTGACGGTAAATAAAGTATTGCAGCTTGCTTTAAGAGAAGGAGCAAGATTAGCAGAGCCAGGTGAGTTTACAAAGCGTGCTTTCTTAAATGGACGAATTGATCTTTCACAAGCAGAAGCCGTAATGGACTTGATTCGTGCAAAGACAGACCGTGCGATGAATGTAGCGATTACTCAAATGGAGGGGCGTCTCTCCGGTTTGATTAAACGACTTCGCGGCGAGATATTGGAAACATTGGCACATGTTGAAGTGAACATTGACTATCCAGAGTATGACGATGTTGAAGAAATGACACATCGAGTTCTAGTTGAAAAAGCGACATCTGTGAAAAAGGAAATTGAATCGCTGCTCACGACTTCACAGCAGGGGAAAATTCTTCGTGAGGGCTTATCAACTGTTATTATCGGAAGGCCAAATGTTGGGAAGTCTTCCTTACTGAATAGTCTTGTACAGGAAACGAAGGCGATTGTGACGGACATTCCTGGAACAACGAGAGATGTCATTGAGGAGTATGTGAATGTAAGAGGCGTACCTCTTCGTCTAGTAGATACTGCGGGGATACGTGAGACTGAGGACATTGTTGAGCGTATAGGAGTTGAACGTTCAAGACAGGTCTTAAAAGAAGCCGACCTGATTTTACTTGTGCTCAATTATAGTGAGGAATTATCAGAGGAAGATATCAAGCTTTTTGAAGCTGTCTCAGGTATGGATATCATTGTGATTGTAAATAAGACAGATCTTGAGCCTAAGCTTGATGTAGAAAAGGTTAAGCAGCTAGCGAAAGATCGTCCGGTGGTCACAACATCATTGTTACAAGAAAAAGGGATTGATGAGCTTGAAATGGCCATTCAATCACTATTCTTTACAGGTTCAATTGAAAGTGGAGATTTAACGTATGTAAGTAATACAAGGCATATTGCACTTCTTCAGGGAGCAAAACAATCAATCGAAGATGCTCTTGAAGGAATTGAAATGGACGTACCGATCGACATTGTTCAAATAGATTTAACACGCTGCTGGGAGCAGCTAGGTGAAATTATTGGGGATGCTGTTCATGAAAGCTTGATTGATCAGTTATTCTCTCAATTCTGTTTAGGAAAGTAAAGGGAGGAACATAAGAAATGGGTTATGAAGCTGGCAAATATGATGTAATCGTCGTAGGTGCTGGTCATGCTGGTGTTGAGGCTGCTCTTGCTTCTGCAAGACAAGGCGCCAAAACACTTGTATTGACCATCAACCTCGATATGGTTGCTTTTATGCCATGTAATCCGTCCGTAGGTGGTCCCGCAAAAGGGATTGTCGTCAGAGAAATTGATGCACTAGGCGGAGAAATGGCGCGAAATATAGATAAGACGCATATTCAAATGCGCATGCTGAATACTGGGAAAGGACCTGCTGTCCGTGCGTTAAGAGCGCAAGCAGATAAGTTTCAATATCAGCACGAAATGAAAAAAACAATGGAAAATGAACCAAACCTGACAATGCTGCAAGGTATGGTGGATCATTTAATTGTAGAAGATGATGAATGTAAAGGTGTCGTTACACAAACAGGCGCGAATTATCGTGCGAAATCTGTTGTCTTAACGACTGGTACTTTCTTAAAAGGTCGCATTATTTTAGGGGATCTTTCTTATTCAAGCGGTCCTAATAACCAGCAGCCTTCAATTAAATTATCGGATCATCTAGCAGAATTAGGATTTGATTTGGTCCGTTTTAAAACAGGAACACCACCTCGAGTGAATAGCCACTCGATTGACTATAGTAAGACAGAAATTCAACCAGGTGACGATGTACCACGGGCGTTTTCCTATGAAACGGTTGAATATATTACAGACCAATTGCCATGCTGGTTAACATACACGAGTTTAGAGACACATCAAATAATTGATGAGAATCTTCACCGTTCTCCAATGTATTCAGGTATGATTAAAGGAACTGGTCCAAGATACTGTCCTTCCATTGAAGATAAGGTGGTTCGTTTTAATGATAAACCGAGACATCAAATTTTCTTAGAGCCAGAAGGTCGTAATACGCAAGAAGTTTATGTTCAAGGTTTGTCTACAAGTCTTCCAGAGGATGTACAACAGCGTATGCTTTCAACCATCCCAGGACTTGAAAATGTACAAATGATGCGAGCGGGCTATGCCATCGAGTATGATGCCATTGTTCCTACACAGCTTTGGCCGACACTTGAGACGAAGAAAATTTCCGGATTATATACAGCCGGTCAAATTAATGGAACGTCCGGTTACGAGGAAGCAGCCGGTCAAGGAATTATGGCAGGTATTAATGCAGGAAGAAAAGCATTAGGGAAAGAAGAAGTCATTTTAAGCCGATCTGATGCATATATCGGGGTTCTGATCGATGACCTTGTCACAAAGGGAACAAATGAACCTTACCGTCTGCTGACATCACGCGCAGAGTACCGTCTACTTCTACGGCATGACAATGCTGATTTAAGATTAACGGAGCTTGGATACGACATTGGATTAATCTCTGAAGAGAGATTCCAAGCATTCCAGCAGAAAAAAGAAGCCATTGAAGCAGAGAAAAAACGTTTATACTCTGTGATCATTAAACCTACAGCCGAAACACAGGACTATATTCGTTCACTTGGTGGAAGTGAGCTGAAAGACGGCATCCGTGCAAGTGATTTAATGAAGCGTCCAGAAATGAACTATGAGTCTGTTGTGAAATTAGCTCCTGCTGAAACGCTGCTTCCTTCAGATGTATGTGAGCAGGTAGAGATCCAAATTAAATACGAAGGTTATATTGAAAAGTCGCTCCAACAAGTTGAAAAGCTGAAAAAGATGGAGAACAAAAAGATTCCGGATCGAATCGATTATGATGCCATTAAAGGAATTGCAAATGAAGCGAAACAAAAGCTCAAAGAAGTCCGACCGCTTTCTGTTGCACAAGCTTCTCGTATTTCTGGCGTTAACCCTGCTGATATTTCTATCCTTTTAGTGTATTTGGAGCAGGGACGTATTGCGAAGATAGCAGAGTAGAAAGGATGTCGGCATGAACATTGAACAATTTACAGCAGCACTAGAGGAGAAAGGGATCACTCTTTCTCCGGTGCAGCTTGAGCAATTTGAAACTTACTTCCGGATGCTTGTAGAATGGAACGAGAAGATGAATTTAACATCCATTACAGAAAAGGAAGACGTGTATTTAAAGCATTTTTATGATTCGATATCAGCAGCCTTTTTTATTGATTTTCACAATGTGACAACCATTTGTGATATTGGAGCTGGTGCTGGTTTTCCAAGCATTCCTCTTAAAATTTGTTTCCCTCATCTACATGTGACCATTGTTGATTCTCTTCAGAAACGAATTACGTTTCTAAATGAGTTATCAAAAGGGTTAAACTTACAAGATACTTCTTTTTATCATGATCGTGCGGAGACCTTTGGCCAACGGAAGGATCAACGTGAAAGCTATGACCTTGTCACTGCTAGAGCGGTTGCACGTTTATCGGTCTTGAGCGAACTATGCCTGCCTCTTGTGAAAAAGGGAGGATGGTTTGTTGCGTTAAAAGCATCTGCAGCTGACGAAGAAATGCAAGCAGGGAAAAAAGCCGTTACTGTCCTCGGAGGAGAGGTTGTTGAAAAGCATTCCTTTGTTCTTCCTTTAGAAGAAAGCGAACGGAACATCATTGTCATTGAAAAGAAAAAGCAAACACCAAAAAAATATCCTAGAAAACCAGGAACACCTAATAAATCACCAATAGAAGGTTGATCATGTAAAAGGTCGGTTTTTCTTCAATATTTATGATTTTACAGAAGGAAAAAACATGAGAAAATAGAATTATAAAAAGGTAGTTTTTAAAGGTGGTGTAGGTTCATGAAGCATTCACTCTCACGCTTCTTCGGGCTTGGTGACAAAGAACATCCTGAGCGTGAAACCGATATAGAGGCAGAGATTGCTGAGCATGATACATTAAAGGAAGAGATACAGGAGCTCCCGGTCGACACAATTATGCCTAACCGTTTTCAGCCACGCACCATTTTTTCAGAAGAAAAGATACACGAGCTGGCCACGACGATTCATACACATGGCATTATCCAACCTATTGTTGTCAGACCAACAGAAGAAGAAGGAAAATATGAACTGATCGCCGGTGAAAGACGTTGGAGAGCGGTACAAACTCTTCAATGGGAGAAGATCCCCGCTATTATAAAAGATTTTACAGATACGGAAACGGCATCTGTGGCATTGATTGAAAATTTGCAAAGAGAAGAGCTGTCTGCTATAGAAGAGGCTCATGCTTATGCACGTCTTTTAGAGCTTCATGACTTAACGCAAGAGGCACTTGCTCAGCGATTAGGCAAGGGACAATCGACTGTTGCAAACAAATTAAGACTTTTAAAGTTGCCTGAAGAGGTACAACAGGCCATTTTGGAGAAAAAAATCTCTGAGAGGCATGCTCGATCGCTTGTACCCCTAAAGCTCCCAGAATTACAAATCGCACTATTGCAGGAAATTATCGAAAAACAGCTGAATGTGAAACAAACTGAAGAGCGTGTAGTGAAGATGCTTGAACAGAAAACAGATCGCAAACCAAAGCCAAAACGTAAGGCGTTTAGTCGAGATACAAGAATTGCGATGAATACCATTCGACAGTCTCTCCATATGGTAGAAGACAGCGGACTTAAAATAAATACCGAGGAAGAAGAATTTGAGGAGTACATCCAATTAACGATTCGAATTCCTAAATAGAAAAAAGCTGATGAGATTCACTCGTCAGCTTTTTTTGTATGTGTTTCAATTTAAATACAAAATATTTACTTATCATTTATAAATTGGTAAAATATGATTTTCATAGAAGAAAGGAGGTGACATTTAATCGATGAATATGAGAAAGACTGTTTTTGCTATTATCTGTTATTTGCTATTCTCTCTTTCTCTTTTTTCAAATGAAACGACCATATTTGCTGTGAGTACGCCACCGAGCCAAGAGGTTCATGCCGGAGAAGAAACGATTACAAAGGAAGAACTGACCGCCCTTAAAAAACAAGGCGTCGTTTCGAAAGATGTGACCGTTCAACAATTAAATCAAGAACATGAGTCTCAGGATGATACGATCGACGTAATCACAGCTGATGATGATTTGAATAACTATGGTTTACGACAAAACAAACAGGATGAGATGGTATCTGATGAAAAGCCGCATACTGTTCGGCGCCTTTTGGGAAAACCGTATCCTGGTACCGATATTATGCCTCAAAAAGGGGATATTCTGGTGACAAGCACTGGTGCCTTGAATGGTTTAATTGGTCATGCTGGTATCGTTATTAACGAGAAAAACTATGCCTCCATTCCTGGTTTTAGACAGCACCCGATTATCGATTCCATTCAAAGCTGGTTTCGTTATAGTGCCAATACAAAGGTTATTCGAATCAATCATCAGGAAAAGGCGGATCTAGCAGGGGATTGGGCGCGCGATTACGTGAAAGACCATCCGAAGGCTCGATATTCGATCACCATGTCTATCCAATCGTTGGACCCGACGTATTGTTCCAAGATTGTATGGCAGGCCTATGCCAAAACAGGTGACGCTGTTGGACATGCGACATTTACCATTAAGGCACCTTATGGATTTTTAAAAAAGAGAAACTATAAAACAGTGACGCCTAAGGTCATTGTGAGTGAAGGTCGTAAAATTGGTGGCTTAAACTTTTAATATGTTTTCTCCTCACTTCATTGAAGTGAGGTTTTTTTATACAAAGTTATTTTCGCCTAAAAGATATATCAATATATCTTCCCTGTGTGTTTCCATTCGTTCATTCATGTACGAAAATCGACTTTCACCGACGAATTTATAATGGAGAAACAAAAAAAGCAAACGTTCCAGACTTTTTTTGATAGAATAGAAAGTATGAATGAATGAGAAACTTGTTAAGTTGAAAGTGGGTGACATCGTGGGGAAAATCATAGCGATTACCAACCAGAAGGGCGGCGTTGGGAAGACGACAACTTCTGTTAATTTGGGTGCGTGTTTAGCATACATAGGAAAACGAGTGTTGTTAGTTGATATTGATCCGCAGGGCAATGCCACGAGTGGTATTGGGATTGAGAAGGCCGACGTAGAGAAGTGTGTGTACGATATTTTAGTTGATGATGCAGATGTACTTGATGTGATTAAGACGACAGAGGTCGAAAATCTTGATGTCATTCCTGCGACGATACAGCTTGCAGGGGCTGAAATTGAGCTTGTGCCTACGATCTCACGTGAAGTGAGGCTGAAGAGAGCACTTGAATCAGTGAAGCAAAATTATGATTATATGATTATTGACTGCCCGCCATCACTTGGATTACTGACGATTAATGCGTTAACTGCATCCGATTCCGTTTTAATACCGGTGCAGTGTGAATATTATGCGCTTGAAGGATTAAGTCAATTGTTAAACACAGTTCGTCTCGTGCAGAAACATTTAAATACCGACCTTGCCATTGAAGGGGTCTTACTGACGATGCTTGATGCAAGGACAAATCTGGGGATTCAGGTCATTGAAGAAGTGAAGAAATACTTTAGAGATAAAGTCTATCACACCGTCATTCCGAGAAATGTCAGACTCAGCGAAGCGCCTAGTCATGGAAAGCCTATTATCTTGTATGATCCACGTTCAAGAGGTGCAGATGTCTATTTAGACTTAGCAAAGGAAGTGGATGCGAATGGCTAAAGGTCTTGGGAAGGGTATTAATGCATTATTTAACAACGTAGAGTCAAATGAAGAAGCTGTAGAAGAAATCAAATTAAAGGATCTGCGTCCGAATCCGTATCAGCCAAGGAAAACGTTTGATGACGATGCGTTAGCTGATCTCAAAGCATCTATTCAGCAGCACGGCGTTTTACAGCCGATCATCGTTCGAAAATCGATTAAAGGATATGACATTGTAGCAGGTGAGCGCCGTTTTCGAGCAGCAGAACAAGCTGGTCTGACAACAATTCCTGCGATCGTCAGAGAATTTTCAGAAACGCTGATGAGAGAGATTGCTCTTTTAGAAAACTTACAGCGTGAGGATTTATCTCCATTAGAGGAAGCGGAAGCCTATGCTTCCTTGCTAGATCACTTAAGTGTGACCCAAGAAGAATTAGCGAAGCGGTTAGGTAAAAGCAGACCGCATATTGCGAACCATCTCCGCCTTCTGACTTTACCGGAAGAAGTACAAAAGCTGATTGCCAATGGAACGTTATCGATGGGACATGGACGAACATTGCTTAGCTTGAAAAACAAGAAGAAGCTAGCGCCATTGGTAAAGAAAATCGTGGACGAGGGGTTAAATGTACGTCAGGTTGAGAAACTTGTTCAGCAGTTAAACGAAAATGTTCCACGTGAAACAAAGAAAAAAGAAGCACCAAAGGATCGAATGTTGAAAGAAAGAGAGTCTTTCTTACAAAATTACTTTGGTACTTCAGTGACGATTAAGAAACAGAAGAAAAAAGGAAAAATTGAGATTGAATTTCTTTCAAATGAAGATTTAGAAAGAATTCTTGAATTGCTTTCTACGAGAGAATCATCAGAGTGACCATCTTCATACGAGATGGTCTTTTTTATATTCTCCCAGTGATATTTTGAATAGGGGTAAAGAGAGAGCGGCTTTTTTCTCTCGTCCAATCCATTTGATCAATGTGAGATAGACTTTCAGAAAGTGTAGTAGCCATAGACATGACAAGATGAAGCCTTGTGTTTTGGAGAACGAAGTATTCCATAAAACCACTCACGTTGACGATCCCATTGATATGAATATCTCCTACCTCCGGGAGCTCCTTTTGCACACCTGCCCCAGGCTTTAATGGCCCATCTCCAATTTGGAAGGATCCTACACTTTTCACTCTTCCTAAACAGGCATCAACAGCCACAATAAATGGATGTTTATGAGCTTGTTCAATTTCAGCGAGCTTTTCTTTTAAATTGACAGCATGTACTGGGTCAGAGAGTGTTCCGTATACGTGAAGCTTATTCAAATTCAGACCTGAAAGCTTTGTTCCAACAAGTGGACCTAGAGAGTCGCCAGTTGAGCGGTCTGTTCCAATACAAACGATGGCAACGGGTCTTTTTCCTGCTTTCTGAAGATGCGAGAATAAAATACTTTTCAGATGCTGAATGGCATTTGTATCCGTATGGGACACGTATTCTTTCACCCTATTTCTTAAAAAAAGACCGTTCTTGCTATTCATAGGTCTCACTTCCTTGTCATAGTAGTTAGTAACAGTATACGGAAACAAGCTTAATTCTATACCTATGAGGTGATGATTGTGTGGAAGGCTGGTTCAAGGTGGACGCTTTTAATTTTAGGAAGCTTAATAGGAGCGGGGTATGCTTCCGGCCAAGAAATTTGGCAGTTTTTTGGCATTGATAGTGGACTAGCCATTCTACTATTTACATTGATGTTTATGCTGTCTACCTATGTGGTGTTGAAAATTAGTTATGAGGTGCGTGCTGATCACTTTGTGCCAGTGTTAGAGCGGCTTGTAGGTCCATGGCTGGCTAAGGTGTATGACATTTTAATTGTCCTTTATCTATTCACAACAACAACGGTCATGATTGCCGGTGGCGGGGTCACACTTGAGATGTATCATGTTCCATTTTGGGTTGGAATCGGTGCGTTTTGTTTTTTTTCATTTATGATTTTTTTCTGGGATGTGAAAGGGCTCTTATCGGTGAATGCCTTCATTATACCAATTTTGGTGGTGGGGCTCATCTATGCGTTTGTTTTTTATTATATGAATCATGATCATATGTGGAGGATTGATTTTGGGCAGCAGTACAATTGGCCTGCCAGTATTGTCTTTGCTTCTTTGAATATATTATCTGTAGTTGCCGTGCTGTCTTCGGTTGGGAAAGAAATGAAGGGGCTGGGAGAAGCCAAAGTTGCGAGTATATTAAGCGGTCTAATTTTTGGTGTCATCTCTTATGTATATAACGAAATACTTGTTGATATTTCTGGGAGTCTTTCAGCAGAAGGAATTCCTTTGTTTACGGTATTAGAAGGGGCACCGACGTCATTGTTTGTGTTTATGACAGTTGTCCTTTGTCTAGCCATTTATACGACAACAGCCGCCGGTTTATTTGGTTTATCCAGTCGGATGCTCTCTTTTGTACGAATGCCTCGCTGGTTGATTGTATTCGTTATGCTTCTTTTGATGGCGCCTTTAACATCTCTTGGATTTGCCGATTTGATTGCTTTCTTGTATCCGATTTATAGCTTGTTAAATCTTTATTTACTCGTCTGTTTAATGCTGTATCCGATTTTAAGTAAAAAGATATTTACTCGGCCTAAAAATTATATTGAAAAAATAAAATAAGCACCTCTCTTCACAAGAGCAGTGCTTATTTTATTCGAATTGAATCGATGGCGTCTTTGATATCGTCATATACAGGCAGTTGCTGGAGACGCTGAATGCGTTCCTCTAATTCTGAGATGGCTTGTCCCTTTAAATGCTGGGATAAATGCTGTTTGACAATGGTTGTCTGGTTCATCATATCTTCTGTTTTTGCCAATTGATACTCCAAGTGCACGCGGGTGTTTGCCAATTCGTCATGAAGCCGCATTTTCAGCAATCGCTTTAAATCCTTTCGCTGACCTTCTCTTCGCATGGCCTGAATGGCGGCAATTTCTTCAGGAGATTGCGAATGTGTTTGAGGTGCGGACTGACCTTCGAATACAGACATGGAGCGGCGAGCACTCACATTTTGCAGGAAACGCTGGGCGTCACTAGGAGGTTTATTTTGATTGATCATACGTTGACTCCTTTCTTAACGAATCCCCATTTGCATCGCAAGGCGTCTATCTGCCTTGGCATAGTCGTCACCCATTGTATACATATGTCTTGAAAGGGTGGAAAGTTCTTGTTCGTAGTCTCTGAGGGTGTACAAGGCATTCAGTTGTTTTTCATGTGAATAAAAGGATGAATGCTGCTGCTCCATCCTTACTTCCTCTAACAGTGCTTCCACATCGCTATGACTTAATAAATCATAGTGCCCAAAGCCAACAAGTCCTTTAAGCTCTTGTTTTACATGATGGATGGCATCTTTTACACTTTCATCAATTCCATCTATTTTCTCAAATACAGTTTGCACCTCATGCTCAATAATGCTTTGTAGATCATAGGATGAATTTTTTAGTAAATGGGATTTTATGATAATTTCAAGCCCGCTTTGTGCATATGCACGGCCTGAATGGATTTCTTGTAAAAGCATGGTCGTAAAACTCGTATTGTGATCAAGCTGTTCATCTAAAATACGGGCAGCCCCATTCGAATGGAATGCGTACCCATTTACTTTTAAATCTCCTGAAACGAGAGCTAAAAAGGCATTTGTATCAAATGATTCGTTCCATTCTATATTCATAGACGCAAAAGCTGATTTTAAAAAGGTGTCGATTTCTCTTTGTTTGTATTTAATCGATTCTTGGACCGAGCCTTGCTCCCGAGGTGGTACGGTGTACTTTACTTGTCCAACCCCATGATCTTGACGATTGAGTAAGCCTACATAATGAGTGGGCTGAATATATTCAGTCAAAACATGTGTATATTTTCCTTGCAGTGCCTTTTGCTGAATTGAAGGCGACAGACTGCTCCATATATTTGGGCTATCAAAGGTGATGGCTTTTTTGACAGCTGGCTGTTCTGTTGCAATATAAGCACAAACAGCACCGGCAAGGGTCTGTCCAGTGAGATAGATCGCTGCATTTGGGTGCTTCTGACAGACTTGCTCTATGTATTCCTTCCCTTTAAAAAAGGCATGATCTTGATTCCCAGCTAGGGATTTTCTTTCAATGGGATAGGCATAATCCGTTTTTAGCAATGAATGTGCTGCTGTTTGAACATCTTCTGGTGATGAGACCGTCATTTGCATTGGTAACGGACAGTGAAAAGCAACGATGAACTCGTCTGAATGTTCCTGCTGCATCGTTAAGCCATATAATTTATGATCGATCTTTAGAAAATCGTGGACAGTGAGCGTTTGCTGACCTATTTCTATCTTATGGTGCTGCTGGTAATTGTCTGCGTTCCCAGCATGATCGGATATGATTTTATAGTCTTTATCGGTTAATCTATCCTTTCGATTGACCATCTTACCTGCTCCCTCACATAACATTTATGCAGATATCATAAATCAAAAAATATGGAAAAACCACAGAGTTCTACCAATAAAAACCTTTTGACCTACAGTGTTTGTGACAATATTGAAAAAAAGCCGAGTTTAAGTAACTATTGGTCACAAATAAAATGATCTAAAAGAAGGGTTTTTTCTTAAAAAAGAACGGGACTGACGAATGGAAGCGGCTCTTTATTTTGTGCATTGCCCTCGATCATTGTTTTTTTGTACAATAGATTCAATGAAGTAAGCAAGAGAGGTGAAGGCTGATGGCAGACAAAGCGTTTGGGTTACACGACGTCGTTGAAATGAAAAAACCCCATCCATGTGGTGCCAATCGGTGGAAGGTCATTCGTTTGGGAATGGATATTCGCATTAAATGCGAAGGCTGTGGGCACAGCGTGATGATCCCAAGAAGAGATTTTGAACGAAAAATGAAGAAAATTCTTGTCAAGCATGAGGAGCCAACTGCTTAAGGTAGGCCTCATGCTTTTTTTGTTAAATTTGTCTATTATACAGGAGAAACAGAAGCAAGTTATCCTTTTACAGCTCTGATTCGCTCTTTTTGTTGATGTTTCTTCTATTGAAAATGCATTGTGGCTAGCTTGTCTTTTCATGTAAACCTACTTATAATTGCTCTAGGTTCATATTACGCAGTATAACGAGCACGTTTGATATAGAGGAGATGAAAGAATGGCTTTAACAGCTGGTATTGTTGGCTTACCTAACGTCGGAAAGTCAACGCTATTTAATGCAATTACACAGGCTGGAGCGGAGTCTGCTAACTATCCGTTCTGTACCATTGATCCAAACGTCGGAATTGTAGAAGTTCCGGATGAACGTTTACAAAAGCTAACAGAATTGGTGCAGCCGAAAAAGACAGTTCCGACTGCTTTTGAATTCACTGATATTGCTGGCATTGTCAAAGGTGCATCTAAAGGTGAAGGTTTAGGGAATAAATTCCTTTCACATATCCGCCAAGTAGATGCGATCTGTCACGTGGTGAGAGCTTTTGCAGATGATAACATTACACACGTATCAGGTAAGGTTGATCCAGTGTCAGATATTGAAACCATTAATCTAGAATTGATTTTGGCTGATTTAGAAACGGTTGAAAAACGTTTGACTCGGGTGAGTAAACTCGCGAAACAAAAGGATAAGGAAGCTGTAGCTGAATTTGATATTTTGTCTAAGCTAAAGGACGCATTTGAAGCTGGAAAATCTGCAAGATCTGTAGAATTTACAGATGAGCAGCAAAAGCTTGTGAAACAGCTTCATTTACTCACGTCTAAACCAGTTCTTTATGTAGCAAATGTGAGTGAGGATGAAGTAGCGGATCAGGACGGTAACGAATATGTCCAACAAATTCGTGAGTTTGCGTCTGGCGAAAACGCTGAAGTGATCATTGTTTGTGCCAAGATCGAGTCTGAAATTGCAGAGCTTGAAGGAGAAGAGAAGCAGATGTTCCTTGAAGAGCTCGGCATCAAAGAATCGGGACTAGATCAGCTGATCAAAGCGTCTTATTCACTTCTAGGCTTAGCTACGTATTTTACAGCAGGTGAGCAAGAGGTGCGCGCTTGGACATTTAAAAAAGGAATGAAGGCGCCAGAATGTGCCGGAATCATTCATACGGACTTCGAGCGTGGTTTTATTCGTGCTGAAACGGTAGCTTATGAGGATTTACTAGCTGGCGGAAGCATGTCTGCTGCGAAAGAAGCAGGGAAAGTTCGTTTAGAAGGTAAAGAATACGAAGTGAAAGATGGAGACGTCATTCATTTCCGTTTTAATGTATAGGTTCTTGTCATAGGCCAAGTGGTTTGTTATAATATACAATTGTGAGTAATATAATTTATTGCTCCTTGCCCGTTTAGGGCCGCTTAGACCAAAAGGAGGTGCAATCAGATGAGAAAGTACGAAGTTATGTACATCATCCGCCCAACAGTTGACGATGAGGCTAAAAAGGCAGTTATCGAGCGTTTCAATAACGTGTTGACTTCTAATGGAGCGGAGATCACTGGAACAAAGGATTGGGGTAAACGTCGTCTTGCATATGAAATCAACGATTTCCGTGACGGTTTCTACCAAATCGTAAACGTTCAATCTGACGCTGCAGCAGTTCAAGAATTTGACCGCTTAGCTAAGATCAGTGACGATATCATTCGCCACATTGTTGTTAAAGAAGAAGTATAAATCATTGAAATATATATTTAAAGGTGGTCTTTCAATATGCTAAACCGTGTTGTATTGGTCGGAAGACTAACAAAAGACCCTGAGCTTCGCTACACGCCTAATGGTGCGGCTGTAGCCACATTTACTCTAGCTGTGAATCGTACGTTTACGAATCAATCTGGAGAGCGTGAAGCCGATTTCATTAACTGTGTTACTTGGAGAAGACAAGCCGAGAACGTGGCTAATTTCTTGAAAAAAGGAAGTCTTGCCGGTGTAGACGGTCGCTTACAGACGAGAAACTATGAAAATCAGCAAGGACAGCGTGTCTTCGTGACAGAGGTTCAAGCTGAAAGTGTTCAATTTCTTGAGCCTAAGAGCGGCGGTGCTGGTTCAGGTGGATACAGCGGCGGTGGCAATAGCGGAGGCCAGTATTATGGCGGTAGCCAAAACGATCAGAACCCATTTGGAAATGAACCAAATCAAAATCCATATGGCAATCAAAACAATCAAAATCGTAATCAGGGAAATAGCTTCAATGATGACCCATTTGCGAATGATGGTAAACCGATTGACATCTCCGATGATGATTTGCCATTCTAATTGATCTGAAAAATGACTAAAGGAAAGGTGTGAAAACAAATGGCAGGTGGACGCAGAGGCGGTCGTGCGAAACGTCGTAAAGTATGTTTCTTTACTTCTAACGGTATCACGCACATCGATTACAAAGATGTTGATCTTCTTAGAAAGTTTGTTTCTGAGCGTGGTAAAATTTTACCTCGTCGTGTAACAGGAACTAGCGCTAAGTATCAACGTAAATTGACTTTAGCGATCAAAAAATCACGTCAAATGGCATTACTTCCATACGTTACTGGTGAGTAAGTCGTTGACTTAAAAGCGAAGAGCCTTGAGCTCTTCGCTTTTTTATGTAATCAAATGAATAATTGCTGCCGATTTAAGGCATATCTTTAAAGATATTAAAAGTTTAAATGATCAGGCGAAAATATATTAATTCATTTTTCCCATATCAGCATTTTTTCTTTATATTTAGGGTTTTCTATATTTTTTTTATAATTGTTGAGGAATGACTTATTTAGATTCGCTGGGATATAACCTAGCCGAACCTTAAGTATATTTTCGATTACATACATTTTTTTTGTGGATAGTTTAAATGACTGTAGTAATTCATCTTTTCTTTTGTAAAGAGATGCTCTCATTTTTCTAGCTTCTCTTAAAAGAAGTATCAGTTCCCATGTTGAAAATGTCATTAATTCTGGAGTTGTCATATTAAGATAGGTAGAAATGATTTCTCTGTTGTTTATCTGGATTCTTTCTCCGTCTTTCTGAATCTGATCTAGTGGTAAATTCATATCGCAAAAATCACAAAAAAAGAAATCTCTCTCCTTTTTTAGATTTGTGCCACAGTATGGACAGGTATTAGCCATAATATCTCCCCCAAAAAGTTTCCTTTACAAGAATTTTACCAGTAAAATTTTAAAATGGAATACATCATAATTGAATCATTATTATCAAGGCATGAGAGAAATGTATGATGAAGTCAATGTGAAGGGAAAAGATGCTTTTTTAAAAGGAACAACTAAAATCATTGACATTTATTTAAAAACAACTTATTCTTAATTCGAGATAAATATATTTTTTAATCTAATATCTCGAATTCAAGATAATTAAAAGACGTCAACAAAGACATAATGAATAGAGGCTTGTTACTTCATGATGAGGAGGTCATTAGAAGTGAAGAAAACAGAAGGAATTCACCATATTACAGCGATTGTAGGTCATCCTCAGGAGAACGTTGATTTTTATGCAGGTGTTTTAGGTCTTCGTCTCGTGAAGAAGACCATCAATTTTGATGATCCGGGCACATACCATTTATATTTTGGGAATGAAGGGGGATCTCCTGGTACCATTATGACGTTTTTCCCTTGGCCAGGCGCACAAAAGGGGCAAATTGGTGCAGGTCAAGTGGGTGTGACAACATATGTCGTACCTACAGGCGCGTTCTCTTTCTGGAAGGAACGTCTGAAGCAGTTTGATATTTCTTATGAAACCATTGAACGCTTTGGTGAAGCCTTTCTCTCATTTGAAGATCCGCACGGTTTATGGATTGAACTTGTAGAGCGTGAGGAGGGAAAGCAAAATGAGTGGACATTTAATGGAGTCACACCAGACGTAGCGATTAAAGGGTTTGGCGGAGCTGTTTTATTAACATCGCAGCCTGAGCAAACGATGCAGCTGTTAGAGAAAACGATGGGACTTCAACGAGTTGGAGCAGAAGAGGATTATGTGAGATTCCGTTCGTTCGGTGATATTGGAAATGTCATTGATGTGAAACAGACACCTGTTGCACGAGGACGTATGGGTGTTGGGGTTGTGCATCATATTGCATGGAGAGCAACAGATGATCAGGATCAATTAGATTGGCAAAGACATATTGCGCAAAGCGGATACCAAGTGACGCCTGTGCAAGACCGAAATTACTTCAATGCCATTTATTTTAGAGAGCTTGGCGGCATATTATTTGAGATTGCGACGGATCCACCAGGGTTTGCACACGATGAATCAGTGGAAACGATGGGTGAAGCATTGAAACTGCCACCGCAATATGAGGCGCAGCGCAGTCAGATTGAACAAATTGTGCTGCCAATTGAGGTGAGAGACATTAAAGGGAAAGGAGATTCATGATGAAGCATCTTTTTCGAAAAGGAAAGAATGAACAAAGTCCTGTCCTTTTATTGCTGCATGGAACTGGCGGGACAGAGCATGATCTATTGCCGCTTGCAGAGGTGGTAGATCCTGACGCATCTGTTCTTAGTGTGAGAGGAAATGTGTTAGAAAACGGCATGCCGCGTTTTTTCAGGCGTTTGGCAGAGGGTGTATTTGATGAGCAAGATTTAATTGAGCGTACAGAGGAACTATATACATTTATAGGGGAAGCAGCAGATGAATATGGGTTTGATCGTCACAATGTGGTAGCCATTGGATATTCCAACGGAGCTAACATTGCTGGAAGTCTGTTATTCCATTATGGAGACGCACTGAAAGGAGCCATCCTGCATCACCCGATGGTCCCAAGACGCGGGGTTTCATTGCCTTCATTAGTGGGGAAACAAGTCTTTATAGCAGCTGGTGAAAATGACCCAATGTGCCGTCCAGAGGAATCACAGGAGCTCGAGCAATTGCTGCAAGAAGCAGGCGCATCGGTCACGCTTCATTGGGAAAATCGTGGACATCAGCTAACAAGAGAAGAAGTCGATGCTGCGGCTTTATGGTATCGTCGTCAATTTTAAATAAGGTGGGGAATACAGGTGGGATTTTTACAGAAGCTTTTTGGGCAAACCAAACAAAAGGAGCTGGAACAAATGGAACATGTAAAACTAGCGATTATTTATTATAGTTCAACAGGTACAAACTATCAGATGGCGAAATGGGCTGAGGCTGGAGCGACAGAAGCTGGTGCTGAAGTCAAAGTATTAAAAGTTCCTGAATTGGCACCAGAATCAGTTGTTGCATCAAATCCAGCATGGAAAGCACATTTAGACGAAACAAAAGATGTACCAGAGGTTCAATTAAGTGATTTAGAGTGGGCCGATGCGATCATCTTTAGCATGCCGACACGTTTCGGTAACTTGCCGGCTCAAATGAAGCAATTCTTAGATACAACAGGTGGCCTGTGGTTCCAAGGGAAATTGGCAAACAAAGCAGTAAGTGCGATGACATCTGCACAAAATCCAAATGGCGGACAGGAGCAGACGATTCTGAGCCTTTATACAACGATGTTCCACTGGGGAGCCATTATTGCCGCTCCTGGATACACAGATGACTCATTATACGGTGCAGGTGGCAACCCTTACGGCGTGAGTGTCACTGTTGATCAAAATGGAAAGATCCAAGAGGATGCAGAAGCAGCTGCGAAACATCAGGCGAAACGAACAGTCAATGTGGCAGAATGGATTAAAAAAGGTCAAAACTCATAATAGATGGTAAAAGAAAGAATGCAGCCTCGCCGCTGCATTCTTTTTGCTTTAATAAGGGTCTGAAGGCGTGCTTTTGTTGATGGCTTCGTTCACGGCTTGTGCTGCACCTGTTGAGCCGATTGGTCCGCTTGGTTCCTCTTGTTTAAAGGCTTTTAAGCCATCAGCAACACGCTTTCCGTAATCAGGATCTGCTTTTGTGAAGTTTTCGATCATTTGGTCTTGAATGTCTTTTTGACACGTCGCAAGGGTATTGACTAAGTTCTTAATCAGTTCCTCACGCTCCCAATCATTGAACCGACGATAGGTTTCTCCTGCTTGACCGAAATTGTTCGGGCGATCGATGGCTTCTCGTTTGACTTCACCCTCGACAAAAGGTCTATGATCCTTTCCATCCTGATTCGCTTCTTTTAATCCACCGAGGATAGACGGTTCATAATTCACATGGGGATTTTGCCCTTTTCCTTGATCGACATGGTATTCCATTTGGCCATCCCGCTGATTGGTTGCGATATGCTTTTTTGGAGCATTGATCGGCAGCTGTAAATAGTTTGGCCCGACACGATATCGCTGGGTATCAGAGTATGAGAAGGTTCGACCTTGCAGCAATTTATCAGCTGAAAAATCCAAACCATCTACGAGAACCCCAGTCCCAAAGGCAACCTGTTCGACTTCTGCAAAATAATTTTCTGGATTTTTGTTTAAAACCATTCGTCCGATCGGCTTCCATGGATAGTCATCCTTGTACCAAAGCTTTGTCGGATCAAGTGGATCAAAGTCGAGGTGAGGGTGGCATCGTCTTCCATGATTTGTGCATATACTTCCCATTCAGGGTGATCGCCTTGCTCAATGGCTTCATATAAATCCTGTGTGGCATGATTAAAGTTCTCACCTTGAATCGCTTGAGCCTGTTCTTGGGTCAGATTGCGAATGCCTTGTTTTGGTTCAAAATGATATTTGACCAGCACGGCTTTCCCTTCATGATTCACCCATTTGTAGGCATGGACACCAGAGCCTTGCATATGGCGGTATGTCGCTGGAATACCCCATGGTGAAAAGAGAAATGTCACCATATGCGTGGCTTCTGGTGATTGTGAGACGAAATCAAAAATGCGCTCGCCGTCCTGACGATTGGTGACAGGGTCTGGCTTAAAGGCATGAACCAAATCAGGAAACTTTAAAGCATCTCGGATAAAGAAAATTTTCAGGTTATTTCCAACTAGATCCCAGTTGCCATCCTCTGTATAAAATTTAATCGCAAATCCTCTAGGGTCCCGTAATGTTTCTGGCGAATGTCCGCCGTGAATCACAGAAGAAAATCGAACAAAGACCGGGGTCTTTTTCCCTTTCTCCTGAAATAATTTGGCTCTTGTATAGGTGGAAATGGGTTCATCACCGAATGTGCCGTAGGCTTCAAAGTATCCGTGTGCCCCGGCCCCTCGTGCGTGAACGACACGTTCAGGAATGCGTTCACGATCAAAATGGCTGATTTTCTCAAGGAAATCGTAGTTTTCAAGTGTGGTTGGCCCTCTATTCCCAACGGTTCTCATGTTTTGATTATCTGTTACCGGATGACCTTGGCGATTCGTCAAGGTTTCTTCTGAATCTGAAGATGATTTAGGCTGTTGATCTTCTTTCAAGTAGAATCCCTCCTTATAGATTTCAATAACAATATGGTCATGTTGCTCCCTATTTCATACAAGGATTGATATAATGATTGAAAACTTTCATGAGGAGCGGACCATGATTCGATTACACTGCCTTCACGCACATCCATCCAATATGTCTTATATAGAAGACGTTTTTTGTGATACAGCATTTGAGCTGCATCACACAGTCGATTCATCATTCATGGAACGGGCCAAACAAGATCCCACTTTTGATCTTCAGAAGCAGCAAGCCTATGCCATTAACAGTCTTATGCAAGAGAGGGAGGCCGATATCATCCTATTAACATGTACACAATATATTGCGGCGATGGGTGATCAGCAGCACCTTTTCAAACAACCGATTGTTTCGATAGATGAACCATTATTTGAGCTGATTTGTGAGAAAGAAGGTCCTCTTCAGCTTCTGTTTTCAAATCCAGATACAGTGGAAGGAACGATGAATCGTCTTTATGTGTATACCAAGAAGCGGGGGAACAAGATTGACGTAGAACCGATTGTGATGCGTGATGCTTTTCATCTGTGCATGAATGGAGACACACAAGCATACGAACATCTCATCAAAGAGCAATTAAGAAAGTGTATGGTGAAAAAGAGTGAAGACATTTGCGTGATGCAGCTCTCTATGGTTCATGCTGCACAACAAATTGAAGACGAGACAGGCGTCTCCATCACTCATCCGCTTTCTTCATTAAAACACTTTATCAATAGACAAATGACCACTTTGAAAGAGTGAACCGGACAGGTTCGCTCTTTTTGTATAGAAACTTGAGTACATTGACATGTTAATAAAAAAACGAGCGCAAACTATTTTGAAATGAAGCACGTCTATCCAATGTAAGGAATAACAGATGCGCATTTAAGATAAAGGAGCTCTTTGTAAATGAAGAAACGAAAGATTGATGATCAATTTGCGGATTACGTAATGGAGCATAAATATAATTTTTATCGATTGTCCTATAGTTATGTCAAAAATCCAGAAGATGCCATGGATGTGGTTCAAGAGGCGATTCATAAAGCACTCAAGTCTGTCCACCGATTAGAAGATGAAAGCAAGATGAATAGCTGGTTTTATAAAATCGTGGTGAACGCTGCTCTTGATTTTTTACGAAAGAAAAAGCGAATGCAGGTGACAGATGATGACACACTTGAATTCCTATCAAAGGGAGAGTCTGATGTATATGAAGATCAAGATGTCAGACGGGCCATAGAGGATTTGCCTGAGATGTATCGGGTCATCATTATATTGAGATTTTTTGAAGATTTAAAGCTAGAGGACATCGCTCATATACTCGAAGAAAATGAAAACACCATCAAAACAAGATTATATAAGGCGTTGCGACTTTTAAAAGTAGAATTATCGCAGGAGGAAATATAAATGGATAAGCATTTGGAACAGTTAAAAGAGGAATATTTAGAAATCCCTATTCCACCGGAATATGATGCCATGGTTGAACGGATGTTGAAACGAAAAAGTAAAAAAACGCACTTCAAGCAATGGAGCATGGGACTCGTCGCTGCGGTTGCCATCTTTGTCACCACTGTCAACGTGAGTCCACAGGCAGCGAGAGCGATTTCAGAAGTCCCTGTCATTGGTCAGCTTGTGAAAGTGGTCACTTTTATAGAATTTAAGAAAAGTGAACAGGGAACGAACATTGATCTGAAAACGCCACACGTTTCAGGGCTTGGCGGAGACGGAACATTAGAAGACAGCCTCAATCAAAAATATTTAGCCGAAAATAAAAAGCTGTATCAAGATTTTGAAATGGAAACAAAGGGCTATAAAAATGGTCATTTGAGTGTTGAGAGTGGATATGAAGTAAGAACAAATAATGATCAAATTCTTTCACTAGGTCGATACAAGGTAACAACGCAAGCATCGACAGCAGAAGAAATGACGTATGATACAGTCGATAAGAAAAATCATGTGCTCATCACATTACCGAGCTTGTTTAAAGATGACCGTTATATTGATGTGATTAGTGAGAACATTAAAGAACAAATGAAAAAACAGATGAAAGAGGATTCCAATAAGATTTACTGGATTGGCCAAGATGAAATGGACCCATTTAAGAAGATCAAGCCAGATCAAAGCTTCTATATCAATTCGAAAGGCAAGCTTGTGATTTCCTTTAATGAATATGATGTGGCGCCTGGCTACATGGGGGTTGTTGAATTCACCATACCAACAAGTGCTATAAAGGATATTCTCGTCAGTGATGTATATATTCATTAATAGGAGGGCGTTCTGAAAGGAACGCTTTTTTGACATAGAAAAAGACTGCTGACCGGTCAGCAGTCTTTTCGTGTTGATTAAGAAAGAGCGTCTGTTAGTGCAGGCACGACTTGTTTCTTTCTTGATACGACACCTTTTAATAATGCTGTGTTGTTTTCAAGTGTTACGTTAAATGCTTTTTCTACTTTTGCTGCTTCAGCACCAAGTGCAAGTGCAAGTGAATTATTTTCTAAGATGTCTGTGATCACAAGAACAAATAGATCAAGACCTTTCGCTGCAATGACTTCATTGATTTTGGCTTCAATATCAGCCTGTCTTGCTGTCACGTCAGCGATATCTACTGTATTGACTTGAGCAATTTCAACTTTGCTGCTGCCTAGTGCAAATTCTTTTGCATCAAGTGTAATTAATTCTTGAACAGTTTTTTGGCTTAGATCAGCGCCAGCTTTCAGCATGTCTAGGCCGTATACTTCTGGGTCTACCCCTGCAATTTTTGCTAGCTCATGCGCAGCATCAATGTCTTGCTGTGTGCATGTTGGGGATTTGAATAATAAGGAATCAGAAATGATCGCAGATAAAAGCAGCCCAGCGATTTCTTTTTCAATGGTGATTTGGTTCTCTTTGTACATTTTGTTAAGGATCGTTGCTGTACAACCAACTGGCTCAGCACGATAGTAAAGAGGTTCACTTGTTTCAAAGTTGGCAATACGGTGATGGTCAATGACCTCAGTCACTTGTACTTGATCAATATCGCTTACACTTTGCTGGAATTCGTTATGATCAACAAGAATGACTTGCTTTGTTTCGTTTGCAGCCGTTTCAATGAAACGAGGTGCTTCTTGTTTAAAGAAATCTAATGCGTATTGTGTTTCTCCATTGATTTCTCCAAGTCTGACAGCTTCTGCCAGAGCGCCGATTTTGTTTTTCAGATCAGCGTAAGCAATCGCAGAGCAAATCGTGTCTGTGTCAGGGTTTTTGTGTCCAAATACGAGTGTTTTTCCCATGTGAATTCTCCTTCTTACAATTATTGATGATGTTTCTATTCTAACAGCTTTTGACCTTGAATTCAGGGTTTATAGCTGAGATTAATCTAAAAAATTGTAACAAGCTGTCTGTCAAAGCGCTCGTGCATGTTCTTTTTGACTGATTCTAAAAATAATGAATTGTTTTCAAAGTCTTCATAGGAAGGTATTTTCCCAATGGTTATTCCTTGTCTTGCTCAGCAATGACATGCTTAAAATTTTTGATCATCTGTTCGAAGAATGGAAGGTTTTCCTTTGTGATATTGAAACCGGGGGTTTGACTAGCTGAATTGCCTTAGAGACAACTGCTGCTCTTGTCATTTCGTTTCTTCCATATTTGAAATCAATACTTCGACTTGTTTTGAGTTCATGGTCTTTTGGTATGCGATAGATATTTTACACCGCCTCTTTTAAACTATAAATTTATCTTGATCAAGGTATATCATGTATAGTAAAAAAGAACGAATATACATTTTTTGTCTTTTTATACAAAGTAAAAATACAAATTATGGAATAAATAGTCATTTGCCATTTGCGGCATTAATTGTTCATCCGCCAAGTCTCGGTCCATTCTATATTTTTTTTAGATATAAAACCTATCTTATTTGTATTATTCAAAGCGAATCATATATGATAAAGTCATTTTTGAAATCGCTTTCAAATAAGGGGGGGATATGTTGTGAACGAAAGGAGTCTTTTGACTGAGGATTATAAAACTTTGATGCGTGCAAGAATGCGTTTTAATATTTCAGTTGCATTGTTTGCTCTTGCCTTTGCGCTGTTGCTTCCATTGCTTGCTTTTTATACTGATGTTTTAACTATTCAGGTATTTGGCGCCATTTCACTTGGCTGGCTCTTCTTTTTTGGCCAGTTTGTCCTGACTTGGCTGATCTGTTTCTTGTATATCAGAAAGGCAAGGGGATTTGACAGTATGGCGGAAGCGATAAGAAATAGGAGTGAACATTTATGAATGTGTCGGTTATTTTAATGTTTACAGCAATACTATTGTTATCATTATGGGTGACTTATTTTGCTTCAAAACGAACGAGTGGGGCAAAAAGCTTTTATACGGCGGGGGGTGGGCTCAGTAGTTGGCAAAATGGCTTAGCCATTGCTGGAGATTTTATGTCAGCCTCATCATTCTTAGGGTTAATCGGAGCGGTTTCCCTTATCGGGTTTGACGGGATATTTTTGGTGTATGGCGCACTTGTCTCTTATGTGATTGTGATGCTCCTTGTGGCGGAACCTCTCCGCAATTTAGGCACCTATACACTTGCTGACATGATAGATGTTCGTTTTAAGAGGAAACAAGTGCGAGGGGTGACAGCCTTTAATACACTTGTGATTTCTATATTTTATATGATCGCTCAACTGGTGGCGGCAGGCACTTTATTTAAATTGCTGCTGAATGTTCCATACGAACTGTCGGTAGGGGCGGTCGGTGTTATTATGCTGATGTTTGTCATCTTTGGAGGGATGACTGCAACGAGTATGGTTCAAATGATAAAAGCCGTACTGCTTTTTACAGGAACATTTATTATCTTTGTGCTTGTATTGGGAAAATTTGATTTTAATGTGATGGCGATTTTTGAGGAGATGAAGAGCGCCACTTCATTAAAAGAGGCGTATTTACATCCAGGTGTAAAATATGAGAATGGACTTGACGCTATTTCACTTACTTTGGGGCTTGTACTGGGAACGGCTGGATTACCGCATTTGCTTATTCGCTTTTTAACTGTTCCTGATGCACAAACGGCACGAAAATCGGTGGTGTATTCTGCCTGGATTATCGGATTGTTTTATCTCATGACAATTATACTCGGCTTCGGAGCAGCTAAATTTGTAGGAGAAAAGGCCATTAAGGCTGCTAACGGCGCAGGTAACATGGCAGCACCGCTGCTTGCTGATTTTTTAGGCGGACATCTTTTATTTTCTTTTATCGCTGCTGTGGCATTTGCGACAATTTTGGCGGTGGTGGCAGGTATTGTATTGTCAGGCGCAACCGCGTTTTCACACGACTTTTATAATAAAATTGTAAAAAATGGAAAAGCAACAGAACAGCAGCAGGTAAGAATGGCGCAGGCTGCGTCCGTCGGCATTACGGTTATGGCCATTTTGATTGCGTTATTTGTTCAGTCCATGAACGTCGCATTTCTTTCCTCACTGGCGTTAACCGTTGCTGCCAGCTCTAACTTCCCTGTCATCCTGTTTACCCTTTTTTGGAAAATGTTTAACCATATTGGCGCTATTACTGGAATGCTGACGGGACTGCTCTCGACGATTGTTCTGGTCATGCTGAGCCCAAGTGTTTGGGACCCTGTGCCTGGCGCGGCCATTTTTACGGGAGAGGCGCTGTCCCCGCTGACATCCCCGGGGATTATCTCCATTCCGCTTGGATTTTTAGGCTGTTATGTGGGGACCGTCCTGAGCCGCACGAGCGGAGTTAAGGGGAATTTTGATGATATTGTTGTGAAATCCATGATTGGAGAAATCCATCTTCAGACGAAAACCGAAGGAGCGAAAGACGATGTTCACATTTAACATCTCCAGCAATATTTATTTTGGCAGCGGTGTATCAAAAGATACGGGGCGTATTGCGGCTGACTTAGGGTTAGAAAAGGTGCTATGTATATATGACCCTGGAATCAAGGCGGCAGGGATTGCGGATCATATTATATCAAGCCTTGAAGCTTCCGGCCTGACATGCTCGGAGTACGGTGCTGTCATTCCAAACCCAGATGAAGCATCAATTGAGGAAGCTGCTGAAGCGGCAAGAAGCACACAGGTGGACGGAATTGTCGCTGTAGGAGGTGGAAGCAGTATAGATACGGCAAAGGCTGTTAATATACTGCTGACAAACCCTTCGCCAATTCGTCAATATGAAGGCTCTGACCTCGTTTGTCATAACACAAAGCCCTTGATTGCTATTCCTACAACGGCCGGCACAGCAAGTGAAGCCACAGACTTCACTGTTGTGACCGATCTTGTGCGTAAGAAAAAAATGGTCATACATGGAAAAAACTGCAGTGCGGATATTGCGTTACTAGACCCAGTGCTGACTAAAAAGCTGCCGCCTAATGTGACAGCATTTACAGGTATGGATGCTCTTACTCATGCAATAGAGGCTTTTTTGTCTAAGGCAGCCTCCCCGATTTCTGACCATCACGCTTTAAAAGGAATCAGTTTTATTTATCAGAATCTTGAGCAGGCAGTAAAAAACGGAGATGAAGTTGAAGTGAGGAGCAACATGATGTTGGGAAGCTTGTTTGCCGGGTTTGCTTTTAATTCGGCAGTTCTCGGCTTAGTCCATGCAATTGCACACCCTTTGAGCGCACATTGCGGCCTGCCTCATGGTTTGGCAAATGCGGCAGTGCTTCCCTATGTCCTGAGCTATAACGCAGGCAATGCTTCGGCTCGAAAGAAATACCGGCAAATCGCCGCTGCAATGGGTATAGAAACAGCACAAGATTCGGATGAAGAAGCAGCAAGCAGAGTGATTAAAGCTGTAGCTGAGCTTTGCAAGAAAGTAAAAATCCCGCCTTTGCGTGAGACAGGCGTAGCAAAGGAGGACTTTGAAACGATTGCGATAGATGCGTTAAATGAACACAGCTTTCAATTCAATCCAAGAAAAGCGAATGTCCAAGATGTGATGGCTATTTTGAAGCAGGCATATTAGAGAGACCGAGGAAGCATGACATCTTCCTCGGTAAACGTATGTAAAAAATGACGGGCGTTTTTGGAAAGATAGCGATCTTTCAGCCAAATGATGACTGTTTCTGTATAAATATCGACATCGGAAATGGAGACAGCTTTCACACCGGTAAGCGGCAATGCTGTCAGAGCGGATTGAGGAAGCAATGCCGCACCTACACCCGCCCGCACAAGAGACAGAACCATAGCGGCGTCAGGTGTCCGGCACACGACTTCAGGTATAAGGCCTTTCTGTTTAAACTCATTCATGACTAAACCGTAAAGACCTGCTCCCTTCATCGTACTCAGCATAATGAGCGGCAGCTGCGCGGCTTCTTCCATGGAAATGCCGTGTTCATAGTGCCATTGATCAGGTATCACAGCGACAAAACAGTCTGAGTGAAGAGGTAAATGGGAGAAAAGGTCGAGATTGAAGGGCAGCCTTACAATCGCTAATTCAATTGTTCTCTTTTTCAACTCCTCTGCCAAAGTAAAAGTATCACCTTCTTTAATCGTAAAACTCACACGGGGATAATACTTTCGAAAATAGCTGATTCGTTCAGGAATAAGGGAAAAGCTGGTCTTAACTGAGCCGATCGCAAGGTTGCCTTTCAAGCCGTTGCCAATCTCTTTGACTTCTTTTTTAGTTTCTTCGAAATAGATTAATAAATCCTTTGCTTTTTGATACAGCACCTCGCCCGCTTGGGTCAGTTCCAAAGATCGGCCGTTTCTGTCGATCAGCTTAACGCCGAGTTCTTCCTCCAGTAATTTCAGCTGCTGGCTGAGCGGCGGCTGAGCCATGTGCAGTTTTTTAGCCGCTTTTGTGATCTGTTTTTCCTCTGCAATGACAGAAAAATATCTGAGCTGTCTTACGTCCATCAACATCACCCTTTCACATATATATTTTTCATATAGAAAATAAACTTTTTCAATATTTTTCATATGGAAAACGACATGATACATTGATTACAAGGCATTCAATTCATAATTATTTATATATTCTGAATTGTAAACACTTACATTTGTAAAGTAAAGGAGATTATCACATTGAAAAACTATGAAGAAAGCAAACAAAAATTAAGAGGTTCTATTGCACCAATTGTAACACCTTTTCAAACGGATGGTTCTATTGACTTCAACAAACTGGAAGAATTAATCCATTGGCATATTGAAAGCGGCAGCCATGGAATTTCAGTGACAGGAACGACAGGTGAACCAAGCTCACTGACAATTGAAGAACGAGTGAAGGTAATGGAACATGCGTGCCAAGCAGTAAATGGAAGGGTTCCTTTTGTTCCTGGAACTGGTTCAACGAACCATAAAGAAGCCCTTTATTTAACGAAAAAGGCAGAAGAGATGGGTGCTGATGCTGCCCTTGTTATTGTTCCTTATTACAATAAGCCGTCTCAGCACGCTTTGTATAAACACTTCAAGACTATAGCGGATTCTGTGCAAATTCCAATTATCGTTTATAACATCCCTGGCAGAACAGCCGTGAACCTTGAAGTAGGGACACTTGCAAAATTACATCGTGATTGTCCGAATATTATCGGCGCCAAGGAATCCAATAAAGATTTTGAACATATTAACCGCGTGCTTAAAGAATGCGGGCGAGATTTTCTCTTATATTCCGGAATTGAGTTGCTTTGTTATCCAATGCTTGCGATTGGCGGAGCCGGCCACATATCGGCCACCGCAAATGTCGCGCCAAAACAGGTCGCTGATGTCTACAATGCTTGGGCTGAAGGTGATGTCAAACGGGCGCAAGATCTTCACTATGATCTAATGGAGCTAAACGATGTGCTATTTAAAGATACAAACCCGGCACCTTTAAAAGCGGCGCTCGGCATGATGAACAAAATAGAGCCTGTCCTGCGTCTCCCTATGGATCTCCCTTCAGAAGAACTGCAAGTGGAAATTAAGTCTGTTTTGCAAAAGTATGTCAATCTGTCTGATGCCACAGCCGTAAAGTGAAAATGTAGAAAGGCGGGATAAGATGAAACAACATCAATATACAGCGCAAGCAAGTAAAGGACATCAAACAGTAGATGATATCGAACTGTACATCAATGGGGAATTTGCAGAAGCACTTGATGGGAATACATTTAAAAATATCAATCCTTTTACAAATGAAGTAATAAACAGGGTTGCTTCTGGAAAAGAAGCAGATATTCAAAAAGCGGTTGCTGCTGCACGGGAAGCGTTCGTTTCCGGTCCATGGGGATCAATGAAAGTAGCGGAGCGCATGGCATATATCAACCGCATTGCAGATGTAATAGATGAAGAAATTGAAGAAATTGCATTACTGGAAGCATTAGATACTGGCCTGCCAATCAGCCAGACTAAAAAAATGACGGCAAGAGCTGCTGAGAATTTCCGCTTTTATGCACGGATGGTGCAGACAAAGCTGCACGGAGAAGCTTACCCGGTTGATGGAGAATTCATTAATTACACAGTATATCAACCGCTAGGAGTAGTGGGTCTGATCACGCCGTGGAACGCGCCTTTTATGCTGGAAACATGGAAGGTGGCCCCGGCTCTGGCTACCGGCAATACAGTTGTCTTAAAACCGGCTGAACTATCACCGCTGACAGCTAATAAGTTAGCCCAGGTCATTCATAAAGCGGGATTGCCAAAAGGTGTATTCAATATTGTTCATGGATTTGGCGAAACGGCGGGCGCATCTCTTGTAGCGCATCCTGATGTCGAAGCAGTTTCCTTTACGGGTGAAACGACAACAGGATCAACCATTATAAAAAATGCCGCTGATACGTTAAAGAAAACATCAATGGAGCTGGGCGGGAAGTCACCGCTGATTGTGTTTGACGATGCTGATGTGGAACGGGCGCTGGATGCCGCAATATGGGGAATCTTTTCATTCAATGGAGAGCGCTGCACCGCAAACTCTCGTGTTTTTCTTCATAAAGCGATTAAAGATCATTTTGTCCAGGCGTTGAAAGAACGCGTGAACAATATTGTCATCGGGGATCCGATGGATTCGTCGACACAGCTTGGTCCTCTTATTGGCAAAGTACATTATGAGAAAGTCGCATCTTATATCAAACTGGCACAAGAAGAAGGATGTGAAGTCGTGCAAGGAGAGATTCCTGTTGATTGCCAATCAGGCTATTTTATCCCGCCGACTCTGCTTTTGAATGCGAATAATAGCATGAAAATTGCCCAAGAAGAAATTTTCGGGCCTGTCATGACTGTGATCGAATTTGAAACGGAAGAAGAAGTAATTGAAATGGCCAATGATATCAAATATGGACTCGCAGGCTATGTATGGACCAATGATATCAAAAAAGGCCACCGGGTCGCTCAAGCTGTTGATGCGGGAATGCTATGGGTGAATGCCCAAAACGTCCGCGATCTTAGAACTCCTTTCGGCGGCACAAAAGCAAGCGGAATTGGCAGAGAGGGCGGCCATTATGCCATCTTTGAATTTTATACAGAGCCTAAAGTCATCCATATCTCCATAAGTGATCATCACATTCCGCAATTCGGAAAGAAAAAATCTTAAGGAGGAAACCTGCATGCCCGCAAAAACAGGAAGAGAGTATATTGAACGCTTAAAAAAATCGCAAAACAACATCTTTCTGCACGGAGAAAAAGTCGAGGATGTCACTGAGCATCCCGGCTTAAAAGGAGTCGTCAAGTCAATGGCTTCTTTATACGATCTCCAATACGAAAAGCCAAATAAAATGCTTTATACATCACCCAGCACCGGGCAAAAAGTCGGAATGACTTTTCTTCAGCCAAAAACGATAGAAGATTTACAAAAGAGGCGTGAAGCGATTCAGGAATGGGCCCGAATGACAGGCGGAATGATGGGACGATCGCCGGATTATTTAAATGCCGAAGTGATGGCAATGGGGATAGCGAATGACTTATTTGCCGAGGAAGACAAACGGTTTGCTGAAAATGCATACAACTACTATGAATTCGCGCGTGAACATGACATTAGCCTCACGCATACTCTGATTCACCCTCAAGTGAACCGCTCCAAAGCGCAGCATGAACAAAAGGACGCAAACGTTGCGCTCCACCTTGTCGAGAAACGGGAAGATGGAATCATTGTGGATGGTATCCGCCTGTTAGCGACGCAAGGGGGAATTACGGACGAAATACTAGTGTTTCCTTCGACGGTTAAAAAAGAGGGTGAGAAGGATGATCCGTATTCTCTTGCATTTGCGATTCCGAACAATACAGAGGGCTTAAAATTCATCAGCCGCGAGTCTTTCGATTACGGCAAAAATAGCTGGGATCATCCGCTGTCCTCAAGGTTTGAAGAAGGAGATGCCATTGTTTCGTTCGAAAACGTATTTGTTCCATGGGAGCGTGTCTTCGTTTGCGGAAACTCTTCCGTCTGTAATCGAACGTTCAGAGAAACAAATGCCGTCATCCACATGTCGCATCAGGTAGTTTCTAAAAATATTGTGAAAACAGAATTTTTATTAGGCGTTGCGCTCCGTATGATGGATGCCATTGGTATTGATGGATTCCAGCATGTAAAAGACAAAGGCACTGAGATTATACTTGTGCTGGAAACGATGCGCTCTCACCTTTTCCGGGCGGAACAAAATGCGAAACTGGATAAATGGGGAACAATGACACCTGATTACAACGCCCTTGATGCGGCAAGAACATGGTACCCTCGTATCTACCCTCGCCTTGTAGAGATTTTACGCGTACTAGGGGCTTCCGGATTGATGGGAATCCCGACAGAGGCTGATTTCCATAACGAAGAAATAGGAGAACTCATTCATCGGGGCCTTCAAGGGAAAAATGTAGAAGGGTATGAACGTGTCCAGTTATTCAGACTCGCATGGGATATGACAATGAGCGCCTTTGGCAGCAGGCAGATGCATTACGAATATTATTTCTTCGGAGATCCGGTCAGAATGGGGATGTCTTATTTCGATCAATACAATAAAGAAACGTATACAGGTTACGTTGATGAGTTTCTAAAGAAAGCCAAAGCAGACGCATTGCATTACACAAATGTATAGGGGGAAACGGTATGGAGTTTAACATTATTCGCTGTGCGAGAGCGGTTCTGCATGTGACCGATCTAGATAAATCAAGGGAATTTTATGTGAAAGCACTGGGTTTTATCGAAACAGATGCAGATGACCAGCACATTTATTTGCGCGGGCTGGAGGAGTGCGGACATCACAGCCTTTTACTGAAAAAGTCAGATGAAGCTCACGTGGAAGCCATCAGCTATAAAGTCTCTTCAGAAGAAGATCTTGAACGCTTAGAACAGTTTTTCACTTTAAAAGGAATGAAAACTATTTGGATGGAAAAAGGGACTCAAAAGGGAGTCGGCAGGGCGCTGCGCGTTCAGGATATTTCCGGACTCCCGATCGAGTATTTTGCTTCTATGGATCAGGTCGACCGTATGCTCCAGCGATATGATTTGTACACCGGTTCACGAGTGCAGCGGATCGACCACTTTAACTGCATAGTGAAAGATGTGGAAAAAGCGTACGACTTTTATAAAAAAGAATTGGGATTTGCATGTTCGGAATATACCGAAGACGAACAGAAGAAAATTTGGGCAGCCTGGCTGCACCGTAAGCATACGGTTCATGATCAAGCGTTTATGAACGGGGAGGGGCCTAGGGTTCATCATATTGGATTCTGGCTGCCAGATCCGTTGGCACTCATCCATGCGTGTGATGTTTTGGCTGCTTCAGGCTTCGGTAAGAGCATTGAAAGAGGACCGGGCAGACACGGGTTGTCAAATGCGTTTTTCCTCTATTTGAGAGACCCAGATGGACACCGTATTGAATTGTATAACGGAGATTATCTGACCAGTGACCCAGATTTTAACCCGGTGTGCTGGGATTTAGATGACCCGCAGCGGCAAACATTCTGGGGACATGAAGCGCCGGACAGCTGGTTTAACGAAGCTTCCATCGTGCTGGATATAGAGACACAGAAGCCTCTAAAAACAGGAGAGCCTACATTGAAAAAGAGAAAACCTACGTTTGTCATTTGATAATGTCAGAACATGCCGGTCTCTCAGCCGGCTATTCTGATGTAAGGGAGGAAAAAACATGGCGCTCGTCAAGGATGAATTACAAAAGAAGCTATTTATAAACGGGGAATGGAGAACGGCCAGTCATTATCAAACCTTAAAGGCTCCGTTTGATCAAAGCATTCTAGCTGAAATACCTCAAGCAACAACAGAAGAAACAAAAGAAGCGATAGATGCCGCGCATCAGGCAATCCCGGAAATGAAAAAGCTCTCACGGTACAGACGCTCAAGCATTTTAGCGGATCTCGTTTGTTTATTGCAAGAGCGTAAGGATGAAGCGGCGCGTTTGATCGCGCTAGAAGCTGCTAAACCGCTGAAAGTGGCGGAAGCGGAAGTGCAACGGACCATTCAAACCTATCAATTTGCAGCGGATGAAGCGAAGCGTCTGCAAGGTGAAATCATTCCGATTGATGCTTCGCCCGGCGGGGAAGGCCGTACAGCATTTACGAATCGAGAGCCTTTAGGAGTTGTCGGCGCGATTACCCCGTTTAATTTTCCTATGAATCTGGTGGCGCATAAAGTCGGACCTGCGATTGCGGCGGGAAACCCGGTTGTGTTAAAGCCTGCCAATCAAACCCCGTTGTCAGCGTTATTTTTAGCTGAACTGCTTGCTGAAACCGATTTGCCAAAAGGTGCCCTGAATGTTGTGACAGGCAGCGGCAAACTTGTAGGAGATCAGCTTGTCACCGATGAAAGAGTTAAAATGATTACCTTCACAGGAAGCCCGGAAGTTGGAGTGCAAATCCGGAATAAAGCGGGGCTGAAAAAAGTCACGCTTGAGCTGGGATCAAATTCGGCCGTTATTATAGACAAAGAGACTGATATCGAAAAAATTGCTGAACGTTGTGTGAGTGGGGCGTTTTCCTACCAAGGACAGGTCTGTATTTCCCTTCAAAGAATGTTTATTCATGAAAGCTTATATCAGCCATTTATGAAGCTGTTTGTGGAGGGAGCAAAAAAGCTGAAAATGGGCGATCCGCTTGATCCGGACACCGATCTATCAGCTATGATTTCAGACAAGGAGATGAAGCGTGCTAAGGAATGGATTGATGAAGCCAGACAAATGGGGGCTTCTGTGCATGGCGGAGATGTGCATGGGCACATACTTGCTCCGACTGTCATTGAGCAAGCTCATCAAGAAATGAAAGTAAACTGCCAAGAAGTGTTTGCGCCGATTGTGACGGCATCCTCCTTTACTGATTTAAAAGAAGCCATCGAACGAGTGAACGATTCACGCTATGGCCTGCAGGCGGGAATTTATACGAATCGCCTAAATGACGCTTTGGATGCGGCAGACCAATTGGAAGTCGGTGGTGTGATAATTAATGATATTCCGACATTCCGAGTAGACCAAATGCCTTACGGTGGTGTGAAAGAAAGCGGAACCGGCCGCGAGGGAATCAAATATGCGATCGAAGAAATGACAGAATCAAAGTTAGTGGTGATAAACCGGCAATAAGCTGACGGACTGGCGTTCGATCATGACGATATCAATTATGCTGAAAGGAGACTGACGTAATGGAGGTCATTGAATTGAGCATCCCTTCCTCACACGGACAAAGCGTTCATCAGCCCTGTGTCATGGCTCTCGGTTTTTTCGATGGCGTCCACCTTGGGCATAAACAGTTGCTGCGCCAAGCGAGAGCATTGGCCCGCCAAAAAGGGTTGGCTTTTAAGGTGATGACATTTGACAGGCATCCAAGCCAAATCATTACACCGCATAAAGCCATCAGACGGTATTTAACGCCGCTTCCTGAAAAAGTAGAGACCTTTGAGGCTGAAGGGGCAGATGCAGTGTATGTCATTCGTTTTAATCAAGCCTTCGCAGATATCGCCCCAGATCTATTTATTAAACGGTTTATTTATGAACTAAACTGCAAACAGGTGGTTGTTGGATTTGATTTCTCTTTTGGAAAAGGAGGAACTGGCAATACAGATACATTAAGAGAGGCTTCCAAAGGGAAATATGACCTCACGATTGTCCCCCAGCTGGCCTTTCAAATGAATAAAATCAGTTCATCGAAAATTCGAGAGCTTCTGATGACAGGCAGTGTCAGGCATATCCCAGAGTATTTAGGAGACTTTTATCAAGTCAACTGCACGGTTCTAGCTTCCCAAAAATTCGGGAAGAGCAATCAGCTTATATTGATGCTAAGATATGCAAGCTATTTTCTGCCTGAGGAGGGAATGTACCGAGTCAAGATTTCTCAAGAGAACACGTCTATAGAGGGATGGTGCAGGGTGGAAAAAGGCAGCACCGTTCTCCGTGTTAACGGATGCGGCAATCATACATGCTCTCTGGGACAATCAGCATCCATTAAATGGATTGAACAAATACGTGAGGAAACTGTCGGTTTGAAAGGAGCATACCTATGACGGAGATTTTTGTGAAATTTCGAGATAACAGCTTCATGACAACAGCGGCTTTACAGGAAAATGGCCAGACAATCATAAAGGACAGCAAGAAATATGACTTGAAGAACACGGCCATTGACGCCCCTGAGGTCGGTACAGTTTACGGAGTTGCGTTAAATCTGGAGCAGGATATTAGTGGGCTTGGTGACGTTTTATATGAAAAACCTTATCAAAAGCCGCCGAAAGCCCCGGTGTTGTATATGAAACCACAAAATACAGTGACCGGGCCAAATGCTTTCGTTCCAATGCCGCCAGACACAGATTCACTTAGCATGGGACCCGGACTCGGTGTTGTAATTGGAAAAACGGCGTGCAGGGTTCAGCAAGAAGATGCGCTCGATTATGTATCCGGCTATACGATTGTCAATGATATCAGCATTCCGAATGATAGTGTATTCAGGCCGGCAGTCCGTCAAAAATGCGGGGATTCGTTTTGTCCGATAGGCCCTTGGATTACGAGCAAATCCGCTATTCAAGATCCTAATCAACTGACAGTTTCGCTGTTTATTAATGGAACGCTTGAGCAGCAATACAACACGTCTGAGATGATACGGTCTGTTCCTAAGTTGATTGCCGATGTGACTGAATTTATGACACTCTCACCTGGTGATGTGCTGATTGCGGGTGTACCATTACGGTCGCCTTCTGCCAAAAGAGGGGATAGTATTACAATTCAAATTCCCAGCATTGGTTCGTTACAGCATAGCATCACAGGTGGAGGAGGGGAATGGTTATGAAAAGAGCGCGCATTGCTTATAAAGGTGCGATTCATGAAGCGAGTGTGTCAGATGAGGGAATTATGACTCTGAATAATGGCCGTACAATAAAAGAAAATGAGGCTGTTTGGTTGCCGCCAGTCGCTCCCAGAACGGTTTTTGCCTTAGGGCTGAATTTTGCCGACCATGCAAGCGAACTGGCGTTTAAAGCGCCGAAAGAACCGCTCATTTTTTTAAAAGGGCCAAACACATTCGTGGGACATCGAGCTGAAACTCGGAGACCCGCTGATGTGACTTACATGCATTATGAGTGTGAATTGGCGGTTGTGATCGGTAAATCAGGAAAGCATATTAAAAAAGAAGAAGCCTATAACTATGTACAAGGGTATACAATCGCAAATGATTACGCGCTTCGCGACTACCTTGAAAACTATTACCGCCCGAATCTCAGAGTGAAAAACAGAGATACATGCACACCGATTGGTCCTTGGTTAGTCGATAAGGAAGACATTGCCAACCCTATGAATCTGGCAATGAGAACCTATGTCAATGGCGTGAAAACCCAAGAAGGCACAACAAAAGACATGGTCTTTGATATTCCATTCTTAATAGAGTATATTTCATCCTTTATGACCCTTGGAAAAGGCGATATCATTCTGACAGGAACTCCAAAGGGAACAGTAGACACAAAGGTTGGGGACGAGGTTGTGACTGAAATAGAGGGCATCGGAAGGCTTATCAATTACATTGTCGGGGATGAGGCACTTGAAAGAAAAAAGAGCTTGGGAATTAAATCATCTTCCAATCTGTAAGGAGGGAGAAACACTTGCCTCATATTATTGTTGAATACACAGATAATATAAAAAAAGAAGCAAATATGACTAAGCTTTTACGAAATATCAATCAGGCTGTCATAGCTCAAGGTGGAGTGTTTCCAACAGGCGGAATTAGAACGAGGGCTATTGAGCTGACAGACTATGTTGTTGCCGATGGGACAGAGGACGATTCTTTTGTTCACACGGCGCTAAAGATTGGTGCCGGCCGTACGATAGAGGAGAAGAGAGCAGTGGGGGATGCTATCTTTTCTGAGATGACAGAGCATTTTTCAGAACTTTTTAACACACGTTATTTGGCTTTATCACTGGAGATAATAGAATTCAGTGAAGCAGGGACATACAAAAAAAATAATATTCATCAGAGATATAAAAACAAGAATTAATCAAATTTAGACTGTGTCTAATTTTTCCGGTAAATCTTGCTCATGCGATTGCGAAGCGTTTTGACATGGGGACTGCTTTAAAAACAAACGATTTTAAGGAGATTATGAAAGGCCGTCGTTCCATCCGCAGCGATGATCCAACCGTCAAAATCAGCAAAGAAGAGATGACTCTCATATTATAGAGGAAGCGACTACTGCGCCATCATCATTTAACGCACAGCCTTGGGGATTCCTTGTCATTGAAAGCCAAAAAGGCAAAGAAATGCTTTCAGCTCTTGCCAAATTCAATCAAACACAAGTTAACACGTCTTCTACTGTCATCGCAGTATTTGCAGATATGAACAATGCCGACTATTTAGAAGAAATTTATTCAAAAGCCGTAGAGATGGGTTATATGCCGCAAGAGGTAAAAGACAGACAATTGAAAGGATTGACAGCACGCGCTCACGGTTACGATACAAACCGATCGGGGGCTACGACAAAGAAAGTATCGCTGAAGCATTCGGGCTGGAAAAAGAGCACTATGAACCGGATATGCTTCTCTCTATTGGTAGAGCAGCTGAAGAAGGATTTGCTTCGTACCGTCTCCCAGTTGAAAGAATTGCACAATGGAAGTAATACAAAGAGCCTAAGAAATCGTTTCTTAGGCTCTTTGTTTCAATTTGCGTGAGATATACGAATGCCAGATGATAGCAGAGCCAAGTCAAGCAGTTATTTGAAGGATTCTATTGAAATTCATCAATGCTGATCTCTTTTATTTTAATACCATTTTCCGTCAGTCCGAGTATCACCAAACCGAAAATGAGCCATAAAACACCAACTGTTTTTCCGATCACATCCATACTGAAAAGAATATATGTGCTAATCAGAAACCCGATGGCAGGAAATAAAAAATGACTAAAAAAGCCAAGCCCCATCATTTTCCTCCTCTTTATTGAAAATTCAGAAATGACAGATAAATTAACACATATGAATCCGATTAATCCGCCAAATACCATAATCGTATAGACTATGCTTAACGGAATACACACGGCGCCCAAGTAACCGAGAACGGCCAATGTTAATATGCTAATATATGGTGTTTTAAATCTTGGATGCAATTTGGAAAAGCTGGCAGGAAGGCGTTTGTCCCGTGCCATACTGAAGATAATCCGCGATGCTGAAGCCTGTCCGGCCAATGCTGTGGAAATTCCGGAAATGGAAATAACGAGTGTGACCAAGAGAGCCAGGCTGTTTCCGCCGACTGTTTGTGCAATTTCGAAAAAAGCGGTGTCAGGAGATTTAAAAGTGCCGACTGTTTGCGTAATCAGTGTTGCAAAGTAAGCTTGGATACAATACAAAAATGCGCTCATAAATAAAGCAATGACTGCGGCCCTCCCGACCATCTTTCCCTTTACAGTGGAATCTTCCGCCATTGTTGTCACTGCATCAAACCCTAAGTAAGACAGAACAGCAATAGAAGCACCTGACATCATGGCCTGAAAGGAAAAAGTATCAGCTTGATATAAACCTTCGAAGGTAAAAATGCCCTGCATCCCGTCTGTTCCCGATATATGTTTGATAGCGAAGCTCACGAACAGCAACAAGCTGATGATCATAATAGCTGTCATGATGATGTTTACAATAGACGAAATAGCGGCACCCAAAAAATTGCTAATTGTAACTGGGAGGAAAAAAACTAGCAGCATGACCCAAAATGGAACACCAGGAAACAGCTCTAACGCATAAACAGCGCTCAACTTACAGAGCAAGATTGGCATCAGTAGATAATCAAGCAATATGCCCCATCCGGCAATGAAGCCCGCAATCGGATGAATGGCTTTTGCCGTATAACTGTAGGTAGAGCCAGCTGAAGAAAACGTTCCCGCCATCTTTCCGTAGCTCAATGCTGTAAAAAACATTGCAGCCAGTGCAACCAAATACGAGAGCACGGCATGATTGGATGATACGCTGGACAGTTCGGCGAATAAAGTTTGAGCAGAAACAGGAGCCATAAACACCATCCCGAAGATAACAAGATCTCTCGTTCTCATTACTTTCTTTAAGCCGCTGCTGTCCGGCGGCGTATTGTTAGATTTCATTCCAAGAGGATACCTCCTTTGAAAAGTAGCCATGGCTTTTGAGGCTCATGGCTACATAATTAGCGAGTCTTTAACATGATTTTTCAAAAGCAGTTAAAGCATCAGACATGATGTTGATGATGTCTTCCACTTGTTCTTTCGTAATGATCAGAGGCGGAGCAATGGCAACGGTGTTGGTACCTCTCCAGTCAAAGTAGCGAAGTTGAAGGCCTTTTTCAAAGCAGATATCAATATATTTTGCTGCCGCATGTTTAGACGGATCAAATGGAGTGCCGCTTTCCGGGTCCTTGAATAATTCGAGACCTCCGAGTAATCCCAACCCTCTGACTTTTGTCACGTGTTTATGTGTGTGTTCCAAGTATTGAAGCCCTTTCAGCATTTCTTCTCCGCGAAGTCTGCTGTTTTCAACCAGCTGGTCTCGTTCCATAATTTCTAATGTTTTTAATCCGACTGCGCAAGCTGAAGGGTGCCCGCTGTAAGTGAAGCCATGAAACATCATTTCATCTGAATTGACAAACGCTTCTCTTACATGTTCTCGCATGATAACTCCTCCGAGATGAGCATAGCCGCTTGAGATTCCTTTGGCTACACAAAGGAAATCTGGAACTATGTCAGAATGGTCAATACCGAACATTTTTCCTGTCCGTCCAAATCCGCAAATGACTTCATCTGCAATCAGCAAGATGCCATACTCGTCACACAGCTTGCGAACAGCCTGCAAATAGCCATCCGGCGGGAAGATAACACCTCCGGCTCCCTGAATTGGTTCTAAAATGACCGCGGCGATTGTATCTGCACCTTCTGATTCGATAAGACCGCGGATTGAACGGGCGTAGTGAGGGGCTTTTCGATCCCCAAGCTCACACTTCAGCTGATGTGCGGCGGCTGTGAGGAAGTTCTGTGAATTAGACGTCGTGAATTTTTGAAAGCCCTCTATGCCTGTCGCGCTCGTTGCGCCCATTGTAACGCCATGAAAGCCCTGTTCAAGCCCGATAATCTTTGTGCGTTCCGGTTTACCTTGGAGCTTCCAATAAAATCGTGCAAGCTTAAAGGCTGTGTCATTTGATTCTGATCCGCCAGAAGTAAAGAAAATAACATTCAAATCGCCAGGTGTAAGGGATGCTATCTTTTCAGCTAAATAAATAGCAGGTTTATTGGATTGACCGGAAAATGAAGATGCATACGGAAGAGTAAGCATTTGCTGTTTTGCTGCCTCTGCCAGCTCTTCATTTCCATAGCCAAGGTTGACATTCCATAGCATAGAAACGCCGTCAATTCGTTCTTTTCCTTCTATATCTTTCAGATAGATGCCTTTTGCCTCAGAAAAAATGACTGAGGGACCGTTTTGAAAATGAAATTTTGGCGGGGTTGTCGGATGTAGATAATGTTTTTTATCCATTTCTGTTAATTCTTTCATGTTGGCTGTGTGCTGATTAATAATCGGATTCATACTCCATTCCTCCCTGTATCCTAAAAAAAATTAAAGCTGAAACCAGTTAAGACCTTCGCCTTTTTTATTGAGATCAACCCAGACGTGTTTCAGATGGGTGTACATGTCAATCGCCTGCATTCCGAGTTCTCTGCCGAATCCGCTTTGCTTTACACCGCCAAATGGCGCTGTACTGTCCAGCATGTTGTACGTATTAACATACACAGTGCCTGCTTTTATGCCTTTTGCCATTCTCATTGCGCGTTTGATATCATTTGTCCAAACGCCTGAGGCAAGGCCGTAAACAGTGTCATTCGCCTTTTGCAGAGCGTCTTCCTCATCTTTGAAACGGAGAACCGAAACGACCGGACCGAAAATTTCCTCTCTTGCAATTTTCATTTGGTTCGTTACATTTTCGAAGACAGTCGGTGTATAAAAGTTTCCGTTCCCTGCGGAGGTGAATCGTTCCCCGCCAGTTACGAGGCGGGCTCCTTCTTCTAAACCGGCCGCTACATATTCTTCTATCGATTGCAGGTGTTCCTGTGAAATTTGGGGACCCATTTGTGAGGCCGGATCCAATGCCTGGCCGACTTGAATTGATTGCACTTTTCTCACAAAAATATCCATGAATTCGTCGTACACAGAATCCTGAACAAACAAGCGGGAACCAGAAGCGCAAACTTGACCTTGAGCAAAATAAATTCCGAACATCGAGCCATTAACGGCATCTTCAATATCTGTGTCGTCGAACACGATATTTGGCGATTTTCCGCCAAGCTCCACAGTTACCGGTTTTAACGTTGTACTGGCACTCTTGAGAATCAGCTGTCCTGTGGATGTTGACCCTGTAAAAGCAATTTTTGCTACATCAGGATTTGAAACGAGGGCCTCGCCGGCGTCACCGAAACCGGTTACAACGTTCACAACACCCTCCGGAATACCGACTTCCTCACAAAGTGACATCAATTCGAGAATACTGACGGGTGTCTGCTCTGCTGGTTTAATCACAATTGTATTACCGGCTGCGAGAGCAGGAGCCAGTTTCCACATGGTAAGCATTAAAGGAAAATTCCATGGAACAATGGCTCCGACGACTCCTACAGGCTCTCTTAAAGTGAAATTAAGCCGATTATCTGGAGAAGATAATGTATCCCCCTGCACTTTATTCGCAAGCCCCGCGTAAAACTCAAGAACATCAATTGTGGCGGGTATTGCAATATGTCTTGTTTCATTGATCAGCAGTCCGTTGTCGTTGGACTCTATTTCCGCAAGGGAGTCAGCATGGTCTGCCATTTTTTGAGCGAGCTTATATAATAAACGCCCTCTGTCACTCGGACTCATATGACGCCAGCTTCCGCTTTCAAATGCATGTTTAGCAGCTTGTACTGCGCGATCAACATCCTCTTTCTCTGCTTTCTGTACAATCGCATTTACTTCGCCTGTACTGGGATTTAGGGATTCAAAGGTCTGTCCTCCGACAGCATTTACCCATCGTCCACCAATGTACAACTGATACGTTTTTTTCATTTTTTCGCCCCTTTCATCATGATTATTTGAAGAGATGGTCTTCATCACTAATAAATGCAAGAAGCGTGCCAAGTGAAAAACAGCGGCATAAACGGTTTCCGTATTGGAATCGGTGCTACGTTTTATAACAAAGTGTGTCTAAATGGAGCAACACCAAGTGTAATATTTAATTTATTCAGAAAATTTGTTATAATAATTATGCTAATAAGGTGAATACATAATGGAGGAGGAGGTTTTTTTGACATATTCGGCCTTACCGAATAGAAACAGTTTAATCAGTAAGTCTTATTTTCGTTGTGAAAAAGCAAATTTAAAAAAGAACAGGCTGGTTGCTCAAAATTTAACGCCTTATGATAAAAAAAAGCTGTATCAAAAAAATCAATTGTTTTTAGAAAACTCCATTAAAGTATTTGAAGAGCATCTAAGGTTTTATCTTCAGAATACAGGACATTCTGTCTCCCTTATGGATGCAAAAGGGCGAGTTCTGTATGATTTTCAAGAAATAGACTGTGTTCAAAAAAATAAAGTCTCAGAGATTGGCGTAAATTGGAGCGAATCCCACAGGGGGACGAACGCTGTCGGCATTGTTTTAATAGAAAAAGCGCCAATGATTGTAAAAGGGCATGAGCATTTTTATCCGGAACATTCAGCACTTAATTGTGCAGCAAGCCCTATTTTCACAAAAAAGGAGGGCTTCAAAGGAGTTGTTAATATATACAGGCATTCGGAAGTCTTTGATCCTGTATCATTTTCAATAGCAACAATGGCTGCTAGACTGATTCAAAACAGATTAGATGAACAATATCAACAGCAGCAATACTCTTATCTAGAACAAGAGCTTGAAACAATACTTGATAAATATCAAGCTCCGATCATTTCTATAAGTCCTTCCCATCGTATTTTGAAAGCAAATCGGGCAGCACTGAGCATTCTTGGTAATGATTGTGTCGGGGAAGATTTTTACCCTGATCAGTCGTTAAAAACCGAGATAATCAGCAGTCGTTCTAATCCGAATTGGGAAACAAAAATCATTTATCAAACCCAAAAAAGACATACACAATATATATTCTCTGATATCAAAGGCCGCTGTCCAAAACTGAGAAAACAAATCTCACTAGCGAAGAAAGTGGCAGAATTTGATTTGCCAGTTTTGGTTTTAGGGGAAAGTGGGACTGGGAAAGAACTTGTATCGCAATCTATTCATTCCATCAGCAGTCGCTCACATAAACCTTTTATAGCAGTTAACTGTGCAGCGATACCCGAAAATCTTGTTGAAAGTGAACTCTTTGGATATGCGAAAGGTGCTTTCACAGGAGCCGACCAAAAAGGGAAAGAAGGAAAATTTTTGGCTGCAAACGGGGGAACCATCTTTTTAGATGAGATTGGTGATATGAATTTAAGTGCCCAGAGTGTGCTTTTACGGGTTCTGCAAGAAAAAATCGTTACACCTATCGGCGGTACAAAGACTATTCCCATTGACGTCAGAATTATCGCAGCAACAAACAAAGACCTCCTGGAAGAGATAAAAAAAGGAACGTTTCGAGCGGATTTATACTATCGGCTAAAAGGTATAACATTGAGATTGCCCTCACTTTCAGAAAGAAGCGATGTATTAGAGCTTGCGGAGGAATTTTTAAAAACAACCAGTTTTTCAGCGAAAGTTCTTTCTGCACAGGCAAAAAGAAAAATTGAGCAATATTATTGGCCGGGAAATATAAGAGAGTTGCATAGTGTGCTGACTCAAGCTGTTTTTTTCTCTGACAGTCAGACCATCGATGAAAAGGATATTCAAATTGAAGTCTTAAGCAAACCGGAAAAATCCCGGATCCTTTCACTTGAAGAATCTGAAAAGAGAACGATTGAAGATGTATTGGATTATTGCAATTGGAACATACAGAAATCAGCCAAGCTACTCGGAATTACAAGAAATAGACTTTACCGAAAAATTAAGTTATATTCCATCAAAAAGAACTGACATTCTGAAGAAAACGGCGGTGAGGGAAGCAAAAACAACTTTAATCAGTCAATAAAATGAAAACGTTTTAACTTTTCAGCCAAGCATATAGTGACGTATAGCCATTTTTCAGATGAACGAGACAAAATGAGGAAAAAAGCGGCGGCAGCTGAAGGAAAAAGCCCAATTTATACTGTTGTCACAGATAACGATACATTTCTCTATTTCAGACTCCTCGCACTTTCCAGTAGTGCATTGCTTTCCAACTGGCTGTTTGAATCAATGCGTTTCCTCAGCATTATGCTACAATCAGAGTCAAATTTTTTGATGCTCAATTTCTCAATTCTACGAATTTCTGTTAACCGGATAACTCACTCTTGCCCCATAGAAAAAAACACCTCCAAGGTATTATTTTGGATAACAACCATCCGTTTTCAAACTAAAAGGTATGTTTCAACTGTTGGGATCAGTCCACAAAAGCTTGCTTTTATTCTTTATACACAAGCCGCGATTATGCGGCTTTTGAAAATAATGGAGAGTGAGAAAATGTTTGAAATGGTAGGAAAGCAGATATCGAGCTTGCTTATGGTCAGCTAACGCTGCCCAAAAGACAAAACCTTTGCTATACCCTGCTAACTACGTTGTCATCGCATAGCTTTATTTCTTCTAGGCTTTAACGCCTTTAACCCTATCATCCTCATTGGCTGTAATAAAGCCATATTGGTCCTTTAGAAAAGGGAACTTAAATTCCTTCATTTATTTCGGGCTGCCCTGTGGGGCTACTCACGAACTGTAAGCCCTGGTAGCACCAAGACAACAGCTGCATTGTTTCTCCATCGTTCTTCACGCGCGGCCGGCTAATCAAAAAGCGTGTCAAAGTTTGCGCCTGCGGCTCATCAAGCGTGCATGTACAAATTCATATCGGTGTTCCACGTGAAACGTCCCCAAGGATAGCCTGCATTTTACTTGGGATTTACCGCTATGGTAAAATAAAGGTTGGAGCAAGACATGGTTGGAGCTTACATAGTACGTATACATAGATGGACACATTGAGCAAGATATAGAAAAATGGTTGGATAGAGGTGAAGTTGTGAAACAAACAAAAGCGTTAGTAGAAGGCGCTATCATGATCAGTATTTTTTCGGTCATGACGCTGTTTTATTTGTATGTGCCGCTATTATCCATTATTTTCTTTTTGGCTGCTCCGATTCCGATCATTCTCTATACAATCAGGCATGGCTTGAAAAAAGGAATTGCTGCTGGCGCTATTGGCATAGTGATCAGCTTTTTAATTGGATCTATTGCTGGGCTGATGAGCGCACCAATGCTGATTGCTGTCGGATTAGGCATGGGCGTTTTCTACAGCAAGAGGCAGCCTGGGAATGCAGTCATTACAGGAGCTCTGATCTATTTATTCAGTTTTCTCATCTCCTTTGTTGTCAGTGTTCAGCTTTTCCAGGTCGATATACTTGGTATCGCTAAAGAGTCAATTGACCAAATGATTCCGATGGTCGAGAGTGTCTTGAAGCAATCCGGCGCTTCTGAACAGGACATTGCGAAACAGCTCAAGCAGTTTAGAGAGATGCAGGATACCGCATTGAGTGTTTTACCTGTAGCGCTATTGATCGCTGTCACGCTGATGGCTTTCGTGAATCACTGGTTCGTGCAGCCCCTGATCAAACGGTTTGTCAAAGACATGCCAACCCTGAAGAAATTTAAGGATATGCGGCTGCCAAAAAGCATGGTATGGTATTATTTACTCACACTGCTTTTGATGCTGATTCAGACGGAAAAAGGCAGCTTTTTATGGCTCGTTCAAACGAGTGCGTTTCAAATTTTATTTATACTGGTGCTTATTCAGGGCTTTTCTTTTATCTTCTATTATTGCCACGAAAAAAACATCGCAAAAGTGGTTCCCATTTTTGCGATCATGTTGACGATTCTCTTTCCGCCAATCGGTGTGATTGTGCGTATTATAGGGATTGCCGACATAGGCTTTGATTTAAGAGATAAAATAAAAAACAAATAATTCACTCTGAATGTTGAGGAGTTGATATCAGTGCCAAGCTTCTATAGAAAACCTGTCATCAAATATCCGATCTTCGCGTTAATTGTGCTTGCGGTGGTCACAGTTCTCCTCAACCTTTATTTTAATTGGATCATAGGAGCGGTTGGTCTTTTAGTCCTTGCAGGTGTGCTCTACTTCTTAAAGTGGGCAGATACGCAAGTACAAAAAGAGATTGATTCATATATTTCAACATTATCCTATCGAGTCAAAAAGGTTGGAGAAGAAGCATTAATGGAGATGCCGATTGGTATTATGCTGTTTAATGACCAGTATTATATCGAATGGACAAATCCATTTCTCGCTTCGTGCTTTCATGAAAGCACACTTGTCGGCAGATCCTTGTACGATACATTCGAGTCGATTGTACCTCTGATTAAACAGGAGGTCGAGACAGAAAATGTGACGCTGAATGACCGGAAATTCAAAGTCATTATAAAGCGGTCAGAGCGCCTTTTATACTTCTTTGATGTGACGGAACAGGTACAGATTGAAAGACAGTATGAGAATGAACGAACGGTGTTATCTTATATCTTTTTAGACAATTATGACGATGTGACGCAAGGTCTTGATGATCAGGTGCGCAGTGCCATTAATAGTGAAGTGACATCGCTGTTAAACAATTGGGCACAAGATTATGGTATTTTCCTGAAGAGAATATCGTCTGAACGATTTATGGCGGTTCTAAATGAGAGCATCTTAGCAGAGCTTGAAGCCTCAAAGTTCTCTATTTTAGATGAGGTCCGTGAGAAAACAGGGGCACATAGCGCAACGCTTACCCTTAGTATCGGAATCGGTGCGTCTGTACCTTCTTTAAAAGAGCTTGGAGCACTTGCGCAGTCGAGTCTTGACCTTGCCCTCGGACGAGGCGGGGATCAGGTGGCCATTAAACAGCCGAATGGGAAAGTGAAATTCTACGGCGGGAAAACCAATCCAATGGAAAAAAGGACACGCGTACGCGCAAGGGTCATTTCTCATGCATTAAAAGAAATTGTATCTGAAAGCGGCAATGTGATGATCATGGGGCATAAGTTCCCGGACATGGACTCTATCGGTGCTTCGATCGGGATTTTAAAGGTCGCCCAGGCAAATGGGAAAGAAGGCTATATTGTCATTGATGCTAACCAGATTGGGGACAGTGTTCAACGCTTAATTAGTGAAATTAAGAATTATGAAGAACTTTGGTCACGTTTTATCACACCAGAGGAAGCGATGGAGCTGGCAAAGGATGATACATTGCTTGTGGTCGTCGATACACATAAACCGTCTCTCGTCATGGAAGAACGACTACTGAATAAAATTGAACACGTTGTTGTCATTGACCATCATAGACGAGGCGAGGAATTTATCCGTGATCCTTTACTTGTTTATATGGAGCCGTATGCTTCATCCACCGCAGAGCTTGTCACAGAGCTATTAGAGTATCAGCCGAAGAAACTGCGCATCAACATGATTGAAGCCACTGCACTTCTTGCTGGAATCATTGTTGATACAAAGAGCTTCTCGCTGAGAACGGGATCAAGAACGTTCGATGCGGCTTCCTACCTTCGTGCGAAGGGAGCAGATCCTGTCCTTGTGCAAAAGTTCTTAAAAGAGACAGTCAATCATTACATCAAACGGGCAAAGCTTATTCAGCATACAGAGCTGTATCAAAATCAGATAGCGATCGCCTCATTGCCGTCTGACAGCTCTGAGTATTATGACCAAATTACGATTGCACAGACTGCTGATTCCCTGTTGTCGATGAGTGAGGTGGAAGCGTCATTTGCTGTCGCTAGACGAGATGACGACACAGTCTGCATTAGTGCAAGATCGTTAGGGGATATCAACGTCCAAATTATCATGGAGGCGTTAGACGGTGGCGGTCATTTAACTAACGCTGCAACCCAAATTTATGGTATAACCATTGAAGAAGCGTTAGAGAAGTTAAAAGCTGCCATAGACGAATATTTCGAAGGAGGGGTTCAAAGATGAAAGTAATCTTTCTAAAAGACGTAAAAGGCAAAGGGAAAAAAGGCGAAGTTAAAAATGTAGCTGACGGATACGCTCACAACTTTCTCATCAAACAAGGGTTAGCAGTTGAAGCAAATCCAACGAACCTAAGTGCATTGGAAGGGCAGAAGAACAAAGAGAAAAAGAATGCCATCCAAGAGCTTGAACAAGCGAAACAACTAAAAGAAACACTTGAGGCTTTAACAGTGGAACTCACTGCAAAATCAGGTGAAGGCGGTCGTCTGTTTGGATCTATTACAAGCAAACAAATTGCTGATAAATTGCAAAAGGATCATCAAATCAAAGTCGATAAGCGTAAAATCGAGCTGAATGATGCCATCCGTGCGTTAGGATACACAAATGTACCGGTAAAGCTTCATCCAGAAGTACAAGCAACCTTGAAGGTACACGTGACTGAACAAGCATAAATAGAAAAGAACCCGTCTCCTCGTGAGGCGGGTTCTTTCTTTTTAAGAAGGATCTGATATATAGACAGAACGCCCGGCACGCATGCCTGATAAAAACATGAAGAATAAAATGATGATAAAGATGATAATGGATGGCGTCCATGAATGAGTGAAATCAAAGAGAATACCGATCATGAACGGACCAACAGCGGCTAATAAATAACCGATGGACTGGGCCATTCCAGAAAGGGCAGCTGCTTGTTCCATATGTGTTGTCCGCAATCCGATGAATGTGAGGGCAAGACTGATGCTGGCCCCTTGTCCAATGCCGATCAATAAGACAGAGATGACAAGAATAGGGGTAGACCCTCCTAGAAGAAGTCCGATCATGCCTAGTAAATACACGAATACAAGGCCGCATACAAGCGGTCTTTGCGTTTTAAGTTTTTCTGCAAAAACGGGCGTTAAAAAGGTGGATGGCAGACCAGCGAACTGCATAATAGACAGCATCCATCCAGCCGTTGATAGGTTCATGCCATGAGATGTCAAAATATCAGGGAACCATGCGATACTGCTATAGAAAAGAAATGACTGCAAGCCCATAAAAAAGGTCACCTGCCATGCGACACGTGAACGCCAAATTGGCTGCTCTGTGAGCGAAATGCTTTTGACTGCCGCTGTGTTGTGATGAAGAAGCTGCGGAGCCCAGACCATCATGGCAGCAAGCGCAAGCGCACCCCAGACAAGGAATGACGTATTCCAGCCGCCAGGCATTGCATGACTGAGCGGAACACTCACACCTGATGCAAGTGCAGCAAAGACGGACATTGAGGTCGTATACACGCTTGTCATCAATCCAGCATGTGCAGGAAATTTATGCTTCACGAGCCCAGGTAACAGCACATTACAAATCGCAATCCCGACGCCGACTAGCGCCGTTCCGATCATTAAAAAGGTGATGGTTCCAAATGAGCGAATGACAATCCCAAATAAAAGGACAGCCAGTCCAAGCCAAAGGGTCCGTTCATTGCCAAGACGTTTTCCGATTTTAGGAGCCATTGGAGATAGCAATGCGAATGAGAGCAGCGGTAAGGTAGTGAGAAAACCTGCAAGTCCATTTGAAAGCTGCAAATCGGAACGAATGGCGCCGATCACAGGGCCAACGGACGTAATGGCAGGCCGCAGGTTAAAGGCAATGAGTAAAATCCCAGCAATCAGCAAAATGGTTTGCCCTGTACTGCGAGGATGTCTGATTGATTGTTCTAGTTGTTGTTCCATGAATATAAACTCCTTTGTTTCTTCAAGAAGAACGATCTTTTTTCTGTTCAAGCTCCGCTAATTTAGCTAATAAGATATGCTGCGGCATATGCATGATTTGTTCAATTGGTACATTGAGTGATGCAGCAAGCTTTTGTGCGGTATCGGCTGAGATTTGTAAAGGTCTCATGCGCAAATCCCTCCTCTTTCAATCTATACGTTCCAATATATCATATCCTCTTTGTGTCATGCTGATAAAAAATCACCAACATCTGGATCGTTAGATGTCTCTTTTGTAAAACCACTTTATTGCTGATAAGAAATTTCTTTGAAATTGTCTCAGGTGGTGACCTTCCCCTTGTTCGATGTGATATTGCAGCTGCCATTTCTGCATGCCTTTCTGTGACAAAAGGTCATGTAGTTGTTTGGTGAATAAAGGCATGTGCCGCTGAGCAGAGGTTTTGCCTTTACCTTCTTCACTGCCAACAGATAAATAGACGAGGTGATCAACAAACTGAATGCACTGTTGTTTGGCATACGGTAGAAAATTTTGATACCAAAATGATCCAGAAATCGTTGCGATGTTTTTAAAAAGGGTAGGGCGCATCAATAAGGTGTAAATAGCAAATAGTCCGCCTAATGAAGCGCCAATGTGACTATGTTCATTACAGGTCTGTTTGACTGGATATTGTTTTTGGATATATGGAAGCAAGTCATTTGCTAAAAATGACAAATACGTCTGTGCCTCTCCTTTAAAGTCAGGAAAGTGTGAACGCAGAGATGGAGCCTTCCATGGTGTATATTCATCAAGTCGATTGAAGGGATGTATGCCGACAATGATGATTGGCGAGATGATATTGGCTTCGATCATTCTTTCGATCTGTAGCAGTTGTGTTCTAAACAAAGAAGAGCCGTCTTGTACAAAGACAGCTGGAACATCAATAGAGGTATCCTGTGGAAGATAAATATCAAGCTGACGCCCGTTCAACTCGTCATATAGAAACGTTCCGTTCATGTGAATCTCTCCCTTGGTTTTCAACTACGCTGAAAAGAAGACAAAGGACTAAAATAAACATCATTTTAGCCCTTTGTCTTTTAGTTATTTTTCGCTAACCATTTGACAGCCTTTTCAAGGAAGGTTGTTTTGCTTAATGCTGTTCCTCCTTGAAGCAAAGGATCAACGACATTTTCATTGACGTGACCATTTTTCACAGCTTTGAGGCTTGTCCAAATTTTATTTTGCTCTAGGTCCTTCAAAGCGTTTGGATTGGATGAGTTTTCCTCTTTGGAGAACTGAACAAAAATATAGTCAGGATTTAGTTTGCCTAGGCGCTCCATCGAAATCATCGCTTGTGCTTTGGCTTGTTTGATATCACTTGGAGCTGTAAATCCTAAGTCCCCGTATAAGGTAGAGTTGAAGTATACATCTTCAGGGTACACGTACAGGTTTCCCTGTCTAATTCGTAAAATGACAGCTGTTTTGTTGTTGCTTGCCTCTTTCAGCGTTTCTTTAGCCTGTTTGAGATCTTCCTGATAATCAGTGATGATGTTTTTGGCTTCTTCCTTTTTTCCAGTAAGTGTACCGAGCAATAAGAGATTGCTTTCCCAGTCAGAAGAGACATGGGATACCGGGATCGTGGTTTGGACTTTATCCAGCTTTTTAATTGTTGCAGGTGGGAACTTTGTTGATCCGAGTATCACGTCTGGTTTTAGTTTTAAGATTTTCTCTAGGTTCGGTTCTGTTTTTTCACCGATACCTTCTGTTTTTGTTGTCATGTCTTTAAATAATTCAGGGAATGTGCCGCCAACAGTAGAAGCGCCAATAGGATGGATACCAAGTAGTTTTGCATCTTCCATTGATTCTAGGCTTCCAGCAATGACGATTCGTTTCACTGGTGTTTTGAGTTTGTACGTTTGATCTAAGTAATTGATTTTTGATTCTGTTGATGCAGCTGACTTGCTTTTGCTTGTGTTTGAAGCTGTTTTATTTTCTGTAGCACCACAGGCTGCTGTGATGATCATCATGATACAAAGGGTAAGCAATGCTAACCAATTTTTCATATGTTTTCTCCTTTAAATGATAATTGTTCTCAATTAAAGATTGTATTAGGCTTTCAGTCTTTTATCCATAGACAATTTTCTGACAAACGATGGACTTTTCACGGAAAAAAAGATAAAAGGTCCTGAATGACTCGCTGATGACTGGCGGCTGTGTATTCACGCCAAGGGTCAGAAGCGAGTTGATAGACTGCTTGATGAGTCACAGCCTTGAGATTTTGCCATGCCTCCTGTTGCTTTAACTTTTGATAAAAAGCAATGGTTTTTGGCTCCTTATGCAAGAAGAGGAAGATACTGTCTGGGTTTAGCTGTTGTATCGAGCTAAGGTTGATTTTTTGTTCGATGAGCTGACCATCATTCTGAAAGGCTGGCAGAAGACCAATATCATGGAAAATCACTTCGGACATGGTGCGATTGACAGACAAGTAGAGCTGATCTTGAAAGATACGAAGAGGCAGGATGGTTTTTGATCGATTGTCAAAAAGGCATGCCTTTTTCGCTTGAATGACAAGTTCCTCGTATTGAATCAACCATTCTTCTGCCTCTTTCACTTCGTTTAGGAACAGGGCTGTTTGTCTGAATTGAGCGCGCCAATCCAATTGTGTGAATGGAACAAAGTGAACAGGACAGATGGTTTTCAGCACGTGCTTTTCCTTCTCTGTCACATGATCATTGGCAATAATCAGATCAGGTTTTGTTTCCTTTAATTGCTGCAAATTGGTTTCAGCGTGCTCGTTGATGCGATGTGCGCTCAGGTGAATCGGAATTTCATCTGCATGATGCTCAAAGTCATATGCTGTCCATTTAGGATGGAGAGGGGCAGCATACGGGATGATATGAATTGGTGTGAGCTGACCGAGTATGGAATGGCCATAGGCTGCAATTTTTCGCTGACGGCTTTTCATATAAGTAGAAGGGGTCGTGCCAGTCTTTTTCTTAAAGATACGGCTAAAGTAATAGGGATCTTGATAGCCGATTTCCAGTGCAATGTCTTTGAGCTTTGCATTGCCTTTTGCCATTAACTGTTTGGCTCTAGCCATTCGTTTCTTGGTGATATAATCAGTGACACTCATGTCAAAATGCTTTTTAAATAGCTCACTGTAATGATTGGCGCTGATGCCAGCCATATGAGAAAGATTGGTAAGGCTGAGAGGTTCTTCGGAATGCTGATCAATATACTGTTTTGTTTTGAAAAGGGCATGTGCCGTGTCACAAATATCTTCTTTATGAAGTGTCAAAAGCTGCATAATAAGCTGTTGAAAAAGAGTTTGGCTTCTAAAAAAGCTTGTGGATTCAGCTTTTTGCCATTCCCCTGTGATATGGGACAGCAAGGAATGAATGTGTTCAATCGACCTAATATCAATAAATTGCCACACATTCAGTAGAGAGCGGGCATGTTCAGTTGATACTTCCCCGATGTTTTGATCTTGCAGCGTGTAGAGCTGAAAGCGAAACAGATAGAGCTCGTGTTTTTGATAAGGGTCTGTTTTCAGCATAAATGTTTCCCATGGCATGATCGTATAGAGTGTCAGATTTTTCAATCGCCATTTTTGATCGTTCAACGTGAGTAAACCACTGCTGCTTATGCTAAAGAGGAGACAAAATGTATCTGATAGCTGTTGCTCAGTATGTGGAAGCTCTGCATTGTTTATTTTTTCAGTATATATTAGTCGATAGATGAATTGACCAGCATTTGCTATTGAATTGTTGTTTCCCATAAAACCACCTAATCTCTTATTAGTTGATAAACGTTCTCAATTAAATTGTATCAGAAAGAGCTGGAAGATGGTGATGGCCCTGTTTATTCTGTGAAGAAAAAGCACCCTGAATGAGATCAGGGTGCGATGATTTATTCGGTTTTCCCATGTGCGAGAGCAGGTTCTTTTGTTAAGCTTAATGGCCGTAAGTCCTGCCAGTGTGTTTGGATATAATCGATGCAGGCATTTCTAGTGTCTTCACCAAAGACCTTTTCCCAGCCAACTGGAACTGGTGCAAACGATGGCCAAAGTGAATGCTGTCCTTGTTCATTGACAAGCACAAGAAATACACCGTCTTCACGATCAAAGGGATTTGTCATTTGTCATCTCTCCTTTATTCTTAGTGCTTTTGTTTGACCCGATGCAGTGTGTTGTCTAAGATGACACCAATTTCTGCGAGGGGTTTAGGCTGGCACATGTCTTTGTGCCGGCAGTGAATGTCGTGTTGTTCAATTTGTCCGTTGATATAAGGTGCCCATGCTTCGGGATCAATTGGTGTAAACCAATCTGGGATAATAGTAGATCTAAAGAATAATATATCTCCATGATAAGTTTTTGGCTGATATTCTCCGAGCAATCGAACTGAATTGATATAGGTTTCTTTCAGGTTTCTGATGGCATCCTCACTTAAGCTTGCTAGTGCACTTCCGTCTTTTTTCAGGATATTGACGGCACTTTTCATCGTGAGCGGTTCACCTGTTAAGGTATCTGGATCATAGCCGCCGAGCGCAAGAAGAGCGATGAGTGCTTCTTCTTCATCAGGTGCTTCTTTAATCGGCAAGAAGTGGTTTGGATATGCATCGAGCATTGCAACCAGTGAGATTTCTTCACCTTGCTGTTGGAGCTGTGTTGCCATTGCTTGCACAACGTTTCCGCCTAGTGACCAGCCAAGTAGATGATAAGGGCCATTTGGTTGAATCGTTTGGATGTGCTTGATATAATCCGCAGCCATATCATCTAGTGTTTGTGGGTAGACATCTTTTCTTGCGATTCCTCGTGCCTGTAATCCATAAAGCGGGGTGTCCTTCTCTAATGTATTCAAGAGCCCTGCATAGCACCAGCTAAGACCACCTGCTGGATGAACACAGAAGAGTGGATATCTTTCACCATTTGCTCGTAGTGGCAGCAAAATTTCTAGTGCGTTTTCATCGCTGCCTGTCTCTAGTTTCTCTGCCAAGCTTGCAACATTAGGTGCTTCAAACAACGTTCCGATGCTTAGTTTGACGCCAAGTGCATCACGAATGCGGCTGATTAAACGAACCGCAAGTAATGAGTGCCCGCCAATGTCAAAAAAGCGATCGTCAATGCTGACTTTTGGTAGACCGAGCACCTCTTCAAAGAGGTGACATAGGATTTCCTCCTTCGGATTTCTTGGGCCACGTCCATTCGTTTGCTGTACATGCCATTGAGGTGCCGGCAATGATTTTTGATCAAGCTTCCCGTTTGCTGTCAGTGGCATGGCATCAATGTGTACAAATGCTGCTGGCACCATGTAATCAGGAAGACTGGCTGCTGCAAAATGACGAAGGGTTTCTGTATCGGTTCGGCCTCCTTCAGTTGTCACGATATATGCGACTAAGCGTTTGTCACCAGGCTGATCCTCTCGCATGCTGACAGCCACTTGTGCAACTGCATCGTGACGTGCCAGAACGGCTTCAATTTCTCCAAGTTCAATGCGGAACCCGCGTATTTTAATTTGATGATCAGCTCTGCCAATGTAATCAAGTGATCCCTCTTCCGTCCAACGTGCGAGATCGCCTGTACGATACATCCTTGTACCCGGTGCTCCATACGGGTCGGCAGGGAAACGGTCTGATGTCAGATCAGGCCTGCCTAGATAACCTCTTGCCAAGCCAGCTCCAGCTACATACATTTCACCTGTTGTCCCAGTGGGAACAGGTTGTAGGTATTCATCTAGTACGTAAACGTGTAAATCTGGAATCGGTTCGCCTATTAAGCTACTGGATTTCTTTGCGATCATGTCTCGATTGAGTACATTGTACGTAACGTGTACGGTGGTCTCTGTAATACCGTACATGTTGATTAGCTTTGGCTTACAATCTGAGTGACGGCTGTACCAATCTTCTAATCTGCTAAGCTCTAATGCTTCACCGCCAAAGATGACATAGCGGAGTGATAATGCTTGACCAAGTGTTTGTTGTTCCTTTTCTACCTGCATGAGCTGATAGAAGGCAGAAGGGGTTTGATTAAGTACTGTCACACCTTCATCGACTAGAAGCTGGAGCATCTCTTCAGGAGAGCGAGAGATGGTATGAGGTACAATCACAAGTCGACCTCCATATAAAAGTGGTCCCCATATTTCCCATACTGAAAAATCAAAGGCATACGAATGAAACATGGTCCAAACATCCTCTTCATCAAAATGGAACCAATGTGCAGTAGATGTCAGAAGACGGATGACATTTTGGTGTGGGATGACCACTCCTTTTGGTTTGCCTGTAGAACCAGATGTATAAATAATATAGGCCGGATGCAGAGAAGATAGCGGCTCAATTCTGTCTATATCAGCCGGATTGTGATGTGGCGTATTCAGCAGTTGGCCGCTCGTTTCTTTTTCGTCTAACAAAATCAAATCGCAATCAGCAGGGAGATGCACTGCGTCTGCTTTTGTTGTGATGCTACAAACTGGTTTGGCATCATGTATCATGTATGCTAGCCTGTCTGCTGGATAGTCAGGATCAAGCGGGACATAGGCTGCGCCTGCTTTATGAACGGCTAATAAACTCACGAGCATATCGATTGATCTAGGCAGGGCAAGTGCAACGAACTGCTCTGGTCCAACGCCTCTTTCTATTAACAAATGAGCAAGCCGATTGGCTTTGTCGTTTAACTCTTTATAGGTGAGCTGATGATTGCCATCCGTTACAGCCACTCGCTCAGGGTATTGCTGCGCCGTTTTTTCAAATAATGCTGGGAGAGCAGGTGCTTGGTCTAAATGAGCGATTGTTTGCTTGTCAGGGAGAAACGTTTGTCGCTCTTTTTTTGATAAGATGTTCACTTGACCAATTGGCAGATGTGGGTGCTCAGCTATCTCTGTTAAAAAGCGCTTCATTCTGTCAGCGATTGCTTGAATGGTGCTTTGTTTAAACACATCTGTGCTGAATTCAAATAACCCTGTTAACCCTGCTGCTGACCCAGTTTCGGTTCTTTGTTCTGTTAATTCGATGGTCAGATCAAATTTAGCTGATCCCACTGGTTTCACGTAGAGGTCTGAGTCAAGTTGTGCCAGCTTCATTTCGGCCTTCGGTGTATTTTGGAAGGCAAGCATGACCTGAAACAATGGATTGCGTGATCTGGATCGAGTTGGATTTAGGACTTCAACTAGCCGCTCAAATGGTAGATCCTGATGCTCATAGGCTGCTAAGTCAACGTCTCGCACTCGCTTCAATAGCTCACTAAAGGTTGGATTACCAGTTGTATTTGTACGTAATACAAGTGTGTTCACAAACAACCCCACAATGTCATCAAGTGCATCGTCATTCCGTCCAGCAATCGGACTGCCAATTGGGATATCTGTTCCCGCCCCAAGGCGTGTCAGTAATGCTGCAAGTGATGCTTGGAGCACCATGAACAAACTCACTTGATGCTGCTTTGCAAGATCAAGAAGCAGCTGGTGTAAAGCGGGTTCAATCGTAAAGTCTATTGTAGCACCGTTGAAGCTTCCTTCCTGTGGACGCGGGAAGTCATAGGGAAGCTCCAGTTCTTCTGGCAGACCATGTAATGCATCTGTCCAATAACTTAGTTGTTTGGCAAATAGACTATCCTTCTCTTCTTCACTGCCCAACAGCTTCTGCTGCCAAATGGCATAGTCAGCATATTGAACAGGTTCGGCTGGCAAGGAGATTGATTTTCCTTGCATACGGGCTTCATAAGCAACAGCTAAATCTCGTGTCAATGGTGCAAGTGACCAGCCGTCACCAGCGATGTGATGCAGCAATAGAAGTAGCACGTATCGATTTGCACCAAGCATGAATAATTCTGCTCGCAGTGCGGGTTCTTCCTCAATGTTAAAGCTATAGCGAATGGCTTCGTTTAACTGATTCTCAATCTGCTGATCGGTGGACGATGTGACATGTAGTTCAGGCTGAACACTTTTGGGATGTAAAATGACCTGTCTTGGCATGCCGTTTTGATTTGGAAAAATGGTTCTAAGTGTTTCATGTTTTTCAGTGATATCTGCCAATGCACCAATAAGAGCTTTTTGATCTAGTGTACCTGTCAGCTGAATGACAAGTGGGATATTGTAAGTTGGACTTGGTCCTTCAAGGCAATGAAGGAACCAGAGACGTTTTTGGGCAAAGGACAATGGAATCTCATCTGGCTTGTTTTCTACCTGAAGTGGCGGCCGGATGTCCTTAGCTTTGTCGATGTGTTGCGCAAGCTCAGCAACTCGAGGTGATTCAAAAATGGTACTCATGCTTAGGTCTGCACCAAGTGTATCGCGTATACGTCTAAGCAGACGGGCGGCGAGCAAGGAATGTCCCCCTAAGTCAAAGAAACTATCATCTATACCAATTTGAGATATTCCAAGGGTTTCTGCAAATAAACTACATAACATGTCTTCTTGGGGTGTTCTAGGTGTACGCTCAGAACTAACTAAAGACATATTTGGTGCTGGTAATGCTTTGCGATTGATTTTGCCGTTTGGTGTAAGTGGAAGTTCTGGCAAAACGACAACAGCAGAAGGTACCATGTAATCAGGGAGTGACGTTGCCACAAACTGCCTGAGCTCTGAAGGATGCAGAGAAATACCATCTGTCAGCACAACATACGCACAAAGCAACTGTTGTCCAGGTTTATCCTCACGAACGATAACAGATGTATGCTTTATTGCTTGATGCTGCATGATCACTGTTTCAATTTCACCTAGTTCAATACGGAAGCCGCGGATTTTAATTTGATGATCGGCACGGCTGATATAATCAATCGAACCATCCTCACGCCATCTGGCTAAATCACCTGTACGATACATTCTCGTGCCTTTTGTGCCGAATGGATCAGCGACAAAACGTTCAGCCGTTAAATCATATCGTCCAAGATATCCTCTGGATACTCCTTCACCTGCAATATAAAGTTCACCGATTGATCCTGTTGGGACAGGGTTTAGTCCTTCATCTAAAATATAAATGCTCGTATTCCAAATGGGTTTACCAATCGGCGGCCCGCTATTCTCTTGATGCGCTGTGACATTTACCATCGTAGACCATATCGTCGTTTCTGTAGGTCCGTACAAATTGGTAATGTCACATTGAAGAGATTGCAATGTGTGCAAAAGGGAGGCAGGGAGTGCTTCTCCTCCAACAAGAACACGCATACCTTTTATCACGTCAGGGTATTCATCTGCCAATGCATGCCACAACGTTGGTGTTGCCTGCATGATTGTGACATGATGAGAACGAATCATGTCTGAAAGCTTTGCTGGCTCTTGGATGGTTTCTTTTTTTGCTAATAAAAGAGCAGCCCCATGTAAAAGCGGGAGGAACATTTCTAGTCCGGAAATATCAAAGGCAATGGTCGTAACCGCTAAAAGATGGTCTCCTTGATCTAATAAAAATGAATCTTGCATCGACAATATAAAATTGATCACATTTCGCTTTGTTACAACAACACCCTTTGGTTTGCCTGTCGATCCTGACGTGTAGATGATGTATGCCGGATGATGTGGAGAGCCTTCGTTCCAGGTCGGATTAAGATGCAGACTGCCTACGATCTCTTGATGAACAGTTGAATCATCCAATTGGACGGTATGTGGATGGTCAAAACGCTCTGCTGTCTCTTTGACTGTGAGCAAGCACACAGGTTTGGCATCATCTAGCATATAGGCAACACGATCGCTAGGGTAATCAGGGTCTAATGGCAGGTATGCGGCTCCCGTTTTGACGACGGCTAACAGACTCACGACCATATCGATCGATCGTGGCAGAGCAATTGCGACAAATTGTTCTGGTCCAATGCCGTGCTTTTTCAAATAATGAGCTAATTGATTTGCTCGCTCATTCAACTCTTCGTAGGTCAAAGTGATTCCTTCATACTGTAATGCTTCTGCATGTGGTGTTTTGCTGACTTGTTTTTCAAATAGTTCCCGTAAAGATTCTTTTGGTAATTCTTGTTTTGTAGCATTCCAGTGCTTGAGGATGTTCTCTTTTTCTTTAGATAAGAGAAGGTTGAATTGACTGATCGTCTGATCTTGCTCTAGTCCGGTTATTTCCTCCAGCAATTGAAGAAAACGATGCTGATGAGCATCAACCGTTTGCTCTTTGTAAACAGCAGGGTTTGCATCAAAATCGATTTGAAACCCGTTGCCATCTGCGCGGTCATATATGTTGATCGATAAATCATCCACTGGCCCTGCTGAAAGATTATGCGCTTGACCAATGCTCTGATCGAACATGAGATGATAATCAAAGGGCATAATATTGATCTGTGGGCCAAATAATCGTTGATTTCTTCCGATGAGTTTAAAGTCTCTCCTCATATCTTCGTGACGATATCTTTGATGAGGACGAATGGCTTTTAGTTCATCAGATACTTGGCGAACAAGTGCTGAGAGTGTCATTTCTGGTTTGCATGTTAAACGAAGCGGCACTAGGTTCATGACCATTCCAGGTGTTTGCAATGCGCAAGATCCAAGGCGCATCATAACAGGCAATCCTAAAACAATATCATGTGCACCAGTCATACGATGCATATATAGAGCGGATGCGGCAAGAATCATTTCATGCCAGGTGCCACCGAAAGCTTGAGCATTTTTTTTCATTTGGCTTACCTTTGCGGCATCATAGCTAGCGGTTTTTCGAATAAAATCATCCGAAGTTCTTGGGGCAAGCTCAGCAAGGCTAACGATTTCAGGTTGATCAGCAAAGCGATTTTTCCAAAAAGCTTGATCATCTTCATAGCGATTGGAATGTTGATAGGCGATCTCCTCTTGGACTACGTCATGGAACGCACCAAATGTTTGAGGTGGCACAGATGTCCCTTGCGATAGGGCTGAATAGACCTCAGCAACACGACGTGCGATGAGCGAAAAGGCGAATCCATCAATGGCAATGTGATGAATGCGCTGATACCAGAGAAATCGATCGTCAGCAATTTGAAAGAGTACTTCACGGAATAATACATCGTTCTCTAAAGAGACTGATGTTGAAAGATCTGCCTTCATCCATGCTTTAGCCGCATCAAGCGGCTGTTTTTCGTTTTGCAAATTGATGAATTGAAATGGAATGTCGTTTTTGAATGTAAACCATTGCTTTGGGCCGTCAGTATCTTCAACGAAGCGCATATGCAGGGAATCCGCTTCTAGGACAGTCTTTCGGATGGCTGCTTCAAAGTGTATTGGATCAATATATCCTTTAATATCTATATACTCAGCTGTATTGAAAATGGGATTAGATGGATCAAGCTGTTGCGCATACCAAATGCCTGATTGGGCACCGGTTAGTGGAAATGAATTGACGGACTGGATCGACAAGGGTCTATACCTCCTTTACAAATAATCGATATTTGGGATAGATGGCTGTTTTTCTGGGAAAAGAAGAGTGCGCCAATGAGCGAGCGTTGGATTTGCTGCAAGCTCAACGAAATTGACTGCCGCTCCTTGCTGTCTCCACTTTTCCGCTAGGCTCATCATTCTAATAGAATCAAGCCCTAGGTAGACGAGATTCTCGTCAAGCGGTATTTCATTCGGCTGGACTTGGAGATACTCAGCTACTTGGTGGAGGATGGCCTCAAAGGATAGGTCATCACTGTCTGTTTCCTGTCCTGTTAAACGACAAATGATCTGGTCTGTTGTTGTGGTGACCGCACAGCGCTCAGCTGCATAGGTCATCGCCATTTTGTGATGCTTAAGTGAAAAGTCAGCAACGGCATCTGCGACAAAAAAGGTTTCAATATCGAGCATGAATGCTTCTGCGGCTGTCAGCATACAGCCAATATGTGCATATACGCCAGTAATGATCAGTTGATCACGCCCACCTTCTTGAAGAATGTCTAAAAAATCGGATTTTTTAAACGCACTATAACGCCATTTTGTCAGCACTGTATCTGTTTCAGATGGAGCGAGCTGATCAATGATTTTCGTCAATGCTTCGTCATCACCAAGTCCAGGTCCCCAAAAATCTGTTAATAAGGCACGATCTTTCGGGTCTTGGTCACCAGGTTGAGCTGTATAGACGACTGGAATTCCAAGTTCATTGCATGTATCACGTAGTTGTTCAATATGTTGAACTAACTCTGTGATCGGTGATGTATCGTGTTGAAATGCATTTAAAAAATATTGCTGCATGTCATGTATCAGTAGGACAGCACGATTCGGATCAGGTGTCCAATTCACTTTATTTTGAGGTAAGTCTTGTGCGCTCGGCATTGGATACGCAGGAATAGTAGGGATTGCCATGGTCTTCACTCCTCTTTTTTTATACGTTGGCTGCTTTGAATGCAGCTAATTCTCGTAATGCTTTTTTACTGACTTTGCCTACACCTGTTTGTGGGAACGCATCAATCCATTCAATGCGGTCAGGAATTTTATAGGCGGCGAGCCCGCGTTCTCTTAGAAATGACTTTAAGGCCCCAGGCGCTGGTTTGCTGTTGCCTTTCGCAATAACAAAGACGCATGAGCGTTCGCCAAGAAACGGATCTGGCATGGACACCATGGCGGCATCATGAATGTCAACATGCGCAAGCAAATGGTTTTCGACTTCTTCAGCGGCAACCTTTTCGCCACCACGATTGATTTGATCCTTGTCTCTGCCTTCTACAACAACATTTCCTTCTTTGGTTAAACGCACGATGTCACCTGTTCTGTAAAAGCCATCAGGGGTAAATGCTTTTTTGTTCTGTTCATCGGCTTGATAGTAGCCACGAATCGTATAAGGTCCTCTTGTTAAAAGGTGTCCTGCCACTTCATTAGGGACAGGCTTGTCCTCATCATCTACCACTAGTACCTCATCATATTCAGACATCGGGCGTCCTTGTGTATGAATAATGACATGTTCAGGATCATCTAATCTTGTATAGTTGACCAGACCTTCTGCCATGCCAAAAACTTGCTGGAGCTTACATCCAAGGGAAGGCATGACACGTTTTGCTACCTCTGCACTTAATTTAGCGCCACCGACTTGTAAGACTTCAAGACTAGATAAGTCATCTGATCGATGAGGAGCGGCCTCTAGCCAAATCAATGCGATAGGCGGGACCACAGCGGTAATGGTTGCACGTTCTTTTTCAATGAGTGGAAAGACTACATCAGGGCTTGATCCAGGTGCAAGTACAACTCTCCCGCCTGCGTATAACGTCCCAAGGACTCCAGGCGAGCTTAATGGATAGTTGTGTGCAACTGGAAGTGTAGCTAGATACACACTATCCTGTGTGAGCTCGCACACTTCATTGCTTTTCCAAAGACTATAAATATAGTCATCATGTGTGCGGGGAATGAGTTTTGAAAGGCCTGTGCTGCCTCCAGATAACTGAAGAAACGCAATATCGCTTGCCTCTACATGAATTTGAGGATCAAGCGCTGGGTCCTTGCGCAGATCATCCAAGGCAAGGAATTCCTCAGCTTCCCCTGCAACAATGACATGAGGCAATGAGGGAAGCTTTTCTCTCACTTGACGTGCAAGTGATCGATAATCAAAGCCGCCGTCGATATCTGTAATAACATATGCGTCTGCTTCGGCAAACTCAATAAAATAAGTGATTTCACTGCTTCTATGAGATGGTAGCGAGAAGACGGGTAAAGCACCGATTCGAAATAAAGCGAAAATGACTTCAAAAAAAGCAGGAATGTTAGGAAGCTGAACGACAACTCGACTTCCCTTGTGAATACCAAGCTGATGGAAACCGGCGGCAAGACTGCTGACGCGCTCATCAAGTTCTTGGTAGCTCAAGTGCGTATTAGCATATGTAATCGCTGTTTTATTCCCTAACGATACGGCGCGTGCACGAAGCATACCGCTAAAGGTTTCCCCACGCCAACAACCGTTTTCACGGTAGCGTTTAGCAAATCCTTCTGGCCATGTAGGTGGTTGAACAAACATGTTTTGTCATCTCCTGTGTATTTTTATAGCTGATGGATGCCCATAGCATGAAGCATCGTGTTGAATTTTGCAGATGTTTCGGCTAGCTCTTCTTCTGCCTTTGACCCTTTGACCACTCCGGCACCAGCAAAGAGGCGAAGGGAGTGACCCTCAGCTTCTGCACAACGAATGGTGACAATCCAATCACCATCACCAGTTGCATCTGACCAGCCGATCATCCCTGTGAAAAATCCTCGATCGAATGGTTCAATCGCTTGGATTGCTTCACGTGCATCTGCTGTAGGTGTTCCGCATACTGCGGGTGTTGGATGAAGGCTTAGTGCTAAATCAATTGAAGACACACCTGCATCTATTAATTCTCCTTTTACGACAGTAGATAAATGCCACATCGTTTCTGTTTGTATGACTGATGGTGATGCAGGCACATCTAGTGTATGACAGTAAGGAGCGAGCGCCTTAGTGACTGCATCGACAACCACTGCATGCTCGTGTAAATCTTTCGCTGAAGTAAGTAGTTCATCGTGACGTCGCTGGTCTTCTACTGGATCTGAACTGCGTGGTCGAGAACCAGCGAGTGGATTTGAAATAACAGATGAACCAGTTTTTGAAAGAAGCAGCTCAGGGCTTGCACCAAGAAGTGTGCGCTCTTGAGAAGATTTCGGGTCAGCTACATTTGTAGCAAACGTATAGCCAGTTGTGTTATGACGAGCAAGTCGTTCGAGTATTGCTTTCGTATTAATTTCTCGATTTGATTTGAGATGGAGAGATCGAGAGAGAACGATTTTGCTAAGCTCTCCTTTCTCAATTTTATCTAACCCTTCGTTCACACCATTCATGTAGACATCTGGAGAGGGGACAGGTGTCATCTCATAGGATGGCTCGGTCGCTTCCCACTCCTCCTCACCTTGATGAAACTCGAGTGGATCACTAAACTGTACGTGTGCTGGAACACTTAAACGAACCGGTTGTGTCGGATCAAACGGAACAGCACCAGCAACAATCGGTTTTTGAATACCAGCTTGTTTGGCATCGTCAAATACGTGCGCTACCCTTTTGGATAGTTCATTTAGCTGATTGGTGTCAATATGCTGGAAGATCCCTTCTGACAGTATCGTGCGTTTAGGGGAAGCAAGGAAAAAAGCGCCTGGCTGATAGTCGTGGATTAACTGTACATTTTCTTCTGTCGACAATAATGAATGTTTCATGAAAAGGCCTCCTTTTTGATGAAATGCTAGATTCCGAGTGTTGCGCCACCATCAATCGTAAGATTCTGCATCGTAATGTGACTGGCTTGGTCAGATGCAAAGAAGAGTACTGCATCAGCGATGTTATGAGGATCAGCGATTTTTTGTAAAGGAATACCGGTTTTATACGTCTCTAATGAACCTTTGATGACACGATCTTCTCCTTGTTCATCAGACCATAACGCCCATTGCATAGGTGTTGCGGTAGAGCCAGGAGAGACGACGTTGCATCTGATTCCATAGGCTGCTAGTTCTAATCCAAGCGTTTTTGTAAAGGTAGTAGCGGCTGCTTTTGAAGCGGCATAGGCAGCCATATTCATTCTAGGAATGGCACCTGCGTTCGAGCTTACGGTCACAATAATTCCTTCAGTTCTTTTCATCATGAATTTGGAGACGGCTTGAGATACGTAAAAGACACCATGTGTGTTGACTGCAAAGGTCTGTTGCCAGTCATCTGCACGAAGCTGGTCAATAGAACCGATTCGAAGAATGCCTGCTACATTGACCAGTAAATAAATGGGTCCAAGCTGCTGTTCAATTTGGCTGACAATGCGCTGAACAGACGTTTGATCGCTAATATCACATGGATAGGCAAAGGCACGTATGCCTTCATCATTCATTTGTTGAACGGTGCTTTGTAGCTGATCTTTATTTGCGTCAACTGCCGCAATGATCGCACCTTCTTCGGCTAGCTTTTGCGCAACTGCTTGTCCAATACCTTGTCCGGCTCCTGTGATAAGCACAATCTTTTGAGATAGACCACTATATTTCATGTGTTCACTACCTTTCTTTCATGTCTGTGGTTGTTAAAGGATCATCATGATAGAGTGCAAAACGAAAAGCGTAATTCATCAGCACTGGTAAAACTGACGTATGTCCTTCTTCAGGAAACTCGTGATAGGCTGAATGCAAACCATATGAGGATAAAGGCAACATGCGGTTTGCTAGTGACTGTGCATGATCATTCATTTGACATGGATGGTGTTTTTCTAACTCACCCACACCAATGAGCAGCCATACATCCATAGGCACCTGACGTATACGGTTGGTGAATTGTTGTTCTTTTTTTAGAAACAGCTTTTTGTTCCAGTGGATAGAAGGGCTGCCAGCAATATAAGTCTGATAAGCATTAGGGTGCTCAAATAGTGTGTGTAATGCAAAAAGACCGCCAAGAGAATGCCCAAAAAGTGTTTGACGACTCCGATTAATTGGAAACCGTTGCTCGATATAAGGCTTTACAGTCTTTTCTAAAAATGAAAAGAAAGCAGAGGCACCACCATATGTATGGGTGGAGAAATCCTTTCTTTTGTCTCCAATGGATGCGTCAGGGCCTGTAAGAGTGAAATCATCATGCCTAAGTGGATGATAGGGCGCTTCTGTTTGATAGCCAATTCCAACAATGATGGCAGGCACGACACCTGTTTTTTCAGGTCTTCTTGACTGTAGACGAAGCGCTTCGACCATTGTGCCAAAAAGTGAATTTCCATCAAGCACGTACATGACTGGAAAACCAGCTGCAGGAGGATGAGTATTCGGTTTAAATATAAAAAGTCTGTATGGGTGTGCTGTGATTTCCAGTTGCTCCGTCCCAGGTATAAAAAAAGGACGGCTTTCTCCGAAAAGAGAATCCTGAGTACCCATTCCTTCAGGGCGTTTGGACATATGTGAAAAATCTCCTTCCTCAAATTGACCCCATTATGATGATAAAAGCAGGCTTGCGGATAGTGGATGAGTGTAGAAATTGAAGAATGGTTCCTTCAAATGAAAATGATTCTCAATTATCACGCAAGCAAATCAAATGATAATGGTTATCAATTATGAAGTCAAATATTCATTAAGTTGTATAATTGATGTTGAAATTAGAATATTTAGTAAATAAAGGACTAACTCACTAACAAATGATTGGAAATAAGGAGTACCGGACCATGTCAATCAAAAAGAGGAGAAATGTCAAAAGACCTTGACCTTCTTGGAATATTTACCGTTTTTTCTGTTTTATTGAGGGATAAATATAGGTATTTTTTCTCAAATTAATTTTTGAGAAAAAATAAGCCTATAGACCTGTTTGTTTTTTTAGGAAACAAGAAGGAATGTTTGTGAAAAGTCGGTGACAATATCTCACAACTTATTTAAAGAAAATATGAATATTCATATACAATAGGAAGCACTTCACTTTCTCAGGAAGACAAGATCGAAGGGAATGTAGGCAGAATGAATACCCCGTTAGGAAAGCTGAAACTAAAATTGCTTGAAAATCAGCTCAAACTGAAAAATACGTTTACAGTGGAGGAATATCATGAAATGAAGCAATCATTACATGACATACGCATGACATTTGCAACCTATGAAGAATGGGATTTGTACCAGCGAGCTACCGATATGATCACCGTTCTCCTCTTTCACCACGCCCTCCAGCAAAACCACCACTAACTCTTTCTCGCTTTTAAAAAAACACACTGTTCAACGAAACATCGACATGGTAATTTTGACTATAGTCGATGTTTTTCACTTTTTTATTGGTGAAAATGTTAAAATGATGAGTAGCGTATTTTTTTATGAAAGGACGGTGCTTGGCATGACGGAACTTCTCGATGACCGGCTGCCGCCGCAAAATATAGAAGCCGAGCAGGCCGTATTAGGTGCTGTTTTTTTAGAACCATCTGCGCTAACGCTCGCTTCTGAGGTATTAATTCCAGAGGATTTCTATAGAATGTCGCATCAAAAAATTTACAATGCGATGCTTATACTTGGTGATAGAGGAGAACCGGTCGATCTTGTCACGGTGACTTCAGAACTTGCCAATACAGATTTACTAGAAGAGGTTGGCGGGATTTCGTATTTAACGGATATTGCCAACTCTGTCCCAACTGCCGCGAACATTGAATACTATGCAAAAATTGTAGAAGAAAAATCAATTTTAAGACGTCTGATTCGCACGGCGACAACGATCGCACAGGATGGATATACGCGTGAGGATGAAGTAGAAGATCTATTGAGTGATGCTGAAAAAACCATTATGGAAGTGGCACAGCGCAAAAACTCAGGAGCTTTCCAAAACATTAAGGACGTTCTTGTTCAAACATACGATAATATTGAACAGCTGCATAACCGAAAAGGTGATATCACAGGGATTCCAACGGGTTTCTCTGAGCTTGACCGGATGACCGCAGGATTCCAGCGAAATGACTTGATCATTGTAGCGGCTCGTCCATCAGTAGGGAAAACAGCTTTCGCATTGAACATCGCACAAAATGTCGCGACCAAGACAGATGAAAGTGTCGCCATCTTTAGTTTAGAGATGGGCGCTGAGCAGCTTGTCATGCGTATGCTTTGTGCAGAGGGGAATATCAATGCACAGAACCTAAGAACCGGTAATCTGACAGAAGAGGACTGGGGTAAGCTGACAATGGCGATGGGCTCGTTATCAAACAGTGGGATTTTCATTGACGATACACCAGGGATCAGAGTGAGTGAAATCCGCTCAAAATGCCGCCGGTTAAAGCAAGAAAACGGCCTTGGCATGATTCTGATTGACTACTTGCAGCTCATTCAAGGGAGCGGGCGATCAAGCGATAACCGTCAGCAAGAGGTATCTGAAATCTCTAGAGCTTTAAAATCACTAGCAAGAGAACTTGAAGTTCCGGTCATTGCCCTGTCTCAGTTGTCTCGTGGGGTAGAGCAGCGTCAGGACAAACGTCCGATGATGTCTGATATTCGTGAATCAGGAAGTATTGAGCAGGATGCCGATATCGTGGCATTCCTTTATCGTGATGATTACTATGACAAAGAATCAGAGAATAAGAACATTATTGAAATCATTATTGCCAAACAACGTAACGGTCCAGTTGGCACAGTCTCACTGGCGTTCGTGAAAGAATATAACAAATTCGTCAACCTCGAAAGAAGATTTGACGATGCGGGTGTTCCGCCCGGTGCTTAAAGCCCAGCTCAAGAAGCTGGGCTTTTTTTGACCATCTACATCGAAAGAATGACGGAAAAACAGTCGAAATGAGGAGGAGAGGGAGAAAAAGAGATCGTATACTAAAAGAAGAAAAGGAGTGATGACATATGAAATTTCAACAGTTTCAAGCCGCTCAATTACGCATTGCACGCCCAACAGTTAACATGAAAGAGGTCGTTTCCTTTTATGAAGAAGGCTTAGGGCTCAAACGAATAGGCTCATTTGATCAGCATGAAGGGTACGATGGCGTCATGCTTGGGCTTCCTCACCAGCATGTTCATTTAGAAATTACTAAACATGAAGAAGAAGAGAGTCTGCCCGTTCCGCATCCGGAACAGCTGCTTGTATTTTATATTCCTGATGAGGATGAACATGAACGGATGATAAAACGGCTCATTTCATTCGGCGGTCGTGAGGTCACTTCTGCTAATCCGTACTGGGATCGAGGAGGGGCAACAATTGAAGACCCGGATGGGTATCGAGTCGTGCTCATGAACACAGAAGGAATTACACCTGTTTAAAAGACAGACTCCCGTGAATGGGAGTCTTTTTGTTATGAACGAGGCGTGACGCGCTGCTTCATCTCTTTTAGCCCATACATGCCGCTGCTTGTCATCGGCACATAGGAGAGGAGCTCTAGTGACTCATATCGTGTCAATAAGGCCTTGATGGCAGTACATGCTTCAAGGCGGGCAAGTGGTGCGCCTAGGCAGAAATGGATGCCGTGGCCAAAGCCAATATGAGGGTTAGGGTGGCGGTGTATATCATACTCATGTGCGTTTGAAAACTGACGCTCATCCCGGTTAGCAGAAGCGAGAAAGACAATCACATTGTCTCCCTTTTTCAATGCTTTCCCTCCAAGCTCTGTGTCCTCTGTGACATAACGGACGATGATAGGCGCAGGGGCACGGAAACGGACGGCCTCCTCCACAGCACGCGGTATGAGCTCAGGTGATTGAGCGAGCGCTTCATACGCCCCCGGCTTTTCTAACAAGCTAAAGATCATATTGGAGATCAGATTGGTGGTCGTTTCGTTGCCAGCTAACAGGAGAAGGTTGCAGAAAGGGATTAATTCATCCGCTGACAGCTTGTCTCCATCCTCCTCCGCTTGAATTAAAAGAGAAATCAAATCTTCACCGAGATGCATACGCTTCTCTTCAATGATGTCAGCAAAAAACGTCATCATGTCAGCTTCGCCTTGATCCCGTGTTTTCTGCCATTCAGCTACATCTTTTTCATTTTCACTTTTAGGCATACTGACCAGAATATCTGACCATTTTTTAAAGGATTGTTTATGTTCTGGCGGCACACCTAAAAGCTCTGCAATGACAATTACAGGAAGCGGATAGGAGATGTCTTGAACAAGGTCAATCTCTTCTTTCCCTTTTATTTGTTCCATAAGTTCATCCATCAACTCTTGAATACGTGGTTCCCACAATTTCATCACTCGAGGTGTAAAGGCTTTGCTCACAATGGATCGGATGCGCGTGTGTTTTGGCGGGTCCATCATCACCATTGTTTTCATCAGAGAATGCTTCCGCTGGTCTTTAGGAGGTTGACTAGAAAAAGTATCTTTATCAATTGTTACGCGCTTTGCTTCTTCATAGGTGAACACACTCCATGTTTGGCTGTTTTCATCAAAATGGACAGGCGATTCCTGACGCATTTTGGCATACCAATCAAATGGGTTATACGAGTCCTGCTTGTTTTTTCCTCTTAATAACGTTTTTTGCACGGCACTGGGTGTTGTTGTTTCCACGATCATCACTCCTTATGGGTTGTCAGATGATTCCTTTTTTTCGTTGTGTTAGATTTAAAGTTAATTCATCAGCCGAAAGGATTCAACCAACAGAAAAGCGAAATCTGTTGAAGAAAATGGGAAGGGGAGAGCGGCTTGTGGCGGACTGCTACAGAGGGGATAAGCGCGCAACTGAATCGAAGCAGCAATTAAGAAAAGCGTTATTTCAGTTATTAAGAGAGAAGGAATGGGGGAAGATTTCTGTACAAGATTTGACGAAAAGGGCAGGTATCCATCGCACCACCTTTTATCAGCATTATGAAGATAAGTTTGACCTTGCTCAGCAGGTCATGGATGAGATGTTTGATGTGATGAAAGCAGCTATTTTTGCTCCTGTGAAAGAAGAGGAAAGACAAGGCGATCATGTAGCTTATGTGTATATTTACCGTTTTTATCAGCATTTGCAGGAACATGAAGAGGAGTATCAAATTCTCTTGAAAAGAGGACGAGAGCTCAATATTCTTCAGACGGCCAGTGCTTTTTTTGAAGAAAGCTTTACTTTGGGGCTAGAAGAAGTCGCGGATTCAAAGCCTGACCCGCAACACGTTCCTCTTGAGATGCAGAAGCAATTTGTCATTTCTGCTTATGTTGGAACTGCTGAATGGTGGCTGAGGACAGGCAGACCGTACTCACCTGACTTCATGGCAAGCTCGATGATTCAATTAATCGAAAATCGATAAATAGGAAGAAACAATAAAACGGTTGTTTTGCTCAAAATCTCCCTTTTTAAGCGTGGAGGGAGCAGTAAAAGCGCTTTTCTTCACATGTAAAACGAACAAAATTTGATTTCGAGATATTAATGTTCGGATTTAGCGTTGACTTTTTCGTTTTGCATTGATAAAATAAATGTGTTTGAAAGAGATAACGTTTTGAAAGGTTAACGGAGGTGCACGATATGTCTTCAGTAGTCGTAGTAGGTACGCAGTGGGGTGACGAAGGGAAAGGAAAAATTACCGATTTCCTTTCAGAAAATGCAGAGGTGATTGCCCGTTATCAAGGGGGAAACAATGCAGGTCACACGATCAAATTTGATGGAGTGACTTACAAGCTACACCTCATTCCGTCCGGTATTTTTTATCAAGAGAAAACTTGTGTCATCGGTAATGGAATGGTGGTTGATCCTAAAGCGTTGGTCACTGAGCTTGCGTATCTTCACGAACGGAATGTGAGTACAGATAACCTCAGAATCAGCAATAGAGCCCATGTGATTCTGCCTTATCATTTAAAATTAGACGAGGTAGAAGAAGAGCGGAAAGGGGCTAATAAGATCGGTACGACGAAAAAAGGAATCGGACCAGCTTATATGGACAAAGCTGCTCGCGTCGGAATCCGCATCGCAGATTTATTAGATCGTGAAGTATTTGAAGAGAAGCTTGCGCGTAATCTAGAAGAGAAAAATCGTCTTTTAGAGAAAATGTACGACACAGAAGGCTTTAAAATCGAAGATATTTTAGACGAGTATTATGAATATGGTCAGCAAGTGAAAAAATATGTCGTGGACACATCTGTTGTATTGAACGATGCACTAGATGAAGGCCGCCGTGTTCTATTTGAAGGGGCGCAAGGCGTTATGCTTGATATCGACCAAGGGACATATCCATTTGTGACGTCATCTAACCCAGTGGCTGGAGGGGTGACGATTGGTTCTGGCGTAGGCCCAACGAAAATTCAACATGTGGTCGGCGTTTCGAAAGCTTACACAACACGTGTTGGAGATGGCCCGTTCCCGACAGAACTTCATGATGAAATTGGCGATCAAATCCGTGAAGTTGGCCGTGAATACGGTACGACAACTGGCCGCCCTCGCCGTGTTGGCTGGTTTGACAGTGTTGTTGTCCGTCATGCTCGCCGGGTGAGCGGTATTACAGATTTATCTTTGAACTCAATTGATGTTTTGACAGGTATCGAGACATTGAAAATCTGTGTCGCTTATAAATTGAACGGAGAAATCACAGAAGAATTCCCAGCAAGTCTAAATGAATTAGCGAAATGTGAGCCTGTTTACGAAGAAATGCCAGGATGGACAGAGGATATTACAGGCGTGAAGAATTTAAGTGAGCTGCCTGCAAATGCCCGCCATTATTTAGAGCGTATTTCACAATTAACAGGAATTCCACTTTCCATTTTCTCAGTTGGACCAGACCGTTCACAAACGAACGTTGTCCGCAGCGTGTACCGTCCATCATTATAGACTGATCAGACACCAGTAAAATCACACATTTTACTGGTGTTTTTTTGTTTAAATATTCCTTAATTTCAATAGAACGGACTTCCTGTCTTTACCAAAATATGATAATTGTATAAGGGGAAGGAGCGTTCAAGTGAAAGAAAGAATACGATTATTAGATATTTTACGAGGCTTTGCCATTCTTGGTACATTAGGGACGAACATTTGGTTTTTTGGCTATGCGGGAGATACCTTTGCGACGGATCAGATTGCAGATGAATATGAAAACGGCAGTTTGATTGAAAGCATTGTCTTGATGTTCGTTTACGGCAAAATGCTCTCATTATTAACCATTATGTTTGGTGTTGGATTAGAGCTAAAATACCAGCAGGCGAAAAGAAAAAACACGCCTTGGCCGGGTCCATATTTATGGATTCTTTTATTTTTATTGATCGAAGGCTTTATCCATTTTGCCCTTGTGATGGAGTATGACGTGCTCATGAGTTATGCCATTACCGGTTTACTTGTAGCATTCATCGTTCGTGGAGGGAATCGCCGCATTAAAAAGGGCATGATCTTCTCTGGGGTTATTCATCTGTTGGTCATGTCATTTCTGATTGTGTTCTCCCTCTCTGAAATGGAGACGGAGTCCTATGATCAAAGCAGTGAACCAGTGCTAGAGGAGCAGCTGTCAGAGACATGGATATCTCAAGTTCAAGACCGATTACAGCACTTTTTCATGTACCGGGAAGAAGCGATCTTTATCATACCGATGAATACATTTTTGTTTTTATTAGGTGTTCGGATGATGAGAGCCGGTGTATTTTATGCAAATGAGCGTGGACGAACTCTGCGGGAAACATTGTTCCGAATCGGTTTGTGGATTGGTCTGCCGCTTAATGCACTGATCTTCGTACCAAACGAATTGGTAGAATTTGTGGTGCGCTATGCTTTTTCACCGTTGCTTTCCATTTTCTATATCGCCGTCATTGCGAAGCTTTTGGCTCGTACTGAATCATGGTTGATGTGGACTTGGATGGAGTATGTGGGGAAAATGGCACTCAGCTGTTATATCCTGCAAAATGTCATTTGTTCGATTCTTTTCTATAGCTGGGGAATGGGCCTTGGCGGTCAGGTGAATGCACCTGTCATCGTATTGGCATGGGTATTGATTTCATTTCTGCAAATCGTGATTTCAGCATGCTGCTTAAACGTCTGGCGGATGGGACCAATGGAATATATCCGTTCTCGGGCACTTCGCCGGGTGACGATGAAGAAAGCATCTTGATCAGAATGAAGGAGAAACGAACAATCATGAAAAGAGCCATCTTGTATTTTTATGTATTCTATCGCTGGCGTTACTTATGATTGGATGCCAAAACGATTTTGAAGGAAAAGGATTGTCTACTACGCAAAATGAGACAAAGCAAGTTCCTCTATCTGAGCAAGAAGGGGAAACAGGAAGAAACTCATTGGCTTGCTGCAATCATCATCAGCCCAATCATCATGCTTAAGTGAGAATGGAGTGGACCAATTGTTTTTTAGAAAAATGACGAATAGGGAGAAAGTAAGCGCAGAAAAGGCGGCTGGTCAGGCGTTTACCTTTTATGTACTGGCATTAGGGGGACATGCGTTGTATTCGTTTATCCAAGGTGACAGGCCACCCGCCACTTTTGTGATATTAATGGCGGGTCTCCTTGTTTTTTTCGCCGCAGACTGGCTATTCAACAAAAGACATCCATAAGAAAGAAGCCCTCATCACGAGAGCTTCTTTTTTATTTTAGACTTTTGAATTGGCCTTTTAAATTTTTACGAATGTACTGGATGATTTTGCGCAGTTTGTTGGCATGTGGTCTGCCAAACGGACTTGTTTGTCTTTGCTGATAGAGCACTTGCCCTTTTTCATTTAATAAGAAATAGGCGGGCTCTCCGTGCACCCCGTGATCTTCATAAGGGGCATCTTCCCCGTGATAGAACACTTCATATGCTTTTAACGAAGTAAGGTCTTGGTCAGACATGATTGGGAAGGAAAGTCCCTCTTTATCAGCAAATTCCTTCAAGTGATCAGGGTTATCTGTTGAAATCGCCATTAAGTGAATATTCTTGTCTTGAAAGTACGATTGCTGCTTTTCTAGCTCTTTTAATTCCTCGACACATACCGGGCACCATGAACCTCTAAAGAAAACGATGAGGTGCCAGCTTTGATGCTCCTCTAAATGCTTGTAAAAATCAATGTGATCGCCCTGCACTGTTGGCAGTGAAAAATTGGGCATTTGATCTCCTAATTTGAATGAACTCATGCTGCTTCCTCCTTTTTCATTCATAATGTCACTAGTCTCTTGTATAACCATATTTGGACGGTCTAAAACGTTTCTATGTGCTTGAAGACGTAGTGATCATTGAAATTGAGGGGCTGCAAAAACAGATGGTTTAATAGGATCAATCAAATCTGACACTTTTTTTAAAAAAATGTCGAAAAACGTATTGCCATATGTAATTAGTCTATGATATTATAAATCTCGTTGTTGCAAAGGTCTCTGAAACTTGTTAGCATGCGATGTTCCAGCTTTTTTGAAAGCTATTGGTTTGACGCAATACAGCTTCTTCAGATTCACTTTTCACAAACCGAGAGCCATTAGCTCAGTTGGTAGAGCATCTGACTTTTAATCAGAGGGTCGAAGGTTCGAGTCCTTCATGGCTCACCATGTTTTGGCCCGTTGGTCAAGCGGTTAAGACACCGCCCTTTCACGGCGGTAACACGGGTTCGAATCCCGTACGGGTCATTGATTTACTTTAGCGTTAAGCTAATTTTTCCTCACTTGCTTGAAAGAGCACCACGATTGCTTTTTCGGGCAAGTTACTGAGGTCCGGTAGTTCAGTTGGTTAGAATGCCTGCCTGTCACGCAGGAGGTCGCGGGTTCGAGTCCCGTCCGGACCGCCATTTATACATATTCATCATCTTGATGATGGCTCGGTAGCTCAGTTGGTAGAGCAACGGACTGAAAATCCGTGTGTCGGCGGTTCGATTCCGTCCCGAGCCACTTCCAAACGCATCTGCAATCGCAGGTGCGTTTTTATTATGAAAAGAAGGCATAAAAAAGGGAGAAGCCGGACCTAGGTAGGGCCCGGCTCCATAAGAAGAAGACGTTACATGTATATAGACGTTTGGTGATTGGAAAAGTTTCGATAAAAAAGGAAAAAGTCATCAATTTTTTGAGCATCGACCTCCCTATCCAACGTTTACTAGAAAAGAAAGCTGTTATTATTTTTATCTTTGCCTCTTAAAACGTTATAATAGACAGTGAGCCTTTTTTCCTCAAACGAAAAAGGACTGATCAAACATGAAAAATGGAATGACATAGATGCTAAAAATGCAGGAGGAAATTACAATGGAAAAAAAGATTCTTGTCGTAGATGATGAAAAACCGATTGCTGATATATTGGAATTTAACTTAAGGAAAGAGGGCTATGAGGTTCATTGTGCGTATGACGGAAATGAAGCCCTTGATATGGTAGAAGAAATGAAGCCAGACATCATTTTGCTCGACATCATGCTGCCGAACAAAGATGGTGTTGAAGTTTGCCGTGAAGTGAGAAAGAAATATGACATGCCCATTATCATGCTGACAGCGAAAGACTCTGAAATTGATAAGGTCATCGGCCTTGAGCTTGGAGCGGATGATTATGTGACGAAGCCATTCAGCACGCGCGAGCTGCTTGCTCGTGTGAAAGCGAATTTGAGAAGACAGACCGCTACTCCGCAGACGGAGGAAGACTCTGAATCAAATGATATTGAGATTGGATCACTTGTCATCTATCCAGATGCGTATGTCGTGTCTAAGCGTGACGAAACGATTGAATTGACGCACCGAGAGTTCGAATTGCTTCATTACTTAGCGAAGCATATTGGACAAGTGATGACACGTGAGCATTTACTACAAACGGTATGGGGCTACGATTACTTTGGAGATGTCCGTACAGTAGACGTCACAGTCCGCCGTCTTCGTGAGAAAATTGAAGACAACCCTAGCCACCCAAGCTGGATCGTGACAAGACGAGGCGTCGGCTACTATTTAAGAAACCCAGAGCAGGACTAAGATTCTTATGAGTAAAGTAGGTTTTTTTCGCTCGATTCACTTCAAATTGACCTTAATCTACGTGCTGCTGATCATTGTCGCCATGCAGATCATTGGCGTGTACTTTGTGAAGCAGTTAGAGCAGTCCTTAATTAATTCATATGATAATTCCTTGAATCAGCGAATCTACTCGTTATCGTATTACCTAGAACAAGATTCATCGAAAAGCAAGGCAGAATTAAAAGAGGATGCTCAAAAGATATTAAACGATTTTAACAACAAAGATGAGTCTAATGAAATTTCTGAAGTCAGCTATATTGACGAAAGCAGAGAGGTCATTGCCTCTGTGAATAATGGGAGTCAAGAGATTGCCGGCAAGAAAATCACAGATCAAATCATTAGCCGTATTTTCGCGGTGGGCAAAGACTATGAGAAAAAATTCTATGATCCAGAATCGAATAAACGGGTGCGCATTTCAGCGACAGCCGTGAAAAATGAAAACCAAGAAACCGTCGGTGTCATTTATGTGGTCTCTTCTATGGAAAGTGTTTTTAACCAAATGCGTACCATTAATACGATTTTGGCAACGGGAACACTGCTTGCCCTTGGGATAACGGCTCTACTTGGTATCTTCATCTTCAGAACGATTACACATCCAATTTCGGATATGAGAAAGCAAGCAATCGAGCTGGCCAAAGGGAATTTTTCCAGAAAGGTTCGAAAGTATGGACATGATGAAATTGGTCAGCTTGCGACGACGTTTAACCATCTGACCAGAGAGCTGGAGGAAGCTCAGCTGATGACAGAGGGTGAGCGGAAAAAGCTTTCTTCTGTTATTGCGTATATGACAGATGGTGTCATCGCAACGAATCAAAACGGTGCCATTATTCTATTAAACAGCCCGGCATTAGAGCTTCTGAATGTTACACGTGAAACAGCATTAGAGATGCCGATTACGTCCTTACTTGGCTTAGAGGAAACCCATACATTTGAAGATTTAGTCGAAAATCAAGACTCCATGCTGCTAGAAATTGAACGAGAAGATCAGCTGTCTGTTTTACGTGTTAATTTCTCAGTCATTCAGAAAGAGCATGGGAAGATTGATGGCTTAATCGCGGTCATTTATGACGTGACAGAGCAGGAGAAAATTGATGCTGAACGTCGTGAATTTGTAGCGAACGTATCTCATGAGCTGCGTACACCGCTAACCACGATGAGAAGCTACCTTGAAGCATTAGCAGAGGGGGCGATTGGTGATAAAGAGCTTGCGCCAAGGTTCCTCAGTGTGACGCAAAATGAAACAGAGCGCATGATCAGACTTGTAAATGATCTGCTGCAGCTATCTAAGTTTGACAGCAAGGATTATCAATTTAATCGTGAGTGGACGAACTTTATCAGGTTTATCTCGTTGGTCATTGATCGTTTTGAAATGACGAAGGAGCAGCATGTCGATTTTATCCGCAATCTGCCGCAGCGTGAAGTGTATGTTGAAATTGATCAAGATAAAATCACACAGGTGCTCGATAATATCATTTCCAATGCCATGAAATACTCGCCAGAGGGTGGACACATTACGTTTACAGTGGATCTGGATGAGAGCAAAGGTCTTGTGTTATTCAGCGTCAAAGATGAGGGAATCGGTATTCCGAAGAAGGATATGGATAAAATCTTTGAACGCTTTTATCGAGTGGATAAAGCGAGAACAAGAAAGCTTGGCGGAACCGGCCTAGGCCTTGCGATTGCAAAAGAAATGGTTCAGGCTCATGGTGGAGATATTTGGGCTGACAGCATTGAAGGAAAAGGAACAACGGTGACCTTTACCCTTCCGTACAATGAAGAACAAGAGGATGATTGGGATGAAGCGTGAGAACTTTAAAACCATAATATTAACAATCCTAATTGCGATCAGTCTTGTGTTTACGTGGAATATTTGGATGTTCCAGCCCGTCATGCAGGATCAGGCGGATGCCGGCACAAAGGTCGTGGAATCGAAGAAAATTTCAAGCGACGAGCCTCGAAGCCTCATTGATGTCGTGAAGCCGCGTGAAATGTTCATCCATTCTAATGGTGAGCATTTTAAAGTGGATCAAAAGGAACTCTTTCAAAACTTTTGGAATGATGTGAGCCTTTGGGATGTCAAAGAGATTACGGATGTGTCGGATCAATATTCTGAGCAGAGATTTAAGAATTTCTTCTATGGACGTGGAGGACAAGGAAAGACTTTGGATCTTGTATTCAATGATCCGATTCCGATTGATATTTTCCAAGCGCTGTTTAAATGGCCGAATAAATCCATTGAATACAACTCGTTTGATCGGATGATTGTGCCGTTCGCCCAGCAGGATAAGGCCAATAAGAAAGTCTATTTGGTCTCATACAGCAAGGAAACGGTGCTTGAGCTGACCATTGAGTCGGCCAACTATCGTAATCTGATGAATAGCATCGCAGCCGCTCAAAACGAGATGCCGCGCTATGATTTATATACATTCTCGACGAATTCTAAACGAGATTTCCTTCTGCCGCGAAAGCAAAAGCAGTTTGAAGCGAAAATGTTCTTTATCGAAACGATCAAGACAAGCAAATTCAAGGACGCTTTGTTTACGGACCCAAGTCTTGTTGGTGAGGAGTCTAATTTAAATCGGACGGTGTATACAGATGGGACAAGTCGTCTTGAGGCCAATCAAAAAGATCACCGCATCCAATATCAGCACCGCAATATCAATTCCAGTACCGTCTTCCAAACGGGAGATTTGATTAAGCGGAGTGTAAAATATTTCAATGATACGGGAAGCTTTACTGATGACTATCAATACTTTGGCATCAATAGCAATCAGCAGCTGTCCTTTAATATGTTTATGGATGGTCTGCCGATCGTCAACAGCACAAAGCACCCATTTGGTATGACCTCTCTTGAAGTACAATGGGCGAATGATGACATCTTGAGTTACAAGCGTCCAAATTACATTCTTGGCAACAAAGCGAGTCAGAGTGAACAGGTCAAGCTGATGAATGGGACAGAGCTGAAGGACTTGATCATCAAGCAGACGAAATATGATGATCTAGAGAAAATTGAACAGATTTTCCCTGCCTATCAAGCCGCGTCAACGGCATCAGATCAAGATCAAGCGATGTTTGTCTGGCTGGATCCAGTATGGTGCATGAAATATAATGGCAAAACCGTGATTTTATCGAATGATCTGTTGGCGGAGGGGAGCGAGAATCATGGAGTGGAATAAGACCAAAACGATCTTTATCCTAGCTTTTCTCGTTCTCGATATCTTTCTTGGTTTTCAATACTTTGAAAAACGATCGACCGATCATTTCGCGATTATCGAAAAAATCGATACGCTGGAAGAAATGAAGGCAGATGGGATCAAATATGGCAATCTATCAGATGAAGCGAAGATTGACTACCGTATTACAGCTGAAAAGAAGCAATATACAAAAAAGGATGTCGACGGCTTAGCTGATCAAAAGACGAAAAGTACATTCCCGAAAACAGAGAAAGATGATCCTGTCACGCTGCTTGAAATGACCTTCAATAAACCAGTCACATTGCCGAAAAAGGATACGAAAACAGCAGCCACGAACTTTGTGAACCAGCGTTTGCTGGATGGGAAGAATTATAAGCTGTGGAGTATGGATGAAGAGACAGGTGAAATCGTCTTTTTCCAAACGTACAAAGGGAAATACATCTTCCAAGAAGGCTTGGATGACACTGAAACCATCGGGAAAATCACATTAAATTTAAACGATCAAAACGAGGTTGTATCGTATCAGCAGTCGATGGTGACGTCGATTAATGAAGTGAGAAAAGAAAACCTTGTCCCGGCGCTTGAAACCGTTAAGGACTTATATACGCAAAATATGCTGAGTCCAAATACGACTGTGAAAAAGGTTGAGCTTGGCTACTATACGCAATATCCAGGTGCAAGCACTCAAGTCATGGTTCCTGTATGGCGGGTGGAGCTTGAAGGTGTAGCAGCGGGGTCAAAGAAAAAGACCGAGGAAGAATATTTGATCAATGCCATCGATGGCTCAACGCTTGATCATATTGAGAAAGATGACAAATCGTCAATGGAGTGAGAGAACATGAGCTTGCAGTTCAGTGTACTAGCGAGCGGAAGTACGGGGAACGCTTTTTATTTAGAAACAGACGAGCATGCCTTTTTGGTGGATGCTGGCCTAAGTGGCAAACAGATGGTCGAGCTGCTTGGTCAAATCGACCGCAAGCCTGAAGACTTGGACGGAATTTTTGTGACACACGAGCACTCAGATCATATTAAGGGGCTTGGTGTCATGGCAAGAAAGTACAAGCTTCCGGTCTATGCAAATGCGAAGACGTGGAAGGCGATGGAATCTCATATTGGAAAAATTGATACTGAGCAGAAATTCCATTTTAATATGGAGACGGTTCAATCCTTTGGTGGTCTTGATGTCGAGTCATTTGGCGTGTCACATGATGCGGCAGAGCCTATGTTTTACGTGTTCCATTATGGAGGACGAAAGCTAGCCCTCATGACGGATACAGGCTATGTGAGTGATCGCATGAAAGGGATTATCAAATCAGCAAATACATTCGTATTTGAGAGCAATCATGATGTCGGCATGCTGCAAATGGGCCGATACCCATGGAGTATTAAGCGCAGAATCCTGAGCGACGTTGGACATGTATCGAATGAAGATGCCGCCCTTGCCATGACAGATGTGATTGGTGATGCCACCTCACGCATTTACTTGGCTCACCTGAGTCAAGACAACAACATGAAGGATTTAGCCCGTATGGCGGTCCAGCAGACGCTTGAAATGAAGGGCTTTGTTGTGGGGGACGGCTTTGATTTATATGATACGGACCCGAAAAAAGCAACCCCGCTTTGCGCCGTATGATTTTTACAATCGTATGATTAAGATAAGAGCTTCTTACCAACACTATATACATCATCTATTCACTGAAAGGAAGGAAACATAGTGGATTATCGCGATGTAGAGTGGAAGCCGAGACGAAGCAGAAAAGGATATTTCCTATCTGGTTTGATCGGTGTATTGGTAGGAGCTTTTTTAATGGGATTCTTTTTCCCCTATGTATCTGGACAGAGCGGCAGTCCCTTTGGGTGGCAGCCGGCTGGAGAACAGCAAGCATCAGAGGGTCCTTTAAAGACCGTCAATGTGAACGTCAATGATGCTGTCACTAAAGTAGTGTCTAACATGTCTGATACGGTTGTCGGCGTGATTAATATCCAAAAGTCGAGCTTTTGGGAGGAAGGCGGAGAAGCAGGCAGCGGGTCAGGTGTGATTTATAAAAAAAAGGGTGACACCTATTATATCGTGACCAACCATCATGTCATTAAGGGCGCAAATCAGCTTGAAGTGAGCCTTCAGGATGGGACAAGAATTGGAGCAAATCTTGTAGGAAGCGATCAGCTCATGGATTTAGCAGTACTTACTGTCAAAAGTGATAAGATCAAAAAAACCGCAGCCTTCGGCAATTCAGATTATGTGAAGCCGGGGGAGCCAGTCATAGCTATTGGAAACCCATTAGGGCTTGAATTTGCAGGCTCTGTCACACAAGGTGTCATTTCAGGAACGGAGCGTGCCATCCCTGTTGACTCAAATGGTGACGGACAGGCTGATTGGAATGCAGAGGTCCTGCAAACGGATGCCGCCATCAATCCTGGGAACAGCGGTGGTGCCCTGATCAATATGGACGGAAAAGTGATCGGTATCAATTCAATGAAGATTGCTGAATCAGAGGTGGAAGGAATTGGACTCTCCATTCCAGCGAATCTGGTCATCCCTGTCATAGAAGACTTAGAGCGCTATGGGGAGGTCAAACGTCCGTACCTTGGGGTTGGCATGAAATCACTAGTAGATATTGCGAGCTATCATTGGCAGGAAACATTGAAACTTCCAACAAAGATCACAACAGGTGTCGTCGTGATGAGTGTCGAACCTCTATCTCCAGCAGGAAAAGCGGGACTAAAAGAGCTGGATGTCGTGACGTCCTTTGGGGGCAAAGATGTACAAAATATCGTGGATCTGCGTAAATATTTATACCAAAAGAAAGTCGGAGACAAGGTCAAGGTGCAATTTTACCGAAGCGGAAAGAAAAAATCGGTAGAAATCAAACTCTCTCAAACCGACCGATTCGGCGGATAACCAGTTCCAACAGGGGACTGGTTTTTTTGCATGCTCATCATATGATGATGGAAAGGGGGAGGTACGATTGGTTACATTACAACCGATGTCACAAACAGATTACGACTCATTGATAGAGGCGTCAATTAAGCGGTACGCAGAAGAAAAGGTACTAGCAGGAACATGGACCAAGGAAGAAGCGCTTGAGAACGCAGAGGATCAATTTGACCGGCTGCTTCCAGAAGGTATTCATACAGAGCATCATGAGCTGTGGAACTTCTTAAACGGGGAAGAGCCCATTGGCTGGGTCTGGCTTTGTTATGATCCGAATCACCCTCAAAAGGAAGGATTTATTTACAACTTCATCTTGTTTGAAGCTCACCGAGGAAAAGGCTTTGGGAAACAAGCCATTGCTGCATTAGAGGAGCAAGCAAAGTCATTAGGTGTACAAAAACTCTCGCTGCATGTCTTTGCTCATAATCAAATCGCCCGTTCGCTATACGAGAAGACGGGCTTTGCGGAAACCGGCATCTACATGAGCAAACCGATCTAAAAAAGAAGAAGTACCGTGCGGACAGCGTACGGTACTTTTTTATGAGGACATCATGTCATCCTGAGCCGTGACTCGGTACAGGTCTACTTTGCATTTTACGAAGGCACGGATGATCGATGGTACTTGGGCTTCTGAACGAATCAACAATGAGGTCTCGTCATCACTGATCACAAGATCTGTTCCCACACTTTGTAAGTACTGCGTGAGAACTGGCTTCACCTCATCATCAATCCACGCATGCTTAAAGGTTGCACGAATGTTTGAGGACATGATGGTTTTCTCTTGAGGATGAGTATGTGGGGACACTAATTTTCCTTCAGAAATAAACGCAGTTTTGGTACAAATAGTATTTGTGAACCTTGGACGATCAGCTGTTAAAAAGACGGTTTTTCCTTCATACTTCAACGTTTCAATGACCCGTTGGATGTGCAAGATCGAATCTGAATCAATATCTGCAAAAGGTTCGTCGAGTAAAATAAATTCAGGCCGATGGGCGATGGCCTGCGCCATTCCGAGCCGTTTCTTCATACCAGATGTAAAGGCACCGACCTTCTCTTGATGATAGCGATGTAAACCAACAAATTCGAGCAATTCTTCATAATCGCTTGTTTTCTGGCGTGTGCCGGTGATTTTTGATAAATAGGCGATATGCTCAATTGCGGTGAGCCCTTCATATAAATCCGTATATTCGGGCAGAACGCCGATGTGATGCCTCACTTTTTTTAACGAAGACATGTCCATCATGGTAAACGTACCAGAGGTGGGGCGGGAGATCCCTGTAATGATATTGAAAAAAGTGGTCTTACCAGCACCCTTCGGTCCAATGAGGCCGAAAATGTCTCCTTGATTAACATCAAGAGAGATATGATCTATTGCGACTTTTGTCTGGTATTTTTTTGTCAGCCCTTTTGTACGTAGCATTTATACATCCCTCCTCTGAAACAGCAGCGCTGTTCCAATGAGTAAGGCAGCCGTCAATGCTGTGTTCATCAGCACATAGGTCAGCGGTTCACTCCAACGCGCATAATAATAAGGCGTCATATATTGAAACCAGTGAATAAACCGTTCTGAAGAAAGAACAGACATCATACTGATGATCGGGAAAAGAAAGGAAAACAACATGCCAACAAACATCGATTTCTGTGGTGTTGGAAAGAGCATGGACAGAAACAAAGCACATGAGATGCCTACACTGATAAAGGTTAAGATTTTCAAAGCATCAGAGAACAAAAAACGATGTGAAATGACCATATTCAGTACATATGTCGTCATAATGCAGCTGAGCCAAAACAGCATCAGCCCAAGATATTTCCCGATGACAATGTTTAGACGAGTCGTTTTGCTGACGAGAAAACGAATGGTTTTCAAATGAATTTCGCGACTCAAAATATCATGAGACAATAAAAAAATAAGGAAGAAACCAAATAAAGAAATCACCAGTTCATTCCCAATGGAATAAGGGTCCTTTGCCTGCTCCCATTGTCCTTGATAGGACGCTATGAACGGAAGACTTGACACAAAAGTAGATAAAATGAAAATAATAACAATTGTTAATATGGATTTTGTGCTTTTGAAGAGCTTCTTAAACTCATTCATACAGATGGTCCACACACGCTGTACCTCCCTTCATCTTTATTATAACGCTAGAAAAGAAAGACACCATATCTCGCTCTTTAACATTTGTTTAAATTTTATAAAAAGAAGACTCTTCCAGTATCAGTTGATTTATTTTTAAAAATGTTCAGAAAAATATATTGATTTATTAAAAAACATCATGTATGATAGCTTTAATTCAAAATAGTTGAACAGGCAATGACGAGAGAAAGTACAATCATCAATTTTTCCACAGAGAGCTTCGGTAGCTGAAAAGAAGCAAAAATAATGATTCGAAAAATGGTCTCTGAGCCTCGTACTGAACATATCTTTGATATAAGTAGGTCACGACGAGAGTTGGTACTCGTTATCAAAACCACAGTATAAGAGCCAAGTTGGAGCTTTGTACTTGTAGAGGCTGTTTAGCGCGAGCAAACAGTAAATAAAGGTGGTACCACGAGACAAATACCTCGTCCTTATGATTCATAGATAAGGATGGGGTATTTTTTATTTTCCACTTTTTTCATACAACTGTTCAAATGTTCCACGTGAAACACCACAACCATTTTTTCAAATGAAAGGGAGATTAACATGAGTGAACATGCATTGGTTTTACAATCAGATTTCGGCATTGATGATGGAGCGGTCAGCGCAATGTACGGAGTAGCAAATACGGTGAGCAGCAACATCCGCATTTTTGATTTAACACACAACATTCCCCAGTATGACATTTGGGAGGCGTCCTATCGGCTGCTGCAAACCGTCACATACTGGCCGGAAGAAACGGTATTCGTATCCGTCGTTGACCCGGGTGTTGGATCAGAGCGAAAGAGTCTTGTCGTCAAAACAACAAGCTCTCACTATGTCATTACCCCAGATAACGGAACATTAACGCACGTTGCGCAGGATATTGGGATTGTGGAAGCACGTTATTTAGATGAAACCATCAACCGATTGCCGAAGTCGGGGAAATCACATACATTCCATGGAAGAGATATTTATGCATATACAGGTGCGAGAATTGCTTCAGGCGTGATTTCTTTTGAAGAGGTCGGGCCAAAGGCGAATATTGATGATATTATTCACCTTCCAGTCGTGCAGGCTTATGCGGAAGAAGAAGTGATCACAGGGACGATTGATATTTTGGATGTCAGGTTCGGAAACCTTTGGACAAACATTCATCACACGTTATTTGAACAGCTTTCAATTAATTATGGGGATTCAATAGAAGTTACCATTGCCAAAGGCCCGAAAAATGTGTATAAAAATATCATGACCTATGGACGATCTTTTGCCGATTTAAAGGTAGGCGAACCACTCGTATATGTCAATTCACTCGATCATTTGGGCGTGGCGATCAATCAAGGGTCATTTGCAAAGGCTTATAACATCGGTACAGGCACAGGCTGGCGCCTTTCGATTCGCAAAGCTCCGCGCATTATATACGAATAAGAGGAGGAAACATCATGGCAGGTAAACAACTTTCAACGAAAACTGTCGTTGCCATCGGAATTGGCGCAGCCGTCTTTGTCATTTTAGGACGCTTCGTCTCCATTCCAACTGGAATTCCGAATACACAAATTGAAACATCGTACGCTTTCCTTGCGTTAATGGCCGTATTATTTGGTCCTATTGCAGGCGCACTGATTGGTTTTATTGGCCATCTCATTAAAGATGCCACCACATTTGGCCCTTGGTGGAGCTGGATTATCGTTTCGGGTGTTGTTGGTTTATTGATCGGCTTCATTTCAAACCGTTTAAAAGTAGAAGAGGGAGACTTTGGCTGGAAAAAAATTACGCTCTTTAACGCCGTACAAGCAGGCGCACAGGCATTAGGCTGGTTTGTCATTGCCCCTGTACTCGACATTGTGATCTATGCAGAACCTGCGAATAAAGTGTTTGTTCAAGGCATCGTAGCAGGGATTTCTAACATCATCACAGTCGGTGTACTTGGAACCATCATCATTGCAGCCTATGCAAAAACGAGAAGCAAAAGCGGCAGCCTATCGAAAGAAACATCATGAAGCAAGGTGGAACACGCAAATGAAGAAACCGATGATTCAATTCGAACATTTCGAATTCAAGTATCGCAGTCAGTCAGAGCCGACATTGAAAGATATCAACCTGACCATCTATGAAGGTGAAAAAGTCCTCATCGCAGGCCCGTCTGGATCGGGAAAAAGCACACTAGCCCATTGTATCAATGGGCTAGTTCCTGCGTCTTATAAAGGTTCTATGGAAGGAAGTCTTCACATTGGCGGGAAAAATGCAGAGAAAGAGAACATTTTCTCCCTCTCACAGCTCGTTGGAACGGTACTGCAGGACCCTGATGGACAGTTTATCGGGCTGACCGTTGGAGAAGACATCGCGTTTACGCTTGAAAATGATCAGATCACGCGAGAAGAGATGAAAGCCCGTGTAGCAGAAGCGGCGAGATTAACAGAGGTAGACGGCAAGCTGGCATCATCCGTGCATGAGCTGTCAGGCGGTCAAAAACAGCGCGTCGCCATTGCAGGCGTGCTTGTCAACGATGTTGACATTTTGCTGTTTGATGAACCACTTGCGAGCCTCGACCCAGCAACAGGCAAAGAAGTCATCGACCTCATCGATCGACTGCAAAAAGAAACGAAAAAAACCGTCGTGATGGTCGAGCACCGATTAGAGGATGTTCTCTATCGACATGTCGACCGCATCATCGTCGTCAATGACGGAACGATTGCAGCGGATATGACACCGGACGAATTGCTCGCTTCAAATGTATTGGAGGAGGCGTATTTGCGTGAGCCATTATATGTGAAGGCCATGAAATATGCAGGCATTCCGGTTGAAGCAGGAGATCAGATAGCTAATTTACAGCATCTTACCTTAAATGAAGAGGCAAAAGAGAAAATCGAGCAATGGATGGAAGCGTCTGAGCCGTCAGTCGAGCAGATCGCAGCGCCGGATTTACTAGAGGTGCGTGAGCTGAGCTTTGACTATCCGACAAGACCAAACACGCTGAACAACATCTCTTTTACCGTCAAAAAAGGAGAAATGATCGGCATCGCAGGAGCCAATGGGGCAGGAAAGACGACACTATCCAAGGTGCTCTGTGCATTCGAAAAGCCAACAAAAGGGACCATTCATCTAAATGGCGATGACATCACAGAAGACACAATCAAACAGCGCTCCGAACGAATCGGAGTTGTTATGCAAAACCCAAATCAAATGATTTCTAAACAAATGATCTTTGATGAAGTCGCATTTGGTCTCGTTTTAAGAGGCGTAAAGGAAGACGATATCAAGGAACGGGTGGAGTGTGTCCTAAAAGTATGCGGCTTATATCCATTTCGGAACTGGCCGATTTCTGCTCTCAGCTTTGGACAGAAAAAGCGCGTCACCATTGCATCTATTCTTGTATTAGAGCCAGAAATCATCATTCTAGATGAGCCAACCGCCGGACAGGATTTTAGACATTACACAGAGATGATGACGTTTTTAGAGCAATTAAATCAGCAGGGCGTCACGATCTTGATGATTACACATGATATGCATTTGATGCTCGAATACACAACAAGAACCATTGTTATTTCTGATGGAGAAAAAATCGCAGATGATACACCTGCCAAAGTGCTGACAGATCAGCTGCTTGTTCAAAAAGCGAGCTTAAAGGAAACATCGCTTTATGAACTAGCGCTGAAAGCAGACTGGCCAAATCCAAATGAACTCGTGGATCGCTTCATTGAGGTTGACAGAAAGGAACGAATGACATGGCTGTAGACATGCTGTCCTATATCGATCGCCCCTCGCCAATTCATCGGCTGACAGGTGCAACCAAACTCATTTGCTTTATCCTCTGGTCATCCGCAGCGATGCTCACATATGATACAGGCGTTCTAGTCTTCATGCTAGCCGTCAGTATCGTATTCTTTCAGCTATCGAACGTGCGATTCCGTGATATATCCTTCGTGGTGATCGTGCTGGCAATTTTCCTTGTGATCAACAACATCGCCATTTATATCTTTGCGCCCCAGCAAGGTGTTGCCATCTACGGAGCAAAACACGAGCTGTTTCATATCGCAGGCTGGTACAATGTCACACTTGAACAGCTTTTCTATCAATTGAACATTACACTCAAATATGTGACGGTCATGCCAGCAGCGCTTTTATTTATCGTTACAACGAACCCAAGTGAATTCGCCTCATCGCTCAGTCGAATCGGGGTCAGCTACCGAATTTCCTATGCTGTTGCGATTGCTCTGCGCTATATTCCAGATATCCAGCGGGATTTCCGAACGATTGCGATTTCTCAACAAGCAAGAGGAATTGATTTATCAAAGAACGAAAAACTGGGGAAACGAATCAAAAATGCGTTATCGATTGTGATGCCGCTGATTTTCTCCAGCCTAGAGCGGATTGAAACGATTAGCAATGCGATGGAGCTGCGTGGATTTGGAAAGCATAAAAAGCGCACATGGTTTACCGCCAAAGACTTTCAAAAAGCAGATTATGCTGCGTTAATATTTGTTGGTGTGGTGCTCATCGTGTCGCTTGTGATTACTTTTGTAAGAGGAACGAGATTTTATAATCCGTTTATATAGAAAGAAGCCTTCACGGAAGTGGAGGCTTTTTCGTTTTGTTTGTGGATAAAAGGTGTGGAAAATGGTAAAAGACTATTAACATGTGAATAAATCGGTTATATTGAACAAAGAGCGAAACACTTGTGAATAACAAGACAACATATTGGAGGAATCAGAAACTTATGAACAAAACATTTTATGCTTGTGCAGAACATATAGAAACCGTACTAGACATGTACATAGATGATCACGAAATGCCACCAGAATTCAGAAAAATCGAACATACACACAGTTTATCCACAACCTGTGAATTGTGCGATGAACCTGCAATATATATAGTGGGGAACGAATGATCGGACACAAAATACACAAATTTTATCCACAATTGTTGATAACTTATATGAATAACTTGTTCTTAAGGTGGGGATGACCTGTGAATATATCAATTATCACAGTAGGAAAATTAAAAGAGAAATATTTAAAGCAAGGCATAGCCGAATACACAAAGCGATTACAGGCCTATGCGAAAATGGAAATCATTGAGCTCGCGGACGAAAAAGCGCCCGAGCATCTCAGCGATCAAGACATGAAAATCATCAAAGACAAAGAAGGCGAACGCATCCTAAGCAAAATCAACCCAGACGCCCACGTCATCGCCCTCGCCATCGAAGGAAAAATGAAAAGCTCCGAAGAATTAGCCGATACAATAGATAAGCTAGCAACATACGGAAAAAGCAAGGTATGTTTCGTTATTGGCGGATCGCTTGGATTAAGTGACGCTGTCATGCAGCGCGCGAATGAAAAGCTGTCGTTTTCGAGGATGACGTTTCCGCATCAGTTGATGAGGTTGGTGCTGGTGGAGCAGATTTATCGGGCGTTTCGGATTGTGCGGGGGGAGCCTTATCATAAGTGAATGATAAACAAAATGTTCCCTTTAGAAAAGAAATACTTCATCAAGGAGAAAAAGGATGGATTTAATAAGTAAACTATCAGACGATGATTTGATTAAGGCATATGGAGAAGTAATCAATGAATTAAAAAAACGAGGAATTATTAGAAGTAAAAACTTATTAGGTGATTTGGGAGAATATTTAGCAATAAATCAATATTGTAACACTATAGGGTTGCCAAATTTACAGCCAGCACCTATAGGTACACAAAACATAGATGCAATAAGTGTCAAAGGTGAAAGGTATAGTATAAAATCTACTACAGGTAAAGTAACAGGAGTTTTTTACGGACTTAATGAGCCAGATTCTAAAGAACCAGAATTACAAAAGTTTGAATATATTATAGTGGTGAAATTTAACGAAGATTACGTTCTTGAGAAAATAATAGAACTAAATTGGACAAATTTCCTCAAAAACAAAAAATGGCATAGTAGAATGAGAGCTTGGAATTTAACTATTACACAAAAGTTAATAAATGACTCTAAAATTATTTATGTTCGAAACTAATGAAAAAGGAATTAAAGATAGTATATGCCATAAAACATAATAATAAATATTTCGAAATCAGAATAGAGGCTGTTTCAATTACGAAGACAATATAGAGAATTTATTAAATTAGCCAAGGGATTAATAAAATACCGCCTTAGGCGGTATTTAAAAAGAGCAATTCATAAGACATACCTTAACAACTAAAAGATATAGTAAAACACATGTCTAAATAAATTATGCATTCTTAAGAATTAAAAATGCTGATTATAATTTAACTAACTCCTTCTTAAAAATATTTTTATCCATTATAGTAAGGGATTTTAAAATTTCCTTTGCGACTGCTTCAACTACGGGAACGGCTACGGAATTCCCAAATTGTCTGTATGCTTGTGTATCAGACACCGGAATAATAAAGTTATCTGGAAACCCTTGTAGTCTAGCACATTCTCTAGGAGTTAATTTTCGGGGGTTTTTCGAAACTCCTTGGTCAATTAAAATTTCGCTGCCATCTTTGTAATATCTAGCGCTAATCGTGTTTGTATAGGGGCTTTCAGCATTAAATAATGAAAAACCAAAACCATTACCTTTCTTTTTGTGTTCTTCTTTTCTTCTTAGGTGTCCTTGATAAAGACGGTCTGAAATCGTGTATTTTTCATCCACATCCGATTCTAATATGTCACCAACTCTAGTAGGTTCATGTGTAGGTTTTGGAAATTCAAAGCTTACTTCATTTCCTGTAAGTGGATTATAAAAACCTACAATGTAAATTCTTTCTCGATTTTGAGGTACTCCAAAATCTGCTGCCCGTAAAACTTTATAATAAACAGTATAATTTAATTCATTTTCTAAGATCTGTATTATAGTTTTTAATGTACGTCCTTTGTCGTGTCCTTTTAATTGTTTTACGTTCTCCAATAAAAATGCTTTCGGCCGTTTCTCTTTTATGATACGAGCAATATCAAAGAATAACGTTCCTCGGGTATCTTCAAATCCCTTTTTTAAACCTGCTTGGGAAAAGGGTTGACAGGGGAAACCTGCTAAAAGAATGTCGTGGTCTGGGATATCTTTCTCATCGATTAAAGTTATATCTCCAACTGGAGTTTCTCCATAATTAGCTTTATAAGTTTTAACTGAAAATTTATCCCATTCTGAAGCAAAAACTGATTTCCCACCTTGTTTTTGAAATGCCAATCTAATACCGCCTATTCCTGCAAATAAATCAATCATTGTGAATTTCGGATTCTTGTCATTCTTGAATGAGGGATTTTCTGGAAAATTTATTATTGCATTATATTCGATTGGAGATGGCACAGACTCCCCATTCTCCCATCTTCTAATAGTTCTTTCACCATATTTACCCATTCCAAGTGAATCAGAAAGTTCTTTCTGTGTCATACCTAACTTTTTACGTTTATTTTTAATCATATTTGAAAGATTCATAAGTAACCTCCGTGTTAAAATGAGGACTAATTGTCCTGTTAACAACACAATTATACCAACCGTACGTTCGCTTGTCCATAGCTTATTGCTAGATTCTAAAAAATAGGTCAAAATAGAAGAAATAGGTTTATAGGAGGATTCATTTTGAGTATTGAAGCTTTTAAAAAATATGTAAAAAAAAATAGAACAAATATAATGACAAAACCAAAAAAGCTAGTTGAAGAAGTCTTTGAACAATCACCGTTTTTCCAAGGTGACCAAACTTATTTTTTGGAGCATTGTACGGAGATTTTATATTATTTAAGAGAAGTTTGTTGGGAAAGATATTTAGTATTTGAGCGGGAATTAACTTCAAACACAAGTGAATATCTAATATCATCAGATAGCGATTTTATGGATACTTTGCAAATGCATAGTGAAGATCCGAAAAAAATTATTTCTGACTTTTTAGAAAGGTACAGTGAGCATTTATTTGAGTTATCCAAAAGTCATACAAACTCGCGTCGTTCCAGAGCTGGGAAGGAATTTGAAGCTATTATTGAAATTTTATTGTTGCGCACTGGAGTAGTATTTGATAACCAAGGTGTAATTGGATCAAAATTATTCAAAACAGATAGATTAGGTAAATTGGTTGATTGCGTTGTTCCAGGAGTAACTGAATATAGTGAAGAAAGGCGAAGGTGTGCATTAGTTTCTATGAAAACTTCTCTAAGAGAAAGATGGCAGGAAGTAATTGAAGAAATGACACGTACCGGAGCACATGAGATGTTCCTTGTAACATTAGATGCAGGAATAACAAAAAATACTATTGAGGCTTTATCATCGCATAATATTACTTTGGTGGTACCAGATGATCTTAAATTAAACTCATATAATGAATATAATAACGTTTATGGTCTTACTAAGTTTTTATTTGAAATGATTGATATAAGCAACAGTTGGAAAAAAAGAAGGGATTTATCGACTGAATTTTATAAAAATCGTTTGTTAGCTATAGAAACAAGATTAAAAAGTGTAAATAAGAACTATGTACGTGAACCTTTTGAAGAATACAAAGTTCATTGTGAATTGCAAATAAATAAAAGTTAACTTGTATTTAAAAGAAGTTGAAATTTTAATTTAAGCAGGGCAATCAATTTTATAAGTTGATAATTACCTAAGAGTTCTGTGATGTAAATATATTTCTTGACTATTCGAAGGGAAAATTTATATGAGAAAGTGCAATCAAATAATTGTGCATCTATGAACAATATTCTGCATTTAAAGAAGTGCTACGCTAATATAGAATCGTATTAATGAACAAAAAACTACAAATAGAAATACAATTAGTTTTCATCTAGTTATTAAGTGATTGTATAATACAACGATAGGAAAAAAGATAAGTTTTACATTTGATAATTAGCCATTACAGTTATTATAGGCTATGTAATTTATCAAAATATATGTATATAAAGAGATCATTCACAAAATTAATAAAAGTAAAAATCACAACTAAACAGACAGGCACTTTCCTATTGATAAAATGGGCACGCCTTGGGGCAGATTGCGAACTAGTCCCATACCAAGATAAGCTGTTATTATCTCTTCGAAACATCAAAACGATGGATCTGCATCAAGAAAACTTAGCTAAACATTGGTGATAAGCATCGTCTAATTAGAGGGGTAGCAGGCAGTGGAAAAACTTTAATCTTAGCAAGCAGAGCAAAAATGTTAGCAGAACAACATCCAGAATGGAAAATATTAATACTCTGTTACAATGTAGCTTTGAAACAAAATATTAAACAAATGATTCATTCTAAATTTACCGAACCAGATGAGCTATTAACATCCGAACAAAAACGAATAACGAATTTAAATAATATACAAATTTTAAATTTCCACCACTGGATTAAGAAAGATCATGGAATTTCAGAACTTGAAATAGATAGCTACATTGAAAAGATAGAAAATGATACTTTAACTCCTGTAAAGTATGATGCCATTTTAATTGATGAAGGACAAGACTTTGAAGGAAGCTGGTTGCATCTCATCAGTTTATGTTTAAATCAAGAGTCACAATCTTTGCTACTAGTAGAAGATAGAGCGCAAAATATCTATCGAAAAAGTAGAAGCTATGTGAAAGATACGGGGCTTGATTTTAGAGGTAGATCTAGAATCTTAAATATAAATTATCGTAATACGTCACAAATTGTGGCTTTTGCATGGAAATTTTACGATAGCCATAGAGCTTTAGATCATAAATTAAAACAAGAAAAGACAGAGACAATCGAAATCATCCCTCCAAAAAAGACAAAACGTAAAGGACCAGAGGTAGATCTTTTAAGATGTAATACCTTTAAAGAAGAAATAGAGGAGATTACTAAACAAATAGTGGATCAACACTTTGAAAAAAACATACCTTACTCTGAAATAGCCATTTTATACCGTATAAAGGGACATAACAGTCATTATATATCAGCGATTCAATTGGCATTTCAAGCAAAGAATATTCCATACAATTGGATAACTGAAAATGGTGCAACAAAACATAAGTTTAATACAGAGAAAGAGACGGTCAAAATATGTTCCCTTGATAGTAGTAAAGGTCTCGATTTTCACTCAGTTTTTATTGTGAAAGCTGATCTATTGCCATTAAAGTATAAAGCGGATCAAGAGAAAGAAGTGTCTTTGATGTATATAGGAATGACTCGTGCTAAAGAGTACCTATCAATATCTTATTCAGGTGTTTCTTCGTTTACTAAATATTTTGAAGATGTATGCCGAAAAATTACATTATACGATGAAGGAAACATTGCGCCTTTTAGATGAGTTAGATGCTTTTGGTGCCGATACGTATATTCCATCACACCAAAGACCGTGGACAAAAGAGGAATTTCGTCAGGAAACAGACAGGCTTAGGATGATTGCGAAATATACCGATCTGTGCGTTGGAGATAGGCAGAGAATCATGAGTGAATACCAAGCATACGTCAACAGAGAACTCAAAGAAGATGAGATAGAAACGATCACTTATTTTGTAAATGGTTATTAAGTAAGTCCGGTAATTGAAACAGAAAAAGTCTCATTTGAGTTATTTCCCTCAAACGAGACTTTTTTAATTTTTATGGTAAACCTACAACATCCTCTGCATCACGAACTGATACAGATATATTTTTTGTATTAACAATAATGATACAATAACCACAAACCACCCGCATTGAGGTGGTTTTTTTGTACATTCTATTTTTTGGTATAATCAGATGTAAGAAAGAACAGATAAAAGACTGATAAATTTTTTGAATTTAATTGGAGGTACATATGAAACAGCTTTATATGAAGCAAAAGGTATTTAGTCTCAGCGGCAGATTTACGGTAAAGGATCAGCAGGAGAACGATGTGTACGTGGTCGAGGGAAGCTTTATGAAGATGCCGAAGACGTTCACTATTCTGAATGCAGAACGAGATGAAATCGCAGTGATTACGAAGAAAATGTTTAGCTTTTTACCGAAGTTTTTAGTAGAAGTTGGTGGTGAAGAGGTGTTGGCCATCAAAAAAGAGTTTACGTTCTTTAAAGCAAAATATTCAATTGATGCAGCAGGGATCGAGGTACGCGGTAACTGGTGGGATATGAACTTCCAAGTGCTGCAGAACGGCGAAGTGATCGGACAGGTGAAAAAAGAATGGTTCACTTGGGGTGACAGCTACAAGGTTGATATTTTGAAAGACGAAATGGAGCCTATGATGATTGCATTAGTCGTCGCAATTGATTGTGTGAAGGCTGATGAAGCAGCATCTAGATCTTCTTCGTCGACACCGACGAATTAGTCAAATTTTCTTCTTAGAAGACTGTTCAAATGAAGAAGAGTGTATTACGGCACTCTCCTTCATTTCTCAACAGGATACTTCTGTCCATTTTTTATTATCTTCTCTTCAACAATTTCTTTCACATTAAGATCAAGGTCTGAGCAAAGCATTAATGAATATATAAGAATATCTGCAATTTCTTCTCGGATATTTTCTTTGTTTGTCTCTAGGGCTTCTTCATTACTTTTCCATTGGAAGTCTTCAAGCAATTCAGCTGCTTCTATCGAAATTGAGATGGCCAAGTCTTTTGGGTTATGATATTGTCTCCAGTTTCGATCATCTCGAAATTGGTTAATCGAATGTATTAAATCTTTGATCTCAGTCATATTTGCCTCCCTCTTTTATCTCTTGTAATTTCCTTCTCAATTTTTCATCTGTTGCATAAATATAAAGCCCATGAATGCCTCGTTTCATCAGAACGTTTATCGAGTTTAGTATAATCTTTTCTTTTGCCTGTTTGATTTCCTCTTTAGACATGTCACTTCTTGATGTGAATGCACCTGTGTCTTTATAATTTGACGTGTCTATGAGAAGTTCATCCTTTTCTTCATCATAGCTGATAGAAGGACCAAGTATGACTCCTACATAATTTAAATCAAATCCTTGAACTGTGTAGATCGAGCCCACTTCTCTAATTGAATCTGCATGTTCAGCCCATGTCCATTTATCATTTGTAAAATTCCATGGCATATTGATACCGCCTTCATCTACGATATAGGCAGCTCCATCTTTTTTATGTAAAAAGTCAAATGTAGATACAATGCGGGATAAGCCGACTTCATCATCCTTTTCTTGAATTGCCGTTTTAAATTGATTAGGATCCTCAACAATTTTAAGTTCGAATGAATCTTGTTTTACTTTAGGTGGAGGTAATAATTGCTTTGAGACAAATTGGTCAATCCATTTCAACGTATCAGTATCAGCATGCATACGCATCTGTTCTGTGAGTTTCACAGTCTTCGCATGATATCTGTTTGTAATTTCCTCAAGTAATTTTTCATTCCAGTAGCTTTTAATTTTGAGTACCTGCTTTGGATCAAAAATGACAATGGTCATTTTACTTCGTTTGATAATCTCCTCTAATTGGTTTTGATAATGGAAGTTATTATACTTATCATCTTTTGTTAATAAAAGGTGCGCTTCATCAACTAAGACGATGTCAGCCATTTCACCTGACTTTGACATCTGATTGATAAACGAGGTTGGTCTCATGATTTGTTTCTTCTTCAGATTTGGCAGACTCTTGGCGATGTTTTGATATGTTTTAAGCATCTCTGCATGATTTACAAGTAAATAATTGTTCTTTTTGTTTAAGACAGATTCCATATCATTTGATAAATCTTGAATTGTATTAAAGAGGGAACTCAGTAAAACACTTTTCCCAGTTCCTGCATCACCCTCTATCGAAATAACATGATGCCCTGACTGTTTGATATGCTCTTTACAAAAAGACAAAATTTCATTCTTAATTTCTACTTGTTGGGATGACAATTCCTTATAAGGAGAAAGCTTATAAATGTCTCTATTTCTTAATGTTTCAATTGAGTTAGTGACGATTTTTTCTTGTTGAAGCTGCTTCCACACCTCTTCAAAGACATCTTCATTGTAAAAGTCTTTCTGATAATAATGGTGCATTTCCCTTGATCGTGTCTGACTAACATTTTTTAATTGAAAACGATTTTCTGCAATAAAGTAGTTTATGAGATTTGTCTCAATATTGTAAGAGGCGGATTGGTGAAAGCGTTCATGTCCAATTAAAATTGTTTTATTTAATTTGTTCTTTTTTGGGTCTTTCAAATGATCTTTCAAACGTCTGCTGGCTTGGACTGACTGACCAATATAAGCAGAGGGTTTTTTCTTTTCATCATATAGGATGTAGACAATGGGTTGATTATGGAATACCGTTGTTCGTAAAGAAAAAATTTGATCTGTTTTAAAATCGCGTTTTTCAATAAAAAGTTCACTCATATAGCTAGCCCCTGTAGTCTTTTTTGCTATTATCGTATCATAAATTTAGCAAAATATCTCAGTGGTTATAGGTGAATATTGAATCTCGCAATAAATTAAACATGTTGAGTTATTTTTAGATTTATAATATGAACATACGAGGTGACCAAACTGATCACATTCCAATACAAAATATTTCTAACAGTCGTCGAGTGCGGCAGTTTTACAAAAGCGGGGGATAAACTTGGACTGACGCAGTCTGGAGTAAGTCATAATATTGCGAAGCTTGAGTCGGAACTCGGGATTGTGCTGCTTCGGCGGAATCGAAACGGGCTGTCGTTAACGGACGCAGGTGAGCGGGTGATGCCGCACATTCGGCAAATCATGCATCATGCGTCATTGCTTGAGCAGGAGGCGGCGTTGATTCAAGGGGTGGAAGTGGGGAGTATCAAGATCGGAACGTTCTCTAGTTTTTCTTCAAAAATGCTTCCGCAACTGATTCACCACTTTACAAAAAGGTACCCCAATATCCAATTAGAGTTATATGAAGGCGGTTATGAAGAGATTGAGGAATGGATTGCGTCTGGCACGGTTGATGTAGGTTTTTTAACGCAGCCATCGAGAGAATTCGAAACGGTTCCGTTATTTCAAGATGAATTGGTGGTGCTCATGCAAGAGGATCATCGCTTCAATACGAAGAAAGTGATTGAAGTTGACTCGTTACATGATGAATCGTTTATCATGCCGTAAGCGGGTTGTGACACACTCATCAAGAAATTATTAAAAGAAAGAGGCGTGAAGCCTCATGTTTTGTTTGAAATTGGAGACAACAATACGCTCATTTCTATGGTTCAAGAAGGGCTCGGAATGACCATCATTCCGACATTAATTTTGCCGCCGCAGATGTCTCATACGAAAGTCATTCCACTTGAGACGAGCGTCTATCGTGAGATCAACCTGGCGTTCAAATCATTCAAAGCAGCATCCCCATCGGCCAAAAGATGGATCGAAGCGGTCAAAGATCATTTCAAGTAAAATCAGCTTGAACGGGATGTCTCCCATTCAAGCTGATGGTTTATAAAGTCAACACGCCGCGAATAGTGATAACCGCTGCGCCTGCCACTTTGATCAAAGGCTTTGATTTATTCGGAATGACCGTGATACGAAGCACGCCAGGTCTGCCGATGGCATCCCCTTGGGCAATGTTCAGACGAGTGGTTTCTTGCTTAGAAATGATACCCTCCAAATAAAGATATCCAGCCAACGCCCCGTTTGCTGCCCCCGTCACCGGATCTTCGGGTATCCCAATCCCAGGTGCAAAATCCCTCGTATAAAGATCAAATTCTTTTTTGGTATGAAACGTATATAGATGAGTCGTTGTGATATCATGCTCTTTATTCATTCTAGCTAAAGCCATTAAGTTCGGTGCCGCTTGATCGATGTCCTGCTGGTGCTTCATCGGAACGAGAAGGTGCCAATTTCCGGTGTTTGCTAATTTGATAGGATAGGATGGATCAATTCGGTCACTGCTGACACCAAGCATGTCACTAAGCTCTTCTAAATCGATAACAAAATCTCGCGTTTTCGGGGTCACCTGCGTCATTTCCACATCAACGACTTTGCCATTTTCTTCGTGCCATACAACAGGGACATTGCCAATCTTTGTTTCTAACACAACCCCTGTTTTCTCTTTTGCCAGCCCTAGCTCCGTCGCTAAAAGCCAAGTCAATCCAACAGTCGCATGCCCGCAGAAATTGACCTCCTCCGTCGGTGTGAAGTATTTGACCCGATAATCGGCATCCTCATTATGGGCAGGAAGCAAGAAGACAGATTCGGGTAAATTCAACTCCTTGGCGATGTTCTGCATGTCATCTTCCGTTAAAAGTTCACCATCCAACACAACCCCAGCAGCATTTCCTCCAAATTTCTCAGTTGTAAATGCATCCACATGATACACTCTAATATCTCTCATATAATGAATCCTCCTATACTCTTATTATGTTTATCATAAGTTTGATTAATGCATTCGTAAAATGAATCTTTTTGATACTTTAAATCGGAAATGTTTATGTAAGAGAGTGAGTTTTCTCACAATAAAGGTTTGAGTAAAGTATAATTAAAGAAAAAATAAAGCGAGGGATGCATGATAGCTATAGGTGGATACATCAATATCGGCTTCGTTTTTTATGAGGCTATTCATATACCAAATACTTTTCGCCAATTGACTAATTATCTAGCCCAAAAAGATATATCTATTACAAAAGTAAAGTTTAGTCAGGACCCTGACGGCGATATATGGATTGAACACAGTGTAAAAGAGAGTATCATCAAAGACGATGACTTTTCAGGTTATTATATGGAGTTTGAATTGTCGGGCTTAAGTTCAAAGCTAAAAGATATGACGATCAACATACAAAAAGAAGCAGATCATGTAGGATTCGTTATCTGTTTAAAGTGGGCAGAGGTTGTTTCTCACGGTGTAGTTCATCTTCAACAGGAGATCATACGATGTCTTGTGGATCTTTATCATACGCTTCCATTTGAATATGCGTTCATTGGACATGAAATTGAAGTCGAGATTCATCCCGATGAGTTTGAAAAGGGTCTACAAGAACATCATGCCTTTCCAGTTGGTTTCATTGGCAAAGGAGATCATATAGACATTTATTATGGTGATGTGGCGATTGACGGGCTTTCTTCTCAAGAAAGAAGGAAGGAATGTTTAATGGTTGAAAGGTAAATTGTAAGAAAGCCTCCTGATTGTCTCAGGAGGCTTTTTCCATCCATCACCCATAATAATTATTCGCTTGAATAAAAAATTGAGACTGCATGTAGTTATACGTGATTTTCGAGAAGTCGAAGGGCTGGCCGTTTGTGAGATGAAAGACGGTCTCGACACGGAGGGCGGGGTCGTCTTGTTTGAGGCCGAGGTGCTTTGCTTCAATATCATTCAGTTTACCTACTTGCATGTACATGTCAGAAAAGCCGACTTTGAGGCCAAGGCCTTCACTGATGAATTTAAAAACGGAATCGGCGGCAATTTCTGTGTTGAGATAAGGAATAATCGTTTTCCGATAATAGGATTCTTCTAAACATAAGGTTTGGCCATTGATGTAACGTATGCGTTTAAGATAGAAGACATCCTCTTCTGGTTTAATGTTCAAATTAAGCGCAGCTTCTTCTGGTGGTTTGATGGTGTCTAACATTAAAACTTCTGATGTAAGCTGAAATTCCTCTAAATCTCTTTTAAACCCTTGGTTGGATAAAAGGCTGATGTAGCCCTTGCGCCGGTGTCTTCTGACAAAGATGCCGCTGCCTCTCACCTGATAGACAATTCCTTTTCTTTCGAGTAAGTCTAATGATTTGATAATTGTACTTTTGCTCACCGCAAATTGGGTCATGAGTGTTTCGAGTACGGGGAGTTTGTCTCCTTGCTGCAGCTCATGGGAGACAATATATTTTTCAATATCGCTCGCAATTTGTTGATACTTTAACATAGCCATTCCTCTTTGTTTTCACGATTTATTTTCTTTGTATTATAGCACATACCGATTTTCCTTTAATATGCTAATTTAAATTATATATGTATTGATAAATTGTACCGGTATAATTATAATAGACGTATACTAGTAGTAATAAAGGGGGGTTTTATATGTCAAAAGTGAGGGATTATCAAAAGCTTGCAGAAGACATCTTAGAGGCAGTTGGCGGAGAGGAAAATGTGGTGAGTGCTGCAAGATGCGCCACACGGTTGCGTTTGGTACTGAAACGTTCGAATCCAAAGGCCAAGGAAGCAGTCAATGCCATGCCTGGTGTCATTACCGTGGTGGAAAATGGTGGTCAATTTCAGGTCGTAATCGGTCAGCATGTGGGTGAGGTATACGAGCATTTTTCCAGCTTTGTTCAGCTTCAACCATCTGATGATGATCAGCCAAATGAAAACAAGGGAACGGTGCTGAATCGAGTCATCGCGACCATGTCCGCTGTGTTTGCGCCATTTGTATATATTTTGGCCGCGGCTGGTATTTTACAAGGGGCACTTATCTTAATTAATTTGTTATTTCCTAGCTTCTCGAAAACGGGAACGTACGAAGTTTTTAGCTTCATTTCTTGGGCACCGTTTACGTTCTTGCCCATCTTTATTGCGATTACAGCAGCCAAGCATTTTAAGACAAACATGTATATCGCCGTAGCATGTACGGCAGCGCTTGTCAGTCCAGCTTGGACAGAAATTGCAGGCCGTGTGGCATCAGGTGAAGGCGTCTCTTTTTTAGGCATTGCGTTATCTGAAACCGTTTATACGTCATCTGTTTTGCCGCCGCTTTTCTTGGTATGGATTCTTTCATATGTAGAAAGATTTTTAAACAAACGAATTCATGAGGTTGTCAAACCGCTATTTGTACCGTTTATCTGTATGGTCGTCATGGTTCCGTTAACCATTCTATTAATTGGTCCTCTATCGACAGCAGGTGCAAATGGAATTGCAAACGGATACAATTTCTTAGCAGAGAATGTACCGGCTTTAGCTGGTGCGCTTATCGGTGGATTCTGGCAAGTGCTTGTCATTTTCGGTGTTCACTGGGGCATCACGCCGATGGTGCTTGCCAACTTCGAACAGTATGGACGTGACTCCTTCCAGGCATATCAAACCATCGCTGTTATCGCTCAGGTCGGCGCAGTATTAGGGGTGATTTTAAAAGCAAGAAATCGGGAAACACGGAAAGTTGGTGTCTCGGCGGGAATCACGGGTCTCTTCGGAATTACAGAGCCAGCGATTTATGGGGTCACCTTACGTTTTAAAAAGCCATTTATTTTCGGATGTATTTCTGGAGCGGTTGGTGCCATTGCTGCCAGCTTCTTTACGCCTTATTACTTTGCGTATGCTGGCTTACCTGGTCCACTGACCATTGTGAACGGAATTAGTGCTGATTATCCAACATCTATTATTGGCATTTTAATTGGTGTGGCAATTGCGCTGATTTTACCAGTTGTGCTCATTCAAATGTTCGGATATGGGGAAGATACGGTGGAACAGACAGCCGGTGAAGCACCTGGCAAGGATCAAGAGAAAGAAAAAACGAATGCTTCGATGAATAATAATGAGGAAATGATCACAGCACCACTTGCAGGAAAAGTGCTCCCATTATCCGAGGTGCCGGATGCCGTGTTTAGCTCTGGGGCAATGGGGAAAGGGATTGCCATTGAACCGACAGATAATAAACTATATGCACCATTTGACGGCAGTGTCGTCATGCTTGCACCAACAAAGCATGCCATTGGGATGCGTTCAGAATTTGGTGTGGAGTTACTTGTTCATGTAGGAATTGATACGGTTTCCCTAGATGGCTCAGCATTTACACTCAATATCAAAGAAGGCGATAAGGTGAAAAAAGGTGACCTGTTAATGACTTTTGATCAGGAAGCGATTGAAAGAAAAGGGTTAAAAACAATCACACCAGTCATTATCACCAATACAAAAGCGTACGAAGATGTGATTGTAGAGGAACGTTCGACATGTCAGCCAACAGACGTCATGATGACAATAGTGAAATAGGAGGAACAAATGATGACTTTACCAAAAGATTTTCTATGGGGCGGGGCATTAGCTGCTCATCAATTCGAAGGTGGATGGAACAAAGCGGGCAAAGGGCCAAGTGTTGTGGATGTCATGACAGCAGGTGCTCACGGAGTACCAAGACAGATCACTGAGACGATAGAAGAAGGAACATTTTATCCAAACCATGAAGCGATCGACTTCTACCATCGTTACAAAGAAGATATCGCCATGTTTGCCGAAATGGGCTTAAAATGCTTGCGTACATCGATTGGCTGGAGCCGAATTTTTCCTAAGGGGGATGAAGCGGAACCGAATGAAGCAGGCTTACAGTTCTATGATGATGTATTTGATGAACTGCTCAAGCATGGCATCGAGCCTGTGATTACGCTGTCTCACTTTGAAATGCCCCTTCATTTGGCAAGAGAATACGGTGGATTCCGAAGCAGGAAAGTCGCTGAGTATTTCGCGAAATTTGCAGAAGTGTGCTTCAATCGATACAAGGACAAGGTCACGTACTGGATGACATTTAATGAAATCAATAACAAAATGGATGTAAACAATCCTTTGTTCCTTTGGACAAATTCAGGGGTATCGGTCAAAGAAGGAGAAAATGCCAAAGAAGTCATGTATCAAGCAGGACATCATGAATTGCTTGCAAGTGCATGGGCAGTCGCAAAAGGAAAAGAAATCAATCCGTCCTTTCAAATTGGAGCGATGGTTTCCCACGTGCCGATCTATCCATATTCCTCAAACCCAGAGGATGTCATGCTTGCAGAAGAATATATGAGACAACGTTATTTCTTCCCAGATGTTCAGGTTCGCGGCTACTATCCGAGCTATGCATTAAAAGAATTCGAACGCGAAGGCTATCATATCCCGTTTGAAGAAGGCGATGAAGAAAGCTTAAGAAAAGGGAAAGTGGATTATCTTGGCTTTAGCTACTACATGTCGACAACGGTCAGAAGTGATAAAGTGTCTGACAACAACGGAGACATTGTCAACGGAGCTCTGCCGCATGGTGTAGAAAACCCTTATATCAAATCAAGTGACTGGGGCTGGTCCATTGACCCAACAGGATTAAGATATACAATGAATCGTTTTTACGATCGCTATCAAATTCCGCTATTCATCGTGGAAAATGGTTTTGGTGCCATTGATCAAGTGGAAAAAGACGGCTCCATTCATGATCCAGAACGAATTCAATATCTCGCTTCTCATATTGAAGCACTGAAAAAGGCCATTGAATACGACGGTGTTGACCTTATCGGCTACACACCTTGGGGCATCATTGATATCGTTTCATTCACAACAGGCGAAATGAAAAAACGCTACGGCATGATCTATGTGGACCGAGACAACGAAGGCAACGGCTCGATGAAGCGTCTCAAAAAAGATTCGTTTACTTGGTATCAAAAAGTCATTGCAACGAATGGTGAAGAAGTGTAATAGAGACTCTACTTAAACCCGAATGAGCGTGAGTATTCGCTTGTTCGGGTTTTTGATGGATAAAGGACATCAATGATTATAAATAATCATGAAAGTGTGGCTAGACAGAGCAAACAAGAAATGTCTAGCTTTTTTATATACAATAATCATTAGTATATATTTATTAATTAGTAAGAAGTGAATAGAGAGTTCATTCCATTTTTATGTCAATTTACCTATTTTTATGTTGTTGTGGTCACGGTAAAATAGACTTTATGATCAATAAATGGAGGGAGTGGCTTTTTCTGGGCAAGATACTTGATGCAAAAGCACTAACAAGTGCCATGGATACAAGGGCAAAACACTATCAGGCACTCCGGGAAGAAATGACCGATTTGAAAAAAGCC
>NZ_NKHG01000022.1 GCF_002744245.1 Bacillus pumilus | reverse complement strand
CCAGTATCTCCTGTGACTCCGGTGGCTCCCGTGACTCCTGCCGCTCCAGTATCTCCTGTTTCTCCCGTGGTGCCAGCACCTGCTAATAACGTATAATCTGGAGATGTATCTGGGGTACCCGTTGGCGATGCTGTATTCACCATATACGTACTGCCCTTGTATGTGACAACTTGACCTAATGTATGTGTCGAAACCGTCGCTAGATCAAAATCCACTATTCCAGTTAATCCTATTCCGGTTGCACCAGTTGGACCTTTGTCTCCCTTTACTCCCGCTGAACCGGCAGCAGCTAATAACATGTAATCGTCTGATGTACTTGGTGTTCCTGATGGCAGAGCTTTATTCACTTGATATGTACTGCCCTTGTATGTCACAACTTGATTTAGTGGATAGGTCTCAGCTACCGCTGGATCAAAATTCACCACATGGGTTAACCCTACATCCACTGGGCCTACTGAGCCTCTTCCACCTTCCCTTTCTGGCAAACCTTGTATTCCACAAACACATGGATCCTGTCCGCAACAAAGATTTTCCACTGACTTTTCAGGTTTTCCATTCTTACAACTATCACATACCCAGCCATTATCCTTATACGCACCGTACCAGCTTCCATTTTGGTCGTGATCGGCCAAATGAGTTGGATATGTTTTTCTACATTGTCTACATCTTCTCATATAATCCCCCCTATTTATCGTATTCATCCATATGGGGAAAGGTGTATGTACACATTTCATTTTATTTAGAAATATTGAAAAGACCTTGTACGCCATGCACAAGGTCTTTTCTTCATTGAAATCTCATCGTCATTTTTAAATCTTTTCCTACCATACTATATTCAATATCCGCTGGACGGATCGCTTCTTTTAGTTTTTTCACACCTTCTCCTTCAAAGAAGGTAGGTGCATGCTTTCCACCAATCAATAAAGGTGCCATATAAATAACAGCTTCATTCACAAGTGATGCTTCTAAAAACGACGCACTCACATTTCCTCCTGCCTCTACAAGGACCGACATCACGGAACGCTCTTTCAACATTTTTAACACTTCATGAATGTCTGTCCGGTGTTCGCCGCTTGTGATAAAAACATGAAATCCTTTTTGAATAAGCTGATCATACTTTTTTTGATCATACGTTCGTGAGGTACAAATAATGGTTTCTGCCATATGATCTGTTAAGCATTTGGCATGAAGAGGAATCCTTAATGTTGAATCTAAAATGACACGAATGGGCTGTGTCATGATTGAATCTTTTACAATTAAACCTGCATCATCTTGAATAATTGTTTCAACTCCTGTAATCACTGCATCTGCTTCTTGTCGTAAACGCTTCACTTCCTCTCTCGCTTCTGTTCCTGTAATCCATTTACTTTCTTGACGAGCTGTTGCAATTTTTCCATCCAACGAAATGGCTGATTTTAATATGACATAAGGGAAATCCGTTTGAATCAAATGAAAAAAAGGCACATTTAAGCGATCCGCTTCCCGTTTACATATTCCTTCTTCTACTTCTATCCCCGCCTGCTTCAAAAGGGAAACCCCTTTGCCCGCAACAAGGGGATTAGGATCTTGAGTGGCAATCAATACACGTTTTATACCACTGTTGATAATCGCTTCAGTACAAGGACCTGTTTTTCCATGATGCGTACAAGGTTCGAGTGTCACATACATGTCAGCGTCCTTCGCCTTTTCTCCGGCCATTTGCAGCGCATGAATTTCAGCATGCGGCTCTCCTGCCTTCAGGTGAGCACCAATTCCAACGATCTCTCCCCCCTGAACAATGACTGCACCGACAAGCGGATTTGGCGAGGTTTGTCCTTTCATTGCTTTCGCGTTGGCAATGGCTATCTTCATATAAAAAACATCGTCTTTCATCTGAGACTCCTTTCTTCTCTTTCAAGGGAAAGAACTCCTTCAGGAAATGAAGGAGTTCTATTCTCATGTGCTATATTTTTTCCATCCGTTTCTTTTCAGATCGATCATAGTAAGGCAAGGAATAAAAAAGTTTATACGATGCTCGTTGTTTACAGAAACTGCATTTGCGTAATTCATATTTATTAATGAGGAGCACATGCGGACAATTGAGAACAGTTAGGCCTTTTTTCATATGTTCCTTGCAAACACATATCATGAGAATCCCCCGCTTACATTCTTTTTCTTAATGAGAGATTACTTCTTTCGGAAATTGTTCAAATAAGCGCAAAACTTCCGTATGCGCACCATCTTCTCTAACATGATAAATACCGCCGTCATAAGAGCTTGCATACACATCATTTCCTAATTGTCTGATTGCACTAATTCCATTTTGGGCAATTCTGATTGGACCTGTATTGACATGTAACTCTGGATTCCATACAACGACATATCCCCAATAATCTCCGCTCACAATATAGCCAGAATCTGTGACAGTGACCGATTTAATGGAATATTGGTGCTTGTTGTGCTGATCTAAAATTCTTCCTGTATGCAAATCAAACAATCTAACGTTTTTGTCACGGCTGACAATGGCTATACGATCTCTTTTGCTATCAATAAAGACATCATTTAACAGCTCTGTCGCACCGATATATTCCGCTTTTAAAGACAAACTCTTTTTATCTAGAAGACAGATAGTTCCTTCAACAGCAGCAGTGATGATATGATCTCCTTCTACCTTTAATGCTTTGACAGCACAATCATGCGCTTTGGAACGGCCGATTTCTTTTAAGTGTTCTGTCGAAATCACATGGACATAACCGCCGTAAGTTCCAACATAGAATTGTCGATCCTCCTCGTGGAAATACACACTGTTTACTGGACCTGTGTTGAGGTCAAAAGAAACCATTTGCTGCAAAGATTCATGAACAATATGCACCTGACTTGCATGATCTCCCCACGCATAATAGCTTCCATCCCGTGCGACAGCCACTCCATTTGTCAGGACACCTGTTGATTTTGCGATTTCAACCCCGTTTTTTCTGAATTTTCCGTCATCTGAGGCGGTGATGATATCACCCGTATCAGTCAACGCAATATCATTAATAGACGGTGTCGCCATTTCTATGTCATCAGATATGACTTTCCCTTCTTCAATTGCCCACTCACAATACGTTTTCCCAAAACTGGCTCCCAGGATTGACTTCTCATCCTCCGTCCACACAAGCGAGCGCTCCCATTGATATTTATGAGGCAGGAGCGTATCAATTAAATCTCCCGTTTCATAATTCCACAGCTTAATTAAATGATCATATCCAGCTGTCAGCAAGTAATTGCCGCTTGGAGAGAAATTCACACGCTTTACGCCTTGTAAATGGGCTTTAATGATTTTTTTCTCCTGTAAAGTTGTCGCATCATAGATGATCACTGTGCCATCATCTCTACCAAGCGCAAACACTTCTTTTTGATTGCTGCCGCTAATTGTGTCCAGCTCATAATCAAATGGGCCAATCTCTCCCACAATTTCTCCTGTCTCATACAGCCACACAAGGACATAGCCATCATCACCTGTTGTATAGGCTTTATCCTCATGAATCCACACAGCTAATACATCTTTGCTATGTCCATGAAATTCTCTTAAAATAGCGCCCGTTTCAATATCCCACACTAAGCACCTTCTATCTCTAGAAACCGATACAAGCAATTTATCCTGCTTGGCAAATGCAACGGCTTCCACATCATCCGCATGACCATATAGCGTACGAATGCGTGTATGTGTGCTAGTATCATATAATTGAATGGTATAGTCTGACGAAGCACTCGCAAGATACTTCCCATTTTCAGAAAGAGATAAAGAGTTAATGATATGCTCGTGACTGCCAATGAACGTCCCTTCCCCTGTTGCCCGCTCCCACTTATAAATACAGCGGTCATAGCCTCCAGTGTAGACAATTTGATCATGCCCAGTTGATAAAACAGATGTAATTGGTCCTCTATGCATTTTTACACTCCCACCTTTATATGTTGTTTTTGACGAGTGACTAGACGAAAACCAGTAAATCGAAAAACAGGATCTGGGTGTTTCCCATGTCTTCTTGCGACTCTGCATAAATCTCCACCTCTTGCGAAGGAGCCGCCTTTTAAAATGTAGTAATCACTGCCGAGAGTTTCGGTTAAATCATCTACGACTTCGATTCCACCTTCATAGACGTGATATTTGGTGTTGACCCATTCCTCGACGTTGCCTCCCATATCATAAATTCCAAAGAGGGATCGGCCCTTTTCGTAATGACGTACAGGCGTTGTTTTTTCGATCTTCGATTCGTGCGTATTGCAGCAAGAAGGATCGAACTCATCTCCCCACGGGTATTGATTTCTCGTGTTGCCCCGGGCAGCATACTCCCATTCTTCCTCTGTAGGAATCGAAATGTCATATCCAAGCTTCCCGCTTAACCATTTACAAAATGAGAGGGCTTCCTCGATATCCATGCCCCAAGCTGGGTGGTTTTTTCCCCCGCCAAGCTCTGGGTTCGTTAAGCTCTCCGGATAGGACTTTCCTGTCTCGTCGCAATAGCTTTGATACAACTCATTGGTTACCACAGTATCTGAGATAAAAAATTCGTTCATATACGGCTGATAGGATGGAAATTCTTTGTACAGCCATTTTTGAAATTTTTTTTCACGGCCATAGGCTGGATTGAGAAGCTTGTTCTTCCAATATTCTGATGCCTTTTTCATATCTTCTTCATTACTTCCAATCGTTGCATAGCCACTAGGGATTTGAATCCAATTGATATCAGGTTTCACGCTTTTCTCCCGCCTTCTTTAAATAAACTCATCTACTGATTAATTAACTTCTTCGCATCGACCATATGCCCTGAGGCTGCCTTTGCCTTTAAATACGCTTCGTTATATAAAGAAGCTTCTACCGTATGGTCAAACCGTAAAACTGGAAGACCGTAAGCAGCAATCGAGTCGACTTTATCTGGATTGTTTGTTAACAAGTGCAATGGTTTCCCTTTGTTTAAAAAGTGCAAAACAGCTGCTGCTTCCTCGTAATGCCGATCATCATCCCCGCAGCCGATCAAGCGATTGGCCTCAAATGTATCCAGTTTCATTTCCTGCAATTTATACGTGAATGCTTTCGCCATCAGTCCAATGGAACGTCCTTCTTGATTGGCCATATACACGAGCATGCCTTTTCCGTAATCTGTGATTTTCTTCAGTGATAACGCAAGCTGTGGACCGCAATCACATTTGAGTGACCCAAACACATCCCCTGTTTGGCAGACACTATGAATTCGCACAAGCGGTGGCACCTCATTTTCAAAGTCGCCAAATAGGAGACAGGAGGAAAATGTTTGCTGCGAGTTACTCATTTGTACAATGGATTCAATCGTTGGCTTCGTATCTGGTTCAACAGTTGAAAAGGCATACCATTTAAACTGCACTTCTTCATGTTCAATAGAGATCGGCAGGTTCACTGGCCCCACGAGCAAATAGTCTTTTTCTTGAAATGTAAAATGATGAATCATTGATTGTAGTTCAGCTACAAACTTGTTCATTTGTCTCCCCCTATTCATCACTGCACCCAACTCCTCTTTGGCAGCGCAGTGATGGAGTGATGAATATGTGTACGCACTCCCTCTAACTCACCTTTGAGATTGAGTGCAGGCCTTGCCCCCGAGTCCAGCTGCAATTATGGCTTGGGAGGAAATGCCTGTACAAATACAAACGGCATAGATTCTCTCTGAATGTGCGGTGCCACTCATCAATCAACACCTTTTTTTGTAAAAGACTCTTCATTTGCACCTAATTAAATCCCAGCAGATCTGACGACTTTTCAACCTGGTTCTGTCCAGTACAAAGGAGCAGAAATCGAGCTTCATACGCTGTATTCTCTGTAAGTGCAGCGACACCACTCAGTGATGATTGAATGGAACATACACGCTCTTCCTTAAAAAGAACACCCTCGCTTGCTTCGAGCTGCTTTCTACCTTTTACTAGAAGCTCTGGTCCTTCAAATGCATGCAATTGGTCACATAAGCGCGTCCCATCTATGATCGCTTGTCATATGATCTATAAGCGATACTTCTTTTCAGAATAGAATGATCGTAGCACTTCATCTACATGGACCTGCACCAAGAACCATCACATCAAACATCGCGTTTATCCTCCTTTGTACTAGATCTTTACAGCAATGACATGATGCTGGCTGATTCCAGCCTTCGCTTTTAATGGTGTAATCGATACAAGCTCAAGACCTGATGTACAAATTTTTTCTCCAAGCTGAGAATCTGAGAATGAAAAATGAAAGCGGCCATCTTCTCCGATTAATCCTGTTTTCCACTCTTCTCCCCATACTACAAGTGAAAAGACGCCACCTTCATGAAGCAAAGAAAAGACCTGCTTTAAGTAACGTTCGTGATCATCAGGATGTTGATGGTGAAAACAGCCATGATCTAAAATCAAATCAAACTTCATTTCTCGTCCCTGATCATTTGACCATGACATAAAATCCTGATGAAAGAAATGGACAGGTACCGTTTCTCTTTTCTTTAATCCTTTCCACTCCTCATGCTCATAAAGATCAATGCCGACATATGCCGAGAGCCCATTTAAATGTTCAAGTGCCCGGCCGTTCCCACACCCGATATCTAACACAGAAGCAAGAGCATCCTTTCCCCTTGATTGCCATGCTTTTAATGACATGACAGCTGCGTCTGTTAATGACGGATCAGTGGACCACATATCTGTTCTTTGCTTATAGTGTTCTTGAAACGCCATGCGCATCTTTTCTAAATACAACCCACTGTCTTCATGGTACAAAGCCTTTTTCATCACGGGACCTCCTTCAATTCATAATTGCCTTTTCTTACAAGGTAGTTTTCAAGCAAAAAGCCTTATGATAGAATGGAAGATGGTTTTATCAGAAAAATCTGTTTTTTGAAAAAGGAGAGAAGCATCCCACATGTTCACTCTTCTTTTTCAGCACTCTTCCTCACATGCAGCCATTCGAAAGATACGGCGCCTCAGCTTGTTGTATCTTTTTTTCATATGGATTCACCTCCTTAACAGCTTGATCAATCCCTACCTTTTTCGAAACCGCTTTCTATTGATGATCCTCCGAAGCAGCATATACATGAACTGATGTTTTTTTGATACCTCTTGTAAATTAATCATAGTCGAAAGACCAATCTACTGTTTAAAACATCTATCATCCACCTATCTTCAAGTAAAAGATCATTTCCTTTGGTCTAGTAGAAATTTCTTCAGCAAGCCTATGCCTCAGGAGCGCTTGTCTCCTTGGTTTCATGCACCTCCATTTACTAGAATATACTTCGATTAAACCCATCGGATTATTTAACAACTAATTCCACAACAACTTGATTAAGCCAAATATATTGTTTTTAGATTATTTTGTCAACAGATTATTTCCTAAACATTAGAATGAATTTTCTAATTGAAAATACAGGTATTTTTCGTGGTTTTTTGACCTTAAAACACTTATTTCTACACAAAAATACAACTTAAACCAATAGAACTAAGAAAATTATCTACTAAATTACATACGATTTTTATTTCATTTCGAGACAAATCAGAAAGATACAATGATTATTTCCCGATGATTTTTTATGCTATTTAGACTATTATTTTCTTTTTTTAATGATTTCCTTTGGTATTTCTACATTTTCAATTAGATATTTCACTGTTTATTCCAATCTATTGATTTTTCTTATTATAGTGAAAAAGACGGATGTCTGATCTCGATATCTCGACATGAAAAAAATCCCCTTACAAAAGTAAGGGGATTTTCAGGCTGGCGTTTATGCCCAGTTTTTCACTTTTTCATGGTCTGTTACAAATAGAAGGACTTTTCCTTCGTCTAAATGTTCTTCAAACATCTCAGCTTCTTCTTTAGAGAAACCAATTTCATGAATTTTATTGCGGAGCTCGTCGCCCTTTTTGCTAAAGACATTTCCAACAGCATGTTTGAGTCCAACTTCTCTTGGACCAATCGTATTCGCATCTGTGTTACTTGCAATACGCTCTGTTCGATCATCGTCATGGGACAGAACATAAATGTCGTCTCTTGCCACTCCGAGTTCTTTTAATTGCTCTACATCTCTTTGAAGTGTTTCATCATTTGAATACTCTCTTACAACAGGTTTCATTTTATATTCCTCCTTTAACGTCTTACGAATCTTTTACCCGTCACTTTTGTCATTAAACCTTCCACCAGCACATCCATTTAGTAAAGTGAACTTACCGTGCCTATTGACTTATTTTTGACAAAAAGGCTGTAAAAATGACTAAATTTTCTGAAATATAGTGTTCATTCATGGTCATTTGATGTACAATTCTTATACTGGAGGCTAGAAATGAGGTGGAGCTGATGTATTATTTTTCAGCTGAGCAGCAGTTTAATGCATGGGTTGTCAGTGATTTGGTGAAACAGCTTTTTCAAAAGTGGAATCCTGAAGAAGCAAAAACAAAGCCGCTTACATTGTTTGCTGAACAGCACTTTCATATCTCCATTGATTTTCTGTTTTCTATCATTATGAACATTGGAGATATCGAGTCGATTGAACAAGATCCACAAGACCTGTTGTCCTCATACTTGAATATCCTTTTTCCTTTTGTGACGCGCGATATGATGAAAGCCTCCATGCAAAATGCAAATGAATATTTGTTAAAAGAACATGATGCTGATGTGTATCAGCTGTTTGGTTCTCTCCCGCCGCTCCTCTCTGTCTCTTTTCAAAAAAAGTAGTCCCCTTCTTTCAGATGGTGGCTGCTTTTTTGTATGTGTTTTGAAAAGACCGTATGTTTTGAATAAAAAAAAGCACCATGTTAATGTAAATCTAGGAAGCAAGTGAAAGGGAGGATTTGACATGAGTCAACAAAAGCAAATTCAATTAGCAAAACGTCCAAAAGGGTTACCTACAAAAGATGTTTTTCATTTTGAAACAGTTGAGATACCAGTGCCTCAAGATGGCGAAGTCTTGATTCAAACGAAATATGTTTCTGTAGACCCCTATATAAGAGGACGAATGCAGGATACAAAATCCTATACACCTCCGTTCAAGCTAAATGAAATGATTCAGGGTGGTGTTGTCGGAGAAGTCGTCGAGTCAACATCTCCTCAATTTGAAAAAGGTGATTTTGTCCTTGGGTTTCTTGGCTGGCAAGAGTATTCCACCGCCAAAGCTGAGTCTCTGACAAAAATTGATCCATCCATTGCGCCTTTATCCTATTACTTGGGCATCTTAGGCATGCCGGGGCAAACAGCCTATTTTGGACTTCTTTCCATTGGCCAGCCAAAAGAAGGCGAGACCGTTGTCATCTCTGGAGCGGCAGGTGCCGTTGGTTCTGTTGTAGGACAGATCGCTAAAATCAAAGGCGCACACGTCGTAGGAATTGCTGGATCTGATGATAAGCTTGCTTATTTAAAAGAGCTGGGCTTTGATGAAACCATTAATTATAAAACAACAGATAATTTAGATGATGCCATTGCAAAAGCCTGTCCAAACGGCGTCGATGTGTATTTTGACAATGTAGGGGGCGAAATTTCTGATGCCGTGATGAATCATTTGAACCGCTTTGCACGCATCCCAGTCTGCGGCGCTATTTCTTCTTATAACATTAGCGCAAGCGAGGACTTCGGACCACGCGTGCAAACAAAGCTCATTAAAACAAGCGCATTGATGCAAGGGTTCATTGTTGCCAACTATTCAGATCGTTTTGAAGAGGCTGCAAAGGATCTCGCACAATGGGTGAAAGAAGATAAACTCTCTTACAAAGAAACCATTATCGAAGGTTTTGACAACATTCCAGATGCGTTCCTTGGACTATTCAAAGGTGAAAATATCGGTAAACAGCTTGTCAAAATTTCATAAGCAAGAAAGGACTAAAATGA
>NZ_NKHG01000129.1 GCF_002744245.1 Bacillus pumilus | reverse complement strand
CCTGCAAAGAAGACCATTGCAGAAGGTGTGAACTTTGGCGATGGGTTTATCATTGGGCTTGGAGAAAAGGCGCAGGACGTGAAAAAGAGCACTGCAGCTATGGCGCAAGGTGCTATGACATCCTTCAAGTCTGAGATTAATAGAATGGCTTTTAACATCCAGGGCGCTGCAGATGAAATAAACACAATGCGTGCTGAACTGACTGTGAAAAACGAAATTGATACGCCTATTCTAAATCAGAAGCTAGATGCCCTTATTAGTCTTCTATCAAATAATCTACAAACTAACAATGAAAACGTAAGTGCGGCAGGGCAAGCAATCAAAGTCTATCCTGCGCCTGTCATTATTGGCGGTCAACATTTAGCAGACATCGTTTTTGAACAAGGTGACACATCCATACTGGATAAAAAGAGCGCTCAAAAGTACGAACAGAGTGCGTATAAAGGAGGGCTGAAAAGATAATGGATCTGTACATTGATTTCAGAGATGGAATGGGGGAGCAACCTTTGTCGGGGTTACTGCCCTATTTTAAGTTGCTTAGCTTTGCACCTGACGCGCCGAGCACTGACAGGGAGCTTGTACAGTTAACTAGATTTAACGGACTTGTACCGACGCAGCATCCGCGCGACATTGTGTACAAAGAAAGGTCTATTAAGGTTGAGATATTGCTTGATGCTAAAATCGCGGCAAACTTTTATCAGTATAGACATGAGTTTTATAACTTGGTTGTTCAGCCCTCCTGGTATTACATCTCATGTGATCTTCTTCCTGGGAGGCGTTTTGCGGTTACGTGTGACGGAGGGTTT
>NZ_NKHG01000128.1 GCF_002744245.1 Bacillus pumilus | reverse complement strand
TGTTTACGCTTTTTTACTTTCACACGACACTGTAAACCGTAGGTTTGCATAATACGTTGTACCGTCTTATGATTTATGTTCATTTCTTTCTGCAGTAGAGCTGTGATTTTACGATAACCGTACGTATATTGGTGTGACTCACAAAGCGATGAAATGAGGTCGATTAACACCTGCTGTTTTGGCTGATGATCTTGTTTTTTCCAACGATAAAATGTTGATCTTGCAAGCTCAAACATCTGACAGAATGTACTTATACTCACTGTGTCTTTTACCGTATCATAAATCGACACGAACGCTTCTTTTTTCACTTCCTTTCCCATTCTCTGTACTTTTTTAATATGTCAATTTGTTGTTTTAGATAACGATTTTCTGTTTTCAACCTCTCGTTCTCATTCTGATACTCAGGTCCTTTACCGTATGAACATTGCTTCCCAACTGGTTGATG
>NZ_NKHG01000041.1 GCF_002744245.1 Bacillus pumilus | reverse complement strand
TAGGAAGGACGAGTACCGGCGCGGAGCGAATGTGACATTCGTGAGCACCGGCACGCAGGACTAACACCGAATGCGAGGGTTTGTCTATACGCTGCTGAGACACCTGCTTTACATCAGGTGTCTTCTCTTCATTACTCAGCCACTTCAAGCTCCACTTCGATGTTCCCTCTTGTTGCTTTTGAATATGGACAGAATTGATGTGCAGCCTCGACTAGCTCTTTCGCTTTGTCATGGTCAAGGCCTTTAGCAGAAACAATCAGCTTCACGCCAAGCTTAAAGCCGCTATCACTTTCATCTTTTAATAGACTGACATGTCCCTCTACTTCTGATTCAATCTCTACCCCTTGCTTCTTGGCTACTTGCTCAAGCGCGCCTCCAAAGCAGGCCGCATAGCCAGCTGCAAATAATTGCTCTGGATTCGTGCCTGTCTCTCCATCTTTCTTTGCGTTTGGCATGACAATGTTATGATCAAGCACGCCATCGTCTGAACGAACATGTCCAGCTCTTCCATGCTGAGCTTTTACTTTTGCTGTGAATAATGGTTTCATCTTCATCTCCTCCTTCTATTGATACCTTTCACGTTCTATCCATTTCTCAAACATATATGGCACATTGAAGAATTTATCATTTTTAGTCTATATTTATTTTAAAAAGAGAGAAAATCTTATACAATGATAAGTATGACAAAAAATAGTTGGTGACAGACATGACAAATGAATTCGAACATATGAAGCTGGAGAATCAGCTTTGTTTCTTGTTATATGCAAGTTCAAGAGAGATGACGAAGCAATATAAGCCTTTATTAGATGAGTTACACATCACCTATCCGCAATATTTGGCACTGCTTTTATTATGGGAGCACGGGACGTTAAATGTGAAGACAATGGGAGAGCTACTGTATTTAGACTCCGGTACCCTCACTCCGATGCTTAAACGTATGGAGCAAAATAGATTGATCATCCGTGAGCGTTCCAAAGAGGATGAGCGCTCTGTACAGATTCGTTTAACTGAATACGGAGAACAGCTAAAAGAGAAGGCAACAGCGATTCCATTTCGTATGCTGTCTGGAACCGGTAGATCAGAAGAAGAGCTTAAAACACTTCGCGCCTCTTTACATGAGCTTTTGCAAAAATTAACACAACCAAAAGGCTGAGGGATTATTCCCTCAGCCTTTTATGATGTCAATTATTGGGCGACAGCCACTACTTCTACTTCGATGTTCCCTTGAGTCGCTTTTGAATATGGGCATACGCCATGTGCTTTATGAACAAGTTCATCTAGTGCTGATTGCTCGATTCCAGTTCCTTTTACTTCTAATTTGACGCCTAGTTTGAAACCACCATCTGAGCTATCTTTGACTAGACTCACATGTGCTGTTACTTCGCTTTCAAAACGGATGCGCTCTTGTCTAGCTACCATTTGAAGGGCTGAATCAAAACATGCAGAGTAGCCTGCTGCGAATAATTGCTCTGGATTCGTCGCTTTTTCAAGTTTTTTCGCTCTTGGCGTTCCCGGCATGGCAACATCATGCTCAAGTACACCATCTGTTGAAACAACCTTTCCTTCTCTTCCTCCTACAGCTGATACCGTTGCAGTAAATAAAACATCTGACATGGATATAACCCTCTTTCTCTTTATTAATATTTTCTACAATTGAATTGTACACAATATAAAATCAAGAGTCAATGAAAAAACACTTTTGTTATGTTTTCCTCCATGCGTCATTTTTATGAGGTCCATTGTGTCTTAGTCGAGCAATAAAAAAAGCCCTGAAACAGGGCTTTTAGATCATGGCATGCTGCGGATTCGGTTGTTCTAACGTGTGGTTTCTGTTATCTGGTGCGCCATTAGCTACTGTCAGCCATAATGCCATGATGGTGATGCTTGTACAGACGACTGTCCATTTTTTAAAATTCATATAAACAATCCCCTCTCTGAATATAAATTCGAGCATGTTCCGCTTCCCTATAGAACATGGAAGATTTTTCATAATCCTCAATTTCATTATAATACTTTGCGGTGTCTAATGCTAGTTCCTCTATATCTGGATATGCATAAGCAGACTCTAAAAAATGAAAAATTCGTTTAATATGCTCGGCATCTTGTCTCATGTACAATGCTTCTAGAAATTTTGTCTTTTGAATATGAATGTCATCCTGCAGAGCTTCTGCTCGCTTCATACATTCTTCCCTGAAGTATAATGCTTCTTCGTTTTTACCTTGTTTGTATAATATCTGAGCGGCTGTATAAAGAGGGTCTATAGATCGACGAAGATGATCGGATTGATTTTGATCAAATAATGAGATAGATTCTTTCATTAAGTCGAGCGCGCGGTTTAAATCTCCCATTCTGTAATAGCTGTTGCCCATATTAAACAAAGAGGAAGCAATAAAACGCACATTCTGAAAGTCTCTTGATCTCGCAAGTGCTCTTTCAAGATGTGGTAATGCCTTTTCATGCCTTCTCATATCATCATAATTACCGGCCACAATAAATTCACACTGAATGGTGCGAAGTGCATACAGTTCGTGCTGAACATAGACATCCAAGGCTAGTTTGGCATGGTGCATCGAGATATGTGTTTGTTTCATGTGATAATATATTTCTGACATTTTAAAATGATATTCCGCACGTTCAATATCGTCTGACACAAAAGAAAGCTTGTGCTCCGCCTTTTGATACGACGATATGGCAGCAATGTATTGCCTCCGGCCGAATTCATACATGCCTCTGAAGAAATGATAGTAGTATTCAAGCATGCCTGTGACATGCGTTTGATGCTCATCTATTTCTTCCGAAAGCTCGGAAAAGTTGGCGCGAAGCTTTCCTTCCTTTAATGGTTTTAAATAATCGAGCATGACCTCATGCCTAAATTCCATTAAAGAAAAATAGAGAAGCAAATTCTGATCTTCTTCCATTGAATCAAGAGAGGTGCGAATTTCCTGCTTTAACTGTTCTGCTTGTTCTGAATCAAATCTGCGGATTAATTCATACCACTTGTTGATTTTCACTCCAATATCCGAAGAGGGAATGATTTTCGCCATACGTTGCCTTCTCCAATCTTCTCATAATATAAAACATTACCATATTTTATCATACTTGACATACGAAATACAAAAAATGAAAGGAAAAAGAGAGCCTGTTGTGACTCTCTTTTAAATTCGTTATTCTCTTATTTGTCCTTGACCACGAATCACAAATTTTTCAGAGGTTAAGGCTGGCAGACCCATCGGCCCTCTTGCGTGCAGTTTTTGTGTACTAATGCCTATTTCGGCTCCATAGCCAAATTCAAAACCATCTGTAAATCGAGTCGAAGCATTATGATAAACAGCGGCAGCGTCGACGGCTGTTAAGAAAAACGCCGCATGCTGATCATTTTCCGTAATGATCGCTTCAGAATGCTTGGAGCTATATGTTTGAATATGTTGAATGGCTTCTTCTATGTTCTGAACGATTTTGATACTGACAATTGGTGCTAAAAATTCCGTTTCAAAGTCAGCTGTTGTCGCTATTGTTGCGCTAGGAGCAAGCTGGCATACAGCTTCATCTCCTCGTATCTCCACACCACTTGCCTGAAGTGCTTCAAATAACGAAGCACCGTGTGTCTTTGCCCATGTTTCATGAATGACAATGCTCTCAATGGCATTACAAACAGATGGTCTTTGGGTTTTGGCATTCAGGACAATCTGCTCAGTCATGTCTTTCTTAGCCGTTTCATCAATGTAGATATGACAATTCCCTGCACCTGTCTCAAGCACTGGAACGGTAGACTCTCTCACAACAAGATCAATTAAATTTTTCCCGCCGCGTGGAATGAGGACATCCAGGTAATCATTTAAGGTGAACAGCGTTTTAGCCGTTTCACGGCCTGTATCTTCAATCAATTGCACACTGTCTACTGGAATATCCGTTTCATGAAGCGCTGCATGAATCACCTTCACAATTGCTTTATTACTATGAATGGCCGATGAGCTTCCTCTTAGGATGACAGCATTTCCAGTTTTCAAACAAAGTGTAGCAGCATCCACTGTCACGTTCGGTCTTGCTTCATAAATCATCCCAACCGTCCCAAGAGGCACACGTACCTTTTCAATCAAAAGACCGTTTTCTTTTTGAATGGTTTCTAACGTTTCACCAATTGGGTCTTTTAGCTGAATAAGTTGAAGCATAGCGTCTGCGATCGCTTCAATCCTCTCTTCTGTCAATGTGATCCGGTCGATGACAGATGGAGTGAACTGCTTTTCTACGGCCGCTTGGACATCCTTTTGGTTCTCCTCAATTAAAAAAGCTGAAGATGCTTTTAGTGCTTTTGCAATTGCTTGTAAAGCTTCATTCTTTTGTTCAGTCGTTTTTAAAAGCAGCTGATCTTTGGCGACGCTTGCCTTTTTCGCTTTTTCAAGAACTTCATTCATCGTATTCCCTCCTCAGTTTTGTACATGCTGTACCCAATCATCTCGGTGAATGACCTCAGGTTTCTCATTAGAAAGCTCATCACTTCGCATCCCTTTAATGCCCAAAAGCTCATCTGATGCGTACAATGTTTGTCCTTTACCGACTATTCCGTTTGGACCGACGACTTCGACAACCTCTCCTTTCGAAAAATGACCAGAGACATCAATGACACCAGCAGGAAGAAGGCTTCTTCCGTTATGCAAAATTGCCGCTTCTGCTCCCGCATCAATCATGATCTTCCCAGAGACAGGTGAGTGAAATTGAATCCATTGCCGACGATTGTTGACCGCTGATAAGTCTTGTTCACCGATATACGTTCCGTCACCTTGACCAGCGAGAATGTGAAGCAACTTGTCTTCTCCTGTACCTGTGCCAATGAAGACTTTGACGCCAAGTGAAAGTGCGGTTTGTGCAGCAGAAAGCTTTGATTTCATTCCGCCTGTCCCCACCTTCGAGCCAGTGCTTTTCGCATATGAGAACAATTCATCTGAAATGTGTGTCAGCAAATCAAATCGTTTCGCCTCAGGATGCTCATTTGGATTTGCATCATAAATCCCATTGATATCCGTTAAAATAATCAATTGATCTGCATGAATTAATCCACTAACAAGAGCTGATAGCATGTCATTATCACCAAAGGTGAGTTCTTCAATCGACACTGAATCATTTTCATTAATGATTGGTAAAATTTTTCTTTCCAACAGTTCCATCATCGTTGCGTAAGCATTTCGATATCTTGTACGATCTGAAAAGTCATTACGTGTTAAAAGCATTTGTGCAGGCGTCATATAAAACTGTGAAAATAGTTCTGTATATTTCTGCATTAACAAGCTCTGACCAACGGCAGCAGCAGCCTGTTTTCCTTTTAAAGTCACAGGCCTTGATGGATACCCTAAGCTGCCAAATCCCGCCGCAACAGCTCCTGACGAAATTAAAATGATTTCATGTCCTGCCTCTTTGAGCTTTGCAATGGCTCTCACATGATCCCACATTTTTTGTTCATCAATAGCTCCTTTTTGCTCTGTTAATGAACTGCTGCCAATTTTTATGACGATCCTTTGCTTTTTCATCATTGATTCCCTCCGCTATACCTTTCACCACAAAAAAATCCCTTTTCTTCCTTATGTAAAGGACGAAAAGGGATTTTCCGTGGTACCACCTTCATTGAATAAGCATGTATCCGCTTATTCCACTCAACTCCTGTAACGCCAGGCATGCGCTTAGATTTTTCCTCTAAGGCTCAAAGGGTAGGTTCAGCAGCTGTCTGCGGCAAATGTTTCAGCACTTCATTTGCTCTCTTTACACAGCAGTTCCTGCTTACTATTCCTTTTCAACGCTCATTAATTTTTTTATATTATCACCAATTGCTTCAGAAAAGTCAAGCGGTCAATTAAACACGATTGTTTTATTCTCATGAACAATAATTCGATCTTCTAGATGCCATTTGACGGCACGTGCAAGCACACTTCGCTCAATCGTACGGCCAATATTCTTTAATGCCTCTGCATCATCTCGGTGGTCCACTCGTTCAATATCCTGTTCAATGATCGGCCCTTCATCTAAATCATTTGTTACGTAGTGAGAAGTAGCGCCGATTAATTTGACCCCTCGCTCATATGCCCGCTTGTATGGGTTCGCACCAATAAATGCTGGCAGGAAGGAATGATGAATATTGATGATTTTGTTCGGATGCTGCTCTATAAATACAGGCGTTAGAATTTGCATGTATCTAGCAAGCACAACTGCGTCAATGTCGTATTCTTCTAACAATGCGAGCTGCTGCTTTTCTGCTTCTTTGCGAATATCTTTATTCGCTTTTACAAAATGGAATGGAATCCCCAGTGCTTCTACTGTATCTTTTGCTGTTTCATGATTGCTGATGACGACAGCTATTTCAGCCATCAAATTTCCGCTTTGCCATTCCCATAGAAGCTCATGTAAACAATGAAGTTCTTTTGACACGAAGATCGCCAGCTTTTTAAGCTCACTCGCACGCGACATGCTCCATGTCATTTGAAATGATTCAGCAATCGGCTCAAAACTGTTTTTCAACTGATCAATGTTGGCCGAGATGTCTTTCCAGTCAAATTCAATTCTTAAAAAGAAACGTCCACTTTCATGATCTGTTGTGTATTGACTGGATTCAATGATGTTTGCTCCGTGCTCAAATAAAAAGGTAGAAACAGCTGAAACAATTCCAGGCTGATCCGGGCAGCTGACAAGTAATCTTCCTTTTTGCTGATGCTTTTGCCTGTGTAATTCAAGTTTCTCTGTAATCAATGTTCTCATGTATGATAACCTCTTTTACGTTTTCATTCTAATGAAATATTATACTGGACTGGAAGGAGAAAAAGCAATTAAGAGTCACATTTTTATTGAATATTCATTCAACTCTGCACCCAACATGGTATAATGTGAATAGACCTTTTATCAAAAAAGGAGTGATGTAGATGAAACGCATGACTTTGTTTGGTAAAGTGAGCTTTTGGCTCGGCATCGTATGTCTGATCACGGGCATTTATCTGTTTATAACCGGAGAAAGACTCATTCCTTTGCTCACGTTTGGTGTATGTTTTCTGCTTGTGAGTCAGCTTTACCGTAAAAATGAAAACGATTCCAATCATCATTCGATGTAACAAAAAGGCTGGCAAACAAGCGCCAGCCTTTTTTTATTCAATGATTTTTAGCCCGACCGCCGCAGACAAAATCAGTGCGATAAAGAAAATACGTTTCGCCTCTTTCGACTCCCCGTAAAACAGCATACCGGCAATGGCTCCACCAGCAGCCCCAATTCCAGTCCAAATGGCATACGCCGTTCCCATCGGAATCGTATTCATCGCAAGAGACAGCATTAGAAAGGACAGCGAAAACCCAGCTACAATGAATAGAATCCATTTTAAATGACGATCTTTCTGGAATTGATTCATCATGGTCACACACAGCATTTCTAAAATTCCTGCCCCAATGAGTAAAAGCCAGCTCACGATTCAGCCTCTCCTTTCATTTCACCTGTTGTCAGTTTCAGCCCTAAAACACCGCAAAGCAGCATGATGATCAGCAGCAATTTGACAAGCTGAACCGGCTCACCAAGTACCATACCTAAGATGACGGTACCTGCTGTCCCAAGCCCGGTAAAAACGGCATAAAGTGTGCCGACTGGCAGCACACTCGTGGCTTTCATGAGTAAATAAAAGCTCACGATCATACAAACGATGGTTGCGCTCCATTCCAATAGGGAGTCGGCATATTTCAGTCCCATCACCCAGCCGACTTCAAATACGGCCGCAACGAACACATTTCCCCATTTCATCCGATCTCTTCCTTTCTTACCGATTCCAAGCAACAAAAAAAGCCCGGAAATCGATCGTTTGATCAAATCTCCCGGGCTTTTATCCCTCCGTGTCCATATGGTCTATCTTTCAGACCTTATGTGTTTTCTCTCGGTCCAGACTGCGCCACCGCACGGAACCCTAGAAAACCAATTCATTATAAGCAGACCTGCCATAGAGCAGATTCTGTATAGAAATTGTATCACACCCCGGTATGCCGGTCTACCGCTTTACCTTCCCTTTCAAACATACTTGTTCATTTTTCGAAAGAAAGTGATTTAAACCGCAGTATACTAAATGATAGCAAGAGATCATGATGAAACTGCGCAGCTTGAAACCATTACCTGACAAAACCGCTTTTAGCACACGGCTGATATAATGGAACAAAATCCATTTTACAAACGATCGAGGTCATGATTCTGCGTTTCCTAATATCCGTTCTGTGTCAGCCCGAAGAGTTATGCCTGAAAACATATCATTTTATTGTAAAATAAGGGGTGGATCATATGCTGATGACCGACGAACAAAAACATGAATTTTATCAAGCACTTGTTGAAAAGAACCCACAATATGACGGCACATTCTTTGCTGGCATTAAAACAACCGGTATCTTTTGCCACGCAACATGTACCGCTAGAAAACCAAAATATGAAAACTGCGAATTTTTCTATACAGCTGAAGAAGCTCTGTTGGCCGGGTATCGTCCGTGCAAACGCTGCATACCATTAACATATCCTAACAGCATTCCAGAAGAAGTAGATGTACTCGTTTCAGCAGTGGAAAAGCAGCCTGAAAAACGATGGAAGGAAGAAGATTTCCGAAAATTAGGGATTCACTCAGCAACGGCGCGACGAAAATTTAAAAAACTCTACGGAATGACCTTTGTTCAATATGCCAGATCACGCCGAATGGGACTTGCCTTCAAAGAAATTTCAAACGGAAAAAAAGTCATAGATCAGCAAGTCAATTTTGGCTATGAATCTTCAAGTGCCTTCAATGATGCATTTACAAAAATGATGGGGGATCCACCTAAAAAGGCGCAAGTCAATATTCTGCATGCCAATTTTATTTCCACACCAATCGGGCGGATGATCAGTCTTTCAGATGCGACGCATGTGTATTTACTTGAATTTATGGACAGGCGAGGATTAGAAAGAGAAATTGAGACAATGAGAAAAAAGCATCATGCCCGCATCTTATTTGGAGAAACAAAAGTTCATCAGCAATTAGCAGAGGAATTGGCCTTATATTTTGAAAAGAAACTCACGCAGTTTACTGTTCCACTTTCCTTACATGGCACCCCTTTTCAAATGAAGGTGTGGGACCTGCTCTTACACATTCCAGCAGGCGAAACAAGATCGTACAGAGACCTTGCCTTGATGCTTGGCGACCCGCATTTGGTTCGGGCGGTTGGCAATGCAAATGGTGCCAATCAAATGGCAATCATCGTTCCCTGTCACCGCGTCATTCAAACAAGTGGTGAGCTGGGCGGATACGGCGGGGGAGTTGAACGAAAAAAATTTTTACTTCAGTTAGAACAGCGTGTATAAAAGAAAAAGCGGCTCTGCTTATTTTTCAAGCGAGCCGTTTTCTCCGTCACGGGTGATGCTGTATACATCAATGATCTGATCCCATTTTGAAATGGTTTTTTCTTTTTTCATACCCATTTTTAAAGCGACCTTCACTGACGCTTCATTCTCAGGACGAATTAAGCTCACCATTCGTCTGACCTTCATTTCTTCAAAACCATATGTCAGACAGCCTTTTGCGGCCTCAGCAGCATAGCCATTTCCCCACGCCGTTCTTTTTAGCATATAGCCGATTTCAAGTTCTGCTTGGCTTTCGATATTTTGCAGAACAATTCCGCTTTGTCCAAGCGGTTCCTTCGTTGTTTTATCTTCAATGATCACAGGGAGGTATGGTACATGCGGTCATTCTGTTGATTCCAGGCAATCCACTCTTTTGTCTGTTGTTCATCCTTTAAAGAAGGATAATATTTCATGACTTCTTTATCTTGGAACATCTCATATAAGAATGGCGCATCATGCTTATTCATTGTTCTAAGACTGAGGCGCTCTGTTTCGAGCACTATTCGAGTCTGTTGATTCATCTTTTCATCTCCCCTCTTACTCGTTGCGAAAGATATCGCCGAACAATCCATTTGAATCTGGGGCGAAGTAATGGAAGCCTGCACCGGTTAGTCCTGCTGCTAGTACTGTCCACATCATTAAACTGACCGTCATCCACACGGCCACTTGTTTTCTTTTTCTACTGAAGCTCATACACATGAAGGCCGCTAAATGGCTGCCAATGATAAAAGGACCAACGAGCGCAAGACCTGGAAGACCATATCGTTCCCAAATTCTTCTGGCTCTCAGCTGTTTTTTCTCCCCTTTTTCATCACTTGTTTTTTCTTTTCTCTTCATTCTCCATTCTTTAAACCGGTCAACAAACACAATAAGAAGCAAGACTGTAAAAAAGTTGCCAATGAACCCAATGATTGCTGCTGTAACAGGATGCAGTCCACTTAGGATCGCTAGTGGAACGACACCGATCACTTCAAAAAATGGCAAAGCAGCCAGTACAAAAACGAGTACATACCCCCATAAGATATCCAAAATTCAAAACCCCTTTTCATTTTTGTCCTCTTCCCATTGTAAAGAAAAACATGATTCCATTTCTACATTTTTTTAGAAAAAAGAAAAGCACATCGTATAGGATGCGCTCTGTTTACATGGTATTTTCATTTTTCTTGTTTGTCCGGCGTAAGACAAATAGCGTGAGCCATATTAAGATGACAATTGATAGTAGACTTAGCAGGAAAAGCACACTTGGTGACGTCCAGCCAATCCATTCGAATATGAGCTGTGGTCCGAAAAAAATAATCGGAATCAGCGATACAACATTCGCCTTTAAGATCGCATTAAATACGACAATACAAATCAATATGACAATAATGACTCCCCATCTTTGGCTTGAGGTAAGCACAAATAATGGCGTGCCGAGCTTTTGGTCCAATAGCTTGACTGTGATCATAGCGGTCAGCTGAAAGATTCCTAAGATCCAAAAATAGTAAAAAGCCCTGCTGCTTGTCTGAAAGGCAGACGCTCTAAACATCACAACTGTCATGATGACATTGGCCACTAGAATCAGTGGGTAACCTATCAGTGCATACCAAGAATACGATAAACTTTGACTGATCGCATCTGATAAGATCATGTAAAAAAGTGACCCAATTAAAAAGGCACTGACAAATGGAACCCAGTCTTTATGATTTCTTGAAAGCTCTTTTGCCATTTCATCAGCAAGTGCGCGCGGATCTCCTCCAAACACATCCTCACCTGTTTTACCATCTTTTTCAGCTGCCACGGCGTGTGTCGTCAATTCATACATGAGCTCATCAATTTCGTCTTCATTTTTCCCCTTTGATATGAGATAGAATCTCATCTCTAGTAAGATGTGTTTTGTTTCTTTTGATACCATATTCTCACTTCCCTTTTTGTAATAGCCGTTCTACATTTTCTGATAGCTCACTCCAGCGTTCAATAAAATCTTTTAGCGCTTGTTCTCCCGCTTGAGTGAGCGTATAGTATTTCCTTTTCGGCCCGCTTGCCGATGCTTTCGTTACTGTGCTCACTAGCTGTTCTTTTTGCATACGCAACAGAATCGGATAAATACTTCCTTCACTAATTTGATCAAACCCATAATGCGCAAGCTTCTTCGTCATTTCATATCCATAAATGTCTCCCTCAGAAACAATCGACAGCAGGCAGCCTTCTAAGATTCCTTTCAGCATTTGTGTTGTTGGTGTCATGATCGCCCCTCCGTTTTCAGTACCTTGCATGACAAGATAGAATCATCTTACCACACGCTATCTTGCATGACAAGATAGCGTCACAAAAAAATCACCGCTTGAAGGGTGATTTTTACGCCCAAGGTTTATCCGTCCCAAGTGCGTCCGCCAATGCTTTACTATGCTTCCGGCGGCTTTTTCTTTCCTCTGCCCGCTGCTTCGCTGTTTGATGCAGCATGATTTCTTCCTCTGTTTCCGGCATGACTTGTGGGACTCGTTTTGGCTTTCCATTTTCATCTAACGAGACAAATGTAAGAAATGAGGTCGCTGCGAGTCTGCGCTCTCCAGACATCAAGTTTTCTTTAATGACTTTGACGAACACTTCCATAGAAGACGTGCCGACCCAAGTGACATAGGACTCTAAACAAACCGACTCCTTTTGTCCAATCGGCTCTAAAAAATCAACTGAATCCATCGATGCCGTGACGGTCTCACTTCGACTGTGTCTTGCTGCCGAGATGGATGCAATATCATCTATATAACTCATTAATTTCCCGCCAAATAAGGTTTGGTGGTTATTCGTATCGAGAGGGAATACCCTGCTTGTTTTCACAACTTTCGATTCTTTGCAGTACTTGAAATTTTCTTCACTCATGATCATAGCTCCTTCTTGCTGTTTTCGTTGATGCGGAACGACTTTTATTAAACACTATTCTTTTAGGTTTGTCTAAACTTTTTGCTTTACTCTTACATGAGAGATTTTCTTTCGGAAATGTTTCAACAGTTACTAGAAGGAGGAATAATATAACTATCGATAAACAAGGAGGCCATTTGATGGATTCTATGAAATCAGAGAAAATGTACAAAACGCCGCACTGTATGAGTGAATATGATGATTTACAAGAGGTTCTCTTGTGCAGTCCTATCTATATGGAAATCAAACAGATCATCAATGAAACTCAAAAGCATTTTGCTAGAGAAAATATTTCTCAAATCAAAGCAGTTGCCCAGCATAAGCAATTGATTCAAACGCTAAAAGACCATCATGTACGGCCTATCCTGCTCCCTGCAAATGACCGCTTCCCTGAGCAAGTTTTCACCCGAGATATTGGGTTTACGATTGGGCATACGTTATTTGTTTCAAACATGGCCGCTCCGGTTCGTCAAGGAGAAGAACAATGGTTCAAAGAGTGGGCTCAGGCAAAAGGCTGGACAACTGTCACCCTCACAGATGGAACCATTGAAGGAGGCGATGTGCTCGTGGATCAGACCCGCGTGTTTGTTGGAACGAGCAAAAGAACAAATCCAGCTGCCATCCACTTGCTCAAAAAAGAACTGCCAGATCACGAAATCATTCCCATTCATCTTCCTCCTTACATTTTGCATCTCGATTGCGTGATGAATATTCTTTCTCATCATGAGATGTTGATTTACCCTGAAGCCTTCACCAAAAAGGACCTTCAAATGCTTAAAAAGCACTATGACCTGATTGAAATAAGTGAACAAGAACAATTCACACTTGGCTCAAATGTTTTATCCATTGGGCAGAAGAAAGTGATCAGCTTACCCATCAATCAAGAAACAAATGCTGCATTAACCGCTCGCGGGTACACAGTCATTGAAGTGGATTTTTCAGAAATCATTAAATCTGGCGGCTCTTTCAGATGCTGCACACTGCCTATTCGGCGTTCATAAATACAAAAAAACCAGCTCGTCTCGCTGTTTTTGAGGCTTGTTATATATCATGTGTTCGACATTATTTCGTATCGTATAAATGACAGGCAACTTCATGCCCTTCTTCCGCTACTTGTAATGTTGGTTTTCTTTCCGCACACACGTCCATGGCCGCAGGACATCTTGTCCGAAATACACAGCCGCTTGGCGGGTCTACTGGACTTGGAATTTCCCCTTTTAAAATGAATCTTTTACGCTTGTCTTCTACATCAGGATCTGGAATGGGGATAGCGGATAGCAATGCTTGTGTATATGGATGAAGCGGCGTCTTATATAAAACATCACTTCTGGTCATTTCCACGAGATGACCTAAATACATTACACCGATTCGATCGCTAATATATTTGACCATCGACAAATCATGCGCAATGAATAGAAACGTCAACCCTTCCTCTTTTTGCAACTTTTTCAGCAAATGAACGACCTGCGCTTGAACGGATACATCAAGTGCAGAAATCGGCTCATCTGCCACAATAAACTTTGGTGATAAGGCGAGTGCTCTTGCAATTCCTATTCTCTGCCTCTGTCCTCCACTAAATTCGTGGGGATAGCGGGTGGCAAAGTCATAGCTTAGCCCTACCGCTTCAAGCAGCTCCTTCACGCGGACGATCCTTTTCTTTTGACTGCCATAGAGGTCATGGATCTCCATCGGCTCCAGCATAATATCTTTTACAGAGAGCCTCGGATTTAAGGATGAATACGGATCTTGAAACACCATTTGAATTTGTCTATTGAAATCAAATGAGTCTCTTTTAGACAGGTGGTGAAGACTTTTCCCTTCATACAAGGCTTCACCACCTGTCGGATCATAAAGACGCATGAGCACCTTCCCAAGCGTGGATTTGCCGCAGCCAGACTCACCAACGAGCCCAAATGTTTCTCCTTGCTTCAGCTGAAAAGAGACACCGTCTACCGCTTTTAAGGTTCTTCCTTTGGATAGATGAAAATGTTTTTTTAGGTTGTTGACTTGTAAAAGTGGTTCAATTCCCATCACAGCTCCCCCTCTCGCTTGGCAAATACCGCCTTGCACCTGCCCATTCTCTTTCATATGAAGTGCCAGAAAGGGAAAGAAGCTCAATTTGTCTGCCGGTTTTCGGCGAGTGGAGCATCAAGCCGTCCCCAGCATACATCCCTACATGGCGAACAGCTCCCTTTCCATTATCATTTGCAAAAAACAGCAGATCACCTGGTTCTAAATGACTTATGGAGACCGGGGTTCCTTGAACCGCTTGATCACTTGCGTCTCTTGGCAACAGATATCCACACGCTTTGTACATGCTGTAAGCAAAGCCTGAACAGTCGTAGCCAAAGCTGCTCATGCCCCCCATAAATACGAAAGTCCAATAAATTGTTTTCCCATAGCTAAGGCATCCTTGCCGCTCATAGTGAAAGGTGATGAAACGGGACGTACATCCTTTTTTTTGATTTCTCTTCTTCCAACTGGGGTGAGAACATGAAAATGATCACCCGTTTCTTCCACAGGTTCCAGTTCTGTTAAAAAACTAATCTCCATATCCGCTTTCCCTTTTTGATATAACACGGCTTTTTTCTGACAAACAATAAAGGTTCTAGCAGATGCTTCTCCCTCTGTTACTTGCTTTAAGTGTTGAACAGGGATATAGCCCGGATATCCTTGTGGGTGTTTCCGGCTTGCCTGCTGCGGGATGACGACTTTCATCCAGCCATCTGTCTCCTCTAGTCCAATGACTCGTTCGCCGAACAGCACTTGTGATTGAATCAGATTTTCTTCACATAAAGCCAATTTCTCTTCATACGTTTGCTGGTCAATCCACTCTTTGATCTGGACGGTACTCTGAAGAATCTTTCGATCGACTTCTCTTGGCGACTGCGGCGCTGTCCATACATTTGCGACTGGAACCTTTGATTCATATATCATCACGACACTCCTTTCACTCCTTGAATACCTAACCCATGATGCGGCGGAAAGAAAATATCTTTTCCTTGATACACGATTCCTCCCTCTATTACATCCTCTTTTAGCATGAGCGGGGCATCAAAGTCGTAGCGGGTGATATTCGGCTGGCTTGCGGCCAGATGAGCGGCTGCTGTAATGCCAAGTTTTGTCTCAATCATACTGCCAACCATGCACTTTACTCCGTATGCTTCTGCTAAACCATTGATTTTCAGTGCTTCCTTTATACCGCCTGATTTCATTAATTTTATGTTGATCAGATCACAGCTTCTCGTTTCAAGCAACTTGATGGCATCATGGAATCGAAAAATGCTTTCATCTGCCATGATCAATGTGTCTGTTGCTTCCGTCACCCGGCGCAGGCCTTCAATGTCTTCTTTATGCACCGGCTGCTCGACTAGCTCAATGTTCAACGCCTCCATTTTTCGAATGGCCACGATCGCTTCCTTCCACGTCCAGCCCTGGTTGGCATCGAGCCTGATCTGTATATCCGGCCCGACTTTTTCTCGAATCCGTTTAATGCGCTGAATATCGGTGTCTATGTCATCTTTTCCCACTTTTATCTTTAAGGTGTGAAAGCCTTCAGCTACGTATTGCTTCGCATCTTCTGCCATCTCTAGCGGCCGATTCACACTGACGGTATAATCCGTTTCAAGCTGATCGCCATAACCGCCAAGGTATTGATAAAGCGGAAGCCCTGCCTGCTTCGCTAAGCCATCATAAATCGCCATATCAATCGCAGCCTTTGCGCTTGTGTTTCCAACAAGCACACGCTCCATCGCTGAAAAGATTTGTTCATACCCCGCCAAGGAAGCCCCGAGCAAGATCGGCTTTATCACCTCACAGATGGCATAGTCTATGCTTTCGAGTGTTTCACCTGTAATCACCGATGTTGGCACTGCTTCTCCATAGCTTGTTTCCCCTTGATCATATGTGATGATCACAATGAGAGATACTGCATCATATACCGTTCTTAAAGCCGTTTTGAAAGGCTTTTTTAGCGGTACACTCGTTCTGCATGTACGAACATCCACGATTTTCATTTGATCGCCTCTTTCGCCGCAACGCCTGGAGAAATGTGCAGCTTTTTTCCTGTAGCATCTAAAGTAGCCTGCACGCCTATTGGGATGGCGAAGTTCGGAGATGAATGGCCGATCCGAAAACCGCCAAGTGCAGGCTTCTGTTGAGGCACAATATAAGTCTCCCATAGCTGCTCCAGCGTCAGGGACTGTTCTTTCTTTTTCGGCTCACATTGATGAAAATCCCCAATAATGAATCCAGCCGCATCATCCAGTTTGCCAGCGGATTTAAGATGCTGCATCATTCGATCAATTTTATATGGTTCCTCGTCAATATCTTCAATGAACAAGAGCTTCCCCTTCGTATCGATCTCAAACGGTGTACCAAGTGTTGTCACGATGAGGGCAAGGTTCCCTCCTGTGATTTCGCCTGAGGCGGTGCCGTGATAGAAGGTATGAAGAGGTGACAGATGGCGCGCATACGTAAAGGCCTTTGGTGTAAAAAGCTGCAAAAAGGTATCCTTCGTATACGGATGGACGTCATCATGCCCCACATCAGACGAGAGCATCGGGCCATGAAAGGTCACTAGGCCCGTCTGCTGCTGGATGGCCATATGTAAAAATGTAATATCACTATAGCCCCAAAAGATTTTTGGATTCCGGCGAATCAAGTCATAATCAATGGCTTCTGCAATTCTTCCAGTCCCGTATCCTCCGCAAGCACAAATAACGGCCTTCACTTCTGGATCTTGAAACATGTGATGAATATCTTCCACTCGTTCATGATCATGGCCTGCTAAATAGCCATATCGACAGTCGATATACTTTCCTTTTTTCACCTTCAGCCCAAGACTTTCTAAAAAGGCAATGCCTTTTGCTAATTTCAGCTCATCAGGCGGGCTTGCTGGTGCAATAATCCCCACCGTATCCCCTGTTCGAAGTGCCGCTGGCCGCTGGTTCATGCCATATCCCCTCTTTCTCTTTGTTTCTTTCAATCTATGGGCATCTTCTCCATAACATGAGCGAATAAAGGAACAGACGCTTTTTTCAAAGCGTCCCAGATTGTTGACAAAGGGGTAAAATGATTTATATTTTAGCCCTGTCTTCTTTTAGAAAGGACGAGTACCGGAGCGAATTTGACATTCGTGAGCACCCGCACGCAGGACTGACAAAAATGCGAGGGTTTGTCTACACGCTGCTGACGCTTTTTTCAAAGCGTCCTTTTATCTCATTTACTCCCCATTTACTTGCGCCCATTTCAAATCGATATAACCAACCGGGTGACGAACAATGCCCTTCACACCCTCTTTTTGTAAATGTACTTGGTTATAAAAATGAATCGGAATAATCGGTGCTTCTTCAATGAGGAGTGCCTCCGCATCATGCAGAATGCGATTTCTCTTTTGTTCATCTGCTTCTTGGCGCGCCTTTTTTATCAGCTGATCATAGGTGTCGTTTGACCAACCTGTCCGGTTCATGGCATTACCTGTTTGAAAGCTCTCTAGAAAATTGATTGGATCTGCATAGTCTGCTAAAAAAGAACTTTGTGAGAATTGGAATTTGAGTGCCTTTTGATCTTCTGCAAACACATTTGCTTCCATGTTAGCAAGCTTGACATCTACACCTAGCGCGTCTTTTAATTGCTGCTGAATGGCTTCAGCTTTTTTCTTGTTTTCAGGCTTTGTACTATATGTTAATGTGACGGGCGGCAGCTTGGAATAGCTCTCTTCTTTCAGCCCTTTTTCTAGCAGCTTGGCCGCTTCACTCGCATCATGTTTAACAAGGTCGCCCCCAGCTTCTCTGAAATCTTCCCCCTTTGAATCTAGAATACCTGGGGAGACGAAGGCGTGAGCTGGTTTCTCTTCATTTTTCGTCACATAATCCACCATATCTTGCGGATTGATGGCCATTTGAAACGCTTTGCGAATATTCTTATTTTGAAAGGGTTCCATGTTGACATTCAGGCGATAAAAGAACAGTCCAGCCTGATCCTCAATTTGAACATCTTTACTTTTTAGAAGGTCTTCACTTTGTTCTGCTGGTACAAAGGCAGTATCTAAATCGCCTGATTGATACATTTGATAATCCGTGTTTCGATCACTGATCATCAGCCATTTCACTTGATCCAGCTTGACCGTTTTTTTGTCCCAATACGTCTCACTTTTTTCCATTGTGAAGCTCTCATCATGTTTCCACTCTGTCAGCTTAAACGGTCCATTACCGACAAAGGTTTCGGCATCCTTTGCCCAGTTCGGGTCCTTCTCAGCTACCTTCTCATTCACCGGGAAAAAGGCAGGATTTGCGGTCATATTTAAGAAAGATTTCTGCGGGTATGCAAGTGTGACCTTAAGCGTTTTGTCATTTACAGCACTCACTTTTACATCTTCTTTCTTTCCTTTTCCACTGTTAAATGCTTCGCCTCCTTCAATCATGTAGGCTAAGAACGCCGCAGAAGAGCCAGTTTTCGGATCTAACATACGCTTCCAAGCATATTCAAAGTCACTCGCTTTGACCGGATCTCCATTCGACCACTGAATGCCATCCCTTAAATGAAACGTGTACGTTTTCCCGTTCTCTGAAATCTCCCATTTTTCCGCCATTGCAGCAGATGGTTCGTGCTTTTCATTGAGTCTCGTTAATCCTTCCATTAAGTTATTGAGCCCTTGCCATGATACATTATTAAAACCAATTGGCGGATCAAACGAAGTCGGTTCGTTTTCATTATTTAATGTTAAAACGTTTTCTTTCCCCTGATTGCTTGACGATCCTTTGCCTGTTTGCTCATTGGCTGTACATCCCACGAGCAGCATGATAGATAACAAACATACACTGAAGAACCAACCTTTTTTTCTCATGTGAAATTCCCCCTTTGTGTTGAAGATAAAATCGTATGTTTCGCTCGCTCATCCTGGAGCCAGCAATGCACTGTATGTGAAGGCGAACGCTGCGTTTCATGCGGCATGATATGATCACACGCTTTCATCGCTGCTGGGCACCGCTCGGTATATGGACAGCCTTTCGGTGGCGCAAATAAATCAGGCGGACTTCCTTCAATTGGAATGAGTTCATCTTTCATATCCAGTCTTGGAACAGATCGCAGTAGTCCTTTTGTGTATGGATGCTGCGGACTGTAAAAGATTTCTCGTCTTGTGCCGACCTCAACCATTTTCCCACCGTACATCACAGCCACTCGATCTGCGACTTGAGCTACGACCCCTAAGTCGTGTGTGATTAAAATAATGGTCACACCTGTTTTCCTCTGAATCTCTTTAAATAGTTCTAAAATTTGCGCCTGTATGGTGACATCTAGTGCGGTTGTCGGTTCATCTGCGATCAGTACCTTGGGCTCGCAAATTAGTGCCATTGCAATCATGAGCCGCTGTCTCATTCCACCGCTGAACTGATGTGGATATTGCTTTAATCTCTCCATAGGCTGCGGAATGCCAACCAAATCAAGCATTCGAATGGCGGCTTCTTTGACTTCTTTTTTGGTCAGCTTCTGATGTTCCTTTGCTGCCTCCATCAACTGGTCACCAATTGTCAGAGTCGGATTCAGTGCGGTCATCGGATCTTGGAAGATCATCGAGATATCGACACCACGGATGGCACGCATTTCTTTTTCAGATAATGAAAGCAAGTTTCGGTCACGAAACCAAATTTCTCCCTGATCCACATGAGCGCTGTATGCCGGTAAAAGTCTCATGATACTTTGTGACGTCACACTTTTTCCGCAGCCTGATTCTCCAACAATCGCAAGGGTTTCTTTTTCATACACATCCACATTCACCCCGCGCACCGCTTGAACCGAGCCGCCATATGTCCGAAAGCTGACATGCAGATCGATAATCTGAAGAATTTTTTTCAAAGCGCCATCACCTCTTCATCTTAGGATCAAGCGCATCTTGCAAGCCATCACCTAAATTGTTAAAACAAAACATCGTGAGTGAAATAAAAAATGCTGGGAAAAATAAACGCCACCAATGTCCATTGTCTGATAGCACAGTTGGCAGAGCATCATTGGCCATCACACCCCAGCTTGCAAACGGCGCTTGAATACCTAAACCGAGAAAGCTTAAAAACGCTTCTGCAAATATCGCGGTCGGTACAGTCAGAGTCATTTGCACGATAATCGGTCCCATCGTATTCGGCAGTAAGTTTCGGCGGATGATTCGAAGGCTTTTTGCACCAAAGGTTTTAGAGGCTAGAACATATTCCTGGCTTTTCAGCTGAAGAACTTGACCTCTGACGATTCTCGCCATTCCAATCCACCCTGTCACTGTGAGCGCTACAATAATGGTGACAAGCCCGGGGCCCATGAGCACCATCAATAAAATCACGACGAGTAAATAAGGAAGGCCATAGAGCACCTCGACGATTCGCATCATGACATGGTCATATTTCCCTCCCTTATAGCCAGCGATACCTCCATAAATAACGCCGATGGCAAAATCAATGAGTGCTGCCATCACGCCGACAAATAACGAAATGCGTGCTCCGTACCATGTACGTGTGAACACATCTCGTCCAAGCTCATCCGTTCCAAACCAGTGAGCAGCCGAGGGCGGCAAATTTTGCAGCGAAAGACGCTGCTCTGTCACACTATTTGGGGCAAGCAGTGGACCTAAGACCGCCATAATGAAAAGAAATATCAACACCGATAGACTAAACATGGCGAGTTTATTTTGCTTTAGCCGCCTCCATGTGTCTGCCCAATATGAAAGAGAAGGTCTTTTTATGGCCTGGACTTCGATATTCTTTTGCTCTCTAGGAAAAAACCATTCATCCGGCACTTCATCGTTTCGATTCGTTTGATCCTGCTGAAGGTGTATGCTCATGCCTTCCCTCCTTTCTGATGCAGCTGAATTCTTGGATCAAGCAGGCGATACGCCACATCTACAATGAAAAGAAGTGTAATTAAAATAATGCTGTAAAAAACAGTTGTACCCATGATTACTGGATAATCACGATTGTTAATACTTTCGACAAAGTATTTGCCCATTCCAGGGATGGCAAATATTTTTTCAATGACAAAACTTCCTGTTAAAATACTTGCGACAAGTGTCCCAAGAATGGTGACAACCGGTAAAAGCGCATTTCGAAGCGCATGTTTAAACACAATCTTAAAAGGTGACAGTCCTTTTGCTTTTGCAGTGCGAATATAGTCCTGCGTGAGCACTTCAATCATGCTCGATCTTGTTAACCGGGCAATAATCGCCATTGGACCGACAGCCAGTGCAATTGTAGGAAGCACCATATGCATCGGACTTGTCCACATCGCTGTAGGGAAGAGTTTCAAATTCACAGCAAGCTGCTGAATCAATAGGGTAGCAAAGATAAAGTTTGGAATGGATATACCGAAAACAGCAATGGTCATGGCAATATAATCAATGAAGCCATTATGCCGGAGGGCAGCCATAACCCCTAGCAGGATGCCAGAGATGACAGCAATCAAAATTGAGATAAAACCAAGTTCTAATGAGACTGGGAAGCCTCTCGCCAATAGATCATTGACACTTTCAGAAGGCTTTTTAATGGAAGGACCAAAATCAAAGGTAACGATGGATTTTAAATAGATCACATATTGAATATAAAGTGGTTCGTCTAAGTGATAGTAGCTTTCGAGGTTTCGCCTGACGGTTTCGTTTGTATTCCGTTCTTCATTGAAGGGCGATCCTGGGATGACCTTCATCAAAATAAAGGTTAAAGTCGTAATGGTTAAGATCGTGGCAATCATCGCAATAAAACGCCTGAACAAAAAGCTGGCCATCTGCTGTCTCCCCCTCACTTAACAAAATGTTGTACGTGCGGCAAGCTCTGTCATGACAAGCATGGCTTGGTAGGCTTCTAATATATTATCCGCTTGATACGTCACCGTTGTTGTCCCTTCTACGATGGCAGTACCCGGCATTAAATTCGCCCATTCGGCTTGTCCATAATTGGCAAACTCGATCTTGAGTAGTGGCTGATCAGGAGGTGTCAGCGGCGTCATTTGATGAATCTGTTTCATCGCAGCTTCCACTTGCTGCGATATTTGTTTGTTTACTTTGGCTGGTGTTAAGCATGTCACAGCAGATCTTGAAATGGTTTCTTTCACTGCAACTGTTTTGACGCCAGGCATCAGCTTTTCTGCTTCAAGTGCTGCCTGATCATCTCCGCATACAAGAATCACCGGGACACCATAATATCCTGCGACATACGCATTAAAGCCCATTTCACCAATTGGATGATCATTTATGTAAAAATGTCTGACACCAAAAATCATACTGTGAGACATCACACCTTTCATCGATGCCCTCGCATGGTAGCCTAAAAAAACAGCTGCATCATAGGTTTGATCTAATCCTTGTACCATTGAATAAGGTTTTACATCACCTGAAATCAGGGCTACCTCCTCATGCAATTCTTCAATCAAGAGATTATTCATTTTAGAATGACTGTCATTGACCAAAATATCCGTTGCACCATGTTGAAGAAGAGCCTCTACACAAGCATTCACTTCACCCGTCATGATTTTCCTGCCCCGCTCATAATTGTGCTGACGGGCATCGACAAATGTATGATCAGCTAGACCAGTAATACCCTCCATATCGACAGATAGATAGAGCTTCATCCCCATCCCCCTTTAATTAAACTTAAAATTTGTATATATTTTTCTAAATTTTCTAAAAAATTATATGAGAACTTGATTGATTTTTCAATACAATGTCTAAAAATAAGGAAATTAGACCCAGCTGATACAGGTCAAAAGAATAGCAAGTAAAGGATTTTTTTTACATATAAAACACCACTAACTATGCCTTTAGTGGTGTTTGTCTGCTTCGTCGATCTGTGATTTCAGCTGCTCATATCTCTTCATGGTTTGCGTAAATAAGTCATCAAACATATGGGGGGCCTGCTTTTGAATGACCGCAGCGCCTTCTCCTGTAATCCCGCCTTTTGTCGCCACCCTATCGACGGTTTCAGCGAATGTAAGGCCGTGCTTCACAAGCACCTGTCCTGTTCCTAAAAGCGCATAAGTTAAAAATTCATATGCTTCATCTAAGGAAAGCTCACTATTTCTCACAGCGGCTCTCGCCATTTCTTCAAATATCGCAGCGATAAAGCCCGGAGATGAGCTTGTCAGATTACTCGCCGCATCAAACCGGCCTTCCTCCACTTCCCGTACCAAACTAAAAGCTGAAAGCAGGCGATGCAAACGTTCTTGTTCCTCTTGTCCTACGGTCTTACCATGCGCAACAAGTGACACCCCTGTTCCAACGGCTGAAGTTAATGTTGGGATATATCTGGATACTGGTTGATTCGTATGCTGCGCTAATTTATCTAAGGTCACAGCTGCTGCCACTGATACAATATGTAGAGCTTTCTTTGCCGGACGCAGTTGATCCAAAACGTCAAGTACAGCAAGCGGCGGCACACAAACAAACAAGACATCACATGACGTAGAAAGATCGTCTAATGAACAGATGTTTACATCTTTGTGCTTCCCTATGAGCTGATGCAGCCGCTCTGTATCACTTCTTGTATGGATCATGAACTGACGGGCATCTAGCGCCCCTCTTTCCAGCCATTTTTGCACCATCATATCAGCCATGCTTCCATATCCAATGATTCCTATTGTCTCCACAGTTTAGTCTCCTCTATTTTGCTTAGATTCACTACTTATTTTAACAATTTCCCACAATGTTTTCATTTTTATCCCACACTTTTTTCTTACGATAAAGTCAGTTTCAACAACATAACGCAAACATCTGACCAACATACATGTAAAAAATCATGAGAGAGAGTGATTGAAATGACTAACCACAAAGATGAAAAGTACGAACTGCAAATCATTGAACAGCCTCAAAAAAAGAAGAAAGGTCGATTCGGCTGGTTTAAGCCCTTCGCAAGTTGAATTGTTGGGGGAACGTTAGCATTAGGAGTCTATATCTTAACGCCATATGCTCAGCACTCAGTGGACAAAACAGCAAATGAATCGGCAACAAAAACAGAAGCTGTATCAACAAATGATACAAGTGCCAATACATCGAAAACCACAGCTGTACAAACATCGAGTTCGTCCAGCAGCATTTCCAATATGGTCGAAAATGTATCACCTGCCATTGTTGGCATTACAAACTATCAAACGCAAAATCAAACGACAACAGACTTTGAAGATTTCAATACGCCTTTTGATGAATCGCAGCAAAATCAAAACAAAAACAGTCAAGAAGAAGCGACTGGTACAGGTTCTGGGGTTATTTTTAAAAAATCTGGCAGCAAAGCGTATGTATTAACAAATAACCATGTGATTGAAGGGGCAAACAAACTGACAGTCTCCTTGCATGATGGCAAAACCATTGAGGGGAAACTGGTCGGTGCTGATCCGCTCACTGACCTAGCTGTTGTGGAAATTAACAGCAGCCATGTAACGAAGGTTGCTGCGCTTGGAGATTCATCCTCACTTCGAGCTGGAGAAACAGTTATCGCCATCGGAAACCCACTTGGTGAAGATTTATCAAGAACGGTGACGCAAGGAATTGTCAGTGGTGTCGACCGAACAGTCTCTATGAATACATCAGCTGGCGAAAGCAGTATTAATGTTATTCAAACAGATGCAGCTATTAACCCGGGCAATAGTGGTGGACCACTTCTCACTACAGACGGAAAGGTTGTGGGAATCACAAGTATGAAAATTTCTGAAACAGGCGTTGAAGGAATTGGATTTGCGCTCCCAATTAATGATGTCAAACCAATAGCAGAGCAGCTTCTCGCAAAAGGAAAAATCGAACGTCCATATATCGGCATTAGCATGCTAAATCTTGAACAGGTCCCGGATGTTTATCAGAATGAAACACTCGGACTCAAAAGCAGTCAGCTGGATAAAGGGGTCTATGTAAAAGAAATCGCTGCCGGCTCACCTGCCGCAAAAGCAGGCTTCAAGTCAGAGGATGTCATTACCGCCATAAATGGCAAACAAGTCAAAACTGGCAGTGAATTAAGACACGAGCTTTATACGAATGCAAAAGTAGGAGACACAGTGAACATCACACTCGTTCGAAATGGAAAAGAAGAAACAAAGCAGGTCACATTAACCCAATCTGAATCGAAGTAAGTGACCTCCTAATTTAAAAAAGCAGCTCATGAGGTGAGCTGCTTCAGCGTGTAGACAAACCCTCGCATTCGGTGTCAGTCCTGCGTG
>NZ_NKHG01000021.1 GCF_002744245.1 Bacillus pumilus | reverse complement strand
CCTTTGTCTTCTTTTCAGCGTGATAGAAAACCTTTGAAGTCTAGGAAGGACGAGTACCGGCGCGGAGCGAATGTAACATTCGTGAGCACCGGCACGCAGGACTGAAACCGAATGCGAGGGTTTGTCTACACGCTGAAAGGACCCCGCCATACGGCAGGGTCCTTTTTTTATGCCTAATGATGAGGTGCAAGCTGTAGCTGACCTTGCTTATACACAATCTCCTCAAGCGAGAGATTCAGCTTTTTCGCCATTTTTTTCAGCATCGCATGCTCTTGATGTGTGACAAGACTGATGACAGCTCCTTCTTTTCCTGCCCGGCCTGTTCTGCCTGAACGGTGAATATAGCCTTCTTCATTTGGCAGATCTGCATGGATTACGTACGGCAAATCGTCGATATCAATACCTCTTGCTGCAATATCCGTTGCAAGAAGGAGCGGGAATTCACGTTGTTCAAATGCCTTTAAAATGACAGCACGATCCGCTTTTTTCGCTTCACTATGAAGCACACCAAGATCGACGTGATGATACGCTAATTTCTCTGCATAAATGCTTAAATTCGTAATATCACGGACAAAAACGAGCGCCTGCATGTCCTCAAGACGTGATAGCTTTTGCAGTAATTTCACTTTTTCCCGTTGATCACATAAAAGATAGTAATGCCCTACCTTCTGCGCTTCTTCTTGGCTTCTGCCAATTTTCAACACCTCTGGTTCAGATGCTATCTCTTTGATCCGTTGAACGGTTTCCTCTTTCAAAGTCGCAGAGAAACAGAGGATTTGTCTTTCTTTTAATGTGGATTTAATGATCGCTTGGATCGTTTTCATATGCTCTGGAACAAGAAGCTGATCTGCTTCGTCTAACACGATCGTTTTGACTTCATGCATTTTCAGTTTCTTGATTTTGATTAATTCTTGTACACGGCCAGGTGTGGCCACAACAACGTTCGGGTGTTTCTTTAGCTTTTCCTGCTGCTTCTTGATGTTTGCTCCGCCAATCAAGGAGACGGCTTTGATGTCTGAGCCTTGTATGAATTGCTGCACGACATCAAAAATTTGCATCACAAGCTCTCTTGAAGGTGCCAAGATTAAGATTTGCGGATGTTTGATACTCACATTGATTTGATTTAAAAGCGGCAGAACATACGCAAGTGTCTTCCCCGTTCCAGTTGGCGATTCTGCGATCACATCACGCTTTTCCGTAATCCACTCTGCTGTTTTTTCTTGTATGGCTGTTGGTTTCTCGAAGCCAGCCGCTTCAAAGTTCTCCTGAATAAATGGCTTTGCTTCTTTAAAAAATGCCCAAGTTTCCGTCATGTCGATCTCCTTTATCCTCATTCAATCTATCCTTAAGTATCTCAAAATCAGCTTTGAAACGCAATTTTTCTTTTGATGCTTTTATCGGGCCGGACAGTTCGATATAATCATGAGAGGCACTAGCCGTTTTGAATCTATTTGAGGTGTAAAAAATGATATTATCTGTTAAAGAGTTAAGCCATGGCTTTGGCGATAGAGCCATTTTTCACGAAGTCTCCTTCCGTTTATTAAAAGGCGAGCATGTCGGCTTAATCGGCGCAAACGGTGAAGGAAAGTCAACGTTTATGAATATTATTACTGGCAAGCTAGAGCCAGATGCAGGAAAAGTAGAATGGGCAAAGAATGTACGTGTGGGCTACCTTGATCAGCATACGGTGCTAGAAAAAGGAAGAACCATCCGTGAAGTCCTTCAAGATGCATTCCATTATTTATTTGCCATGGAAGCAACGATGAATGACATGTATGGCAAAATGGGTGAAGCCGATCCTGATGAACTAGAAAAGCTGTTAGAGGAAGTTGGCGTCATTCAGGATGCACTGACAAACAATGATTTCTATATCATTGATTCAAAGGTAGAAGAAATTGCGAGAGGTCTGGGGTTAACTGATCTTGGGCTAGACCGAGATGTGACAGAGCTCAGCGGTGGTCAGCGTACGAAAGTGTTGCTTGCGAAATTGCTGTTAGAGAAGCCAGAAATTCTTCTTCTCGATGAGCCGACCAACTATTTGGATGAGCAGCATATCGAGTGGCTGAAGCGCTATTTACAGGAGTATGAAAATGCGTTTATCCTCATTTCACATGACATTCCGTTTTTGAACAGTGTCATTAACTTGATTTATCATGTTGAAAATCAAGAATTGACACGCTATGTTGGTGATTACGATCAATTCAAACAAGTCTACGAAGTCAAAAAGCAGCAGCTGGAAGCAGCCTATAAAAGGCAGCAGCAAGAAGTCGCTGAACTAAAGGATTTTGTAGCAAGAAACAAAGCACGTGTCAGCACAAGAAATATGGCCATGTCTCGTCAAAAGAAACTGGATAAGATGGACATGATTGAATTGGCTGTAGAAAAACCAAAACCAGAATTTCACTTCAAGGCTGCACGTACCTCTGGGAAATTGATTTTTGAAACGAAGGATTTAGTGATCGGTTATGACGAGCCGCTCTCTCGTCCTTTGAATCTTAAAATGGAACGCGGGCAAAAAATTGCGTTATACGGCGCAAATGGAATCGGAAAAACGACGCTGCTTCGAAGTCTTCTTGGAGAAATCACGCCGATTTCTGGTGAGGTTGAACGCGGAGAATTCTTGCATATTGGGTATTTTGAGCAAGAAGTAAAAGAGCAAAACAGCAACACCTGTATTGAAGAGGTATGGAGCACCTTCCCTTCCTACACGCAATATGAAGTTAGGGCCGCCCTTGCAAAATGCGGCTTAACCACAAAACATATTGAAAGCCGTGTGTCTGTTTTAAGTGGAGGGGAGAAAGCAAAGGTCCGTCTTTGCAAGCTAATCAACGAAGAAACCAATTTACTTGTTCTCGATGAGCCGACAAACCACTTGGATGTCGATGCCAAAGAAGAACTAAAACGCGCTTTAAAAGAATATAAAGGCAGCGTCTTATTGATTTCCCACGAACCTGAATTCTATCAAGATGTCGCAACTGAAACGTGGAATTGTGAATCTTGGACTACAAAAGTGCTATAATAACAAAAAAGCCTTCTATCTTGCTCAAAAGATAGAAGGCTTTTTTCTGTTTAATGACCTGCTGGAATATTCACCAAATGCTTATGTCCAAGGAGCAGGATCATCATCCCTAATAGAACAGCAGCAGCCCCCACATAATAAGGTGTGCTTGCTGAGCAGGTTTCAGCAAGTACTCCTGCGATCCAAGGAGCAATCGCACCACCAATAAATCGTACGGCACTGTAAGATGATGAAGCAATCGAACGCTCAACAGGCGCTGAGCCCATCACACACAGCCTTCGTGAGCACCGTATTGATCATACCGAAATTGTTGAAGAGGTACCGCCTAAAGCAGAAAAGACAATAATAAAGATGTCCTAATAATAACGTCCATTTGGCACCAATACGAACTAGAAATAAAGCGGTAAAAAACATCACAAAGCCGGTCACAAGTAAGTAGCTTGTAAATAGAAGAGAGACCTGACTTGGAGATGCGTGTAATTGCGACGCAATGGCCGGTAAAATTGGATCTACGAGCCCAATTCCCATAAATGAAATCACACAAGCAAAGGCAACAGCCCAAACGGCCTTTGGCTGCCTAAGCAGACTTGTACGCTGTTTCAATGCTTCTTCTTCCTTCATTCCATCGGAACCTTTCCTTCAGTTATTTGACAAAATAAAATAAACACGCAGAGGTGTTTATTTTTGTAATTGCTCAATGGCATGAGCCGCTCTCTCTTTCATCGTTTCAAGATCCCTTTTAAAGGATTGAATGGTTTCTAGCTTTTTTGTGATTAACCGATGCTGTTCATGAAGCTGCGCATCAATATCTAACAGCTTCTCAAGCCGTTCCTTCGGATCAAGTGATAGCAAGTAGCCTTCTTTATTCAGCTCTAGCTGCTTTCCTATTTCCATAAACGATTGAAGCTCTTGTAAGGAAAAACCTAGTACCTCTTTTGCCTGCATCACTTTCTCTAATTCTTCCATGTCGTCCTCTGAGTAAAGCCTGACACCACCCTCAGTTCGCTTTGGTGCTGATAATAAACCAATCTCTTCATAAAAACGAATGGTCCGTTTTGTCAGACCGCTTCTTTTCGCCACTTGATCAATTTTCATCCATTCCATTGCCAGTGCCTCCTGCTCATCAATTCATGTTTTATTATACACCTTCATAACCTTAACGTAAACGTTAAAGATTTCACTCTTGATTTCTTTCGTCATATAAGGCAAAATAAATAGGAATTATTACGATTTATAGGAGGCACCACATGTTATCTTTTCCATCCAAAAAAGAACGACACCAACAATTCGGATCTGTCCCGCCCAGCCTAGGAACGAAGCCTTGTCAAAAAGAAGACATGATGGATGTACAAAAAACGGAGCAGGACTTTTATTTTGATCTTGAACAAGTGGGCATCTGCCGCGTGTCCTACCCTGTACATATTTTGTCTAAAACGACACCACAACACCAAACAACTTCAGCAGCATTTGCTCTCAGCACATATCTGCCCTCACATCAAAAAGGCATTCATATGAGCCGTCTCACCGAACAGCTGCACTCGTTTTATGAGAGCGGCAAGCCGCTTGATGTGAATTCCTTAAAAGAATTGACTGCACAGCTTGCCAAGCAGATGAACCAGCCATCTGCCTCGGTTCAAGTGTCCTTCCCGTGGTACATGGAAAAAAAGAGCCCGGTCAGTGGGAAGTCAGGTTTGATGCATGCTACCGTACAATATGAAGTGCATGTTCATGAAAAAAACGGATGGACCTGTCATGTTGGCTGTACCACACAGGTCACAACCTTATGTCCTTGTTCAAAGGAAATCAGTGAGTATGGTGCGCATAATCAGCGCGGCTCGGTTTCCATTCAGGTAGAGATTCTTGAACAAGCGTTGCTCCCTGATGACATGAAAGCAGTCCTTTTACACATCATTGAATCCAATGCTAGTGCACCGCTTTATTCCGTGCTTAAAAGACCAGATGAAAAGAAAGTGACAGAAGAGGCATATGAAAATCCACGTTTTGTAGAAGATATAGCGAGGTTAATTGCGGTCGAACTGTATGAGCAAAGCTGGGTCAAAGGTTTTCAAGTTGAGTGTCGAAATGAAGAATCCATTCATCAGCATGATGCCTATGCCAAATGCTCCTATCAAAAAAAACTGTAGAGCGTCTCTACAGTTCAGCGTGTAGACAAACCCTCGCATTCGGTGTCAGTCCTGCGTGCCGGTGCTCACGAATGTCACATTCGCTCCGCGCCGGTACTC
>NZ_NKHG01000127.1 GCF_002744245.1 Bacillus pumilus | reverse complement strand
ATAGCATTATTGTAACTACTCCTGTAGCTTTGCCAATTATAACCAGCATGAGGTGATGGAGGTTTTGTGATGCGTTTGACACCAGAGAGCGAGCCCAACTTCAAGGTGCGGTGTAGCTCGGGTTATCAGCCAGTGGTCATCTATGACGCTGGCCGGCAGGTATACGTGATGCTCAGAGGCTTCCCGGATGTGATCCTGAGTTCGCGCTGAGTTATAGGGTTCGTAGGGAAATTCGGATCTTTAAGACATGTCCTGTCGGAGCGCTGGATCAACTCGGTCTAAAAGAGGTGCCACTCATACTCACTGAACAGATCGAAGAATACGTGCCATTAGCACCAAGGCCATCCAGCTCATGATTACCGCCATGAGAGAAATGGCTGTGCTGGCCAAGGCATAGATCAGTACGTGAAACACCTGAGGCTGGTATTCCAGGAAGAAGGCAGGAAATGTGCTGACACCGAAGCAGGCAATGACGAGAAGTGTTGCAAGCAGAGGAAGGCAGGCTTTCATGTCCGCCCGAGACAGTCGAGCATAAGCCAAAAAGGGGAAGCCAAGCCCGCTAAACAGTAGAACATAGGGTAGGATAGCCAGCAGTGTTGCTGGAAGAGTACCGATGTGAGGTGCCTGCAACCATGTTGCCAGCAGAGAATGGGACTCTGGCATCATCAGTGCCGGTGCGAGCATAGAGATGCTTAATGGAGCGCTACCGACGCACCCCATACCTACCAGTGAAAGGAGGCCACGGTGGTACCTGACATCTAAGGTGCCGAGAACCCCCTCATAACCT
>NZ_NKHG01000004.1 GCF_002744245.1 Bacillus pumilus | reverse complement strand
GAAGCATCCTGTTAAGCTCAAATTTGAGCCGATCTAAACCCTCGTTATCCCCTAGCTTGTTCTTTCAACACTAGAATTTAATGTCTTGGCTGTTCAGACAACCAGGTTAGTAAGAATTTTTTCATTTCCTCAGCGGGAAATCTCCATCGAGAACCAACCTTATATTTTGGGCACCGAGGATCATAAAAAAATTTATCTAAAATCTCCGTCCAACTCATATCTGTTTTTTCTTGTAGTTTTTCTATTCCAGAAAACTTTCTCATGTTCAACGATTTGTATTTGTTCTTCTATTTTTTCTATACAAATTCGTCTCACTTCATTTTCATCAACCTGGACAGTTAGCATTTTTTATGAGACCTCCTCCATCACGTCAAGGATTTTCACAATTTTTTCTCTGATTTTTTCGGCCTGTCTCTTACCAAGTAAAATGTCAGAGAGATATGCATTTGAAATATTCAACATCTTTGCTAAGTCTTTTTGTTGCATATCATTCAGTATTAACCATGTTTTTACTTGTTTTCCGAAATCTAATTTCATCCAAATCACCCCTCTTTTTAAATTTATAGCTAAATATTCAGCTTATCATTGACAATTTTTAAAGAATATTGTAGATTATAGGCATAACTAAATTAACCTACAAAAACAGCCTTACACGTTGGGGGACGTAGCCTAGGCTTTTATTTGTGGTGTCTAGTAAGCTGAATAAGTAGCTTATGAACATAGCTTATTAAAGATTTCTTTAAAAGTCAAACAAAAAATAAAGATTTCTTTAATTTATTTTCATGAGCCATTAAGGATGGTTGATATGATTACGTTTGAAAGAGTAAAAAAACTTTGCAAAAATCGGGGCATAAACCTTTCTAAACTAGAAGAAAATGTAGGATTCGGAAAAAACTCTATTTATTCATGGAAGCAGAACAACCCTTCTAGTGACAAACTCAAAAAAGTAGCCGACTACTTCGATGTATCAGTTGATTATCTACTTGGCCGTACCGATGATTCAAAAATACAAGGTCAATACGACATTGATACTATAGCCGCCCATCACGATGGAGAAGATTGGACAGAAGAAGAACTAAGGGAAATCGAACGTTTTAAAGAATTTGTTCGTTTAAAAAGAAAACAATAGGAGTAGATGTAATGTACGAAGCATTACTAACAGAGGCTTCTTTTCTTGGAATAGACACCTATGAAAAATATATGCCTCTTAGACTTAAAGGATTATACTCAAAAAATGTTATTTTAATTAATAAAAACATGGATACCTCTTGTGAAAAGGCATGTGTCCTTGCTGAAGAATTAGGCCATTATTATACTTCTAGTGGGGATATATTAGGACAAGATACAATTGAAAAGCGAAGACAAGAAAAAATTGCGAGAACGTGGGCTTACGAAAAGCTAGTACCTTTGTCCAAAATTGTTCAAGCCCACAAAGAAACTATAAGAAATAGGTATGAGCTTGCTCAGTACCTTGAGATTTACAGAAGAATTTTTAGATAACGCCATTAAACGCTACAAAGAAAAATACGGCGCTACTGTTAACTATGGTGAATACACCATTTGTTTTGAACCACTTGGTGTAATAGAGTGGTTTGACAATTCTTTTTAATCCAAAAACCAAACATACGTTTCTTAAAAGGAGGAAAAAGATGGCCAGTTTCAGAAAGCATGCTAACGGATCTTGGGAATATCGTATAAGAATTAAAGATCCAATTTCCAACAAATTCAAAGAAAAATCCAAAAGGGGTTTTCCAACAAAAAAAGCCGCTCAGCTGGCAGCAGCTAAAATAGAACAAGAAATTAGTACAGGCACTTTTATTACAAATAACTCTATCACATTCAAAAAAGTTTTTGATAATTGGTGGACTTCTCACTCAAAAACATTAAAACCAAGTACTCAATACTCTCTTGAATCAAAATTCAATAAACATATCCTTCCAAGATTTAGTCATTTGAAAATTCAAGATATTACAAAAGAGTACTGTCAAAAAATGATTGATGAAATTGCAGAACAAATTGATTCTGTCAATGATGTAAAGATACAAGCCAATCAAGTGTTTAAATATGCCGTACGTATGGACTATATAGTTAAAAATCCAATGGAACATGTAATCATACCTAAAAAAGAATCTGATTTTTTAGTCGAAGAACCTAAAAGAAATTTCTGGACTAAACAGGAAATTAAAGATTTTTTTAAGCTGGCAAAATTAAATCTCAATAAACAAGATTATGTAATGATCCACTTGTTAATTTATACAGGTATGAGAAAAGGAGAACTTTTATCATTAGAATGGAATGACATTGATTTTGATGAATGTGCTATATTCATTTCTAAGACACTGTTTTTTAAGGATGATAAGCAAATAATACAAAAGGCTAAGACATATCAAACTAGAACAATACATATCGACACGAAAACCGTTGATGTATTAAAAAAATGGCGTATACAGCAACGAAAACACGTTCTGAATAGTAATGATACCCTAGACACAAAAAACGTGCTTACAAGGGAAGATAAGCGTCCTTTGCGTCTCGCATACCCTAATGATAAGTTGGAAAGCTTTATTAAAACTCATAATCTACACCCCATCACGGTACATGGATTTAGACACACGCACGCTTCGATATTATTTGAAGCTGGCGCAACAGTAAAAGAAGTACAAGTTCGTCTCGGCCATCGTGATATTAAAACAACAATGAATATTTACACGCACGTAACCAAAACGGTTAAGGAAAGGACAGCAGATCTGTTTCAATCATATATCGACATTTAAAAAGTGGGTGTTTTGTGGGTGTTCTTTAATTCCAAACAACAAAAAGACCCTTTCCACAAATGTGAAAAGAGCCTTGAATCGCTGATATATTAACGTTTCGAGAACTGAGGAGCTTTACGTGCGCCTTTAAGACCGTATTTCTTACGCTCTTTCATACGAGAGTCACGAGTAAGAAGTCCAGCACGTTTAAGTGGTGTACGGTACTCAGGATCTACTTCTAGAAGAGCACGAGAGATACCGTGACGAATTGCTCCAGCTTGACCAGAGAATCCACCACCGTGAACATTTACAAGAACATCGTAGCTGTTAGCTGTTTCTGTGATGTTCAAAGGCTGTTTCACGTCTTCGATTAAAGCAGCGAATGGAATGTATTCAGTAATTTCACGATTATTAACGACGATACGGCCTTCACCTGGAACTAAGCGAACGCGCGCTACAGAACTTTTACGACGACCTGTACCGTAATATTGAACCTGTGCCAAATTGTTAACCTCCCTTGTAATTAACCGCGAAGTTCGTAAACTTCAGGTTGTTGTGCTTGATGTGGATGCTCAGAACCACGGTACACATTTAATTTTTTGAACATTTGACGGCCTAATGGACCCTTTGGAAGCATACCTTTGATAGCAAGCTCCAACATTTTTTCAGGGTAGTTTGTACGCATCTCAAGAGCAGTTCTTTGTTTCAAACCACCTGGATGCATTGTGTGACGGTAGTAAATTTTGTCCGTCAATTTCTTACCAGTTAATTCGATTTTCTCAGCATTGATGATGATGACGTGATCACCTGTATCAACGTGTGGTGTATAAGTTGGTTTGTGCTTACCGCGCAAAAGTGATGCTACTTCAGTAGAAAGACGACCTAGAGTCTTGCCTGCCGCATCAACAACTAGCCATTTGCGCTCAATTGTGCTTGCGTTCGCCATTGGTGTTGTACGCATGAGTTTCCCTCCTAAATAAATCAATGATTTTTCCTTGAATCAAATGCTACGTTCTATTTCAAAACACAGATAAGTTTCCGGGGCTTATTTGTGGGGTTGAAATACATACCATATGATATCTTATAACTTTCTGCTTCCTGTGTCAAGAACATGTTACACCTGGTTTAGTTGTCATAGAAAACTTCCCATAAATACAGTCCGTGACTGGGCGCAGTCTTGCCTGCCGCTTCACGATTTCGGGCGGCAAGCATGGCTTTTATCTCCTCAGGGTGAAATTTACCAGATCCAATTTCAAGTAACGTTCCAGCGATAATTCGCACCATGTTGTATAAAAAGCCATTCCCTCTCACACGCATTTCAAGCCCGTCTGAGACGTTTTTCCACTCGAGGGTGTAAATATCCCTCATCTTGTCCTGAACCTCTGTATTGGCCGCACAAAAGCTTGTGAAGTCATGTGTGCCAATCAGGTGCCCAGCGGCTTCTCTCATTTTGTCGACATCCAGCCGGTAAGGATAGTGGCATGCATACTGTCTCGTGAACACATTTTGGTGCGTTTCCGTTGAGACCTTATAACGGTACTCCTTCGAAGCGACACCAAACCTTGCATGAAACGACTCATCCACTTCCTCAGCCTTTAGAACACGAATGTCATCTGGCAGCAAGCTGTTGAGGGCAAAAGGCCATCTTTCCATCGGGATGGCAAGCGGGGTGTCGAAATGGATGACCTGCCCCTTTGCGTGAACACCGCTGTCCGTTCGGCCAGAAGCCACAATCGGAATCAATTCATCTTGTTTATGCATTCTTGCAAGGGCAGACTCAATCTCCGTTTGAACGGTTCGCTGCCCAGGCTGCACCTGATAGCCTTTAAAATGTGTTCCATCGTATGATACGGTACATTTTACTTTCATCTAGGAATCACCTAATTTCTGAAAAGCACAAGGAGTGCTGTTAACAGGATGAATAGAAGCAGCGTGAACGTGTCTTTCATGCCCCAGACAAGCTGACGGTATTTCGTACGTCCTTCTCCTCCGCGGTAGCCTCTCGCTTCCATAGCGGTCGCCAATTCCTCCGCACGCTTAAACGCACTAACGAAAAGCGGGACAAGTAAAGGAACGATCGCTTTCAAACGATCTTTCACTGGTCCGCTTGTAAAATCAACACCTCTTGCCATTTGTGCCTTCATGATTTTGTCTGTCTCTTCGAGTAAAGTCGGAATAAATCGAAGAGAGATTGACATCATAAGAGCAAGCTCATGAACAGGCAGCTTGATTTTACGAAATGGATGCAGCAGCTTCTCCATACCGTCTGTCACTTCGATAGGCGTTGTGGTTAACGTAAGAAGTGTCGTCATCATGATGAGATAGACAAAACGAAGTGAAATGAAGATCCCTTGCTTTAGGCCTTCTTCATAAATATTCAGAAAACCAAAGTGAAATAGTAACGCGCCATCCTTTGTCATGAATATATGCAGAATAAAGGTAAACAGGACAATCCAAAGGATCGGCTTCATTCCTTTGAGAATAAAGTAAAGCGGCACCTGCGAAACCATCACCACAAGGATCGTAAATACACCTAAAAGCCCGTAGGTGATGTAGTTATTAGCAAAAAAGACAATAAAGACGAAAAAGAAAATTGATAACAGCTTTGTCCTTGGATCAAGACGATGGACAAAGGATGAACCTGGCACATACTTGCCGATAATCATACTATCCATCATGATGTCGTGTCCTCCTGATAAAGAGCTGTTAAGGCTGCTGCCATTTCATCCATGGTCAGAAGCGGGCTTGGAAACGTAATGCCTAGCTTTTCTTCTACAGCCTGCTGGAATTTAATCGTTTCTGGGAGGTCGAGACCAAAAGAAGACATGTCTGTACGATTGGCAAACAATTCTCTCGGGGTACCTGTCGCCTTCACTGTTCCTTTATGCATCACAATCATTTGATCCGCATAATGGGCTGCATCCTCCATACTGTGTGTGACAAGGATCGTGGTGAGATTTGCTGTTTGATGAAGCTCATAGAACATGTCCATGATTTCTTTCCGTCCACGTGGATCTAAGCCCGCAGTCGGCTCGTCGAGAACAAGTACTTCTGGCTCCATCGCTAGAACACCTGCAATTGCCACACGTCTCATTTGACCGCCGCTTAATTCAAAGGGTGATCGAGATAATAAGGATTCAGGCAGACCCACCAGCTTCAGCATTTCCTTCGCCTTGGCTTCTGCCTTCTCTTGAGGAACGCCGAAATTCATCGGACCAAAGCAGATATCCTTCAGAATGGTCTCCTCAAAGAGCTGATGCTCAGGAAACTGAAACACGATGCCTACTTTTTTCCGAAGGGATTTCAGATCCTTCTGCTTTTTATTGGCTTGTAAGACCGTATCTCCAAGCGCAATGCTCCCTTTCGTTGGTTTGAGCAATCCATTTAAGTGTTGCAGCAATGTGGATTTGCCAGAGCCTGTATGACCAATGACAGCGACATAGCTGCCCTCTTTGATGGAAGCATTGACATCATACAAAGCGAGACGCTCAAACGGCGTTTTCATTTGATAACGATGCTCTAATTCTTTGATCGTAATGTCCATAGCTCTTTCACCAATCCTTCTTGTGTCAAGTGGGCATTTGTAACCGGCACACCTTGCTGCTTCAATTGCTTGCTCAAGCGGTAGGAAAATGGCAGATCAAGACCGATCTGAACCAGCTGTTCATCTAGTTCAAATACTTCCTCTGGCGTTCCCTCTGCAAATTTCTTACCACCATTCATCACAATCACGCGGTCTGCCTTTGCAGCCTCGTCTAAATCATGTGTGATGGAAATGACTGTGACCGTTCCTTGCTCCTTCAGCAGTCTGACGGTCTCTAACACTTCTTCACGGCCAATCGGATCGAGCATCGATGTTGCTTCATCCAAGATCATGATGTCAGGGCTTGCGGCAAGCACACCTGCAATCGCTACTCTCTGCTTTTGCCCGCCTGATAGATGGTGCGGCTCTTGATCAAGAAACTCCTGCATATTGACCTGTTTGACAGCCCAATCTACACGTTCTATCATCAATTCCCGCTCAACCCCGTTATTTTCTAAACCAAAAGCCACATCATCACGAACCGTTGAGCCAACGAATTGGTTATCTGGGTTTTGAAAGACCATTCCGACCTTTTTGCGAATATCCCAAACACTTTCTTCTTTCAGCTCAATCTCACCAACCTTGACCGTTCCAGCATCCGGTAAAATGAGCCCATTCAGCACACGGGCAAGTGTGGATTTACCTGAACCGTTATGACCAACAATGGCCAGCCATTCATTTTGATTCACATCTAATGACACTTGATCTAAAGCGGGCTTGTCCGCATCTTTGTGATAACGAAATACAATGTCTTTTACGTCAATTAATGTCTTCCCCATCTCTACCGGACCTCCTCTCAGCTCAACCTCTTCTTTGCTTATTCATAAAAAAGCCGTAGTATCTAAAAAAGGGCATAGATCCAGTCATGAACTGTCCCGCCCTTTCTTAGATACACGATATGTGATTAAACTAATTCAATGACAGCCATTGGTGCGCCATCGCCGCGACGAGGTCCAAGCTTCATGATACGAGTGTATCCACCTTGGCGATCTTCGTAGCGAGTTGCAACGTCAGCGAACAATTTTTGAAGTGCATCTTGGTTTGTTTCAGCGTTAGCTACTTCGTTACGAATGTAAGCTGCAGCTTGACGGCGAGCATGAAGATCTCCGCGTTTGCCAAGAGTGATCATTTTTTCAACTACAGAGCGAAGTTCTTTCGCACGTGTTTCAGTTGTTTCGATGCGTTCGTTGATGATCAAATCAGTCGTTAGGTCACGAAGCATTGCTTTACGTTGTGCACTAGTGCGTCCTAGCTTTCTGTATGCCATGTGATGTCCCCTCCTTAATTAGAGATGCTGTATGAATAAAAAACACACGAAAATCCTAGTTCACAATGAAACTAGTCAATCGTCTTTACGAAGACCCAGTCCAAGTTCTTCTAGTTTCGCTTTCACTTCTTCAAGAGATTTACGTCCAAGGTTACGAACTTTCATCATATCCTCTTCTGTCTTGTTAGCAAGCTCTTGAACAGTGTTAATACCCGCACGCTTCAAACAGTTGTAAGAACGAACAGAAAGATCCAGCTCTTCAATTGTCATTTCAAGCACTTTTTCTTTTTGGTCTTCTTCTTTTTCAACCATGATTTCTGCATGCTGAGCTTCGTCAGTTAACCCAACGAAAATATTAAGGTGTTCAGTTAAAATCTTAGAACCTAGAGCGATCGCTTCTTTCGGTCCTGTGCTTCCATCAGTCCATACATCTAGTGTTAGTTTATCATAGTTGGTGATTTGCCCAACACGGGTGTTCTCCACTTGATAAGTCACACGAGATACAGGTGTATAGATTGAGTCGATCGGAATCACACCGATTGGCTGATCGTCTCTTTTGTTTGCATCAGCAGGATTATACCCGCGACCTCTTTGTGCAGTCAAACGAACACGGAAGCTCGCATTTTTGCCAAGAGTTGCGATGTGAAGATCTGGATTTAAGATTTCAATATCGCTGTCGTGTGTAATATCAGCAGCTGTTACAGTACCTTCATCTTGTACATCAATTTCAAGCGTCTTCTCTTCTTCAGAGTAGATTTTGAGTGCAAGCTTTTTAATGTTTAAGATAATCGTTGTAACATCTTCAACCACGCCTTCGATCGTTGAGAATTCGTGTAAGACACCATCTATCTGGATCGATGTTACAGCTGCACCAGGAAGTGAGGATAAAAGGATACGACGAAGGGAGTTCCCTAAAGTGGTACCATATCCACGCTCAAGTGGCTCTACGACAAACTTGCCATACTTGGCATCGTCGCTGATTTCAACCGTTTCGATTTTTGGTTTTTCAATTTCGATCATCTAATAAAACCCTCCTTCAAAACGTCGAAACCTCGAATAGAATCATATGAGATTCCATCCGAAATTCCTCATTGTTTAGTCCCGTATGTGCTCAGGCAACGAGTCGTGTATTCGTCTCATAAATAACTGTATCATAACCCATTATTGACAGGGACACAAAATCTATACAAACAAATTACACGCGGCGACGTTTTGGTGGACGGCATCCGTTATGAGGAACTGGAGTTACGTCTCTGATTGCAGTAACTTCAAGACCTGCAGCTTGAAGTGCACGAATTGCAGCTTCACGACCAGAACCAGGACCTTTAACAGTTACTTCAAGTGTTTTAAGACCATGTTCGATAGAACCTTTAGCAGCAGTTTCCGCAGCCATTTGTGCAGCGAAAGGAGTAGATTTACGAGAACCTCTGAAACCTAATGCACCAGCACTTGACCAAGAAATTGCGTTTCCATGAACATCAGTAATCGTTACAATCGTGTTGTTGAAAGTGGAACGGATATGAGCGATTCCAGCTTCAATATTCTTTTTCACGCGACGTTTACGCGTATTTGATTTACGAGCAGCAGCCATTCTTTAACTACCTCCTTTACTTATTTTTTCTTGTTAGCTACAGTACGACGCGGACCTTTACGAGTGCGCGCGTTGTTTTTTGTGTTTTGTCCACGAACAGGAAGTCCTCTACGATGACGGATTCCGCGGTAGCTTCCGATTTCAATTAGACGCTTAATGTTAAGTGAAACTTCACGGCGAAGGTCACCTTCTACTTTAAGTTTGTCAATGATATCACGGATTTTACCAAGTTCGTCTTCAGTTAGATCGCGAACGCGAGTGTCTTCAGAAACACCAGCTTCTTTAAGGACTTGTTGAGCAGTCGTACGACCAATTCCAAAAACATATGTTAAAGAAATGACAACACGCTTATCACGTGGAATATCTACACCAGCAATACGAGCCATGATTTGGGCACCTCCTTGTTATTAGCCTTGTTTTTGTTTATGTTTTGGGTTTTCACAGATCACCATTACTTTTCCTTTTCTGCGAATCACTTTACATTTTTCACAGATAGGTTTAACAGATGGTCTCACTTTCATGTGTTTCCAACCTCCTTCTTCCGGAGTTGCTTTATTTGTAACGGTACGTAATTCTACCACGAGTTAAGTCATATGGAGATAATTCTACCGTAACTTTGTCTCCAGGTAAAATGCGAATGAAGTGCATACGGATTTTTCCTGATACATGCGCTAAAACTGTATGACCATTCTCTAGTTCAACTTTGAACATTGCGTTTGGCAAAGTTTCAACTACAGCACCTTCCACTTCAATTACATCGTCTTTCGCCATTCAAGTGTTCTCCCTTCTTCAAATCAGTAACTTGCTCTCTGACAAATGTCCAAAAGAGATCATCTCTATTGTCCATTTATCACCCGACCTGTTTTGAATATACTGTTCTGAACTTCCGGAGATACGCAATCATAAAAGGTTAAATGATTGATATTTTTTCTTAGGAGAATGAAATTTACGCTTTTCTCCGTCTGCGATTAGTACATGGCAGCCAACGAACTTGCCGCTGACAACTGTATACTGATCTTGTTCTTTCCTTGGACTATACAGACAACCTGCCCGATTTGGGCCTGAAAGGCTTCAGTGAAGACCTAAATCTTAGTCAGTATATCAAAACCTGTATCTGTAATCGCAATCGTATGCTCAAAGTGAGCACATTTTTTCCCATCAACCGTTACAACCGTCCAGTTATCAGCCAGTGTTTTCACATATCGGCTGCCTGCGTTCACCATCGGTTCGATGGCCAACACCATTCCAGGTTTTAGCCGTGGGCCTTTGTTAGGCGGACCATAATGAGGAATTTGAGGGTCCTCATGAAGATCCTGTCCGACCCCATGTCCAACATATTCTCTAACAACTGAGAAATTCTCACCTTCAACATACGTTTGTATGGCATGGGAAATGTTTGACAGACGTTCACCTGGCTTTGCTTCCTGTAAGCCTTTATATAGAGATTCCTCTGTGACTTCCAGTAGTTTGCGGTCCTCATCACTGATTACCCCAACTGGATAAGTCCAAGCAGAGTCACCATGATAGCCATTTAACTTTGCGCCGATATCGATACTAATGATGTCTCCATCACGTAAAACCCGTTTACCAGGAATACCGTGAACGAGTTCTTCATTCACCGAAACGCAAATGCTCCCGCGAAAACCATTATACCCTTTAAAAGATGGGATTGCACCATGCTTTGTAATAAAACGTTCGGCAATTTGATCCAATTCTTTTGTCGAAATACCTGGTTTTATGTGTTTCTTCAGCTCTTCATGAGTCAGTGCGACAATTCGTCCAGCTTCTCTCATAATGTCAAGCTCGCGAGGAGTTTTACAGATAATCATTTATTTAATCCCCCAAGCAGATCCTTGATATCTGCGTATACATCGTTAATGTGCTTCGCACCATCAATGTTTGCAAGATATCCTTTTTCTGAATAGAAGCTCAGTAAAGGTTCAGTCTGCTTTAAGTTTACTTCAAGTCTCGTCGAAACGGTTTCTGCATTATCATCTGCACGTTGATAAAGTTCGCCTCCACACTTGTCACAAACATTTTCTTTCGCAGGTGGATTGAATACTAAATGATATGTTGCTCCGCAATTTTTGCAAATTCTTCGGCCAGTCAGACGCTCCATCAAAGCATCTTTATCGACTTTAATATTAATGACATAATCAATCGTTCTGCCAAGGTCCTTTAGAATATCTTCTAAAGCTTCAGCCTGAGCGACTGTTCGCGGAAATCCGTCCAGAAGAAAACCTTGTTCACAATCATTCTTGCCAAGTCTTTCTCTGACAATACCGATTGTGACCTCATCAGGAACAAGCTCTCCTTTATCGATAAAGGATTTTGCTTCGAGCCCAAGTTGTGTCTCCTCTTTCATAGCAGCGCGGAACATATCTCCTGTTGAGATATGAGGGATCCCATAATCATCAACAATTCGTTCTGCCTGAGTGCCTTTACCAGCACCCGGAAGCCCCATTAAGACTAAGTTCATTTCGGATTTCCCCTTCCTAACTTAGAGAGGTTGGGCAGGAGCCCAGCCCTCTGTTTTATTTCATAAATCCACGGTAGTTTCGTTTCACTAATTGGCTTTCAAGCTGTTTCATTGTTTCAAGTGCAACACCTACAACAATGAGAAGACTTGTGCCGCCAATTTGTGCAGCGGAAGGTAATCCAGCGAATTGAATGAAAAAGATAGGAAGTATTGAAATCACGGCTAAGAAAATGGCGCCCACAAACGTGAGTCGGTACAAAATGCTCGTAATTCTATCTTGAGTCATTTTCCCTGGACGAACTCCCGGGATATAGCCACCCTGCTTTTGCAGATTTTCAGCCATTTGTTCAGGGTTCACTTGGACAAAGGCATAAAAATATGTGAAAGCAACAATCAGTGCTACATAAATCGTCATACCGATTGGCTTAGTATAGTCAAAGTTGTTGGTTATCCAAGTTGTGACATTATTTGTTCCGAAGAACGATGCGATCGTCTGCGGTGTAATAATGAAAGAAACGGCAAAGATGACTGGAATCACCCCTGCTGGATTCACTTTCAATGGAAGATGCGTTGCTTGACTAGCAGACATTTGTGCACGGCCAGTTCCTTTTGAATATTGAATCGCAATCTTTCTCACTGCCATTTGAATGTAAATAACACCTATAACAATGACAAGAATGGCAATCACAATAAGGGCAATTTTAAGGATCTGCATGAACAGCTGTCCATCTCCACCTACAAATTGCTGAGCGTACACCTGTTTTAATGTTTGAGGAATACCTGCGATGATACCGGCAAAGATAATAATCGAAATACCGTTACCAACACCGTGAGCAGTAATCTGCTCACCCAGCCACATTAAAAATGCTGTTCCCGCAGTGAGTACGACCGCAATTAAGAGATACGTTGACACACCAGGGTTTTCAATCAGCATGCCTCCTGCCATATTGTTGAATCCATATGACATTCCTAGCGCCTGGATAAATCCTAGAACAATTGTAAAATACCTTGTGAATTGAGCTAATTTTCGGCGGCCAACCTCTCCTTGCTTTGACCACTCAGTAAACTTCGGGACAACATCCATCTGCAAGAGCTGGATGATGATCGAAGCGGTGATATACGGCATAATCCCCATTGCAAGAATGGAGAATTGGAAAAGCGCCCCTCCCCCAAACGTATTGAGGATTCCGAAAACACTCATTTGATCCTGTGCCTGGAGAACTTCGGCGTTCACATTAGGCACAGGGATGAAAGCACCTATACGAAAGACGACTAACATTAAAAGTGTGAATATAATCTTATTCCGTATATCTTTCACGCGCATAAAATTGGAGATTGTCTTAAACAAGTTAGATCACCTCGGCTGTACCGCCAGCAGCTTCAATCGCTTCTTTAGCAGAAGCAGAGAATTTATTGGCTTTTACAGTTAATTTTTTTTCTAATTTACCGTTGCCAAGAATTTTTACTCCTGCTTTTAACTTGCTTATTGCACCAGTCTCTAGAAGAAGTTCAGGAGTGACTTCCGTTCCTTCGTCAAAACTGTTTAATCTGTCTAAGTTGATTACCGCGTAATCTTTACGGTTGATGTTTGTAAAACCACGTTTTGGAAGGCGTTGGAATAAAGGCATTTGTCCACCTTCGAATCCAGGGCGTACACCGCCGCCAGAACGAGCGTTTTGACCTTTATGACCTTTACCAGAAGTTTTACCGTTACCTGATCCAATACCACGACCAACACGGTTGCGTACTTTACGTGAACCTTCTGAAGGCTTCAATTCATGAAGTTTCATTTGGGCACCTCCTTATCGATTAAAAATGTTTTATTGTTCTTTAACAGAAACTAAATGAGACACCTTGTTAATCATGCCGCGGATCGCTGCATTGTCTTCATGTACGACTGTTTGGTTTGTTTTCTTAAGACCAAGAGTACGAACAGTGACACGCTGATCTTCAGGGCGACCGATAACACTGCGTTTGAGGGTAATTTCTAATTTATTTGCCATTATTGTTCCCTCCTTATCCTAACAGGTCTTCTACAGATTTTCCACGAAGCTTCGCTACATCTTCAGCACGTTTAAGTTCACTTAAACCTTGAAGTGTTGCGCGGATCATGTTGATCGGTGTATTAGAACCTAGAGATTTAGAAAGGATATCAGCTAGACCAGCAAGCTCAAGTACCGCACGCACTGGGCCTCCAGCGATAACTCCTGTACCTTCTGAAGCAGGCTTCAATAGAACGTTTCCTGCACCGAATCTACCGATGATTTCATGTGGAATTGTAGTTCCAACCATTGGTACTTCAATTAAATTCTTTTTCGCATCTTCAACAGCTTTGCGAATCGCTTCTGGTACTTCTTGTGCTTTACCAGTACCGAATCCTACATGACCGTTTTTGTCACCGACAACAACTAAAGCTGCAAAACGGAAACGACGTCCACCTTTAACAACTTTCGCTACGCGGTTAACCGTAACTAAGCGTTCTTCTAACTCTAATTTGCTTGGGTCAATACGACTCATTCGGATGTGTCCCTCCTTCTTTTATTAAAATTTAAGTCCAGCCTCACGAGCAGCTTCAGCTAGAGCTTTTACACGTCCATGATATAGGTATCCTCCGCGGTCAAATACCACGTTAGAGATGCCTTTTTCAACAGCACGTTTTGCAACAAGTTCGCCAACTTTAGTAGCAGCTGCAGTGTCAGAACTATTCTCGATCTTTAACTCTTTATCAAGAGTAGAAGCACTTACAAGTGTTACACCGTTAACATCATCAATTACTTGAGCGTAGATATTCTTGTTAGAACGGTAAACATTAAGACGAGGTCTTTCAGCAGTACCTGAAAGTTTCGCACGAACACGAGCATGTCTTTTAAGACGAGTAGCGTTTTTGCTAGTTTTCGTAATCATCCGAGTCACTCCTTTCTTCACTTTAAGCGATCTTACTTACCAGTTTTTCCTTCTTTACGGCGAACGAATTCACCTTCGTAACGAATTCCTTTACCTTTGTAAGGCTCTGGAGAACGGACAGCGCGGATGTTAGCAGCAATAGCTCCTACACGCTCTTTATCGATACCTTTAACGATTACTTTCGTTTGAGACGGAACTTCGATTTCAACCCCAGCCTCAGGAACGATTTCAACTGGATGAGAGTATCCAACGTTAAGAACAAGTTTGTTTCCAGATTTAGCTGCACGGTAACCGACACCGATAAGTTCTAAACCTCTTTCGAAACCTTTAGATACACCTTCAACCATGTTTGCAAGCAAGCTACGTGTTGTACCATGTAATGCACGATGTTCTTTATGTTCAGACGGACGGCTTACAGTTAAGACGTTGTCCTCAATTTTAATTTCCATATCAGGGTGAAACGTACGAGTTAGTTCACCTTTTGGTCCCTTTACTGTCACTGTGTTATCGTTGTTTGTCACAGTTACACCTGAAGGGATCTCAAGTAGTTTTTTACCTACGCGAGACATACCAAGCACCTCCATTCATCTTAAACTTTTTTTACCATACGTAAGCAAGTACTTCTCCACCAGCTTGTTTAGCACGGGCTTCTTTGTCCGATAAAACACCTTGTGATGTAGAAATAATTGCGATTCCAAGTCCGTTAAGTACACGTGGTACTTCGTTTGATTTCGCATATACGCGTAAACCAGGTTTACTGATTCTTTTAAGACCAGTGATAACACGCTCGTTGTTTTGGCCGTATTTAAGGAACAAACGGATAATTCCTTGTTTGCTGTCTTCGACGTATTCAACGTCACGGATAAAACCTTCACGCTTTAAGATTTCAGCAATTTCTCTTTTGATTTTTGAAGCCGGTACTTCTAGCTTCTCATGGCGTACCATGTTCGCATTGCGAATACGAGTCAGCAAATCTGCAATCGGATCTGTCATAACCATTATTTAATAACCTCCTTCCCATTTATGGGGATTACCAGCTGGCTTTTTTAACGCCAGGAATTTGTCCTTTATATGCAAGTTCGCGGAAACAAATACGGCAAAGTTTAAACTTACGAATAACTGAATGTGGACGTCCACAACGTTCGCAGCGCGTATACTCTTGAACTTTAAACTTTTGTTTGCGTTGTTGTTTCGCAATCATAGACTTTTTAGCCACGATTTCGCCTCCCTTTCATTGATTATTTCTGGAACGGCATACCTACTTGAGTTAATAACTCACGTGCTTCTTCGTCCGTATTGGCAGTAGTAACGATAACGATATCCATACCGCGGACCTTTGTTACTTTATCGTAATCAATTTCTGGGAAGATTAACTGTTCTTTAATACCAAGCGTGTAGTTTCCACGTCCGTCAAAAGATTTCTTAGAAATCCCACGGAAGTCACGTACACGTGGTAAAGAAACAGAAATAAGTTTATCAAGGAAATCATACATGCGCTCTCCGCGAAGTGTTACTTTCGCACCGATTGGCATTCCTTCACGTAGACGGAATCCAGCAATAGACTTCTTCGCACGAGTAACGACAGGTTTTTGACCAGCGATAAACGTTAATTCTTCAACAGCAGTATCGATTGCTTTAGCGTTTTGAACTGCGTCACCAACACCCATGTTGATCACGATTTTTTCAATTTTTGGCACTTGCATTACTGAAGTGTATTCAAACTTAGAAACTAATGCAGGTGTAATTTCTTTTACATACTTTTCTTTAAGGCGGTTCATGAGAAAGACCTCCCTTCCTTATTTACTATTTATCTAGAACTTGCCCAGATTTTTTCGCTACACGGACTTTCTTTCCGTCCTCAACTTTATATCCAATACGTGTCACTTCACCCGTTTTAGGATCAAGCGGCATTACGTTTGATACGTGGATCGGCGCTTCTTGTTCAGAAATTCCGCCTTGAGGGTTAGCTTGGGTTGGTTTAGAGTGTTTTTTCACAAGGTTAATACCTTCTACTAAAACACGGTCATTTTTAGGGAAAGCAGCAAGGATGACACCTTGTTTACCTTTGTCTTTACCAGAGATAACCACTACTTTATCGCCCTTTTTAACATGCATTTAATCGCACCTCCTTGAGTCGCGGATTGTATTCATTAAAGTACTTCTGGTGCTAGAGAAACAATTTTCATATAGTTGTTTTCACGAAGTTCACGTGCTACTGGTCCGAAGATACGAGTTCCACGCGGGCTCTTGTCGTCACGGATGATGACACATGCATTTTCATCAAAGCTGATGTAAGATCCATCGTTTCTGCGAGCTCCGCTCTTTGTACGAACGATAACTGCTTTCACAACTTCACCTTTTTTGACAACGCCTCCTGGTGTTGCTTGTTTAACCGTACAAACAATGACATCACCGATGTTAGCCGTTTTACGTCCAGAGCCACCAAGAACTTTAATCGTTAGTACTTCGCGTGCGCCAGAGTTGTCAGCTACTTTTAAACGAGTCTCCTGTTGAATCATTAATGTTACCTCCCTTCGGAAAAAGAAATCCAAACTTTATTAGATAATAACAGCTTCTTCGACAACTTCAACTAGACGAAAGCGTTTAGTCGCAGATAATGGACGAGTTTCCATGACCTTTACGATGTCTCCGATTTTTGCTTGGTTGTTTTCATCATGTGCTTTGAACTTTTTAGAGTATCTTACACGTTTGCCATAAAGTGAATGCTTTTTGTATGTTTCAACAACAACAGTGATGGTTTTATCCATTTTGTCAGAAACAACACGACCTTGATACACTTTACGTTGGTTACGTTCGCTCATGTTTGCGGGGCCTCCCCTCTAATTATTATTTATTAGCAGCGATTTCTCTTTGACGAATCACAGTTTTCATGCGTGCGATAGATTTACGCACTTCACGAATGCGAGCAGTATTTTCAAGCTGCCCAGTCGCTAATTGGAAACGAAGATTAAAAAGTTCTTCTTTAAGAGACTTTACTTTTTGTTCAATTTCAGCAGTGGTAAGGTCACGAATTTCATTAGCTTTCATTTGATTCACCACCAATTTCTTCACGTTTTACGAACTTCGTTTTGATTGGTAATTTGTGAGATGCAAGACGAAGAGCTTCACGAGCAACTTCTTCAGACACACCAGAAATTTCAAATAAAACTTTACCCGGTTTTACTACAGCTACCCATCCTTCTGGAGCACCTTTACCGGAACCCATGCGGACCTCAAGAGGTTTTGCTGTGTATGGCTTAGAAGGGAAAATTTTAATCCAAACTTTACCGCCACGTTTCATGTAACGAGTCATAGCAATACGAGCAGCTTCGATTTGACGGTTAGTGATCCAAGAAGCTTCAAGAGCTTGGATACCGAACTCACCGAAATGTACTTCAGTGCCGCCTTTTGCACGACCACGCATTTTCCCACGATGTTCTCTGCGATACTTCACGCGTTTTGGCAATAACATATTATTTTCCTCCTTCCGCAGTATTCTTCTTAGTTGGAAGGACTTCTCCACGATAGATCCATACTTTTACGCCAAGCTTACCATAAGTAGTGTCAGCTTCAGCAGTAGCATAGTCGATGTCAGCACGAAGTGTGTGCAACGGAACAGTACCTTCACTGTAATATTCAGAACGAGCAATATCTGCACCGCCAAGACGACCAGAAACCATTGTTTTGATTCCTTGTGCTCCAGCACGCATTGTGCGTTGGATTGTTTGTTTTTGTGCACGACGGAATGAAATACGATTTTCAAGTTGACGAGCGATGTTTTCAGCAACTAGCTGAGCATCAAGATCTGCTCTCTTGATTTCAAGAATGTTGATGTGTACACGTTTGCCAGTTAGGCTGTTAAGAGCTTTACGAAGTGCTTCAACTTCAGATCCGCCTTTACCAATTACCATACCTGGTTTAGCCGTGTGGATTGTGATATTTACGCGGTTTGCAGCACGTTCGATTTCTACTTTAGAAACAGACGCGTCAGACAAACGCTTGCTGATGAATTCACGGATTTTCAAGTCTTCATGTAGGAAGTCAGCGTAATCTTTTCCTGCGAACCATTTGGATTCCCAATCACGAATGACGCCAATACGAAGACCTACTGGATTTACCTTTTGACCCACGGATTATCCCTCCTTCTTTTCTGATACAACGATTGTAATGTGGCTAGTACGTTTGTTAATTGCGCTCGCACGACCCATAGCACGTGGACGGAATCTCTTAAGTGTTGGACCTTCGTCAACGAATGCTTGAGTAATCACTAGGCTGTTAGCATCCAACTCGTAGTTGTGCTCAGCGTTTGCGATAGCAGATTTTAATACTTTTTCAATAATTGGTGAAGCAGCCTTAGGTGTAAGGTTTAAGATAGAAACTGCTTCTCCTACTTGCTTACCTCGGATCAGGTCCATTACTAGACGTGCTTTACGAGGAGCAATACGGACTGTTCTTGCGACAGCTTTAGCTTGCATTTAAAAGCCTCCTCTCATTAGCGTCTTGTTTTTTTATCATCACTAGCATGACCTTTGTAAGTACGGCTTGGTGCGAATTCGCCCAATTTGTGACCTACCATATCTTCAGAGATGAAAACAGGTACATGTTTGCGGCCGTCATAGACAGCGATTGTGTGACCGATGAATTGTGGGAAAATTGTAGAACGACGAGACCAAGTTTTCACTACTTGCTTTTTGTCAGTTTCATTCAATTTCTCGACTTTAGCCATCAAATGATCATCAACAAATGGTCCTTTTTTTAAGCTGCGAGCCATTGTGGAACCTCCCTTCGTGATTGAACTACGGTCCTAAATGAACCGTAGACAACCCCGTTACTTGTTTTTACGACGACGTACAATGAATTTATCAGACTTGTTGGTTTTCTTACGAGTCTTGAATCCAAGAGTCGGTTTACCCCAAGGAGACATTGGTGATTTACGTCCGATTGGAGCGCGTCCTTCACCACCACCGTGTGGGTGATCGTTAGGGTTCATTACAGAACCACGAACTGTTGGGCGTACGCCTTTCCAGCGAGAACGTCCAGCTTTACCGATGTTAATTAATTCGTGTTGCTCGTTTCCAACTTGACCGATTGTCGCACGGCAAGCAGAAAGGATCATGCGAACTTCTCCTGAGTTCAAACGTACAAGAACGTATTTACCTTCTTTACCAAGAACTTGAGCAGAAGTACCAGCAGAACGAACTAATTGTCCACCTTTACCTGGTTTTAATTCAATGTTATGCACAACTGTACCAACTGGGATGTTGATAAGTGGAAGAGCATTACCTGGTTTGATGTCAGCTTCTGGTCCAGAAGTAACTTCAGTACCAACTTGAATTCCTTTTGGAGCAAGAATGTAACGTTTCTCACCATCTGCATAGTTTACAAGAGCGATGTTTGCTGAACGGTTTGGATCATACTCGATTGTAGCAACGCGTCCAGGTATACCGTCTTTATCACGCTTAAAGTCAATGATACGGTATTGACGTTTATGACCGCCACCTTGATGACGAACAGTCAATCTACCTTGGTTGTTACGTCCGCCTTTTTTGTGTAGCGGTGCAAGCAACGATTTTTCTGGTTTGTCAGTCGTGATTTCAGCAAAATCTGAAGTAGTCATGCCACGACGACCATTACTGGTTGGTTTATACTTTTTAATCGCCATTTTGAATTTCCCTCCTTCTTTTTAAGATTTACGCTTCAAAAATTTCGATTTCTTTGCTGTCAGCAGTTAATTTCACGATCGCTTTTCTGCGACGGCTAGTCATACCAGTGTAGCGTCCAACGCGTTTAGATTTTCCTTTGTAGTTTTGAACGTTGACTTTCTCAACTTTCACTCCAAAGATTTCTTCAACAGCGTCTTTCACTTCTGTTTTGTTAGCTCTGACATCAACTTCGAACGTGTACTTCTTCTCTGTCATTAGATCAGCAGAACGTTCAGTAATGATAGGGCGCTTTAGAACATCACGAGGATCTTTCATTATGCAAGTCCCTCCTCTACTTTTTCAACCGCTGCTTTAGTGATCAGAAGTTTGTCGTGGTTGACAACGTCAAGAACGTTGATACCTTTTGCTTCAACAACTGTTACTCCAGGGATGTTACGAGCAGATAAAGCTACTGTTTCGTTTGCATCCGCAGTGACGATCAACGCTTTCTTCTCAACAGATAATCCTTTAAGGATACCTGCGAATTCTTTCGTTTTCACTGCATCAAGAGTCAGATCTTCAAGAACGATGATGTTGTTGTCGATAACTTTAGAAGACAATACTGACTTGATAGCCAAGCGGCGAACTTTTTTAGGTAATTTATAAGAATAGCTACGTGGTGTTGGACCGAATACGATACCGCCTCCGCGCCATTGTGGTGAACGGATAGAACCTTGACGAGCACGACCTGTACCCTTCTGTCTCCAAGGCTTACGACCTCCGCCACGTACTTCAGAACGAGTTTTTACTTTGTGAGTTCCTTGACGTAAGGAAGCTCTTTGCATAAGAATAGCATCGAATACTACGCTTTCGTTTGGTTCGATTCCAAACACAGAAGCGTTTAATTCGATTTCACCGTTAGTAGAACCGTTTTGGTTAAATAATGCTACTTTTGGCATGACTTGTTTCCTCCTTTCCTAAGAGAGTTATTTAGATTTAACTGCACTCTTTACAGTTACTAGAGATTTTTTAGCTCCTGGTACGTTTCCTTTGATCAATAGAAGATTGCGCTCTGCATCAACTTTAACGATCTCAAGGTTTTGGACAGTGATTTGCTCTCCGCCCATACGTCCTGGAAGAAGTTTACCTTTGAATACGCGGTTTGGATCAACAGGTCCCATTGAACCAGGACGACGGTGATAACGTGAACCGTGAGTCATTGGTCCGCGAGATTGTCCGTGGCGCTTGATAGCCCCTTGGAATCCTTTACCTTTTGATGTTCCTGTTACATCTACGATATCTCCATTTGTGAAAATATCAACCTTGACTTCCTGACCAACTTCATACGCATCTAACTCCACACCGCGTAATTCTTTTACGAAGCGCTTAGGAGCAGTTTCCGCTTTAGCAACGTGGCCTTTCTCTGGTTTGTTAGAAAGCTTTTCACGTTTGTCGTCAAAACCGATTTGGATTGCTTCATAGCCATCCGTGTCAGTAGTCTTCTTTTGAAGAACAACGTTAGCAGCAGCCTCAACAACAGTTACAGGGATAAGATCACCGTTTTCTGCGAATACTTGCGTCATACCAATTTTTCTACCTAAGATTCCTTTGGTCATTCGTCACACCTCCTATAATATGTGTTTTCTATTTGAATTAAAGTTTGATTTCGATATCTACACCAGATGGTAAATCTAAACGCATAAGTGCATCAACTGTTTGCGGAGTTGGATTCACGATGTCGATTAGACGTTTGTGAGTACGCATCTCGAATTGCTCACGAGAATCTTTGTACTTATGCACCGCACGAAGGATTGTGTAAACTGATTTTTCAGTTGGAAGCGGGATTGGACCAGATACACTAGCACCAGAACGCTTAGCCGTTTCAACAATCTTCTCAGCAGATTGATCAAGGATTCTATGATCATATGCTTTTAAACGAATACGAATTTTTTGTTTTGCCATTATTTTCCCTCCTTTTCGCCTACTTACGTTAGACAGTTCTCCGTGAGAAAAACCTGATCACCTTGCCATGGCAAAGCGGCCGGGTGTGTCAGCAACCTCTCACTTCATCGCAGTCAAAGACCAACATGCACTATTGTACCAAATTGGCCTATGTGTTGCAATAATAAATCAGATAAATTTATGATTTGCACACTTTTAATATTATACAGGGGTTCAGTCTATAAATCAAGCTTTCCCTGAAGATGATGTATAGCAGTCTTTCTTACGATACGAATGAATTCACCTGGTTCTTCAATATGCGGGGAATGTGCAGAATGTTTAAAAATGAACCATTCTTTTATTGGTGCTGTTAATTGGTCAACATATGGTTTTGATACATTAGCTGGTGTAATTAAGTCATGTTCACCATTGATAAAATAGCACGGTATTAATATAGTAGAAACTCGGTATTGAATGCTCTCATTCATCAGTTCATCCCACAGCTTGTCCTGACTAAACTTCTGCCCTTTGAGGAATCTCCATTTATCTATAAGTTGATAATGCTTGCTATAGAGAAACGCGCGCATCATTTGAAAAAGCGGCTTCCACCTATGCGTGAGCCCTACTTTTGCAAACTCTTTATATAGAGAGAACCATACATGAGCAGAGGTTCGTTTCCAAGGAGGAGGTGTAAGTAATCGCAGACAACTAGTGAAGAGTCGGTTGTGATGGTATTTCTTGAGGAGAAGCTCGTATGACACAATATCCTCTTTTAATACATCTACTACCTGACTAATTCCATAATAAGCATGATATAGATCTGGACGTTTATGTACAGCTTGTATAGCAATCAATGATCCCCATGAGTAGCCTGCAATGTATATTTTCGATTGACCAACATGGGAAAGGAGTTTTTCTGTGAGCTCAATCGTATCCTCAACAAATTGCTGAATGGTCATCGAAGTAGCGGGAATATTTTTTTGATAGGAAAGTCCTGCGCCGCGCTGATCCCAATGGACGACTGTGAAGTCCTGATCAAGCTCCTCATGAAAGGAATCGATATAACTAATTTGAGCTGAGCCAGGCCCACCATGTAAAAATAAAAGAACGGGCTTTGTTTCTTTTGAATGATCCTCTTTCATCATAGTCCATTGGTCAACCCCACCAATCAACCATTTTTTCAAATATGTCTTTGCCATTCCAGTGATCCTCTCGGTTCCATTTAGATTCTATAGCTTATAGTAGCCGTTCTGATCTGGAAAAGCAAAAAAAGAGACCCTTTTTTGTAAGGAGTCTCTTTTATATGTTTATTACTTAATGATAGTTGAAACGACGCCAGAACCTACAGTACGTCCACCCTCACGGATAGAGAAACGAGTTCCTTCTTCGATAGCGATAGTAGAGATAAGTTCAACTTCCATCTCAGTGTTATCGCCAGGCATTACCATTTCAGTACCTTCTGGAAGATGTACGATACCAGTTACGTCAGTTGTACGGAAGTAGAACTGAGGACGGTAGTTAGTGAAGAATGGAGTATGACGTCCACCCTCTTCTTTAGAAAGTACATAAACTTCAGCTTTGAAACGGCTATGCGGAGTGATTGTACCTGGTTTAGCAAGTACTTGACCACGTTGGATGTCTTCACGAGATACACCACGAAGTAGTGCACCGATGTTGTCACCAGCTTCAGCATAGTCAAGAAGCTTACGGAACATTTCAACACCTGTAACAGTTGTTTTACCGTTTTCTTCTTGAAGACCGATGATTTCAACTTCGTCACCGACTTTAACTTGTCCACGCTCAACACGACCAGTAGCAACTGTTCCACGACCAGTGATTGAGAATACGTCCTCAACTGGCATCATGAATGGTTTCTCAGTGTCGCGCTCTGGAGTTGGGATGTACTCATCAACCGCATCCATAAGTTCAAAGATTTTTGCTTCGTAGTCAGCATCTCCTTCAAGAGCTTTAAGAGCAGAACCTTTGATAACTGGTACATCGTCACCAGGGAAGTCATAGTCAGAAAGAAGGTCACGAACTTCCATTTCAACAAGTTCAAGTAACTCTTCATCGTCAACCATGTCACATTTGTTAAGGAATACTACGATGTATGGAACACCTACGTTACGAGAAAGTAGGATGTGCTCACGTGTTTGTGGCATTGGACCGTCAGCAGCAGATACTACTAAGATCGCGCCGTCCATTTGAGCAGCACCAGTGATCATGTTTTTAACGTAGTCAGCGTGTCCTGGGCAGTCTACGTGTGCATAGTGACGAGTTTCAGTTTCATACTCAACGTGTGCAGTTGAGATTGTGATTCCACGCTCGCGCTCTTCTGGAGCACCATCGATTTGGTCATAAGCCATAGCTGTACCTTTACCAGATTTCTTATGAAGAACTGTTGAGATAGCAGCAGTTAAAGTTGTTTTACCATGGTCAACGTGTCCAATTGTACCAATGTTAGCATGCGATTTGGAACGGTCGAATTTTTCTTTAGCCATTCTAAAAATCCTCCTTAAAGGTTCATTGTATTTGGTATGAGTGATAGAAAGTGAAGAGTTACCTCCCACTTTCTGATCTTCAATAGTAGTTATACTTTAGTTTAAAGGCAAAATCAATTATTCACCTTTATTTTTTTTGATGATTTCTTCACTGATGCTCTTAGGCACTTCTTCGTAGTGATCCATGTGCATAGTGAAAGTACCGCGTCCTTGTGTGTTAGAACGGAGTGCAGTTGCATATCCGAACATTTCAGAAAGTGGAACCATCGCGCGAACAACTTGAGCGTTACCGCGAGCTTCCATACCTTCTACACGTCCACGACGAGATGTGATATCACCCATGATGTCTCCCATGTATTCTTCTGGAATAACGACTTCTACTTTCATCATTGGCTCAAGTAGAACTGGGTTACATTTGCTGACAGCATTTTTCAATGCCATAGATGCAGCAATTTTGAACGCCATTTCGTTAGAGTCAACATCGTGGTAAGATCCATCAAATAATTTTGCTTTAATGTCGATTAATGGGAATCCAGCTAATACACCATTTTCAAGTGAATCTTCAAGACCTGCTTGAATAGCTGGAATGTATTCACGAGGTACAACCCCACCGACAATTGCATTTTGGAATTCGAAGCCTGCGCCTTCTTCGTTTGGTTCAAATTCGATCCAAACGTGTCCGAACTGACCACGTCCACCAGACTGACGTACGAATTTCCCTTCAACTTTTGCACCAGAACGGAATGTTTCACGGTACGCAACTTGAGGAGCTCCTACGTTAGCTTCAACCTTGAACTCACGCTTCATACGGTCAACAATGATATCAAGGTGAAGCTCACCCATACCAGAGATGATCGTTTGACCAGTTTCAGGGTTTGTTTGTGTACGGAATGTTGGATCCTCTTCAGCTAGTTTAGCTAAAGCGATACTCATTTTATCTTGGTCAGCTTTAGATTTAGGCTCGATTGCTACATCGATAACTGGCTCTGGGAATTCCATAGACTCAAGGATAACAAGACTTTTCTCGTCACAAAGAGTGTCACCAGTTGATGTATCTTTAAGACCTACAGCTGCTGCGATATCCCCTGCGTATACAGTAGAGATTTCTTCACGGCTGTTCGCGTGCATTTGAAGGATACGTCCTACACGTTCACGCTTGTTTTTAGAAGAGTTCTTCACGTAAGAACCAGAATCAAGTGTTCCAGAGTATACGCGGAAGAAAGTTAGTTTCCCAACATAAGGGTCAGTCATAACTTTAAATGCAAGGGCTGCGAATGGTGAATCATCAGTAGACTCACGTACAACCTCTTCATTTGTATCTGGCAAGGTACCTTTGATTGCAGCAACATCAGTTGGTGCAGGAAGGTAGTCAAGCACAGCGTCAAGTACAAGCTGAACACCTTTGTTTTTGAAAGCAGATCCAACAAGAACTGGATAGAATTCAACATTCAACGTTCCTTTACGGATTGCAGCTTTCAATTCAGGAATTGTGATTTCTTCACCCTCAAGGTATTTTTCCATAAGCTCTTCATCAAGCTCAGCGACAGCTTCAATTAAACTGCTGCGAAGCTCTTCAGCTTTGTCTTTATACTCAGCAGGGATTTCTTTCGCATCAGAGCGAGTTCCAAGGTCATCTTCGTAGAAGTATGCTACGTTTTCTACAAGATCGATGATTCCTTCGAATTGATCTTCAGCACCGATCGGCAATTGAATTGCATGAGCGTTTGCTTGAAGACGATCTCTTAATGTGCTTACAGAGTAAAGGAAGTCCGCACCTGTTTTATCCATTTTGTTAACGAATACGATACGAGGTACTCCGTAAGTTGTTGCTTGGCGCCAAACTGTTTCAGTTTGTGGCTCTACACCTGATTGTGCATCAAGAACAGCAACCGCACCATCAAGTACACGTAAAGAACGTTCAACTTCAACTGTGAAGTCTACGTGTCCTGGTGTATCAATGATGTTTACACGGTAACCTTTCCATTGTGCTGTAGTAGCAGCAGAAGTGATTGTAATACCACGTTCTTGCTCCTGCTCCATCCAGTCCATTTGTGAAGCTCCTTCGTGAGTTTCACCAATTTTATGGATACGACCAGTGTAGTACAAGATACGCTCAGTCGTTGTCGTTTTACCGGCATCGATGTGAGCCATGATACCAATATTACGAGTTTTGTCTAAGGAGAACTCTCTTGCCATTGGGTAATTTCTCCTTCCTTATTAGGGAATAGTTTTTTTAGTTTGGTATAAATCCTACCAACGGTAGTGAGCGAATGCTTTGTTCGCTTCTGCCATTTTGTGTGTATCTTCACGTTTCTTCACAGCAGCACCAGTGTTGTTAGCTGCGTCAAGGATTTCGTTAGCAAGACGCTCTTCCATCGTTTTTTCTCCACGAAGACGAGCATAGTTTACTAACCAGCGAAGACCTAAAGTCGTACGACGGTCTGGGCGAACTTCTACAGGAACTTGGTAGTTAGCTCCACCTACACGACGTGCTTTAACTTCAAGAACTGGCATGATGTTTTTCAAGGCTTGTTCGAAAACCTCCATCGCTTCATTACCAGTACGTTCTTTGATGATATCAAATGACTTGTAGAGGATTGTTTGAGCTTTTCCTCTTTTACCGTCGATCATCATTTTGTTGATCAAACGAGATACAAGTTTAGAATTGTAAATTGGATCTGGCAAAACGTCTCTTTTTGCTACAGGACCTTTACGTGGCATCTGAATAGCCTCCCTTCTCTTTTAAAAGGATTTCTATCTGTCTTTCATCTCAGTTTCATTGTCAGTTGCCTAACTCCACTGATCTGATATCAACTTCTAAAAACCCTTGTGTTTGTTTATATTATTTGCTTTGTTTAGGGCGTTTTGTTCCGTATTTAGAACGTCCTTGCATACGACCGTCAACTCCGGCAGTATCAAGCGCACCACGAACGATGTGGTAACGTACACCCGGTAAGTCTTTTACACGTCCGCCACGGATTAGTACTACACTGTGCTCTTGTAGGTTATGTCCGATGCCAGGAATGTAAGCTGTTACCTCAATCAGGTTAGACAAGCGTACACGAGCATATTTACGTAGTGCTGAGTTTGGTTTTTTCGGTGTCATTGTACCGACACGAGTACAAACCCCGCGCTTCTGTGGAGATGTTACGTTAGTGTGCTCTTTTTTGAAACTGTTGTATCCTTTGTTAAGTGCAGGAGACTTTGAGTTTTCAACTTTACTCACGCGTCCTTTGCGTACTAGCTGATTAATTGTAGGCATGTTGTTATTCCTCCCTTCATTACTTTTTTTATAACCCACATACCCAGGTGGTTCATCAAAAGGCAAAAAACAATGCTTTTGCATTTTAAGCATGCAAAAACAAAAAAGTACGTTATAACATAATGGCAACAGCTGCTGCCCCAACTTCAATTCCGCAGGCCTTGCCGAGCTTTTTCATGGAATCTACCATTAAAATGTCTACATCCTTCTCTTGTGCTAGTTTCATTACACTAGCTGTTAAAGTAGGATCAGCATCTTTCGCTACGACGATTTCCTTTACTGAATCTCGTTTTAGAGCTTTTACTGTTTGCTTCGTACCAATAATAATGGATTGAGCCTGTGATACTTTATCATAAGACATCGAATATCCTCCAAAGTAACAGGTTTTATTTTGAGCACCTTGGTTATATTATCATCATGGCAGAAGGATGTCAATAACGTATGACAGATTATCTTGACATCCTTCACCATTTTTTGATGATTTTTATGGAAATCTTAAGAGAAAGATTACTCTACAGGAACCATGTCGTCAGTCGGCTGCACTTGGGAAACCGGCTTAACTTTACGGTAGTTTGGCATTCCCGTTCCAGCAGGAACAAGTTTACCGATGATCACATTCTCTTTCAAGCCAAGCAGTTCATCACGTTTTCCTTTGATCGCCGCATCTGTTAGGACACGAGTCGTTTCTTGGAAGGATGCAGCAGACAAGAATGAGTCTGTTTCAAGCGATGCTTTTGTAATACCAAGAAGAACTGGACGACCTGTTGCAGGACGTTTGCCTTCGAATAGTACTTTTTTGTTCGCTTCAGTGAATTGATGTACATCAAGAAGTGTGCCTGGTAATACGTCTGTATCCCCTGCATCAGCGACACGCACTTTGCGAAGCATTTGGCGAACCATTACTTCTACGTGTTTATCTCCAATTTCTACCCCTTGCATACGGTATACTTTTTGTACTTCATGAAGCAGATATTCTTGAACAGCTGTCATGTCAGTCACTTTGAGAAGTTCTTTCGGATCGATAGAACCTTCTGTAAGCACTTGACCACGAGTGACTTTGTCACCTTCAACAACTTTCAGACGTGCATTGTAAGGAGCTGTGTAGGAACGAGTTTCAACTTCGCCTTGAACCACAATTTCCTGCTGCTTGTCACGAACATCGTTGATTTCAGCAACGACACCATCAATTTCAGAGATGGTTGCTTGCCCTTTTGGATTACGCGCTTCAAATAGCTCTTGGATACGAGGTAAACCTTGTGTGATATCGTCTCCTGCTACCCCACCGGTGTGGAACGTACGCATTGTAAGCTGTGTTCCTGGCTCACCGATTGATTGTGCAGCGATGATTCCAACTGCTTCACCAACTTCAACGTCAGTACCAGTTGCAAGGTTACGGCCGTAGCATCGTTTACATACACCATGAGGCGTGTTACATGTAAATGCAGAACGGATCCATACTTCCTCAATACCTGCTTCGACTACTTCAAGTGCTTTATCTTCATCGATTAGTTCGTTTTCGCCCACAATGACTTCGCCCGTTTCAGGATGAACAATTGGTTTTCTTGCAAAACGTCCGATGAGACGTTCTTCAAGCTTCTCAATAATTTCATTTCCTTCTTTAATGGACTTCGCCAAGATTCCACGGTCTGTACCGCAATCTGTTTCACGGATGATCACATCCTGTGCAACGTCTACGAGACGACGCGTGAGGTAACCTGAGTCAGCCGTTTTAAGGGCTGTATCGGCAAGACCTTTACGCGCTCCGTGAGTGGAAATAAAGTATTCCAATACGGTTAAACCTTCACGGAAACTAGATTTAATCGGAAGTTCAATGATACGTCCAGCCGGGTTGGCCATCAGACCACGCATACCAGCCAGCTGAGTGAAGTTAGATGCGTTACCACGCGCTCCAGAGTCACTCATCATGTAGATCGGGTTGACTTCATCAAGGGACTTCATCAGTTTACCTTGGATGACATCTTTAGAAGAACTCCAGATTGAAATTACTCTCTCATAACGCTCTTCTTCTGTAATCAAACCACGTCTGAATTGCTTCATGACGTTATCTACTTTTGCTTGTGCTTCTTCAAGGATTTTCTGCTTATCATCTAATACGACGATATCAGATACACCAACGGTAATACCGGCTTTAGTAGAATATTTGAATCCAAGATTTTTCATGCGGTCAAGCATTTTAGATGTCTCAGTGATATGGAATCTCTTAAAGATTTCAGCAATGATTTTTCCTAAAATACCTTTTTTGAACGGCGCATTGATTTCTTGTTTCTCGATCGCAGCTTTTATATCCTCACCTTTTTCAAGGAAGAAACGATCAGGCGTTTTTTCTTCAATATTGCTCTTAGTCGGCTCATTCATGTATGGGAATGATTCCGGTAAGATTTCGTTAAAGATCAATTTTCCAACTGTTGTAATCAACAATTTAGAACGCTGTTCATCAGTGAATGTCACATTCTTCAACGAGCTAGCTGCAACAGCTACACGTGTATGAAGATGCACATAACCATTTTGATAAGCTAGAAGGGCTTCGTCAGTATCTTTGAAGACCATACCTTCTCCGATAGCATCTTTACGCTCAAGTGTGAGGTAGTAGTTTCCAAGCACCATATCCTGAGATGGCGTAACAACAGGTTTTCCATCTTTCGGGTTCAAAATGTTTTGAGCAGCAAGCATTAAGATACGAGCTTCAGCTTGAGCTTCAGCAGATAATGGTACGTGAACCGCCATTTGGTCACCATCAAAGTCAGCGTTGTAGGCTGTACATACAAGTGGATGCAAACGAATTGCGCGTCCTTCCACAAGTGTAGGTTCAAACGCTTGAATACCAAGTCTGTGAAGAGTTGGTGCACGGTTTAGTAAGACTGGGTGCTCACGAATAACTGATTCTAAAACATCCCATACTTCCGGCTGCACGCGCTCAATTTTACGCTTCGCGCTCTTAATGTTGTGAGCTAATCCTTTTTCAACAAGCTCCTTCATCACAAATGGTTTGAATAATTCAAGAGCCATTTCTTTCGGAAGTCCACACTGATACATTTTCAAATGTGGTCCTACGACGATAACGGAACGTCCAGAATAGTCAACACGTTTACCAAGCAAGTTTTGACGGAAACGTCCTTGTTTCCCTTTCAGCATGTGAGAAAGAGATTTCAATGGTCTATTTCCCGGTCCTGTTACTGGTCGACCTCTACGTCCATTATCAATCAAGGCATCGACAGCTTCTTGAAGCATACGCTTCTCATTCTGAACGATGATGCTCGGCGCGCCAAGATCTAATAGACGTTTCAGACGATTGTTACGGTTGATGACACGACGATAAAGGTCGTTCAAGTCAGAAGTAGCAAAACGTCCGCCATCAAGCTGAACCATTGGACGTAATTCTGGTGGGATCACCGGAAGTACATCAAGGATCATCCAAGACGGTTTGTTTCCTGAGTTACGGAAGGCTTCCAACACTTCAAGGCGTTTGATCGCACGTGTACGACGCTGTCCTTGGGCTGTTTTTAGCTCTTCTTTAAGTGTATCCACTTCTTTTACAAGATCGATATCTTGAAGAAGTTTGTTAATTGCTTCTGCACCCATAGCTGCTTGGAACGTATTACCGTATTTATCTAAATAAGCACGGAATTCTTTCTCAGAAAGAAGTTGTTTCTTTTCAAGCGGTGTGTTGCCCGGATCTGTCACGACGTAAGAAGCGAAGTAGATCACTTCTTCTAACGCACGTGGTGACATATCAAGAACAAGACCCATACGGCTTGGAATACCTTTGAAATACCAAATGTGGGAAACTGGGGCAGCCAGTTCGATATGCCCCATTCTCTCACGACGGACTTTTGCCCGTGTTACTTCTACACCACAACGGTCACATACAACACCCTTATACCGAACGCGTTTATACTTTCCACAATGACATTCCCAGTCTTTTTGCGGTCCGAAGATACGTTCACAAAAGAGACCATCTTTTTCAGGTTTCAGTGTACGATAGTTAATCGTTTCAGGCTTTTTCACTTCACCAAAAGACCAAGAACGGATTTTATCAGGTGATGCGAGACCGATGTTCATATACTCAAAATTGTTCACATCTAGCAAGGGGCCTACCTCCCTTTTAATCTTCGGGTTATACCCTAGTCACTTGCTCTAATCGTTTCTGCTATTCTTTTGTGACTGCGTCACGTTCAAGATCGACAGGTGCGAGGTCTGCAGCATCCTCGTCATTAGATAACGCTAATCCGTCTGCTTTCTTCGTTTCCTCATCGTCTTCTAAATCTCTCATTTCTATCTCTTCTTCATCACCAGATAGGATTTTCACATCCATACCTAAACTTTGAAGTTCTTTAATTAACACTTTGAATGATTCAGGGACACCTGGTTCAGGTACGTTATCCCCTTTGACGATGGCTTCGTATGTTTTCACACGACCCACAACGTCATCCGATTTAACAGTTAAGATCTCTTGAAGTGTGTATGCAGCACCATAAGCTTCAAGTGCCCATACTTCCATCTCTCCGAAACGCTGACCACCAAACTGTGCTTTACCGCCAAGTGGCTGCTGCGTAACGAGTGAGTATGGTCCAGTTGAACGAGCGTGAAGTTTATCGTCAACCATGTGAGCCAGTTTGATCATATACATGATGCCGACAGAAACACGGTTGTCGAATGGTTCACCAGTTCGACCGTCATAAAGGACTGTTTTCGCATCACGGGACATACCTGCTTCTTCAAGCGTTTCCCAAACATCTTCCTCGCGAGCACCATCAAATACTGGTGACGCAATGTGGATGCCAAGGTAACGTGCAGCCATACCCATATGAAGCTCAAGCACCTGACCGATGTTCATACGAGATGGTACCCCTAGAGGGTTTAACATGATATCAATCGGTGTTCCATCTGGAAGATATGGCATATCTTCTTCTGGAAGGATTTTAGAGATAACCCCTTTGTTACCATGTCGTCCGGCCATTTTGTCACCTTCAGAAATTTTACGCTTCTGAACGATGTATACACGAACTAACTGGTTCACACCTGGTGGTAATTCATCTCCATCTTCACGGTTAAAGACTTTTACATCGTGGATGATTCCTCCGCCGCCGTGTGGAACACGTAGAGAGGTATCACGAACTTCACGAGCCTTTTCACCGAAGATTGCATGTAATAGACGTTCTTCAGCTGTCAGTTCTGTTACACCTTTTGGCGTTACTTTCCCTACAAGAAGATCTCCATCTTTTACTTCTGCACCAATACGGATGATTCCACGCTCGTCAAGGTTGCGTAAAGCATCCTCCCCAACGTTTGGAATATCACGTGTGATTTCTTCAGGTCCAAGCTTTGTATCCCGCGCTTCTGATTCATATTCTTCAATATGAATAGAAGTGTAGACGTCATCTTTTACAAGGCGCTCACTCATAATGATCGCATCCTCATAGTTGTAGCCGTCCCACGTCATGAAGCCGACCATCACGTTACGTCCTAAAGCCAATTCACCTTTTTCCATAGAAGGACCGTCTGCAAGGATTTCTCCTTTAACGACTTCATCTCCAACACTTACAATCGGGCGCTGGTTGTAGCAAGTCCCTTGGTTAGAGCGGACAAATTTCAGCAAGCTGTATTTGTCTAGGTTTCCTTTGACTTGTTGTCCGTCAACGTCTTCATAGCGACGAACCCAAATATTTTTCGCTTCAACACGTTCTACAACACCCGGGTAACGGCAGATAACAGCAGCACCAGAGTCTTTACCTGATACATACTCCATACCTGTACCAACAATCGGTGATTCCGGCTGCATCAAAGGCACAGCCTGACGTTGCATGTTCGCTCCCATTAGAGCACGGTTAGAGTCATCGTTTTCTAAGAATGGGATACATGCTGTCGCTGCAGAAACAACCTGCTTCGGCGAAACGTCCATGTAGTCAACGCGGTTTCGAGGAACAACTGTGTTTTCCCCTCTGAAACGAGCGATAATGTTATCATCGATAAACGAACCATCTTCAGCTAACTGAGCGTTCGCTTGTGCTACAACGTAGTTATCCTCTTCATCAGCAGTTAAGTAATCGATTCTCGGTGTCACTTTACCTGTTTCAGGATCAACTCGGCGGTAAGGTGTTTCGATAAAGCCGAAGCGATTCACTTTCGCAAATGAAGATAGAGAGTTGATCAAACCAATGTTTGGACCCTCTGGTGTTTCAATCGGACACATACGGCCATAGTGAGAGTAGTGAACGTCACGAACTTCCATTCCTGCACGCTCACGTGTCAAACCACCCGGTCCAAGCGCTGACAGACGACGTTTATGCGTCAGTTCAGCAAGCGGGTTTGTTTGATCCATGAACTGAGAAAGCTGAGAGCTACCAAAGAACTCTTTGATAGAAGCGATCACAGGGCGGATGTTGATCAGCTGCTGAGGTGTGATCGTGTTTGTGTCTTGGATCGACATTCTTTCACGAACAACACGCTCCATTCTGCTTAAACCAATACGGAATTGGTTTTGCAGAAGTTCACCTACAGAACGCAGACGACGGTTACCTAAGTGATCGATATCATCTGTGTCACCTACACCATGAAGCAGGTTAAAGAAGTAACTGATCGATGCAATGATGTCAGAAGGCGTGATATTTTTCACAGCTTCCTCTACATATGCATTACCAATCACGTTGATCATTTGCTCGCCTTCTTGATCAGTCGGTGCATAAATCTTAATAGATTGAAGTTCTACTTCATCTTCTACTACGCCACCGTTCGGATAAAGCTTTCTAAATCCGATGCCGTTTTCTAAGTATGGAAGAACTTTATCAAGAACTCTTCTATCTAAAATTTGACCTTTTTCTGCTAGAATTTCACCAGTTTCAGGATCAACTAACGTTTCAGCCAATTTTTGATTGAACAGTCTATTTTTAATATGAAGCTTCTTATTAATCTTGTAGCGTCCAACATTTGCCAGGTCATATCTCTTCGGATCGAAGAAGCGAGAGTCTAGCAGGCTTTTCGCATTTTCAACAGTTGGCGGCTCTCCAGGACGGAGGCGCTCGTAGATTTCGAGAAGTGCTTTATCCGCATTCTCTGTATTGTCTTTTTCCAGCGTGTTACGTAAGTATTCATTCTCGCCAATGAGGTCAAGAATCTCTTGATCAGAGCTGAAGCCGAGAGCACGCAAAAGAACCGTAACCGGCAACTTACGTGTGCGATCGATGCGTACATAGACTACATCCTTCGCATCAGTTTCGTATTCTAACCATGCGCCACGGTTTGGAATGACAGTCGCAGTAAAACCTTTTTTACCGTTTTTGTCTACTTTACCACTGAAATATACACTTGGAGAACGTACTAACTGAGAAACGATTACACGTTCCGCACCGTTAATGATAAAAGTACCTGTGTCTGTCATGATTGGGAAATCACCCATGAAGACATCTTGGTCTTTTACTTCTCCAGTTTCTTTGTTAATTAAACGAACTTTTACTCTTAGTGGAGCAGAGTAAGTTACATCACGTTCTTTCGATTCTGCTACAGGATACTTAGGATCCCCTAGGCTGTAATCAATGAATTCAAGAGAAAGGTTACCAGTAAAATCCTCAATTGGGGATATATCTTGAAACATCTCTCTAAGACCCTCATCAAGAAACCACTGATAAGAAGAGGTTTGAATTTCAATGAGATTTGGTAATTCTAACACTTCGCTTATGCGTGCGTAGCTTCTGCGCTGGCGGTGTCGTCCATACTGAACTAGTTGACCTGTCAACTGATTCACCCCTCAAATCATGCGTATTATATGTGTAAAAAGTATTTCAGCCTTTCAAATGTCAGTAAAGAAATACTTTTACAAGACAAAAGAAAAAAGGGTTTCTAAAATAAGAAAACCACATCCAAAAACAAATACCGATTTTATTAGTTTTCCCAAGTATGCATAATTTATACAAAATAGTTGCTTTTTAAACCTATCAAGCAAAATATACACATTGGCATTTTATAATGTTAACACAGCTAGGAAACTGCGTCAAACTTTTTTAGCTTTGATAATATAGTAGCCCTTTTTTTTCAATACAACCTCGACTTCTCCAAAGAGCTGTTCTAATTTTTCAATCGCAGATGGTCCGCCCTGCTTTTTCTGTATAACCACCCACAACTCACCTTCCGGCAATAAATGATCAGCACTTTTTTCAAAGATCGCATGTACAACTTTCTTCCCTGCCCGTATTGGGGGATTGGTCAGTATAGAGGCAAAAGCAGCTGATGAATGAACATTCGAGAACAAATCACTTTGATAGATGCGGACATTATCAATGCGATTATGTTTAGCGTTTTCCTTTGAAAGTTCGACTGCTCTTTCGTTCACATCAATCATATGAATGGTGCGGCTCGTCATTTCGTTTGCTAACGATAAGCCAATCGGTCCATAACCGCAACCGACATCCAAGACATCGCCATCCACGTCAGGTTCTTCAAAAACTTCAATTAAAAGCCTTGAACCAAAGTCGACTTCTTTCTTAGAAAACACTCCACTGTCACTTGTAAAAGTAAAGGTACGGTTTCTCAAGGTGAAGTCCCATGTCTGTTTATTGCTTTTCACTGATGGCTTTTCCGTATAATAGTGGTCACTCATGGTGAATGGACCTCCTCTGGATTCAATCGTTTCAGGAGAATAGAAAAGAAAAAGCCCGCCAGTAAAAGCGAGCTTTCCCAAAAGATTAGGCGAAGATTACTTAACTTCTACAGAAGCGCCAACTTCTTCAAGCTTAGCTTTAAGTTCTTCAGCTTCTTCTTTAGCAATACCTTCTTTAAGTGGTTTTGGAGTGTTGTCAACAAGTTCTTTAGCTTCTTTCAAGCCAAGACCAGTGATTTCACGAACCACTTTGATAACTTTGATTTTTTGGTCTCCAGCACCAGCAAGTACTAGATCAAAATCAGTTTTCTCTTCAGCAGCGGCACCACCAGCTGCAGCTACAGCTACAGGAGCAGCAGCAGTTACGCCAAATTCTTCTTCGATTGCTTTTACTAAGTCGTTTAACTCAAGTACAGTTGCTTCTTTAACTGAAGCAATGATTTCTTCGATATTTAAAGCCATTTGTAATTCCTCCATTTTAAGTTTTTTACGTTAAGTACGCATTAAGCGCCTTGTTCTTCTTTTTGTTCTGCAACTGCTTTAGTAGCAAGAGCAAGGTTACGAACTGGAGCTTGAAGAACGCTAAGCAACATAGAAAGTAAGCCTTCGCGAGACGGAAGTTCCGCAAGAGCCTTCACTTCTTCTACAGTCGCTACGTTTCCTTCGATGACACCAGCTTTGATTTCTAAAGCTTCGTGGCTTTTCGCAAATTCGTTGATGATTTTCGCAGGTGCGATAACATCTTCGCTACTGAATGCGATAGCGTTTGGACCTGTTAAGAAATCGTTTAAACCCGTTAGTTCAACTTGTTCAACTGCACGGCGAGTCAAAGTGTTTTTGTAAACTTTGAATTCTACGCCAGCGTCACGAAGCTGTTTACGAAGTTCAGTCACTTCAGAAACTGAAAGACCACGGTAATCTACAATTACAGTAGACATACTGTCTTTAAATTTAGAAGTAATTTCATCAACGACAACTTTTTTAGTATCGATTGCATTGCTCATGGTTACACCTCCTGTACATTCTTTGTGTAACACTTATACCGATCAGGCCATCACGTTCCTAACGAACGGTTCTCCATATAAAAAGCCTCCATTAAGACATGGAGGCTGTATATACAAGCATACGTTAACGTAAGACTGTGACATATACACCTCGGCGGGTTAATTAAGCCATAAGGCCCCTGCTGTCTACGGTATAAATGGACATATTCTATTTTACAACATTTTGATATTATCAAAATGATTGTGATAAGTCAAGATTTATTTTGCAGAGAAAGAAGATGGATCCACTTTCACGCCAGGGCCCATAGTAGATGTAACAGAAACGTTTTTCACGTATACACCTTTAGCCGCTGCAGGTTTTGCTTTAAGGATTGTGTCATAGATTGTCGCAAAGTTCTCAACAAGCTTTTCGTCCTCGAAAGAAACCTTTCCGATTGGCGCGTGGATGTTACCAGCTTTATCAACGCGGTATTCTACTTTACCAGCTTTGATTTCATTGATTGCTTTTTCTACTTCGAATGTAACAGTTCCTGTTTTAGGGTTTGGCATAAGACCTTTTGGTCCAAGTACACGACCGATCTTACCAACTTCACCCATCATGTCAGGTGTCGCAACGATTACATCGAATTCGAACCAACCTTGTTGGATTTTAGTGATGTAATCAGAATCTCCAACGTAGTCTGCTCCAGCAGCTTCTGCTTCTTTTGCCTTTTCGCCTTTAGCGAACACAAGAACGCGTTGAGTTTTACCAGTTCCGTTAGGAAGTACAACTGCACCGCGGATTTGTTGATCGTTTTTACGAGGGTCTACACCCAGACGGAAAGCAACTTCTACAGTCGCATCAAATTTCGCTGTATTTGCTTTTTTTGTAAGAGAAACAGCTTCAGCTACATCATACGCTTTAGTACGTTCGATTAGCTTAGCAGCTTCTACATACTTTTTACCTTTTTTAGCCATTATAAAAATCCTCCTTATGTGGTTTTAGCGGAATAACCTCCCACGAATAAGGGTTGCGAACTTGTCAAAACCAAACTCGCAACCCAACAAGACAAAAAATTAATCTTCGATGACAATACCCATACTGCGTGCAGTACCTTCAACCATGCGCATAGCTGATTCAACGCTAGCAGCGTTTAAGTCAGGCATTTTTGTTTCCGCGATTTCGCGTACTTTATCACGCTTAACAGTTGCCACTTTATTACGGTTAGGTTCACCAGAACCAGACTCAATACCAGCTGCTTTTTTAAGTAAAACTGCAGCAGGTGGAGTTTTAGTAATAAATGTAAATGAACGGTCTTCAAAAACCGAAATTTCAACAGGAATGATAAGACCAGCTTGGTCAGCTGTACGAGCGTTAAACTCCTTACAGAATCCCATGATATTAACACCGGCTTGACCTAGTGCAGGTCCAACTGGTGGAGCTGGGTTAGCTTTTCCAGCAGGAATTTGCAATTTAACAACTTTTACTACTTTTTTAGCCACGAGACACACCTCCTTAAAGTCCGTGATGTGGTAATAGGGGAATCCCCCTCCCACTCAACAACTTCATTCTTTATATGAATGACGAAATAACTAGCTAGCGATCTTGAGCGAACTCAAGACGTACCTTTGCTATATTACCACTTCTATACACTCATTTCAAGCTCTTTTGAATTACAATTTATCGATCTGCGTGAACTCAAGTTCAACAGGTGTTTCTCTACCAAACATATTAACGAATACTTTGACTTTGCTTTTATCGTAATCAATCTCTTCAATAGAGCCTGTGAAGTTAGCAAATGGTCCATCGATCACCTTGACTGTTTCTTTTAATTCAAAGTCGATTTCTGTCTTGCGCTCTTCAAGACCCATTCTCTTCAGAATGGTTTCAGCTTCGCCTGGCAATAGTGCTGTTGGCTTAGAGCCTGAGCCAGCTGATCCAACGAATCCTGTCACACCTGGTGTATTACGAACCACATACCAAGAATCGTCAGTCATGACGATTTCCACTAGCACATACCCAGGGAATACTTTCTTTTTAACAACTTTTTTCTTACCATTTTTAATATCAGTTTCTTCTTCTTCTGGTACGACCACGCGAAAGATTTTATCCTGCATGCCCATTGATTCAACACGCTTTTCCAGGTTCGCTTTCACTTTGTTTTCATAGCCAGAGTACGTATGCACAACATACCAATTCTTTTCCATTTTTGATCAGGACTGTTCAGTCCTTCCCTCCCCACATTTCATAATGTCTATTTGACGAATCTCGAGTACCGGTAAATATTTTCAAGCAATTGAAAAAACCCGTAAAACGGGTTTTTTGGCAAGTCATATTATGATCTATTATAGCACGTTCAGCAGACCATTATTCAAGTATTAATGAATTAATTCGATTAATTGTGAGATTCCTATATCAAGAAAAGAGAAAAAGATTGCAAAGAATACGACTGTTAAAATAACAGTGATCGTGTAGCGGATCATTTCGTTTTTCTTTGGCCAGCTGACCTTTTTCATTTCTTTCCCGACACTTTTTAAGAAACTGATCATACGCATGTAAAAGACCTCCACAGATTAAAGAACGCAAATCTTACTTCGTTTCTAAATGTGTTTTATGTGAATTACAAGTCTTGCAATATTTCTTAACTTCTAATCTTTCAGCTGCTGAAGCAACACTTTTCATTGACGTATAATTGCGGCTTCCGCAGTCTTTACAGGCTAGAGTAATCTTTTTCCTCATATTTACACCTATTTTCTCGACATCATTTCCTTAGTACCTTATCACAGTGTCGAAAAAGCTGTCAATATAGGTTTGACTAGAGACTGATCTCGCGAAGCTCTAAATATTTCTCTAATTTTCTCTTTACTCTTTGGAGTGCGTTATCAATTGATTTCACATGACGGTTCAAATCTTCAGAAATTTCCTGATAGGATCTGCCATCAAGATAAAGCACAAGTACCTTTCTTTCCAACTCGCTTAATAGTTCGCCCATTTTCATTTCAATATCATCAAATTCTTCTTTGCTAATAATTAAATCTTCTGGGTTAAGCGCTTTAGCACCGGAAATGACGTCCAATAATGTTCTGTCCGATTCTTCATCGTAAATCGGCTTGTCTAAAGATACATAGGAATTTAACGGGATATGTTTTTGGCGAGTAGCTGTTTTAATTGCGGTGATAATTTGGCGGGTAATACATAATTCTGCAAAAGCCTTAAATGAAGTAAGCTTGTCCTCTCTGAAATCGCGGATAGACTTATAAAGTCCGATCATGCCCTCTTGGACAATGTCCTCTCGATCCGCTCCAATCAAGAAATAAGACCTTGCTTTGGCACGTACAAAATTGCGGTATTTCGTTATTAAATAATCTAGCGCATCACTATCTCCGACATGAACCCTTTCAATGACTTGTTCATCTTCCAACTGGCAAAACTGCTCTCTGATGGACGTACCCTTGCTGTTGTTTAGATTCACTTCGATCCCCCCGACCGCACCTAGATAGAAATATTATACATTAATGGTTGAAATATCGCAAGCTATTCCAAGTTACCCCGCCGCCATTTTTCAAACGTTTTCAATACATCTTCTGACAATTCAATTTTGGATGCCGGCTTATTAGAAGTAATCTTTTTGACCCGTGTTTCAATCTTTCGTTCAATCACTTCAATTTCTCTTAAAAGCTCTCGAGCTGATTTACGAAGTGCCCCTTGTCCAAATATCGCCCATTGTTCCGTATAATCAGAGGTTGCCACATGAATCTGCGTCCGAATATTATTCAAATCTTGGGCTAGCTTTTCAATCCGCTCATCAGCCGTTTCATTCTCTCTTGTGAAGATGACCTCTACTCGGTGGCTTGTCCGCTTTTTTTCGATTCCTTTAACCATATGGGCATCGAATACGACAATGACTCGATACCCTGTGTATGCTTGATATTCTGCTAAATTTTGAATCAGCACGTCTCTGGCTTCTTCAAAGCTGTTTTCCTTTAAGTGCTGCAAACGAGGCCATGCACCTATCATGTTGTATCCATCGACTAAGAGGATATCCATCTTTATTCTCCTAACGGATAACGTTTTCGATAAACTTCATACATCAATAGACTAGCGGCAACTGATGCATTTAATGAAGTCACCTTCCCGGCCATTGGCAGTTTTATCAGAAAATCACATTTTTCCTTGATCAATCGACCGATTCCTTTTCCTTCACTGCCGATCACAAGAGCTAGTGGCATTGTTCCATCAAATTGTCTGTAATCCTGTTTAGCAGACGCATCTGTTCCTGCGACCCAGATCCCTCTTTCTTTCATCTCATCAAGGGCTCTTGAAAGATTGGTCACTTTTGCGACAGGGATATGCTCGATTGCCCCAGTAGATGCCTTGGCAACAGTTGTCGTCAAGCCTACCGCTCGTCGTTTCGGAATGACGATCCCATGCGCACCAACAGCATCTGCCGTACGCATAATAGACCCTAAATTATGCGGATCTTCAATTTCATCTAAAATAAGAAAAAAAGGCTGTTCATTCCGCTGTTCTGCGATTTGATACAGATCGTCCAATTCCGCATATTCATATGCCGCTACTTGTGCAACGATTCCCTGGTGCTGTCCTGATACCATTTGATCAAGCTTTTTCCTCGGAACATACTGAATGGTGATATTTTGCTTTTTAGCGAGTTCAATGACCTGCTGGGCTTGTCCTTTTACAGTGTTTTCTGCCATCCAGAGCTTGTATAACTCCCGATCTGATTTCAGTGTCTCAATCACTGCATTTTTCCCAATCACATAATCATGTTGCTGACTCATTTGTCTTCCTCCCTGACGTTCCGATTTCAATCGCCTGACTAATCAGCTCTTCTAAGCGTTCGTCCTGCTTTTCAATAAATAAATAACCCATGAGCGCTTCAAGCGCCGTACTATAACGATACGTTTGAACGTCTGTGTTTTTAGGGACTGTGCCTGATTTTGCATTTCTTCCTCTTTTCAGCACCGCTTCTTCCGCCTCAGTGAAAAAGCCCTGCTGCTGAAGCTCAAATAAAATAGCGGCCTGAGATTTAGCAGAAACAATCTTACTTGCTCGTTTATGCAGCTCATTTGGTTTTGTCGCCCCCGTTTGGAGGAGGTGATGCCTCACATATACTTCAAAAATGGCATCACCCATATAAGCAAGCGCAAGCCCGTTCAACTGTTTTCCGTCTTTCAGCTTTTCAAAATTCAACATGACCTATTCTCCTCTTTTCCAGCGAGTACCTTGAGGAGTGTCCTCCAATACAATATTCATGCTCTTTAACTGGTCACGAATTTGATCAGACAGTGCGAAGTCACGATTTCTTCTAGCTTCATTTCGTTTCTCGATTAATGCTTCTACCTCTTCGTCAAGCGTATGCTTTTCTTCTAATGAGAAACCAAGAACAGATGTAATTTCTTGGAACAACCCAATAAATGCCTTGATCACTTCCTCAGAAGTATGATCATTTTCCATATAGTAATTCGCCTGCTTCGCTAGTTCAAATAAAACAGAGATGGCATTTGCAGTATTGAAGTCATCGTTCATTTCAGAAATAAATGTCGCGCGCTGCTCTTCAATCTTCGCAAGCCATTCGGCACGATCGTCTGTCAAATTGGAACTGCTCTCAAGGCGATGATGTAAATTGGCATACGATGTTTTGAGTCTGTTAAAAGCACTCTTTGTACTTTCCAATAAATCAATTGAATAATTGATTGGGTGACGATAGTGAACAGATAACATAAAGAATCGAAGCACATCTGGGTCTTGTTCTTTAATAATGTCATGCACCAGTACAAAGTTGCCCAGTGATTTTGACATTTTTTCATTCTCAATATTAATATACCCGTTATGCATCCAATACTTTGCAAAAGGCTTTCCTGTCAAAGCCTCGGATTGGGCGATCTCATTCTCATGGTGAGGGAATGTTAAATCCTGTCCACCCGCATGAATGTCGATCGTATCACCTAAATATTTTTTGACCATGGCCGAGCACTCGATGTGCCAGCCTGGACGTCCTTCGCCCCATGGGCTATCCCATGAGATCTCCTGATCCTTTGCAGCCTTCCATAAAGCAAAATCCAATGCATCTCTTTTCTTTTCCCCTACACGAATACGGGCACCTGTCTTCAGTTCATCAATCGATTGGTGAGAAAGCTTTCCGTAGCCTTCAAAAGAACGTGTGCTGTAATACACGTCACCATCCGCTTCATAGGCGTAGCCTTTTTCAATCAATGTGGCGATAAACGCAATGATATCATCCATATTTTCCGTCACTCGCGGGTGAAGGTCTGCTTTTTTGCAGCCTAGTGCACTGACGTCTTCGAAGTATGCTTGGATAAATCGATCAGCAATCGTCGGGACATCTTCCCCTAATTCATTCGCTGCTTTGATGAGTTTATCATCCACATCAGTAAAATTTGATACAAAGTGCACATCATAGCCGCTGTATTCTAAGTACTTACGTACAGTGTCATATACAATCGCCGGTCTGGCATTCCCGATATGAATGTAGTTATAAACGGTTGGTCCGCACACATACATCTTGACCTTGCCTGGTTCAAGCGGGACAAATTCTTCCTTTTTACGTGTCAATGTATTATAAATATTGATTGTCATGATTGTTCTTCCTTTCTGCTCAATGAAGCCAGCTCACGTTTTAGCTTTTCCATTTCTCGTTCTAATTCTTTGAAACGATCAGAAACTGGATCTGGCAAATCTTGATGATTGAGATCACGATTGATTTTCTTTCCATTTTGAACGACCACTCGCCCAGGTATACCTACAACGGTGGAATGGTCTGGGACGTCTTTTAACACAACAGACCCCGCACCAATCTTGGACCCTTTTCCAACTGTAATTGAACCAAGCACCTTAGCACCAGTCGCAATAAGAGCATCGTCTAAAATGGTCGGATGACGCTTTCCCTTTTCTTTCCCTGTTCCCCCTAATGTCACGCCTTGAAAAACGGTGACGTTATCACCAATTTCACATGTTTCTCCAATCACGACGCCCATGCCGTGATCAATGAAGAATCGCCTGCCGATTGTCGCTGCTGGATGAATCTCAACCCCTGTGAAAAATCGGCTGACCTGAGAAATAATCCGCGCAAGAAAATATAGCTTACGCTTATAGAATGCATGCGCAATACGATGAGCCCAAATTGCATGAAGCCCTGAATAGGTTAGCACTACTTCAATATAGCTTCTAGCAGCAGGATCTTGATCAAACACAGTATCAATATCTTCTTTCAGCATTTTGAAAAACACATGCTCCCCCCGTTCTTCCCCATCAATCTCTCTTAGGACTTGCTCTCTTTTTTGGACAAATAAAAAACGTCTCTGCCATATGACAGAGACGTTTTGAAAACGCGGTTCCACTCTGTTTAGAAAGCTCATGATCTTGCAAGCTTTCTCAACTTCATCCCATAACGGAGGGTACCGCCCTTGCATACTAACGTACGTGTTCCTCAAGGGTCTTGAGGGTGCATTTCCAACGTCTGCCCATAAGTCTCTTTCAGCCGGTGAAGACTCTTTCTGTGATGGACGAAAACATTGTACTTCTCCCTCGCAACGATTTTCCTTATATTTGTTTAATGCGGTTTAATACCGTTTCTTTACCTAGTAGTTCAATACTTTGCGGAAGCTCTGGGCCATGCGTTTGTCCTGTGACAGCGACACGAATTGGCATGAATAGTTTCTTGCCTTTATGCCCTGTTTCTTTTTGTACCGCTTTAATGGCAGCCTTGATTTCATCAGGTGTGAAAGACTCAAGACGTTCAAGCTGACCTGCAAAAGAGGCCATGACTTCTGGTACTTGCTCCTCTGCTAGAACTTCCCTTGCCTCTTGATTATACTCAATTTGCTCCTTAAAGAACAACTCTGTTAACTCAACAATTTCTGCTCCGAAGCTCAATTGTTCGTGATATAGAGAAATGAGTTTGCGTACCCACGTGTTTTCTTCTTCTGTCAGCTGCTCGCTTACCTTGCCTGCCTTTTGAAGATGTGGAAGTGTTAAGGCAACGACCTGATCAAGATCAAGTGCTTTCACGTATTGGTTATTCACCCATTTTAGTTTATGCATATCGAATAGAGCTGGTGACTTAGAAAGTCGGTTGACATCGAAAATATCGATGAATTGCTCTTTTGTAAATAGTTCCTCTTCGCCAACTGGAGACCATCCAAGTAATGCAATGAAGTTAAACAGGGCTTCTGGTAAATAGCCCAAGTTCTTATATTGCTCGATGAATTGAATAATCGATTCATCACGCTTACTTAATTTCTTGCGGTTCTCGTTCACAATCAACGTCATATGTCCGAACAGTGGCACATCCCAGCCAAATGCATTGAAGACCATGATTTGTTTAGGTGTATTCGAAATGTGATCCTCTCCGCGGAGAATGTGAGTCATTTTCATCAAATGATCATCCACTGCTACAGCGAAGTTATAAGTTGGTGTACCATCTTTCTTCACAATGACAAAGTCACCAATGCCGTCTGTTTCAAACGAAATATCACCTTTGACCATGTCGTCAAATTTGATGATTTCTCCTTTTGGAACACGGAAGCGAATGCTTGGCTCTCTTCCTTCAGCAATAAGCTTGTCCTCTTCTTCTTTTGATAAATGACTGCATTTACCAGAATATCGAGGCATTTCACTGCGGGCGATTTGTGCTTCGCGCTCTTCTTCTAGTTCTTCAGCCGTACAATAGCACTTATACGCCAAGTCCTTCTCTAGCAGCTCGTCATAATATTTTTTGTAAATATCATTACGCTCTGATTGTCTGTAAGGACCGTAGCCGCCATCTTTATCAATGCTTTCATCCCAATCAATACCGAGCCACTGCAAATGACGAAGCTGGCTTTCTTCTCCGCCTTCTACATTACGCTTTTGATCCGTATCTTCGATTCGAATAATAAATTTGCCGCCTTGGCTGCGTGCGAACAAATAGTTGAAAAGAGCCGTTCTAGCATTCCCTATATGTAAATGACCAGTTGGACTCGGTGCATAACGAACACGCACTTCATTTCCCATGAGTTTAACTTCCTTTCATCTGCATCATGTTGCCTGACACCATTTTTTTATAAACGTATTTTATCATCAAATACCATTCTCATCAAAATGGATTTTACTTTTTCTGAAGAAGCACTGTCGCCTGAGAGGCAATTCCTTCACCTCTGCCTGTAAATCCAAGTTTCTCTGTCGTTGTTGCTTTGACATTCACCTGTGTGACATCCGCCTCAAGCGCTTCAGCGATTTTCTCACACATCGGTTGAATATAAGGTGCCATCTTTGGCTTTTGCGCCATGATGGTGCAATCAATATTCACAAGTGTATAGCCTTTGTCTTTCACAAGAGACCACACATGCTGAAGTAATTTAAAAGAGTCTGCATCCTTAAACTCGGGATCAGTGTCTGGGAAATGTCTGCCGATATCCCCTTCACCAATCGCACCTAAACAGGCATCTGCCACTGTGTGAAGCAGTACGTCAGCGTCTGAATGTCCAAGCAGTCCTTTTTCATAGGGAATGGTCACCCCGCCGATAATAAGAGGCCTTCCTTCTGTTAATTGATGTACATCAAAGCCTTGTCCTATTCTAAACATGATCTAGTACCCTCTTTCCGCATCCATAATTGCCTTGGCAACCAATAAATCATCCGGTGTTGTCAGTTTAATATTGGTATAGTCTCCTTGGACAATATACACACTCTCACCATGTAATTGTTCTACAAGGCTGGCGTCATCTGTTCCAAGGAAGCCTGTTCGCTCTGCATATTCATGCGCCTCTTTTAAAATAGAATGACGAAAAGCTTGTGGGGTCTGGACTGCCCACAAGCTCTGACGTTCAATGGTTTGTTCCACTTTGCCTTCTTGAACGCGTTTGATTGTGTCTTTCACTGGTACCGCTACGACTGCGGAGCCTTTTTCAATCGCTGCTTTAACGAGCAAGTCAATCTGTGTATGTTTAATAAAAGGCCTTGCGCCATCATGAACAAGCACGATGTCTGCACCTTTCACAGCCTTCAATCCTTCGTATACACTTTGCTGGCGTTCTTCACCGCCAGTGACAAGTGAAACAGGCGTTTGAAAAGCGTGTACCTTTAGTAGCCTTTCAAAGTCACGACGCTCCTCTTCATTGATTGCTAAGATCATGCGTTTGCATTGTGAATGGGTGTCAAACACCTTCAGTGTATGAATGATGACCGGCATTCTTTTCAATTCAATAAAAAGCTTATTGCGGCCGGCCTTCATTCGCTTCCCCTGCCCCGCAGCCGGAATAACTACTTCATAATACATGTTCGTTCTCCCTTTAGAGCGCCTTCTCCAGAAGTTTTGGCTTGGCAAAAATCATTCTTCCAGCAGCAGTCTGCAGCACACTTGTGACCAACACATCAATGTCTTTTCCAATATAATTGCGCCCTTCCTCGACCACAATCATCGTACCGTCATCTAAGTAGGCAACACCTTGGTTATGCTCTTTTCCATCTTTAATGACCTGTACCTTCATTTCTTCCCCAGGCAATACAACCGGCTTGACCGCATTGGCTAGATCATTGATGTTTAACACTGCTACTTTTTGAAGTTCGCATACTTTATTTAAATTAAAATCATTTGTCACAACAACACCTGAAGTTAGCTTAGCGAGCTTCACAAGCTTGCTATCAACCTCTTGAATGTCTTCGAAGTCACCTTCGTAAATTTCAACTTTGATATCCAATTCTTTTTGAATACGATTTAAAATATCAAGACCTCTTCGGCCTCTGTTTCTCTTTAATACATCAGAAGAGTCTGCAATATGCTGCAATTCTTCAAGCACAAATTGAGGAATGACCATGACTCCTTCTAAGAATCCAGTTTGACAAATATCTGCGATTCTTCCATCAATGATAACACTTGTGTCTAAAATTTTCAGCTTTTTATCTTCTATTTCAGGTTCGTCATCAGCTGCTCCTTTTTTCTTGCTGACCTTTGCAGATCTGGAGAACAGCCCCATCATTTCATCCTTCTTCTTAAACCCTACCTGAAATCCAAGGTATCCTAAAAAGAAAGCCAGAAAAATCGGAATAATGGTACCAAAAATATGATATGGGATATTGTTTAGCGGGATCACGTTTACAATAAGAAATGCTAGAATAAGTCCAAATACTAAACCGAAACTTCCAGATATAAGATCAGGAAGAGGCGCCTTCAATAGAGAATCCTCGATCCATTTCACCCAATTAACAACATATTCTGTGCACCATTTGCCGATGATAAAGAATACAGCGGCTCCTATTAGTGCTGAAAAGTAAGCATTTGTTATGAAAGGTATGTCCTTTACATTTAACAGTAGAAATAACTCTGGAATAATAAAAATCCCCACAACTGCACCCAAAATGATAAAAAACGCCTGAACGATTCTTTTTAACATACCTTCACCTCCTTTATTTTTCATCTGTCAATCCACCTTCACCTGACATTGATATATGTTTAAGTTTCCTATTATGATAAACAGAAAACAAAAAGCATCATTAATATACCCATATTCATCCATTTTTAACCCTGATTGAGAAAAATTTCTCTTTTTATAGCTGACGGTCGATATAATGTTTTTCTTGCAGTCTTTTTAATCCTTTTTTTATCTTTTTCGCTCTTACTTCTCCAATTCCTTCTACTTCATCCAATTCTTGTACATCTGCTTCCATAATTCGATCTAACACACCAAACGCTTCAACCACGTTTTCGACGATTGGCATAGGCAGTCTAGGGATTTTGTGAAGTAATCTGTACCCTCTTGTGTACACATAATCGTCAATATTTGTAGATGCTGGATATCCGAGTAACTTGTACAAAATGGCGTCATCTAAAAGTTCAAAGCTAGACATATCTTGGAGCTGTTTAAGCAAAACATATGGATCTTTGATCTTTTCTTTCACGTAATCTTTAATAAATAAAGCCGCTTCCTGCTCCATATCTGTAATGAGCTCATTGACTTGAAGACGGATCAAGTGTCCTTCTGTTCCAAGCTCTTTGATATACATATTGATTTCATTTTTGATTCTGAGTACCATTTCGTAGCGATGCAGCACGGATAATACATCACCGAAGGTCACAAGCTCTTCAAATTCTAGGGCGCTTAAAGCAGAAATGGCGTGATCTAAAATGGTTTTATATTTCTCAAGTGTTTGTATGGCTTGATTGGCCTTTGTTAAAATAAAGCCAATATCTTTCAGCGTATAACGACGATTCCCTTGGTATAGGGTAATGACGTTTCTCCGTTCAGAAATGGCAATGATTAAGCAGCCTGTCTGCTTAGCTACACGCTCAGCCGTTCGGTGCCTCATGCCTGTTTCTGATGAATGAATGGTGGCATCTGGCATCAGCTGTGTATTCGCATACAAGATTTTTTGACCAGAATCACTTAAAATAATGGCCCCATCCATCTTGGCCAATTCATATAAATGTGCTGGAGAGAAGGCAGAATTAATGTGAAATCCTCCATCTACCACACTTTTGACTTTGTCGTTATAACCAACAACAATGAGCCCGCCAGTATTGGCCCTCAGAACATTTTCGATCCCAGCCCGCAGAGGTGTCCCTGGTGCCACAAACTGTACGATATCTAAGAGATCGAGTTCTCTCGCTCCTTTTTTCTCTTTTTCCATTTCTATGATCCCCCTAGTGAAATACGAAGTGCCTCCGCTACATTTTCTACACCGACTAACTCAATCCCTCTCGGCTTTTTCCATCCGTCTATATTCACCTGAGGAATAAACATTCGCTTAAATCCTAGTTTAGCAGCTTCCTGCACACGCTGTTCAATTCTTGATACTCTTCTGACTTCTCCCGTCAGACCGACTTCTCCTATAAAGCAATCCGCTTGATGCGGCGCTGCGTCTTTAAAGCTAGATGCAATACTGACGGCAATGGCCAAGTCAATCGCTGGTTCATCAAGCTTTACTCCGCCTGCGACCTTTAAATATGCATCTTGGTTTTGCAGCAGCAGCCCTACACGTTTTTCTAAAACTGCCATTAGCAATGACACACGATTATGATCAAGCCCTGTGGCCATTCTCCGTGGATTCCCAAAGCTTGTCGGCGAAATTAATGCTTGTATCTCCACAAGAACGGGTCTTGTTCCTTCCATTGAAGCAACAACACACGAACCAGATACACCCGCTGATCGCTCTTCTAAGAAAATTTCTGATGGGTTTAATACTTCCGAGAGCCCTTCCTCTCTCATTTCAAAAATCCCTAATTCATTCGTTGAACCAAATCGGTTTTTCACTGCTCGTAAGATACGAAACGTATGATGCCGCTCCCCTTCAAAATAAAGAACCGTGTCGACCATATGCTCTAAAAGTCGTGGCCCTGCGATTGAGCCTTCTTTGGTCACGTGACCAACGATAAAAATGGGGATACCATTCGTCTTGGCAATCTTCATCAGCTGTGCTGTACATTCCCTCACCTGAGAAACAGATCCAGGAGCTGACGTAATATCGCTCTGATAAACGGTTTGAATCGAATCAACCACAACAAAAGCGGGTTTCATCTCTTGTATAGCAGACGTGATATACTCCATATCGGTTTCAGCCAAAACATGTAAAGACGCACTTTCAATACCGAGGCGGTCTGCTCTTAGCTTCGTTTGTTTAATGGACTCCTCACCAGATATGTATAACACATTCTGATTTTTGTCTGAGAGTTGCGCTGATACTTGTAACAATAGTGTGGACTTCCCAATCCCAGGGTCTCCGCCAATTAGCACAAGAGAGCCTTTGACAATTCCACTTCCTAATACTCGGTTAAATTCTTCTAAATTCGTTTTAATTCGGGGTTCTTCTGATGTTTCAATTGCAGATATAGGTGAAGGTTTTTGAATAGTTTGAACAGAATGATTAAAAGCACTTCGACGATTTGCCGGCTCTTTCCGAACGACCTCTTCTGTCATACTGTTCCACGTGCCGCAGCCTGGACATTTCCCCATCCATTTGGCTGACTCATAACCGCACGATTGGCATATAAATTTTGATTTTGTCTTAGCCATAGATTGAAGAATACAACTCCTTATACTGGTCAGAAATAAGTAAAGGGAGGCATACACCTGACTGGTATGCCTCACACTTTTTTCTTACTATATTAGTTCGTAGCAGCCGTCGTTTTTACGACAATTTCTCCATCTTCCACATCTAATACGATTTGTTGCCCCTTTTCAATATTGCCCTTCAGCAATTCTTCAGAAAGACGATCCTCAACGTGCTTTTGAATCGCTCTTCTTAACGGACGAGCACCGTACTCAAGGTCTACACCTTCGTCGGCAATCTTCGCTTTTGCTGCTTCCGTCAATTCTATGGAAAGGTCTTGCTCTTTTAATCGTTTTGTCAATTGATCAGACATGAGAGATACGATCTCTTTTAGATGTTTCTTCTCAAGCGAGTGGAAGACAATGATTTCATCAATACGGTTGATGAATTCCGGTCTAAACGCACGTTTCAACTCGCCCATGACTTTACCTTTCATATCTTTATAATTTTGACTTTCATCTTGCACGTTAAAGCCGACATATTTATTTCGCTTCAGTTCGCTAGCCCCAACGTTTGAAGTCATAATCAAAATGGTATTTCTAAAGTCCACTGTACGTCCTTTAGAATCAGTGAGACGACCATCTTCTAACACTTGCAGTAAGATATTAAACACATCAGGATGCGCCTTTTCAATCTCATCTAAAAGCACAACAGAATACGGTTTTCTTCTCACTTTTTCAGTCAACTGACCACCTTCATCATAGCCAACATAACCCGGAGGTGATCCAACAAGTCTTGAAGTAGAATGTTTCTCCATATATTCAGACATATCAATACGGATCATCGCTTCTTCATCACCGAAAATAGACTCGGCCAGTGCTCTTGCAAGCTCAGTCTTACCCACACCTGTTGGACCTAAGAAGATAAAGGAACCAATTGGACGTTTCGGATCTTTTAGACCAGCACGAGCACGTCTCACTGCTTTCGCTACAGCGACAACAGCTTCATCCTGTCCAATGACTCGAGAGTGAAGCAATTGTTCCATATTCAGAAGCTTATCTGTTTCCGTTTGAGCAATTTTTGAAACAGGCACTCCCGTCCAGCTAGAGACAACCATCGCAATATCATCTACAGATACCTCTGAATTCTCTTGTCCCTGCTTTTCTTTCCACGATTTCTTTGTCACTTCTACTTTTTCTCGCAAGCGCTGTTCTGTATCACGAAGAGAAGCTGCTTTTTCAAATTCTTGACTTTGAACAGCCGCATCCTTTTCCTTGCGTACTTCATCCAGCTTTTGCTCTAATTCTTTTAGATTAGGCGGTGTCGTGAAAGAACGTAAGCGAACCTTCGAACCTGCCTCATCAATTAAATCGATCGCCTTATCTGGAAGGAAACGATCAGAGATATAGCGGTCGGACAGCTTTACCGCCGCCTCAATGGCTTCATCCGTAATGGACACACGGTGGTGCGCCTCATAACGATCTCTAAGTCCTCTTAAAATTTGAATACTTTCATCAACAGACGGCTGATCAACTTGAATTGGTTGGAAACGACGTTCAAGCGCAGCATCCTTCTCGATATATTTACGATACTCATCTAACGTTGTAGCCCCGATACATTGAAGCTCCCCACGTGCTAAGGATGGTTTCAAAATATTAGATGCGTCAATCGCACCCTCTGCTCCACCTGCACCGATCAGTGTATGAAGCTCATCTATGAAGAGAATGATATTTCCAGCCTGACGAATTTCGTCCATGACTTTTTTCAAACGATCCTCGAATTCACCACGATATTTTGTACCCGCTACAACGGTTCCCATATCAAGTGTCATCACTCGTTTATCACGAAGAATTTCAGGCACTTCGTTGTGAATAATTTGCTGTGCGAGTCCTTCTGCAATGGCTGTTTTACCAACACCAGGCTCACCAATTAGCACAGGATTATTCTTTGTTCTTCTGCTTAGTACCTCAATGACACGTTGAATTTCTTTGCTTCGGCCAATGACAGGGTCCAAGCTGTCCTCTTTCGCAATAGCTGTTAAATCTCTCGCCAAGCTATCTAATGTCGGTGTATTTGCATTACTATTAGATCCTGCCGCAGATGCACCAGTTTCATTGCTGCCAAGCAGCTGCAGTACTTGCTGGCGGGCTTTATTTAAGCTCACTCCGAGGTTATTTAAGACACGGGCAGCAACGCCCTCTCCCTCACGAATAAGACCTAAAAGAATATGTTCAGTCCCTACATAGGAATGACCTAGCTTTCTCGCTTCATCCATAGAAAGCTCCGTGACCTTCTTCGCTCTAGGCGTGTAATGAGGAATAGCTTGAGACACCTCTTGCCCTCTTCCAATCAAGCTTTCGACTTCTTTTTGGATTTTATCTGAAACAAGGCCCAGTGCTTCTAACGCTTTTGCAGCAATGCCCTCACCTTCACGTACAAGACCAAGTAATATGTGCTCTGTTCCAATATTCTTATGGCCTAGGCGAATGGCTTCTTCTTGTGCAAGTGCTAATACCTTTTGAGCTCTTTCAGTGAATCTTCCAAACATCATATCGTTTCATCCTCCTGTCCATTCCTATGCATTTCTAAGCGCAGCCTTTCTCTTATAATCGCTGCTCGTTTTATATCTCTTTCATTTGGTTCCAAGGCTCCTCCTGAATATTGTTGAAGGAAACCAGGCTGTGTCAAAATCATGAGCTCATTCAGTATATTACTTGAAAGCCCCTTAATGATACCTAAATCAATTCCAAGACGCACATCCGAAAGACACTTTGCCGTTTCCTTCGATTCAATCATGCGACAATTGGCCAAAATCCCTAAGGAACGGTACACTCTGTCCTCAAGTTCAATTTTAGACGTTTGATATAATGCTTTTCGTGCAGATCGTTCTTGTTCAATGAGCTGAGCCGTGACACTATTCAAGTCATCTACAATATCCTCTTCAGATTGACCAAGTGTCATTTGATTTGAAATTTGAAAGATGTTTCCTATTGCTTCGCTACCCTCACCATAAATTCCTCTGACCACAAGACCTAATTGATTAATTGCAGGAATAATACGATTCATTTGTCTTGTGAGAGCCAATGCTGGTAAATGCATCATGACCGAAGCCCTAATACCTGTACCTACATTGGTCGGACAGCTAGTTAAGTATCCTCTCTTTTCAGAAAACGCATAATCCACCTGCTCTTCAATCCAATCATCTACCTGATTAGCCGCTTTTAGTGCATTGGCCAGCTGAAAACCTGGGAACAAGCATTGGATACGAATATGGTCTTCTTCATTCAGCATCACACTGATTTCTTCATTTTCAGAAAGCAAGCAGCCACCAAATCTTGATTCTGCTAAGTTGGGGCTAATCAAATGCTTTTCAACAAGTACCCTCTTTGCCAAAGGCTGCGTTTCATTCATTCGAATCAGAACAAAGTTTCCAATGTCCTTCACCTCTTGGCTCGCTAACTTTTGCTCGAATTGCTGGAGAACAGCTTCAGCCTCCTCTTGAGAAAACTGAGTTGGGAAACGAACATGCTCTAGATTGCGTGCTAGCCGAATACGACTGCTTAGAACAATGTCACTTTCTGGTCCTTTTTGTTTCATCCATTGACTTAAAGCGTCTTGAATAAAATGCTGGAGCGACATGTCGTTAATCTCCCTCCCTCTGCTGAGATTGCTCATGCTCTAAAGCACGAATTTGATCTCGAACTTCCGCTGCTTTTTCGAACTCTTCCTGTTCAATCAGCTGCTTCAGCTCTTGCTGCATTAACTCAAGCTTCCGGCGGACATGCAGACTGCCGGCAATCCGTTTAGGGACCTTTCCATTATGGACTGTATTTCCACTATGGACTTTCCGTAACACAGGGTTCAAATACTGATCAAATGTGCGATAGCATTCTGCACAGCCAAAACGGCCTGTTTTTCTGAACTGCTGAAAGGTCAAGCCACACTTAGGGCATTGATCCACTTCTCTTGCTTCTTGAAAAATAGATGATCCTTTGTTAGCGCTTGTGGTAAAGGTAGGATCAATATTCAATAAGCCTGATAACAAGTTGTGAATCGAGAAACCTTGGTTGCCACTCATAGCATATGAATCACTGTTTTCTTTTGCACATTGTTCACATATGTGCATTTCTTGTTTTTCTCCATTTATAACTTTCGTAAAGTGAAAAGTGGCTGGTCTCTCATTGCATTCTTGACAAATCAATCTTTTCACCCGCTTTACTTTAATTTCAAAGCATTTAACATCGCTTTCATCATACGAGCCCGCAGCTCATCTCGTTCCGGTAAATCAATGTGCAAAACAGAACGATCCATGACACTGATCATCATCTTTGCTTCTCTTTCGGATAAAATGTTATTTTCAACAAGACGCATGATGATATGATCAGATGAGGCCTGTGATAAACGATGATATATTTGGGAAATAATGTTGTTCAATAAATCGACTTCATCATTCATTTTGACTTTAATAATGCGGATATAGCCACCGCCGCCACGCTTACTCTCAACGATATAACCTCTTTCGTTCGTAAAACGTGTATTGATAACATAGTTAATTTGTGAAGGTACGCATTGAAACTTATCTGCAATCTCATTGCGTTTAATTTCTAATATTTCTCGACCATTCTGATCTAAGACTTCCTTCAAATATTGCTCGATGATATCAGAAATATTTTGTGCCACTCAGCCTCCTCCTCCATTGACTTTGACTATATTTGACTTTAATCTTACTATAAATTTTTTCGATCGATTTTTCAAGATAATCGCTCAACTAACAATATTATTTCCACATTTATCTGGTGTCAAACCTCCCAAAAACACAAAAAAG